>NZ_JBNKYN010000021.1:0-60541 GCF_050300915.1 Amphritea sp.
GATGATGGGCAAAGTAACGCTATGAATACTAAGCAAAAACGTAAGCTGGATAAGATAGATCTCAACATTCTGAAAACCCTGCAGGAAAATGGCCGCATCAGTTACGTCGACCTGGCGGACATTGTCGGCCTCAGTACCACCCCCTGCATGGAACGGGTTAAACGGCTGGAAAAAGATGGCCTGATTCAGGGCTACTATGCCCGCATCGACCCTCAGGCAATGGGTTATGGGATGCTGGTATTTGTCGAGATATCACTCTCCTACCAGTCACCGGATGCCTTTCTTAAGTTTAATAAAGCGGTTGCATCCCTGCCCTACGTGCTGGAATGCCATCTGGTGTCTGGCGATGCTGACTTCCTGATTAAGGCACGCATTGCCGATATGTCTGAATATCGTGCGCTACTTGGCGAGATGTTGCTGACCCTTCCCGGCGTAAAAAATTCTAAGAGCTATATCGTTATGGAAGAGGTGAAAGAGTCACTCAGTCTGCCGATCAATCCAAGCCAGCCCCGATAACCGGGTTGCAGTCAGACCCAGACTGGCTATCTGCCGATCTTAATCAGGCTGCACATAAACACAGCTCACATCAATAAAGCATCCAGAGCGATCTATGGGTCATATTATCGATACACCGCTGGGACAAACGCTCAGTGCAGGTACACCAACACTATGGCTAAACCCTGACTATCAGGCTGACAGTCAGGGGCTTGAACACAAGCTTAGCCTCAGTGACATCCATCAGGCTGACCAGCGGCTGCGGCGTTTTGCGCCGCTGTTAGAAACCCTGTTTCCTGAACTGCATGAGAGTCACGGTCTGATTGAATCAAAACTCCTCTCAGCGTCTGCTCTGCACCGGCAGCACTATCCGGATCTATCAGGCAGGCTGATGATCAAGGGAGACCATGCTCTGCCAGTGGCCGGTTCGATCAAAGCCCGTGGGGGAATCCATGAGGTGCTCTGTCACGCGGAACAACTGGCACTGCAACATGGCCTTATTTGCGGCCCGGATGATGATCTCCTGAAGCTCCTCAGCCCAACAGCGAAAGCCCTCTTTAGTGCCTATGAAATTGCGGTCAGCAGCACCGGCAACCTGGGGCTGAGTATCGGTATTATCAGTGCAGCACTCGGCTTTAAAGCGGTGGTGCATATGTCAGTGGAAGCCAAACAATGGAAAAAACAGCGGCTACGTGATCGCGGCGTAACGGTGGTTGAACACCGCGAAGATTATAGCGCCGCCGTCACCGCTGGCCGGGCCGCATCGAACGCCGATGCCAACAGCTATTTTGTCGATGATGAAAACTCCTCCAGACTGTTTTTAGGCTATGCGGTTGCGGCTTTACGCTTACAGCAACAACTGCATGAACAGCAGATCCAGGTCGATGCCGAACACCCGCTGTTTGTCTATATACCCTGCGGGGTTGGCGGTGCTCCCGGCGGTATCAACTTCGGCCTGAAACAGGTTTTCGGCGCACATGTGCACTGTTTCTTTGCCGAACCGGTTCAGGCGCCCTGCGTGCTGATCGGCATGCAGGCAGACCATAAAGATCAGCCGGAATCGGTCTATCAGCTCGGGCTTAACGTCGACACAGAAGCAGATGGGCTGGCCGTCAGTCTGGCATCCGCCTGGGTATGTTCGGTCATAGAGCCGCTACTCAGCGGTGTTTTTACCGTCACCGACGATGAACTGTTCCGTCATCTTTATCTGCTCAGCCAAAGTGAAGGTATTGAGATTGAACCGTCGGCAGCAGCTGGATTTTCCGGCCCGTTCTGGCTGACCGGTACAGAACCGGGCAAAGCCTATCAGCGCCAACAACAGCTTGAAGCGGTGCTGCACAATGCAACACATCTGCTATGGACCACCGGCGGCTTGTTTGTGCCGCCAGCGGAGATGCAAAAGTTTCAACAACGCGGTGCGCAGCTCGCGCGGGCCTGAAACCTGTCATTCTCAACCGGCCCCGTGCACAGACGGAATGAAGCAAGCCCCCACCTCTTTTACGACGATTGTCGAAAGAGCCCGAAAAACCCGAACACTACCGGAGTCAGCAAGAAAAAATCTAACGACTGTTCTATCTGATCCACGATTTCCGACTACACTTTAATCTGAAATTGAGCAGGAACAGGTCGATGACAGAACTAGGACAGCCAGCAAAATTGTCATCTGAGAGGATACGGCGGGTCAGCCCCGATTTTACCGCCCGCTATCTGCCAGAGCTGGCCCAGCTGGAACAACTCATCCATACCCATGCGCAACAGTTAAAGGTCAGGACTCTGGCCGTTATCGAGCATCAAACAGTCAGTCAGACCAGCAGTCAGCGGTATAAGCTGCCCATCTATAGTCTGCGCCTCGGCTCGGATAACCCAGACCTGCCAACACTGGCATTTGTCGGTGGCGTGCATGGGGTCGAACGGATCGGCACCCGCTTGCTACTCACCTTTATCAGCTCTCTGCTGCAACGCTTGCAATGGGATCGAGGGCTGAATCATGAACTGCAACATTTACGACTTATTTTCTGCCCTCTGCTGAACCCGGCCGGGATGGCTCTGGGTCAGCGCAGCAATGCCAATGGCGTCGATCTGATGCGCAACTCACCGGATAATGCCACCGACAAAGTGACCTGGATGGTCGGGGGTCAGCGGCTAAGCAACCGCCTGCCCTGGTACCGCGGAGAGGAGCACAGCCCGATGGAAGCTGAGGCCCGGGCGCTATGTGACTGGGTCCATGATGAGCTATTTGGCTCACCGCTGAGCATTGTGCTGGATTGCCATTCAGGTTTTGGACTGCGTGACCGCATCTGGTTTCCGATGGCAGGTTCTCGTGAACCGCTACAACACCGGGCGGATATCGCTGCGCTGATTCATCTTTTTGAAACAACTAACCCCCATCATAATTACATTATCGAACCCCAGCACCACAGCTATCTCACCCACGGTGATCTGTGGGATTACCTCTATCATCAGTCGCTTAGCCTGGAAGATAAGGTCTTTCTACCACTGACACTGGAGATGGGGTCCTGGAGCTGGGTGAAGAAAAACCCCCGACAGTTGATCTCATTTATGGGCCTGTTTAATCCCCTGGTGCCGCATCGTGAAAAACGCACCATGCGCCGTCACCTGTTACTGCTGGAGTTTCTGATCCGCAGCAGCTGTGCTTATGAAGCCTGGCTGCCGGCAACTCCGATGAGCCGACTGCGCTACGAAATGGAGGCTAAGCAACGCTGGTATGGCTGAACAACACTGGATATTACTGCGTGGACTGTGCCGGGAAAGCCGGCACTGGGGTTCATTCCCGCAACAACTACAAAAACGGCTGGCCAATACCCGGGTCAGTTGCATCGACCTGCCCGGTAACGGTAAGCGTTATCAACATCACACCCCCACCTCAGCGAGCGAACTGATCGACGATCTGCATCGCCGTCACCGCCCGGAGCAGCCAGTATTTTTGCTGGGTCTGTCGCTGGGAGGAATGGTCGCCTACCACTGGATGCAGGAGTACCCGGATGACCTGCAGGGGATCGTGATGATCAACAGCAGTCTGTCTCCCTGGAACCCGCCTCACCAGCGGCTACAACCCGGCGCGCTGCCTAAACTGATGCGGGCGATGCTCACCAAAGGTTATCCACGGGAGAAGACTATCTTCGATCTGACCTGTGAATCCCAGCGTTACCGCGGAGAAACCCTGTCATTCTGGCAGATGTACCAGCTGGAGTATCCGGTGAGCTTCGCTAATTTCCGCCGTCAGCTACAGTTAGCCATCGCCTGCGGCGGACAACCCTATCCACCCAAGAAACCAGTACTACTGCTCAGCGGCGCTAAAGATAAGCTGGTCAATCCGCGCTGTTCGGAACAACTGGCGGACGCCTGGCGCATGCCTCATATCCGCCATCCGGAGGCAGGGCATGACCTGCCCCACGATCAGCCGGAATGGCTGATACAGCAGATCAGTCAGTGGCTAATGAATTAAAAGGTTTACTCACGCGCCTTGAATATGTGCGTTCAGCAGCTCCATAAACAGATCCCGGGGCTTATTCAGCGGCCCGGAACGACGACTGATGGCCGCCACCTGAAGATTGTAGAACCGGCTTGTGGGCAGCAAAGCCCGCATCCGCCCCTGTGTCACCCACTGCCGGGCAAACTTCTCAGCCAGAAACCCCACATAGACACCGGACAGAATCATGGTCGCCCGGGTTTCATAATAATAGGCTTCGGCGGCTTTATTCATCTCCGCCAGCTGCAGACTCGCTTCCTGACTGGTCAACACCCCGGCATGTACCAGTTTGCACTGTTTCAGAGACGCATTCAGCAACTGCTCATCCTGCTCATGAAACAGCGGATGCCGGTCACCACAATAGAGCAGCGATTTGTCTTTATATAGCAGCAAAAAATCAAGCCCCTCGATATCCCGGTGATGGGGAATAAAGCCGACATCGGCCTCACCATTGATCACCCGCCGTTCAATCTCACCCAGAGGAGCCGTGTCAAAGCTGATATAGACATCCGGTGCCAGTGCCGCAAACTCGGCCAGCACCTCATCCAGACCACAGCGTTCATCCAGACTGATGGTGTCGGAGGTGAGAATACGCACCTCACCGGTCATCTGCTGATGCAATGCGTTAACGGTAGAACGAAACTCGGCCAGCCGGGAAAACAGCTGCCGGGTAGCGTTATAGATGGTCAGCCCCTCCTCCGTCAGTGCAAAACCGGAGCGGCCCCGCTGGCAGAGTTTCAGTTTCAATCGCGCTTCAAGGTTGGTCATATGTACTGAGATAGTTGAACGGCTGACATTCAGCTCGACCTCTGCCGCGGAGAAACCACCGCATTCGACTACTGTTTTAAAAACCCGCAGCAGACGGATCTCGTAATCCCCCACCTTGCCCATGCTTTGCAGCGCTTTGCCTGCCATCTGACCACCTCAACTAAGTTTTACAAACATCAAAGTAAGCATTCAATGTTTATCATTTATAAGACTTTAACACTGGCGTTACTATGACTCCATAAGGCCACTGTTTAAACGTTACCGTTCTATGTTGAGCTAACCTCAGCAAGCGGCCATTACTGATAACTTCAACAGGATTTTCCCATGAGTACGAACATCAATATGGATGCGTTCTGGATGCCGTTTACGGCAAACCGGGACTTCAAAAACCAGCCACGTCTTATCGAGCGGGCGGAAGGTGTGATGTATTACACCAACGAAGGTCAGGAGATTCTGGACGCCACCGCAGGTCTGTGGTGTGTTAACGCGGGCCATGGTCGCACTGAGATTGCGGATGCGGTAAGCCAGCAGCTGCGTCAGCTGGACTATGCTTCACCGTTCAACTTTGGCCACGAGATCGGCTTTGAGTTTGCTAACCGGCTGATTAAGCACACCCCCGCCGGGCTGAACAAAGTGTTCTTTGCTAACTCCGGTTCCGAAGCCGTAGAGTCTGCCCTGAAGATCGCGCTGCAATACCAAAAGTCCCGTGGCAAAGCAGGCAAGACCAAGTTCCTCGGTCGTGAGATGGCCTACCACGGGGTTAACTTCGGCGGCATCTCTGTGGGCGGTCTGACATACAACCGCAGCGGTTTTGGCCCGCTGCTGCCGGTTGATCACCTGCCACACACACTGGATATCGCGAACAACGCATTCAGCAGAGGCCTGCCTGAACAGGGTATCGATAAGGCTGAAGCACTGGAGCAGCTGATCCACTTTCACGGTGCAGACAGCATCGCTGCCGTTATCATCGAACCGATGAGCGGTGCTGGCGGCGTTATCATGCCACCTCAGGGTTACCTGAAACGGATGCGTGATATCTGTAGCCAATATGACATTCTGCTGATCTTTGATGAAGTGATCACTGGCTGGGGGCGTCTGGGTTCAGCTTTCGCCGCAGAGGAGTTTGATGTCATACCGGATATGATCACCTCAGCTAAAGGTATCACCAATGGTGTTATCCCTCTGGGGGCCGTCTTTGTTAAAGATGAGATCCATGATCAGATCGTCAATAACGTGGCTGTCGGCGGTATCGAGTTCTACCACGGCTATACCTACTCTGCACACCCGGTTGCCTGTGCTGCCGGTCTGGCAACCCTGGATATCTACGAGAAGGAGTGCTTGCTGACCCGCGCCAGCGACGAGATAGGGACACAGTTCGAAAATAAACTGCACAGCCTGAAAGACGCACCAAAAGTCATTGATGTGCGCAACTACGGTCTGGTCGGAGCCGTCCAGTTTGATGCATCGGTTGCCGCTAACGGCCCCGTTGGTCTGGACTTCCAGAAAGGCTGTTTTAAGCGCGGCGTGATGGTGCGGACGATGGGCAATATCGTTGCCTTCTCCCCGCCACTGACCATTGAAGCCAGCCATATTGACCGTCTGGTGGATGTTCTGCGCGATACTGCAGAGGAGATGTTCGGCTAAATCGAACCAGATAATTGCACCTTATTACCGCGTCAAACCTGCCGGAACCGGGATGTCCCCCCAGACAACCCGGTCTCTTTATACGGACCTTCTGGCAGGAGGTCCGTTTTTTTATCATTCAGTGCGATACTAACCACGCCGTACATTTAGTTATCTGAATGCGCAGGACCGCCCTGCTCACGCAGCAACTGTTCAAAATCTCCCCGGCTGACCGGTTTAGAGTAGAGATATCCCTGGCCATAATCACAACCCAGCTCCTGTAGCAGCCACTCCTGCTGCTCAGTTTCGATCCCCTCCGCAATCACTTTTATACCCAGGTTATGAGCCATCATAATGATCGCTTTGCACAGAGTGTAAGCATCAGATGTCAGCGAAAGATTGCGCACAAAGTACTGATCAATTTTGAGATAGTCAATATCATATTCACTGATATAGGCAAGGCTGGAATAGCCAGTGCCAAAATCATCCAGCGAAACCTGCACCCCCGCATCTTTAAAGGCGATCATTTTTGCACGAACTTCTGCAGAGGAGGTCATCATCATCCCCTCGGTAATCTCAGCAACAATCGAATCTCCGGACAGCCCCATCGACTCAAGCTGCTCCAGCCAGTCAGAGATATTGCTATCGAGACTATCAAACTGAATCGGCGACACATTCACACTGACCTGAAAGCGCGAATCATAACGACTCTGCAACATCTGCACGGTCTTTGCTGCTTCTTCCAGCACCCAACTGCCAATCCCGGTGATCAGCCGGGTTTCTTCGGCAATGGCAATAAAATCGCCTGGCAACACCAGTCCTCGTTGCGGATGCTGCCAGCGAATCAACGCCTCAGCCTTACGGATAGAGCGATCTTGCAGTGAAACGATGGGCTGATAGTAAAGCACAAACTGGTGCTCTGTCAGGGCCAGACGGAGATCGCTGATCAATGACATCCGTTGGTTGGCGTCCCGCTGCATCTCCCGGGTGAAATACTGAAACCGGTTACGCCCCTTCTCTTTTGCAACATACATCGCCTGATCAGCGGACTTGATCAGATCTGCTTCAGTCTCTGCATCGTCGGGATAGAGGGTAATGCCAATACTACTGGTGATATATGCGGTTTCATCCTCCAGCTGATAAGGTTCGGCTAAGCTATGCAGCAACTCCTCACAGATTGAATCAACTACATGGGGATTTCTAACCTGGCTGAGAATAATAGCAAACTCATCCCCGCCCTGCCGCGCCACCGTATCAACTGAACGAACGCAGTGAGAGATCCTTACCGCCGCCTGTGCCAGCAGCTGATCACCATAAGCATGGCCCAGTGTATCGTTGACCTCTTTAAACAGATCAAGATCAAGAAACAGGATCGCGGTCGGCAATCCACTGCGATCAGTGTGCTGCATCTCCTGTCTGATCCGGTCATTCAGCAGTTTCCGGTTAGGTAAACCTGTCAGCGAATCCAGATTTGCCTGTCGCCAGATCAGATCTTCCGCATTTTTCTTCTCGGTAAAGTCAATAAACATCGCCACCCTCTGCTGTGGATTGCCACGATTATCGTAAACGGTATTCACGGTTAACCACTGCGGGTAGATCTCGCCATTCTTGCGACGATTATAGATCTCGCCCTGCCACTGACCGGTAGTATTCAGCTGATCCCAGAAAGCTTTATAGAACTCAGAGGACTGATGCCCGGATTTCAGTATTGACGGAAACTGACCTTTTACCTCCTCAAAGGTATATCCGGTCACTGTCGTAAATGCCGGATTTACCCCAATAATATGTCCCTGAGCGTCGGTCACCATCACCGCTTCACTGATCGAACTGTAAACAATAGAGGAGAGCTGCAGCGACTCCTCTGCCAGTTTTTCCTCGGTAATATTTCGCACAACCATAATAGTCTGAGTGCTTCCGGCCAGCGGACACAAGCGTGCTTCAAACTGCTTCACCCCATCAGGAAACTCAAGGCTGTACTCCCAGACCTGATAATGTTCGCCCTGTTTCAGCCGGGTGAAATGGTGACGGAAAGTCTCCCAAACATGGGCAGGCAAAAGATCCTGAATAGCTTTTTTCAAAAACTGTTCCGGCTGAAGGTACAGATCAGCGCTCTCGCGCGCTCTGTAATCGATAATCAAACCGTCATTATCAAGTCTGAAGTAAATATCAGGTAATGCGTCAAAGATTGAATTAAGTTCTTCGTTTCTGGCTATCGCAAGCTGCTCTGCAGCCAGACGTTTATGGGCCATATCGACAAACTGATTCTGCAACTGCACCAGTTCACCAGCCCCCTCCACTTTGGAAAAGCTGGTCAGATGTCCTTCTGACAATGATCGTGTTGCCCGGGCAAGCTGGGAGAGTGGATTAAGGACGCTGCTATTCAGCCCCGTTATCGCCAACAGCAGTGTCACCGCCATTAAACCCGATACCAGCAATAGAGTAAGATAAAACTCCTGATTTGCTACCGCGATGGATTCCCCTACCGGAATACCAACACTCATAGAAAGCGTCCCCCCCGCGGAGGTAACGTAAAGCGGCGCGGTCAGAATCACCCGCAGGACACCATCGTCGCCCTTAACCAGCTGATCACCTGTTCTTTGCCCTGTGACATCGCTCAACAATGATGAGGAGTGCCCCAGCAAATCATGATTGGGGGGATAATTAGCAATGACATTTCCATCGGTATCAGAAATAACCGCTACGGCGTTATCCGGCAGCTTTACTTTAGCCAGCTGAGCGTTCCACCAGTCAAGAGACACAACAGCGACAACAGCACCCACTACCTTACCCTTGTCAGCAACCACCGGATAGGCAAAGTTGAGGCTCTCTAACGAGGCGGCTCGGTCATTCTGAAACTCACTGATTGCGAATGTGCGATTATGAATAGCTCTTTGAAAATAACCTCTGTCAGCCACATTGATCGCCGCTTTTAAAGGCGAGGCATTGCACAATAATTCGCCATCGGTCTTGGGGACACCCAGATTGGCATAAACGGAACTTAATTTAAGAACATCGGCTAAATATTCCGAGCAGGCGGGGTTCTCAGGGGTCTGCAACACCTTGTGCTGAGCCAGTTTAATAAGGTAGACGCGGGTATCTTCAACCAGCTTCTGCTGATAATCAACAATATGCTCGATAATTGCCGCTGCGTGCTCTCGCCTGTATTCAATAACATGCTCGCGTTCCTCTGCTGCATGATAAAAAACCACAACAATGCCGGGTAGCATTACCAACAGAATCAAACCAAACAGGCGGTTTCTGAGTGAATTGAATATTGACAGTCTTTTCATCTTTAGCGAGCATTTCTCAACACAGTTTTCAGGTACATTTTTTTCATTCAAGTTTTTCTAAAAAAGGTTAACTAACGTTCACTATCCATGTAAGGATAGGAGCTATATGCCGACAGGGTGACACATTTCACAGAGCCTCGCTAATCTTGTGATCTATATCACGGCATAGCGATATGAAAACCCGACAAGACAGAAAAACGTCAGTAACCACGGGACATCCCATGAAACGCTATTTTGAAAACCTGGCGAAAGCGCTGCTGGGGCAGAGCTATAATTCGCTGGCCGAAAACGAGCAGAAAGTCATCAACAGCATTGCCGAACACACCACGGTTTCTGAAAACGTCAACACCGCCTACAGTGACAGCCTGACGAGCGGACAGAAAATCGCAGATATGGTCGCCCGTTTTGGGGGTTCCTGGTGGTTTATCTGCCTGTTTTTTCTATTTATCGTCGTCTGGATTATCACCAACAGCTACCTGCTGATAGATAAACCTTTTGATCCCTACCCTTACATACTGCTGAATCTCGGGCTATCAAGCCTCGCCGCATTTCAGGCACCGATTATTATGATGTCACAGAACCGTCAGGCGGCAAAAGACCGTATCAAACAGGATGCCACCTATGAGATCAACCTGAAACTAGAGCTTCAGATAATGCGTCTGCATACCAAGCTGGACGAACTGAGTTCCACCATCGCCACCACCGCCGCTCAGACCCCGGAGACTAAACCGTGATGAAATACCTTATCGTTATAGTGCTGATTATCACCTATGCCATCGCACTCCGTTTTATCAACCGGAACATCAACCGGCTGGGTGAACTCAAAGGCACCGATCAGTACCGCATCAAATACATCGCCAAAACACTCAATATCGCCCTGACACTGCTGTTTTTTACGCTACTGGCGCTGCTACTCGGAATCCACTACACCCAGCTATCGGTGTTTCTCTCGTCAGTGTTTGCAGTGATTGGCGTTGCGATGTTTGCCCAGTGGTCAATTCTGAGCAATATCACCGCCAGCCTGATAATTTTCTTCGGCTTTCCCTACCGGGTTGGTGACTATATAAAAATTGTGGAAAAAGATGAAGATATCAGTGGAGTCGTGGATGAGATTACCCTGTTTCATGTCATCATCCGTCGTCAGGGGGAGATCATCACCTACCCGAATACGCTGATTCTGCAAAAGCCGGTGATTAAATTTGATGGCAACAGACCACCTGTGAATACCATAGCAGCAGAAACACCTGCCGCCGACAAACCTTTGGCCAACCCTTAACACACTTAGTTCAGGCACAGGGCTGATTCAAAAACGCCTTAAACTGAGGGGTTGGCGCTGATTATTTCGCACACTTCATCAGAGATATTACGAAAGCGATGGGGCCGGTTACTGTTGAAATAGTAGCCGTCCCCCGCTTTCAGGTGATACACCTGAAAACCAACGGTCAACTCTATCTCACCACTGATAACGACTCCGCCCTCCTCCCCCGGGTGCTGTAACATCTCCGGCCCGGTTTCTGCACCCGGCTCATAACGCTCTTTCAACAGATCCATAGAACGCCCCTTATTACGGGCACCGATCAGCTTCAGGCTGAGATTATTAGAGCCGATCTCGGGCATCTCTTCGGCCTTATAGACCACACTTTCCGGCTCGATCTCCTCGATCTCCAGGGTAAAGAAATCACCGATAGAGATGGGAATGCCCGATAACACCTTCTTGAGCGAGCTGACCGAAGGACTTACCCCGTTCTTCTCGATCATAGAGATAGTACTGTTAGTCACACCCACCCGCTTAGCCAGCTCCCGTTGAGAGAGCCCCTTCATCTTGCGAATCGCTTTTAAGCGCTCACCCACATCCATCTGTTCCACACCGATTTCCGCCGTCTTGTTTCGTTATTAGAATAATCGCCTGCACCAGAACACTACCAAGTGTGCGAAATATTTTATAGAAAGAACCGGAGGGAGTAAAAAGAATCGCGAGCGGGAGCGCGGCAGAGCAGTGCGTTTAAGGGGCGATGCGAACCACGAGCGACGGCTTTGAAATCAAGCCGTCGCCTCAGTTAGTGCTGTCAGGTTTTACATCAACCCCAACATCTTGGGGAAAAACAGCGACAACTGCGGTACTAAGCTGGTGATAATCATCACCGGCAGGCCGACAAATGCCATCAATGCAATAGCCGGCATAACCGCTTTATGAATTGGCACCTGACCAATACGACAGGCCATATAAAGAATGGGAGCAACCGGTGGACTGTTAGCTCCGATCACCACTGAGCAGGCAACAATCGAGGCATAATGTATCGGATCCACACCACTGGTCACCATTAGCGGCATAAACAGCGGAGCAACTACAACCGTCACAGAGACATCATCCATAATCATACCGGCGATAATCAAGAAGATGTTCACCGCAATCAGAATCATCAGCGGATCTTTCACCAACCCGGTAATCACCTCGGTCAGCTCCTGAGGAATTCGCTCAGATGCCAGTATCCGGCCAATCATGAAACTAAATAGCAGGATAAGAATCACCGTCCCGGTCGTTTCTGCTGCCGCAATCACACTCGCACTTAAGCGCTTAATGGTCAGATCACGATAAACAAAAAAACCGATCACGATAGCCACGAAGGCAGCAATCGCGGCCGCTTCGGTCGGCGTACAGATCCCGCCATAGATACCGCCTAAAATAATCACCGGCAGCGAGAGTGCTGGCAGTGCCTGAAATGCAGCAACGCCTTTCGACGGCAGTTTTTCCAGACCATCCTGAGCCCCGGCAGAGACCTCCTGAAACAGGCGTCCAACGCTAAACCGGTTCGCCATTATCAGACCCGCGATCAGCAGTAAAGCAGGCCCGATTGAGGCGGCAAAACAGGCTGCTACCGACTGCCTTGTTACCACCGCGAACAGAATCATGGTGATCGACGGAGGGATCAAAATGCCAAGAAGTGAGGAGATCCCCAGCAACGCAGAGGAGTACCCTCGCGGGTAACCGCGCTTCTCCAGCGGGCCGATCATAATGGTGCCAATCGATGCAACAGCGGCGGTGGCAGTACCGGCAATCGCGCCGAAAATACCAGACGCCAGGACCATTGAAGCCCCCATTCCGCCTTTGCGTTTACCTACCAGAACTTCAATAAAGTTCACCAGCCTGAGTGCTATCCCCCCACTCTGCATCAGGTAGCCAGTGAGCACAAATAGCGGTAGTGCAATCAGAATAACTGAATCAATAGAACGATACCCCTGCAACATCAGGGTATTAAAGTTAGCGTCATACGCGAATGCCAGATACGCCAGTACGCCGGCAAACGACCAGGCGACCGGCACCCCAACAATCATCAGGAACAATAAGATTCCTACTGCGATTAATCCTTCCATCAGCGAATATCCTGCTGGTTTGCTTCGGCGATAATGACCGGCTCAGGGTGATAACCGATCAAACATTGAATAAAGTCCCTGAGGGCATAAAGGGAACAGCCAATACTGGCGAACATAATGGCACTCTGCGGTATCCACAGAGGAATCGACAACCCAGGAGTATGCTGGGGTCTGCGCAATCCCCAGGTGAGCATCCGGTAAGCAAGGAAAACGAAGAAGCAGGTAATCACCAGCGTCACCAATGAGATGAAGCACTGATGCAGCCGACGAATCTGTCGATCACGAATACTGGTCTGCAGGAAATCAACTACCAGATGCTCCCGTTTACGGCTGGCAATCAAGCCACCCACCATATACAGCCACATACCGAACAACATGATCAGCTCCAGCAGTCCAATAATCGACCAGCCGAATATATAACGGGCCACAACCAGAAACAGCATCAGCCCCACCAGCATAAGGCTGCTGAGCAGCGCTACGGCATTGAGCATCCAACCGACCTTCTGGTCTAATCCAATAAAAAAACGCATAATCATGGTACTACCTCGAAAAACAAAAACGGCGGAACAATCTCTGCACCGCCGTCCGGGACTTTAAGCGTTATAACGGAGTCGCGTTTGCCCGAATAGTATCCATAATTTCAGAGCCGATCTCCTGATCCATCAACGGCCATACTTTCTCACGGGCAGCACGGGCAAACTCTTTTATCTGCTCGTCTGACAGCTCGAAGTATTTCATTCCCGCTTTCTCAGCTTCTGCAACGTAGTGCTCGTCCTGCTCTTTTGCCGCCTTAAACTGATCCATCATCACTTCATTGGCAGCATCAGCGACAACCTTCTGCTCAGCTTCAGTCAGTGCATCAAATGACTCCTGGTTCATACTCAGAACACCGGTCATGAAAAAGTGCTTAGAGCGAACGTAGTAGTCGAGCAGATCACGGAAGTACTCATAATCCCAATAAATAACATTACCCGCTTCACCATCAACAACGCCGGTCTGCAGTGAGGTGTAGACTTCGCCCCAGTCGATGGCAGCAGTCTGATAACCCAGTGCCTGCATTGTCTGAGGTGCTGGGAATACGGTCATGGTACGTACTTTAAGCCCTTCAGCTTCGGCAATAGTCGTGGCATATTTACCCCGGGTTGCGACGCCGTTGAAACCTTCAGGCCAGGGACCAAAGAACTTCAGACCGATATCTGAGTAGATACCGCCAAGCATGTTATTAACCCAGCCTCCAGGGCTATAAGCTTTGAGCGCTTCATCCCAGGAAAGCGTCATATAAGGGGTGTAGATAACACCGATGCGCTTATCATATGAGGTCATTGGCCAGTTCAGCATCACATCAACATCACCGGCAACGTGCAGATCGAATACTTCATTCTGACTGCCCAGCTCATTCTGATAGAACACTTTAACGTCGATATCACCACCAGAGTTTTTCTCAATCAACTCCGCCCAGTGCTCCAGCGTATTGCCTGCCGGAGACCCCTTAGCTCCCGAATCGGTCGCCATTTTCAGCGTCACTGCCTGTGCTGAACCAGCCATCAGGGCACTGGTCGCTACCAGGCTGGTCATGAATGAAAGTAAGCCTCTCTTACTAAAGACTGACTTTCTTTTCGGCGTATCAATTTTGCTCATCTCTTTTACTCACCGCTGTTCTTATCGTTGATATAACCACTGCATCACTACAGCAGAATTCACTGTTTTTTTTCCCGGGAACACATAGATATCAGTAATAAAGATCGATGGTCAATGACAGCTAATACAACAAATTATTCCTAGTTTAATTAAAAAATACAGAACATATTGATGCATATACAGATAAATTCAGACTTATAATTCACTTATTTAAACTATGGTAATCTGTTTCACTTAAACTGATTTTACCGGCACTTCGCAAACAGATAGATAAGGTGTCGTTTCTAAAATAGTGAAAAAATGCAGATGTAAAAAAACGACCATAAAGCCGTGAAAAAAGATAAATACAAAAATCGGGGCCAAAACGGTGACAAAAGCGTTAAAACGGGAGGCTAAAGCTAAAAAAAGAGTCCGGTGGCTCGCCTCAACACGCCTCTCAGCTACGCGCCGGACAGATATCGGTAAGAGCAATCAGTCAGATGAGGGAGTTAGCTGTTAGCAGCTAGCGCAAAGCGCCAGCGGCGTAGCAGTTAGAACGGGAAAAGGAGAGCAGCCAGACAGAAATCTGGCTGCCAGGGCTATGTCGTCAAATAGAGATGGAACCAAAACTGGGTTCTGCCTGAGCCGAGTTGAGCACCGCGACCGAGCGTTTCATGCTGGCAAAGAAACCGTTTTCCTCGGGTGATTCGGTAATGTCGTTCTGCTGTTGCGATAGCGGTAATCCACCTTTGCGCTCATCGCGGGGGGAGATACCAATATGTTTACGATAACAACGACTGAAATGGGGGGTTGAGACAAATCCGCAGGCGGTGGATATCTCGACAATCGCCATGCTGGACTGTTTCAACAGCTGCCGAGCCCGGTCAAGACGCAGCTTCAGATAGTAGCGCGATGGCGAACAATTCAGGTATTTAAGAAACATCCGCTCCAACTGTCGGCGCGAAACATCAACAAATGCCGCCAGCTCATCAAGCCCGATCGGTTCTTCCAGGTTGTTCTCCATCAGCTCAATCACATCCACCAGTTTCGGCTTGCTATCACCGCAGTTATGCAGCTGTCGCAGCGGCACCCGCTGCTGGTCAAACTCACTGCGAATGCGATCACAGATAAACATATCAGACACCGCCATCGATAGTTTTGGTCCGTGCTGCAGAGTCACCATATGCAGGAACATATCCATGGGTGAGATACCACCGGATGAGGTCATGCGGTTTTTGTCGATGGTAAACAGACGATTATTGCAGTTCACTTTCGGGTAATGTTCCTGCAGGGACGCCATACACTCCCAGTGGGTGCTGCAGTCATAGCCATTCAGCAACCCCGCATGGGCCAGCAGATAAGCGCCGGTACAGATCCCCCCCAGAGTCACTCCGCGGCGGTTCATTAACTGCAGCCAGCTAACCTGCTTTTGTGTAAAGCTACGGGTAATATCGACACCACCGCAGACAATCAACAGGTCCAGTTCGGGCATATCAGCGATTGAAAAATCGGGCGTAAAACTTAAGCCATCACTGGCGCTCACCGGAGCCCCGGTTTCAGAGACCATGTGCCAGCTGTATAACTCATGTCCCGAGAGTTGATTTGCCATTCTCAGGGGCTCGATGGACGAAGCCAGCGCAATCATAGTGAAGTTATTCAGCAATAAGAAACCCACGCGGGTGACTTTCTGGTAATCCTTAATTGGATCTAAAGCTGTAGATATGGTCATAGTAGTGCCCCCTTTTTAACGCTTAATACGCAGTAGATGCAAAGAGCCTAGCAACGTCGCACCGGTGCTACTCACGTTAGTTTCTTATTTTTTAGGACAGAATGGCTGAAAGAAATACACAGAACGCTTAATTCATTCGCCGGCATGGTCGTTTTTATTCAAGTATTTTTCACTGAAGTCTTATCGTTTTGCTCAACCACTGGCTAGATATTATTTGATTTAGATCAAACGAAGAATATCTGTAAACGACCTTGACTAAACATTGTTTATCTATGAGCGACACTCTCAACCCACTTCATTGATTTACATCAGTTATAAATCGGGGCAAAGCAAGCCATAACTGGCGGAAAAAAGCCCATTTTTATTGGGCAGCCGCCTTTAGCATGTCGGTTCTGAACAACTCCAGCGCGGTAGCAGGCAGTCGCGGTCAGATACGACAGCCTATGATGGTCAGACACCTGTTCACAGGTGTCAAAACAGAAAAACACAATATTGGATACAAAATAGCATTTTTTAAATACCATAAAGAACTATTTTTAATATATTGTATCCAACGCACACAATTCAAAGTGTTCCAATAATAAAATAACAGGAGTAGTGACCATGTGTAGCAATCATGCCAACCGTGGTGTTGTCTATAAGGGGCCGGGTGAAGTCGCAGTAGAGGCGATCGCCTTTCCAGAGCTGTCACTGGGTAAACGCAAGTGCAATCACGGTGTTATCCTGCGGGTACTGACCACCAACATCTGCGGTTCTGACCAGCATATGGTGCGGGGCCGTACCACTGCCCAGGCGGGTCTGGTGCTGGGTCACGAGATCACCGGACAGATCATCGAATGCGGTAGCGATGTCGAATTTCTCAAACCTGGCGATATCGTGTCAGTCCCATTCAATATTGCCTGTGGCCGCTGCCGCAACTGTAAAGAGGGCAACACCGGTATCTGTCTTAATGTTAACCCTGCCCGTCCTGGCGCGGCTTATGGTTACGTCGATATGGGTGGCTGGGTCGGCGGTCAGGCCGAGTATGTCATGGTTCCCTATGCTGACTTCAACCTGCTGAAATTCCCTGATTCCGATCAGGCGATGGAGAAGATCCGCGACCTGACCCTGCTGTCAGATATCTTTCCAACGGGCTTCCACGGCTGCGTGACTGCCGGGGTAGGTCCTGGTTCTACCGTGTATATTGCCGGTGCAGGCCCTGTGGGACTGGCGGCTGCGGTATCAGCACAATTGCTGGGGGCTGCCTGCGTTATCGTAGGCGATATGATCGAAGATCGTCTGGCACAAGCACGCAGCTTCGGTTGTGAGACCATCGACCTTCGTCAGGAAGGCGAGATGGCCGATAAGCTGGAAGCGATTCTGGGTGAGCGTGAAGTGGACGCATTCGTTGACTGTGTTGGCTTTGAAGCGCATGCCTGTGGTTGCAACCACGGTAAAGAAGCTCCGGCAACCGTACTTAACTCCGCCATGCAGATGACCCGCGCAGGGGGTGCTATCGGTATTCCAGGTCTCTATGTAACGGAAGATCCGGGCGCAATCGATGAAGCCGCTCAACACGGTGCCCTGAGCATGCGCTTTGGTCTGGGCTGGGCGAAATCCCACTCCTTCCACACCGGCCAGTGCCCGGTTATGAAATACCACCGCGCTCTGATGCAGGCTATTCTGTTTGACAAAGTTGATATCGCTAAAGCGGTCAACGTACAGATGATCTCCCTGGATCAGGCACCGGATGGCTATGCTGACTTCGATGGTGGTGCAGCGAAGAAATTCGTTATCGACCCCCATGGTTCAGTAGCCGCTTAACAGTTCTGCGGTTATCTCAACAAAAAACCACCGGTCACCCCGGTGGTTTTTTTATTTCAGACCAGCAAAAAACGATCAGATCCAGAGGTCACTGATCGGGGTTGTTTCGCTATAACGATGGCGGATCTGTGCCTGCAACAGCTCGGCGGTCGCAACGGCATCGGTCAATGCATGGTGCTGACCATAATGTGGCAGATTATAGCGCAAGCGGCTATCCCCCAGCCTGATGGATTCCGGCTTAAAGCCTGCCAGACGTTTAATTTTGCTAACGACTCCATGTCGGTGCAGCATCGCTTCCTGCTCCATCGTATCGACGACGGGAAAACAGATCCCCTCTCCCAGCCGTCTTTTAACCGCCGCATCAAAAAACTCCCGCTCAATATAGCGGTAATGAACCACAACAATCTTACCGGCAATCTCATCCAGTACCTCATCCAGAATCTGATTAAGATCCGGTGCACCATTTAACTGGGAATGGGTAATTCCATGAAAAGGTACTGAGGTTTCGGTTAACTCCCGGCGGGGTTTAAGCAGCCAGTAGCGACTATCCCGCAAACGGATCCGGTTCAGGTCAAACGGAACCAGACCAATACTGATAATCTCGTCATGCTCGGCATCCAACCCCGTGGTCTCAAAATCCAGCGCCACGAAAGCGACATCCGTCAGCGGTGTCTCTTCTGCAGGCAACCCCTGCTGATAAAATCGTCGAAGACGCTCATCACGTGCATGGACAGCTAATTTCTCATACTGCGCTGCCCACCTTACCATATTGTCAGCCATAGCAACCTCTACCGGCCGGAGAACGGATAACGGAACCGCAGAAATCGCTGGCTGTTACTCAGCACCTGAAATGCTTCCTTAAGGTTTCGCCGATCAAAATCGGTCAGCATTTCCGGCTTAACATTGTTAGAAGGCTCCTGCCCTGCTTCCAGATCCGCAGCCTGATGGCGAATTCTTACCATCGAGATAAACTCCAGTGCATCCCGTAAATCTGCGGCTTTACCGGGCGGCAAAATATTTGCTTTCTCCACATCATCCAGACGTTCAAATGAGTTTTGCACTTTTGAACCGACCGCCAGCGCATGTACCCGAATCAGATCAGCCAGTGGCGCAGTGCCGCGGCGTTTAAGATTGATTGAGTTACGATGTTGCCCATCCTGCTCCATCACAAAGTTTTTAAAAAAGCCCAATGGCGGGGTTCGATTCAGGGCATTACGGGCCAGACTGGCAAGAAATTTTGGCGAGCGCTGAGACTTGCGGGCAATAAAGGCGTTGAGCTGTCCTGCCCAGTCAGTTTTCCCCCAGACACCATCCAGATCAAAGAATATTGAACAGTTCAACAGTGCCTCAGGCATAGGGTTCTCAATCCAGTCTGAGAAAGTAGCTTCCCACTGCCGCCGGGTTTTTCGCCACTGCGGGTTTGTGGCCATAATATTGCCTGCACAATAGGTGTAACCACATCTATCCAGCCCGTCACTGACAAACTTTGCCAGCTGTGCAAAATACTCACCGTGCTGTTGTGGCTGATAACTATTATCGAGAATCAGTGCATTATCCTGATCGGTCACCACTAACTGCTCATCCCGGGCCATTGAGCCCAGCGCCAGAAAACAGTATGGCAGTGGCGGAGGCCCCAGATGTTCCTCAGCCAGCTCCAGCAAACGCTGCTTAAAGGTTCGCCCGATAACAGACATAGCACTGCCTATCATATGAGAGTTTGCGTCTTCGCTAACCATCCGCACAAAGCAGGCGCTAATCTGTGACTGCAGCTTAGCCAGCTCTTCTACATTGGGCTGGCGCATAATATTGCTGACCATATAGAGACTGCTTTGCGACTCATAACGGACAATATCGGACGTCGCCAGCACGCCAACAGGGCGGTCCTTTTGCAGAATAGGCAGATGATGCAGATTAAAGCGCAACATTGTCAGCATCGCTTCAAACGCATAAGCATCGACATCCAGAGTAACTGGGTTTGCGGTCATTACAGCGGTCACGGGAGAACTCAGATCAAGGCCCGGGGCGACCACCCGGGTACGCAGATCCCGGTCAGTAATAATGCCAGCAAGGGATTGCGTGCTTGATTCATCCCCATCACCCTGCTTTTCAGGCACCTCTTTATGCATGATCAGCAACGATGAAACGCCCTCTTTGGTCATCTTCTGCGCCGCCTGACAAACGGTCGCTGTTGTATCTAACCAGACCGGGGGCCGGGCAATCAGCGCGGTCACTTTGGAGACCATCAGATCACTACTTTCCTGCTTACTGGAAACCGCCTGATGCAGACGGTTATCATCCACTTCGACAAAGTAAGCAAAGGAATCAAACCGCTCACAAAGAGAGCTGAACACCGGCTCTGGAATAAAGTAAATCAGCGAGTCTTCGATCGTTCGGGCTGGAAGTCTCACCCTCTGACTCATCAACAGACTCAGCTGACCAAACAACTCCCCCTCACTCAGCCGGTTATAAAGGTCACCATTACGACGGTAGATCTCCACTGCACCACTGCGGATAACACAGAGATCACTGATCTCATCACCAAATGTAAAAACATCACTATCGGCACGGAAATAGCTGATCTCTACCTCACAGGCAACCTCATCCACCACTTTTTCCGGCAGACTACTAAAAGGGGGGTACTGCTTCAGAAAGGTTGCAATTTCTATCTGCTCTGCTTCCATCGTATCGTTTTATCCGGCTAGGGCTGAGTTAACAACGAAGTGTTGCACAATAATAGTTTGAAGCGAAAAAATCGCCCGCAGGCGATTTTTTTAATCATCAGAACAGTCTGTCAGTATTCAATCACAACATCTGTTTTCGGCACACTGCAGCAAGACAGCACATATCCTGCAGCAACATCATCATCGGTAATACCACCGTTATGGGACATCTCCGTTTCACCCGTTTTAACCAGCACTTTACAGGTGCCGCAAATGCCCATACCGCAGGCTTTCGGGATCAGCAGATCAAGCTTGGCGGCGGCGGTATGAAGTGTCTCACCGGGAGCGATCTGAATGCTCTTACCCTGCCCTTTACCCAAGAACTCTACCCGAAGCATATCTGCCTGGGTCAGCGCATCAGCCTCTTCCTGAGCGATTTCAGCGTTTTCAATCGCTTCCTCTTCAATCTCGACAGGAGTCGCGCCAAAAGACTCCTCATGGTAACGACTCATATCAAAGCCGTTAGCCTGCAGCAATTTTTTGATAGCGTTCATATAGGGCGCAGGGCCACAGCAGAACACTTCACGTTCCAAGAAGTCTGGTGCAATCATCTCCAGCTTAGCCTGGTCAAGATAGCCACGATAGCCATGCCATGCCTGACCATTCTCAATCTTTTCACAGATCAGATGCAGACCAAAGTTACTGATCCGGGAGGCCATATGGTCAAGCTCACGTGCAAAGATAATATCTTTTGGCGTGCGGGCACTGTGTACAAAAGCAATATCAACGTCCGCATTGGTATCAAACCACCAGCGCGCCATCGACATCACCGGGGTAATCCCTACGCCACCAGATAACAGTAACACTTTGGATGAAGGATAATCGATGCAGTTAAACAGCCCTACCGGACCGTGAACGGCAAGCTCATCACCCTCCTTCAAATGTTCATGTAACCAGCTGGAAACCTGTCCGTTCGGGTCTTTTTTCACTGTAATTGAAAAGCTGTAAGGCACCGAAGGCGAACTTGAGATGGTATAGGAACGCATCACCTGCTGCCCCTCAATCTCCAGCTCCAGCGTGACAAACTGCCCCGGTTTAAAAAAGTACATCACGGGCTGTTCAGACATAAAACAGAAGGTGCACACATCCCAGGTTTCATGGATCACTTTGACACAACGGACATTGTGACGACCATTGACCCAGGTCTGGGTATTGACCGGGATAAAGCTTTCGGAGCCAACGGTGGCAGGGATGGTATTTGTCATAGCGTATCTCTCATCTGTGCACAGCTAAAAACGGTTCATTCATCAGGCTGAAAAGCTTGTCCCATACCGGGTTATACAAACGTCAGCCCATCAATCATACTCAATGTATGCATTGTCCGCCCAGCTGATTTTCAAATATTAACCACTAACGACATTTATTTGCTTATTGCGACCATCCCAATATCTACGGGCATTACAGGTCGATTTATGTACTTATTCCTGTCGTTAATAGTCAATCCTGTAAACACACCTTGGAGGAGGATTGACCTCGTAATACCGCCTTTCATTTCAGGGTTATTCCTGAATTTAGTATAAATAGCACAGCAGTGCACCAAAGGAAGATCGAACAAATGAACCAAAACGACCTATTAAATGCTACCTGCTCGACGATCCATGACGCGCGCAAGGAGATGTCCAGCCTGCTTGAGGCTCGTCCGGCTAACTACTCTCTGCCTCAGCCGCTGTATAACGACCCGCTGATGTTCCGGGTTGATGTCGAGGAAGTATTCCAGAAAGAGTGGCTGTTTGTCGGCATGACCAGCGAGATTCCTGCCCGGGGTGATTACTTTACTGTTGAGGTGGCACAAAATCCGGTGCTGGTTGTTAGGGATGCGGATGGCAGTGTGAATGCCTTCCACAACACCTGTCGCCATCGTGGTTCACGTATCTGTTCAGAGCACCGCGGCAAGGTTGCTAACCTGGTGTGCCCTTATCACCAGTGGACCTATGACCTGAAAGGCAACCTGCTGTTTGCCGGTTCAGAAATGGGCGAAAACTTTGAACTGAAAGAGCACGGCCTGAAAAAAGCGTTCTGCAAAACCGCTGGCGGCTTCATCTTCGTGTGTCTGGGTAAAGAGGAACCGGAAGGTGATTTTGATCAGTTCCTGACCACTCTGGAAGAGTATATGGAACCCTACGATGTTGAAAACACCAAGCTGGCGGTGGAATCCAACATGTATGAACAAGCCAACTGGAAACTGGTGATTGAGAATAACCGCGAGTGTTACCACTGTGTCGGCAACCATCCAGAGCTGCTGAACACCCTGCTGGAGTGGGATGACACAAATGACCCTCGCGCTTCTCAGGAATTTAAAGATTACTGCAAAGAGCAGGCTGATCAGTGGGACGCTGAGGGCATCCCCCATGAACACCGCAGCTTTGGCCCTGGCCTGCGCAACCGTATCGTCCGCATGCCGCTGAAGAAAGGCACCAAGGTAATGACCCTGGATGGCGAAACCGGCTGTAAAAAGATGCTGGGACGAATCAAGAATCCACAACTGGGTTCTATGCGTATTCTGCACCTGCCTAACTCCTGGAACCATATGCAGTCCGATCACTTTATCGTCTTCCGGGTGCTGCCGATCTCCGCTCAGGAATCCATTGTGACCACCAAATGGTTCGTTCACAAAGATGCCGTTGAGGGTGTTGATTATGATCCGGAGCGCCTGCGTCTGGTGTGGGATGCCACCAACGATCAGGACCGTATTCTGGGTGAAGAGAACCAGCGCGGCATCAACTCTGTTGGTTACCAGCCAGGGCCTTACTCCGAAACCTTTGAGTTCGGTATCGTTAACTTTATGGAATGGTACAGCGATACCGTACAGAAAAACCTGAAGAAAGACTGATACGTCTAATCGCTAAAAACTTAACAAAACCGATAAACAAAAGGCCGGTCTCTGACGAGACCGGCCTTTTTTATCTCTTTATATTCGTCCGCACCCCAACTGATACAGAATCAGATCAGACACTCCGCATCCAACATACCCGGTGCCAGACGTTATTCCCTGAATAACTCATCATTGAGCAGCAGTGCTAACGCACTTTGCACCTCAGGCAACATGATCGGCGTTTGCTTTTGCAGCTCAGCCAGCAACTGCACACACCCGGCGCGAGTCTGGGCGTCCTGCAGTGGCAACCACGCCAGCAGGGCCCGACTGCACTGCTCAGGCGAACAATCCGGCGCCAACGGCACGCCAGCCCCCAGGATAATATTAAAGTAATCATCCTGATCTATCAGGTCGGTGATCATCATAGTGCAGTTCTCCCCCGGTCTGCATATTCTCGCGGTATTCAAACAGAAAAAGCTGGCACCAGGCCAGCTTTTTTCCTAAACCAAAGCTATCAGACTGGCTTATACCTCGGTCTTCAGTCCCTTGTAGATACTGACACACATCAGCAACAGGATAACCGTAAATGGTAAACCGGTAGTAATCGCTCCTGCCTGCAGCGCTTTAAGTGCTTCAGCCCCGCCACCATACAGCAGTACACCCGCGATAAGCCCTTGTAACACAGCCCAGAAGATACGCTGAGGCACTGGGGCATCAACCTTACCTCCCGCTGTAATCGAATCGATTACCAGCGAACCGGAATCTGATGAGGTGATGAAAAAGACCAGTACCAGGACAATCGCAAAAGCAGAAGAAACCTCTGCCAATGGCAGATTCTCCAGCATCTGGAACATTGCCAACGAAACATCGCCGAGACCATTCGCCAGCGCACCAGTACCACTCTGGATCTGATCCAGTGCCTGGGCACCAAATGCAGCCATCCAGACGGCAGAAACCAGAGTTGGAATCAGCAAAACGGCGATCATAAACTCACGCACGGTACGACCCTTTGATACCCGGGCGATAAACATACCAACGAAAGGCGACCAGGAAACCCACCAGGCCCAGTAGAATACGGTCCAGCCGCTGTAAAATTTTTCATCTTCACGGCCAATCCAGTTACTCAACGGCAGAATTTCACTGGCATAACTGGTAACGGTCAGCAGCAAATTACTAAAGAACCCTGAAACCGACCCGACCAGAATCACAAACAGCAGCAACAGCGCAGCGATACCCATATTGATATTACTCAACAGTTTCACACCGCCATCAAGCCCCCGCACAACGGAGAAAATCGCAATTGCAGACACAACGACAATAACCGCGATCTGAGTAGAGATAGTGTTGTCCACACCAAACAGGAAGTTCAGTCCGCTGGCTGCCTGCGAGGCACCCAGACCAAGCGACGTTGCCAGACCGAAGATGGTCGCCAGAACCGCGACAATATCAATCACATGACCAATCGGCCCCCATACCCGCTCGCCCAGCAACGGATAGAAAGCTGAACGAACCGTCAGCGGCAGACCTTTGTTATAGGTAAAGAATCCCAGCGCCAGCGCTACCACACCGTAAATAGCCCACGGATGTAATCCCCAGTGGAACATGGTCGCGCCCATTGCCGCCACTTCGCCAGCAGGCGTCCGGGCTTCAGCGTTCAGAGGCGTCCCCCACCAGTCGGTGTAATAGGCTACAGGTTCTGCGACACTCCAGAACATCAGTCCAATACCCATACCCGCAGCAAACAGCATTGAAAACCATGACATGCGACTAAAATCAGGTTTTGCCTCAGCTCCGCCCAGGCGTACCTTACCCACCGGAAGTACGATCAGTAACAAGCAGAACAATACAAACACGTTGCCCGCAATCATGAACAACCAGTCGAAGGTCTCAATCGACCAGGTACGCGCACCTTCCAGCATCACCTTAGCGTCTGCAGGAAAGATCAGTGTCAGCGTGATAAAAGCCAGAATGGCCAATGCACTGGTGGTAAAAACGGGGTTATGGATATCCATTCCCAGTACCTGAACATTGTCCTGCCCTGCTTTGTAGTCGGAGGTATATTCCTCTGATTTAGGGCGGTAGTGAACTTCTTCATTCATAGAACTACTCCAGTTTCTTTTTATATAGCTATCAGGAGTTCGCGCAGATCACCAAAGAATCGCCAGAGCCAATGGTAATAAGATATGCAAACTTTTCTGACAGTTCCTGTCATCAACTTTTAACTGCTGTAGCCAGCAACGACTTCCGTTTAATTATTAAACAGGTCGCTTCGATTCTACGGCCAAAGAGAGGCCAACAGCTGACTTATAACGACAGAAAAAATCACAAAATGACCGTTCTCGACAGACAGCTTCTAATGCAGAAAAGAGAATAAAAACAACAAAGCAGATATAAAAAGGAGATCATAACGGCCGTTTTGGCACATATATAATCCATCTTAAGACGAGCATTCAAAGCCCGGATATCGCATGCCAGATTAAACCCTGTTGCAGCTAAATCGGTTTTAGTCTAACAAAACAGGGGGTAAACAGCTAACGCAGCCAAAACTGGCCAAGGCCAAAAAAAACCACTCCGAAGCCGTGAACTCTGGAGTGGTCAACGTTTGCCTGGTGAATCGGATTAGAGATTCAGTTTTCGGGTCAGGCTGTTTCTGATAGAAACAAAGTGCAAGAAGCAGGATCAATAGTACAGAACAAAAACAACACGATACCTACATTAAGCGGCACTTTATTTACAATTAACGACAATTTGCAGCATTGTTACCAACTATCGTCATTTTAAAAAAACAGCATTCTGACCCGGCCGAGCAAAACTCAGCGCAGCACCCCCTCCTCTTTCAGCAGATCGAAGATCGCCTGCGCCTGTTCAGCAGCAGACTCATTCTTCATCACTTTACCACCCTCTCCCTGAGATTTTGCAGTAGCAGCTTTAAAGCGCTCCGCAGCAGTTTTCGCTTTAACAACTTTCAGACGCTTAGGCCGTTTACGGGCCGCCGCCTCATCCCAGGACTGACGCGTCGTATCGACAGAGGAGCTGACAACTTCAATATCCATCAGCGCACGACTGGCAGGACCGAAGGCGCTTTGCCGGGCCTCAGGCGCTGCAGAATCAACACTGGCGATAAAAGGCAACATCACCATAACAGAGCGTCTCTGACCCCGGGGTAGTGCCTGTAATACCTCAGCAACACCCCCTTCAACAGAAACGATATCAGCCACCCGTGGCACTATCGGCCAACCCAGTTTTTCCGCCAGCTGATAGGGCACCATCCCGGAAGACTCGCCACTCTCGGCCCGCACGCCGGTCAGTACAATATCTGCACCGCACTGCTGCAGGTGCTGACCTAACGGCAAAACGGCATCGGCGGCCGGGTCCAGTTGCAACACCCGCACCGATTTTAACCCCATTCCCGCATAGCTTCGCAGACTCTGCTCGCCAGGATCCCCCGCATGCAGTACCGTCAGGCTGTCGCCTGAGCGGTTATCACCAGTCAGCTTAAGACCCAGTTCGACAGCGCGACTATCCTGATCGGACCGGCGCACCCGGCCAGACTGAGGATGTTTACCCACCGACACCAGCGCAACTATTTTCAGTTTGTTGGCCGCGTCTACTTTGAATTGATTAGGCTGCATCCCGATCACCTCCGGCAGATTGCTGGGCACGAAAATCCTCTGCCAGCTTTATCAGTTCACCCAGTATTGCTTCGCTATCACCAATAACACTGAGCGCGGCACGCTTAACCATGTCGCAACCCGCATCAGTGTTGATCGCGATCACCTTGTCACACTGACCAATACCCTGCATATGCTGAATCGCACCAGAGATTCCCACGGCCAGATAAACCCGTGCGGTCACCCAGGTACCGGTAGCACCCACCTGACGGAAGCGTGGCATAAAGCCATCATCGACTGCCACCCGGCTAGCCCCCTCAGTAGCCCCCAAAACCGAAGCAGCAGAGTGGAACTGATCCCAGTTATGGATACCGTTACCCGCAGAGAGAATAAACTCCGCCTCAGCCAGCGAAATCGCATTGGGATCAACCGCAACCTGACCCTGATCTTTCAACTGAGCGATCACCACCGGTACCGCATCCAGCTCCACCGGCAGTACTTCATGACGGGTTTCATCGACAGGATCAGCGCACTCCTCTGCCAGCATCAACAGGCGAGGCGTGTTGCGGGTGATATCCATTGTTCCACCGGCACCACGACAGATAACCGTCTGATTGTCTGCCTGCCATACCTGCACCGCTGGACGCTCGCCAAGCCGGGCAGCCAGACGGGACCCCAGATCGGAACCACCATTGACACTGTCTGGGAATAACCAGAACTGCGGCTTATAAGCAGATTCGACCTGTACCAGTGCCTCTAATCGCTGCTCCGGGCAGTAACCTTCATAGCTCTCATCATCAAGCAACAGCAGACGATCGACACCGGCGGTATCGAAATGTTCCTCTTTACTCTGGCCAAAGCAGACCGCCAGAACAGCACCATTACCCTCAACACCGCTAATCAGCTTATGCGCCTGACCAATAACATCTTTATCATGAGCGGTCAGACGGCCACCCACCATATCCGGCACCACAACGATATAAAAGTCCGGATTTTCAACTTTATGCAGTGGCAGCTGTACATCTTTTGCCGCGCCACTACGACGACCTTTACCGGTTGCGGCGGCGTTACCTTTCAGACGATCAATCCGCTTAATGCCGTTGGGTCCGATAAAGCCAACCTTGTGAGGGTTTTTACGCAACAGTCCGCTCGGTCCACGCACCTCTGCAGTCTCACTGCTGGCGACAGTGCCATGCAGTGGATGCAGACGGTTACGGGCGATCCACTCAGCCCGGGGATCACGGCGCAACACATCGTTTGAGTTATGATCGGACATCAGTACACCTCCCGGGCCAATTGACCTACACTCGAATCAGCGGTCTGATCAACGAGCTGATCAACCAGAATCTCGGCGATATCTTTGACTTGCGGACGCGGTTCAACCACCCCCTCAAGCATCGCCGTACACTGCTGGCAACCCACGGCGACCAGCTCAGCACCGGTACTGCTGGCATCCTCCATGCGCATATCAGCAATACGGCGTTCGCCCGGAATATCAGTGATCGGGGCACCGCCACCACCACCGCAGCAGCGGGAGCGGAAGCCGGAGCGCTCCATCTCTGCAATCTCGATACCCATGGAGCGCAGCAACTCACGGGGCGCTTCATACTCACCGTTATAACGCCCCAGATAACAGGGATCATGATAGGTGACTTTTGCGCCACTGAAGTTATTCAGCTTCAGACTACCCAGCTGCACCAGCTGATTCAGGAAAGTAGTGTGATGCAACACGTCAACGCCGTTCAGCGCATCAGAACCAAAGTCGTTGTATTCATTGCGCAGACAGTGATAAGCATGGGGATCGGTAGTGACGATCTTACTGAACTTATACTGTGACAGCACTGCCAGATTGCGTCTCGCCAGACTCTGGAACGTCGCGTCATCCCCCAGACGACGGGCAACATCACCGCTGTCGAGTTCTTCATCGCCCAATACCGCAAAGTCGACATTGGCCGCTTTCAGCAGTTTGACGAAAGCGCGCAGAATACGCTGGCTGCGCATATCGAATGCACCATCAGAGACCCAGAACAACACCTCTGCCTGTTTCACGTCACGCATCAGTGGCAGGTTCTGATCCGCTGCCCAGTTAGTACGACTGGCCGGTGCATAACCGTTAGGGTTATCGGTGGCGATAATATTATCCAGCACCTCTGCCCCCTTGTTCGGTGTCTTACCCTTTTCCATGGTCAGGTAGCGGCGCATATCAACGATAGCATCCACATGCTCAATCATCATCGGGCACTCTTCAACGCAGGCGCGACAGGTAGTACAGGACCAGAGGGTTTCAGGATCGATCAAACCATCGGTAATAATATGATCCGGACCGCCCTTAGCATTGCCAACCGCTTTACCCGGATAAGGACTACCGGCGTAGTTGGCATCGGTGCCACCCGCCAGACCCACCACCATATCCTGAATCAGTTTCTTTGGATTCAAAGGCTGACCCGCCGCAAAGGCAGGGCACATCGCTTCACATTTACCACACTGAACACAGGCATCGAACCCCAGCAGCTGATTCCATTTGAAATCAGTCGGTTTCGCCACACCCAGCACACCACCAATCTCTTTAGCCAGCGACAGATCAACCGGCTTCAGACCGGTCGAACGACCGCCACCAAAGCGTTCCTGACGGCGATGAAACGCCAGATGCAGCGCGCCAGCAAAGGCGTGCTTCATCGGTCCGCCCCAGGTCATGCCGAAGAACAGCTCGCCCATACCCCAGATAATCAGCGCCGTCAGTACCACGGTCAACAGCACACCGCCGGTGCCCTCTGGCAGCACGCCAGCAGCAGGCAGTGTCAGCACAAAGAAGGCGCCGGCAAACGCCAGCAGACTCTTCGGCAGACGCATCCACGGACCTTTAGAGATACGGCTTGGAGGATTCAAACGACGCTTAAAGACAAACAACGCACCGACAAACATCAGCGCCAATGCTGCTAACAGCGCCCAGGCCAGAATCTGACTACTGATGCCAAACAGATGCACCAGAATAATCAGCAGCGCAGATAACACAAAACCGCCACCGGTTGCCGCATGGGTTCTGGACATATATTTGTCACGCTCGACAATATCGTGCAGATCATGCAGATAACGTCCGGGCATCGCCATGAGACCAGCGATCAGATTAACCTGATCCGGTTTACCAGCGCGCCACAGATTCACCCGGCGTACAGCACCGATGGCTGCCAGAATCAACGCAGCAGCGATCAGTATAGGATTTAACCATTCGAAACTCATACTTCACCCTCGTAACTCAGGTGGAGAGCAATAACTACTCTCATAATCTGACATACCCGTTGTTAACTAACGGAAACAGTAACGTTAATGAGCATTAAAAGCGTAGTAATAGCAAGGCGGCCGGTGCGCAGCGAAGACAGCAATCTTCAACTGGCCCGAAGGCGCCTGTAAAAGCTGGCGGTTGAGCGGAACATAAGTGCTATGGTGCATCAACTGCCAGCTTTTAACACAGCTATTACAAGCGCAATAGCTCAGACAAATTACAAGTCCTTACACAATCTCAGGGCATCATACATCGCGGCATGAACATTACGCTGCGACACACAGTCACCCAGACGCCACAGAATCATGCCATCACCGGATTCACTCAGCACCGGTTGTGGTTTGATATCAAACAGCGCTTCGTTGTCAATCTGACCGTTGTTACGTGACTCACCTTTCAGAGCGTAATATAGCTCCTCATTAGGGCGGGTGCCGTTTTCTACGACAACCTGATCAACCACCCGTTCTTCACGCTGGCCGGTGTATTCGTTTTCCAGCACCGCCACTAAGCTGTCGCCTTCGCGATAGACCTTCTCCAGCAGGAAGTCAGAGGTCATGATCACCTCTTTCTCATAGAGAGAGCGGTAATAGGTTGGGAAAGTGGTACCACCAATGCCTACACCGGGCTTGATATCGTCGGTAACGATCTCTACCAGCGAGCCTTTCGCTGACAGATAATCCGCTGCCGAAAGACCAGAGAACTCACAGATAGTGTCATAGATCAGCACGTTTTTGCCCGGCTCAACTTTGCCGCTGAGAATATCCCAGCTAGAGATAACCAGACCTTCCGCCGCACCCCATTCAGGGTTCTGATCAATAAACGGACGACCACCGGTAGCGATCACACAAACATCCGGCTTGAGTTCGCGAACCAGGGCTTCATCGGCTGCGGTACCCAGACGGATATCAACACCCAGACGTTCTAATTCCATCGCCAGCCAACGGGTAATACCGGCGATCTGATCACGTTGTGGCGCTTTAGAAGCCAGGGTGATCTGCCCACCCAGCTCTTCCTCTTTCTCGATCAGTACTACATTATGGCCGCGCTCTGCAGCCACACGTGCGGCTTCCAGACCACCAGGGCCACCACCGATAACAACCACCTTGCGGATCTGCCCAGTGGTTTTTTCAATAATGTGCGGCAACCCCATATACTCGCGGGAGGTCGCGGTGTTCTGGATACAGAGTACATCCAGACCCTGATACTGACGGTCGATACAGTAGTTCGCGCCCACGCACTGACGGATCTGATCCACCTGATCATTTTTGATCTTGGCGATAATATGCGGGTCAGCAATGTGTGCCCGGGTCATACCGACAAAGTCCACATAACCGGCTTCAATAATACGTTTTGCCTGGTTCGGGTCTTTAATGTTCTGGGCGTGGATAACCGGAACGGAAACCACCTCTTTAATGCCCGCCGCCAGGTGCAGGAACGGCTCTGGCGGATAGCTCATATTCGGAATAACGTTCGCCAGAGTGTTGTGGGTGTCACAACCGGAACCGACGACACCAAAGAAATCCAGCTCACCGGTGGCATCATAATATGCGGCGATCTGCTTCATATCTTCATGGTTCAGACCATCAGGATGGAACTCATCACCGGTAATACGCATACCGACAACAAAGTCACGACCCACTTCTGCACGGACCGCTTTCAGCACTTCCATACCGAAGCGCATACGGTTTTCGAAGGAACCGCCCCACTTATCGGTACGCTTGTTTACCCGCGGCGACCAGAACTGATCGACCAGATGCTGGTGCACTGCTGACAGCTCCACACCGTCCAGACCACCCTCTTTAGCACGTCGGGCGGCCTGCGCAAAATCACCGATAACGCGCCAGATCTCTTCCTCTTCAATCACTTTACAGGTGGCACGGTGAACCGGTTCACGGATACCGGAGGGAGACATCAGGTTTGGCCAGTTCTCACCATCCCAGCGGGAACGACGTCCCATATGGGTGATCTGAATCATGATCTTACCGCCGTGTTTATGCACCGCATCCGCCAGATTCTGGAAGTGCGGAATAATCCGGTCAGTAGACAGGTTTACAGAACTCCACCAGCTTTGAGGACTGTCGATGGACACCACACTGGAACCACCACAAATACAGAGGCCACAGCCACCTTTGGCCTTCTCCTCATAGTATTTAACATAGCGATCAGTGGTCATACCGCCGTCGGTAGCATACACCTCGGCGTGAGCCGTACTGACAATGCGGTTACGAATAGTCAGATTGTTAATCTTAAGTGGCTCAAACAGAACATCAAACTGGGACATAGTCTCTACCCCGATACATTTTAAATGGGAGGGATTGTTAAAATCTTTACGTTTTTAACAATCCTCTCTGCCGATTTTTAAATTTTTTATTTAAGTTTTTACAGTGGAGTTACTTCAAAGTAGCCCACTTCACAGCCTTCCTCTGCAGCACACTGAGTCTGCTCAGCTTTAGTCCGCACAGGGTATCCAAGGCTTTCGGCAATCTGGTCCAGCGCACCGGCAAACCAGCCAGTAAACATGTAATCTACTTTGCGATTCACCTTGCCATACTGGTAAACAAAGGCAGAGTTTTCCAGGCGAACTTTGGCGGTACCGGCTTCGATATCCAGTTCTTCAGTAATAAAGAAACCCCAGCCACGCTGAGACAGACGCTTCATATAGTGATCCCAGACATCTTTACCGGAGATCCCATGTTCAGCCGCTTCTTTCTCACACCAGTAATGTGCAGATTTATAACCCGCCTTGTAGAGAATATCGGCGTAACGTTCAGCACCGATCTCTTCCTCAATTCCCATATGGTTATTGACAAAGAAGTGACGCGGCACATACAGCATCGGCAGCGCATCAGTCGTCCATACTCCGGTTTCATCATCTACTAAAATTGGCATTTCTGGCGCATGTACACCCATCGTCTCTACCTCAAAATTCTTTATGTTTTGTACTAAAAAATATTATTTACGTTGTAAAGCGTTACGAGCGCCGATGAGACAAGACATCAGGCGCAGTCGCGTTAAGAACCCCAGACATCCTTCAACAATGTCATCCAGTTCTCACCCATAATCTTGCGCACCTGGGTTTCAGAGAAACCATCCTTCAGCAACGCTTCGGTCAGATTCGGGAACTCACCCACGGTACGAATACCCTTAGGATTGATAATCTCGCCAAAACGGGTCAGACGGCGGGCATAGCCCTTGTCGTGAGTCAGATATTCAAAGAAATCGTGGCCATGCCCCTGAGTAAAGTCGGTACCGATACCAATGGCATCCTCACCAACGATGTTATAGATGTAACGAATTGCTTCGACATAGTCCTCGATGGTGGCATTCACCCCCGCTTTGAGGAATGGGGTAAACATAGTGACGCCAACAAAACCGCCCTTATCAGCGATATATTTCAGTTCTTCATCACTACGGTTACGGGGATGTTCTTTCAAACCGGATGGCAGACAGTGGGAGTAACAGACACGCTGTTTAGACTCGTCGATCACCTCTTTCGCGGTGTTCGGGCCGACATGGGACAGGTCGCATAGCAGACCATGCTTGTTCATTTCGGCAACGATCTCGCGACCAAAACCGGACAAACCACCATCACGCTCATAACAACCGGTACCCACCAGGTTCTGGGTGTTGTAACACATCTGCACAATGCCGACGCCGAGATCTTTAAATACTTTCACGTATCCGATCTGATCCTGAAACGGGTTGGCATTCTGAAAGCCCATCATCACACCGGTCTTACCTTCACGCTTGGCCCGCCGGATATCTTCGGTGGTGCGCACTTTGACCAGCAGATCACTGCTCGCTTCGATCAGCTCGTTCATCTCAACGATGTTACGCACGGTGCCTTCAAAGTTTTCCCAGAATGCCACGGTGCAGTTAGCCGCAGTCAGGCCACCTTTGGCCATATCTTCAAACAGAGCGCGCTCCCATTTGGCGCAGATCAAACCATCAATCACGATGGCATCATTGTGCAGATCAGCTGCGTTCATCTAGTCATCCTTCCGAATCAGAGTTAACGGCACCCGCTAAAGGTTCAGGCCGCAGGTAAAAAGGCCCATATCAGACCTTTTCATCATTAAGGTCAGTGTAGTTTTTCAGACGAAATGAAAAGGGGCTGGAAACGACTTGCACACTACTAAAAGCGACGACCGGAATAAGAAAGCCGAAAATAAGTTTTAAAGCGGGTCAGATGTTCAAAAGGGGCAAAATATGGATGGCAGATAGTCCGGCATTATAACGGCAAGAGCGCAGGTAGCTTTTCTTTCAGCCACTGCCCCCTTTCCCGATCAACCCTGTGCAACACCTCTCTTAGCTGCAATCCGGCTTCTCTGCTTTTAACGGGCCGGGTAATTGTCATGACGTTCAAACGCAATCTGTATATTTTCAACGGCCAGATCCAGTGCAAGCTGTGGAGACATGCCATTCAGGATGTCGTTCATGGCTTTTTTATAACTGGCTGAAATCTCTGAATAGGCAGGCGTCTCAGGCCGTAACATAGAAAAATGGTTATAAAAATCAAACAGCATTCGCCACTGCCCTTTTTTAGAGTAGACATCTATGCGTTCGGCAACCTCTGCATCGGAGGGAAAGATACCTATGACCGTAGATATAGCTGACTGCTCTTCTGCTGACATTAAAAAAGTGAGCAGCTCTTTTACACTCTGGGAATACTCACAGGTTTCTGTCATTGCCCAATGCCAGGCTCCGCCGCCAGAGACAGGGCCATGACCAAAATCAGGCACGGGAAGTACAGCCAGGTCATCTTGAAAAGCACTGTAATAAGCACTTAAAGCCCATGATCCACCATACTGAATGCCAACATCTCCATTAATAAAGCCATTATCATCCTGTGGATGAGCGTCTATATAGTTCTGATTCACCAGAAACTGAATCCACTCACCAAACTGAACGGCTTCTTTTGAGTTTAAAACGCCCTCTACCGTCTGGTTGTCGCTTCGATCAATCAGGTCTGCCCCCCAGGAGATCATAAAAGGCAGCCAGGCGTAAGGTATCCATTCGGTCGTATCCTGGGCTCTCATATCAAACGGATATTGATATTCACCGGTCGCTTTGACCGCATCCAGAAATGACATAAATTCATCTTTATTCCAGGGATGTTCGATCGTTGGATAACGCGCCCCGATTTTTTTTATCAGCGACTTTCGCGTAAACAGGGCTAACGAAACATCATACGAACCAACCGAATAAACTCTTCCCTGATACATCCCTTTGCCTGACCTGTTGATTGACGCCAACAGATCAGTATCGAGCAGGCCGTCCAAAGGTTTGATATAACCACTCCAGGCGAAATTAGGTACCAGAGGCTGATCAATTTCTATAATGCAAGGCAGCTGTTCCGCCTGAGCTGCTGCCTGTATCGATAAGGTATAGGATGCTTCCGGAATAAAATCTGGCACGATATTCCATTGATCCTGACTTTCATTGAATCGCTTGATTGCCGCTAAAGATGCCTGTATCTCAACATCACTGGCCATATGACGCCAAAGCGGAATATCCCGGGGCGCGCCCATCAGGTTCTCTGCCAAAAACATAAAGACTATTAGCGCCATTGTCGAAATCTTCATAAATATCCCTCGCCGCAATTAGCATGGATCTATGGAATTCACAATTCGGGTATCGCTTACTCTTTACAAAGTTCAATTTTTTCAGACAGCTGTTCTATCGTTAAAGGACGATCAAAGTAATACCCTTGTACCAGATCACAATCATAGTTTAGCAGTTTATCGAGCTGAGACTTCGTTTCTACCCCCTCAGCCACGACGACCAGGCCACACAAACGGCCAATGCCAACTATCATTCGTACCAGCATGTCACTTTGATAAAAATCTAAAAACTTATTAATAAAAGAACGGTCAATTTTTATCTCCGTCAGCGGCAGGCTGTTTATATAACTAAGAGAGGAATAGCCTGTACCAAAATCATCTAATGACAACCCAAACCCCTGCTGTCTTAACTTAGCAAATAATGGCTTCACGATATCAAAACCATGAATGAAAACATTTTCAGTGATCTCCAGAGTAATCCGCTCAGGGGCAATACCAACACTCGTACAGATATCGACTAAATCACGAAAAAAATCTGGCTCAGTTAATTGAACAGGGGAAATATTAACAGACAATTTAAGCGCGTCTTCGCCATTAGAAGAAAGTGCATAGATATCCTCACATGCTCTTCTGAAAATAAACAGATCCAGATCATGAATCATCCCTGACTCTTCCGCTACAGAAATAAACTCGTCTGGAAAAACATTACCTAAAGATGGATGAAACCAACGAGCCAGGGCTTCGACACTCACCAGCTTCTCTTCACGCATGCTCATTTGAGGCTGATAATGAACCGACAACTCCCCTCTTTCAAGCGCACCGGCTAATTCATGCTGAACTTCCATTTTCCGCATAATCTGCACACTGATAACATTACTATAAAAAAGATACTGTCCCTTTTTATCAGCTTTCGATTTATATAATACGGTGTCTGCATTTTTTATCAGCGTTTCGGCTGTAAGACTATCATCGGGACAGATTGACACCCCTATACTGCAAGCGATGGTTAGTGTTCGTCCCTCAATGACAATAGGTAAGCTAAGGGCATTGCGCACCTCTTCAGCTTTATCCTGCGCTGCCTTTTTATCCCTTAATTGCGGAAAACAAAATACGAACTCATCCCCCCCAAAGCGTGATACGCTGTCACGCTCCCTCATCAACGCTTTGAACCGCTGACTAACGGCGATAAGCAGCAGATCGCCAACGTAGTGACCATATAGATCATTAATGTTCTTAAAGTTATCTAAATCAACAAACATAACCGCTAATTTTTCATTTTCTCCCTTTAATAAGTGAATATTCTCCTTAATCTCCTTCAACATCAATATTCGGTTAGGCAGCCCAGTCAAAGCGTCATGCAACGCCATATATTCCATTTTATCTTTTGTATTATTAAGCTCATCAAAGTCGGTATTTATTTTACTTTGAAACATTTCAAATCGTCTGGCGATTAAATTTCCAACATATAGAGAGGACAGCGTCAGCAATACCATTGAGGCAATTGTCAGATAAACCAGACGCATTAGGTTGTGGTAGTTCAACTCATTAAGCTGTTCCTCTTTTAGCCTTAAATTCTTTTCAAAGGCCTGAGAGCTAAATCCTGTACCAATAATCCAACCCCATTCACTAACCTCTTTAACATAACCAACCTGATCCAGGATTACCATTCCACTTAACGTAAGTGGCTTTGAGTAGCTGATATAACCGCCGCCTCCGTCCTTAATCTTATCCTTAATATCTTTTATAAGATCACTATTAACCTTTTCTCCTAAAACGAAATCCAGACCTAAAAAATCATTTATATGATGCGCTAACAATACACCATTTTCATCCAGCACAAAGAAGTATCCACTTTCCCCATACTTATATTGAGAAAACCACTTTAACAGTTCGTTTTTAACATCTTCTTCATAGTCGAGCAGATAATCCGCTATAATAATCGACCAGTCAAAATGCTCGAATTTTTTGGCATAACCTATTTTCTCAAACTCTTTATCGTCGGGAGATCCTGGCTTTTTAAATGTCCATCTTAGAAATCCTTCTCCATTGTTCTGGTTAATCAACAAAGCGTTTCGAATAACATCAGCTTCTTCACTCTGCAACACCCAATCATTGGTCTCTTCTGAGTGAGTATTAGCAGCATTCATAATGGTCTCTCCCTCACTATCTATAATGTAGAAAGAACCTCGCCCATTAAAAATCCATACGGACCTCAACGCTTCGATGATAATCTTGCTAATCTCAGCTTCAGACTTACCCACATTTTGCGCATAGATATGATTCGCAATACCATATGCTTCATAAACACGCTGTTTAGCAGCGTCTTTTAAGTTACTTTCAGCTTTGGATTTTTCAACCAGCAGATGGCTATACACTTCATGAACCTGAGAACGAATCGATTCCTTACGTTGAAAGGTGAGTTCTTCACGAAGGGTTTCTATACTCTGAGCGGCTTGCTCACGATTGTCCTGAATAGCGATGAGATTAACGGCCAGGGCAAACACAAAAACTACAGCGACGGGGGCATAGCGCATCAAGTTTAATAGTTGTTTATTATCAAGCGCTGACATTTAAGGCTACCCGTCCTAATTACGTAGCTCAAATGAGCTTTTGCTAGTCACACTAGTATAGACAACAGGGCAGCCATTTACATGAGCGCTGTCACAGCTTTTGCTCAAACTGGGGAGCATACCGGGCCCCCTGACCTGGCTAACCACAACGCCCCTTCAGGCAGCGTTGGCAGCAGTAATAACGCTATATCCACAGCCACTCAATGATGAGCATTGGTTATGGAGCCAGAACCTCCCCGATGGTTTTCTGGCCCCCCTTTGATGACGGTTTACAATCCAACAACGCCGCTATAAAGCGTGCCCGCAACGATGCCGAAAGCGATGACAAAACGCAGAGTGGAAGGAACCAGCCCATGAGCCAGCTGAAAGCGGTTCCACAGATCGAGTTTTTGTTGCAGCTCATGCTCGTCTCCCGGCAATAAAACGGGATATTCAGCCGGACAACTGCCCCCATCCGGCGCGACGTCAGGCACGGTATTCGCCAACAGATGTTGGGCAATTTTCTCTTCACTCGTGACCAGCTCTTCCAGCGTCGCTGACTTGATTTCACTTAAGGTGTACAGCAGATTATTCATCAGCGTCGAGGCCACTTCACACCATTCGCCCCAGTTCTTTTTGTTAACATCGGCGATATCAAACTCAGGAAATCTTTCTGACCAGTTTTCGAAACCAGTTACCTTAACAATAGGGTCTGGAAGAACAATGTGTGCCGCAGCGTTTGAAATCAGACGCATCTCATCCTGTACAGCGTTGCATACTCTGAGCATGCGTCGCTGTTCAAAATAACCAATTTTCCCGTCAGCGGTGATCACCTCCCAGGTGTTAACTAATAGCGCAACCTCATTTTCAATTTTGGCATGCAGGTGTTCGCTACAATGGAGCAATCGAATCAGGGCCAGCAAATAGTTTTCCCAGCCCTGACCACACTCTCTGGCGCCCTGCAGATGGGCGTTACGACAGCGGGCATCATGTATTTTTAAGCGTTCTGCAACCGTTTGCCGTTCTGAATGAACCTGCTCCAGTGCAACTGGAATCTCGTTCTTTTTAAGTTCGTTACCCCGATGCCGGATAACGCCGCCAGAAGGTTTAAGTTCTCCAGACGCTAATCCCTTCAGGGTATCACTTTCCAGATCCAGACTTCTCGCCAGTTCCAGCTGTTCCGCCAGGGATTCCGGGTAGAGTGATGCAATTGATTCAGCTGCTGAGTCCTGCAAATCGGCTGCTTGCAGCATCTCATCGACACTGGCGAAATGACGCACCGGACTGCGACTCAGGTAGGTGCCGCGATATTTCGATGCAAAGGTACGTTTGCTAAAGCGATCTCTGACGGCATCTTCAGCCGCAACCGGCTCCATTTCAGCAATTTTTTCTGCGTTATAAAAGTTCAGGCTGACTTTCTGGCGTAGCCCGACCGGATCAGCAAAAACCCGCCAGGAAGATCGCTGATCAATTTTTGCCGCGATATAAGCATGTTTAGCGTTGTCTTCCCGGTCTCTGTTAGCCGGGTGTGTCGACCACATTTGCGGTGGCCGGGCCATCTCTTCAGAAAACACCCGGTGTTGACTGACATCCCCCCCATCCGGCTGCGGCACAACACCATAATCCGCATCATTCAGAACCTCACCAATGACACTCACCGCTTTTTTCTGGGCACTGAACAGATCGTTAATAAACTTTCCTTTACCGGCCTCAACGCTCGCGACCCCCAGGGTCGTCTGCCAGGCATTATCAGCGGACTGTAACTTATGCAATGCATTGACCAGAGCATCACTGCCGGTCACCGAGACAGCAACCAGATCGGCGTTAAACTCCATCTCCCTGCTCAAGGCTCGCTCAGCGATAATGACCAGTCGGAACAGTGTATCCATGAGCGAACGAATCGACCATATCACTAAACCCAGAATCCATCCCACCCAGGCTATACGCAGATCGATACGCGAGATAAACCGGACGGCAGAGTCAAGCCAGTCCCGGGTAGACACCATATGAGCGATAATTTGCTGCGCGATATATACCCAGCGCCCGACCATCATCGAGCCCTGGGCAAAATGACCAAACTCATGCGCCAGCACCGCCTTAAGCTCCCCCAGATTGAGCACATTCACCAGACCTAAACCGATAATCAGATTTTTCTTCGAGGGAAAGATCATATTTATCAGTGACAGATCGTAAAACACCGCCGCATTCACATCCGGGGTGATAAACACCCGGTGAGGTCTGGGGGCACCGATCTCATCGGCCAGGGTATGCAAAAAATCGAAGAGTTTCGGCTCATCTTCAGCCGTGACCTCAATACCATCAACACGATCCGACCTGCGCACCGAGAATAACGACTTGATCATGAACAGGGTCAGCAAGGCGGCAATAGCGGCAAACAACAGAACAAACAGATCAGCATGGCCCGCCTGAATTTTCATAATGTTGCTATAGGCGATCCAGCCAAAGCATGCGGCTAACGCCAGATAAAACAACATAAATACCATCAGCCCAGCCATCGCTAACCAGGCCTGGCGTTTATAACTGGCCGTTGCGCGGGTGAGATTTTCTGGCACATCGGCCGGACTGGATGGATAAAGCGATGAATCAGACATTTTACGTCTCCCTGTTATGACTGTTCGTCCTTGTTAATTAATATAGATAACGACCTTCAACCGTTATCACTTAGTCTCTGACAATAATCTATTATCTGACCAGGTTATTACAAACTGTCGTCTGACGACGGTGCAGAAATCCAGCAGTGATAGCGCCCTACGAACTGCACAGACAAGGTGAAAACGACTATGACTGTGCCTGCTTGCAAAGCGCTCAGTGACAACAAGGCTAGTGATAAAAACAACGCCGCAGCTAAAGAGAGCCGGGGAAGTTGGAAAACATCCTTGTTCACTATTGGTGGTGCCTGAACATACGGCAGCTGGCATATCCCTACACCCATGAAACGCACTATCGGGTTCAGAGTTATAATGGATAGCTGACAAAGCTGCAAGAGTTCTGCCGTGTACCAGCAACACTTTCTCGCCACACAAGTACAACCTTGTCGAACCGCCTGTGCCGTCTACGACTGCAAAAAACTAACCTTCAGACAATCTCCCTCAATGGTAAACGCAGGCGCTATCCCCTCGATACTATTTCCCCTGAACTGATCTTCAGAGAAACCGGAAAGATCCGCGCCTATCAGAATGGTGTAAGCCGTATTGAACTCAAAGCCGTCCTCCGCATGGCTATAGAACTCGAAGGAAGTATAAGCGGCGAGCATATATAGCTTGTTAGATACCGTCAGCGCCGTGGTTTTCTGACCTAACTGAACAGTGATAATCCCACCGGTCAGTTCGAGAGTATCGATGGTCACCCCCTGAGAGTGGTCAGCAATATCCAGCTCACCATTGCCAAACAGCTGCACCTTTGCACGGCTACCGCAGGCGTCGTCGTAAAAGACGATGCGCCCGCCCTTGCCGCCATTACTGCCACCATAGGCGATCAGGGTAGCATTAGCGGCGCTGGCAATGCCTGAAAAGACAGTATAACCGCCCACCCCACCCTCAGTGTACGCACCAAGGTTTAACAGTGTTGCCGCGCCAGCGGTGGGCATGTTACTGGCAGAACCGCTGCCGTAAACTGAAAATTCAGTAAACCCTGCTGCTCCCCCGGCGCTCGCCCCAGGGTGATTCCAGATAGTCGCATTCCCGGCGCTGGGAAAGTAGGCCGTTGGCAGAGTAATAGAAAATATCGTATGCCCGGCACTCGACTTACTCTCAATCGTACTGCCATAGTTGATAATGGTGGCACTGGCGGCGGTTGGTGAGCCGTATTTTGCACTGAATTCGAGATGACCACCCCCACCCAGTTCGCCCTCACGTGCACCATAGTTGAAGTATGACCCATCTCCTGCGGACGCGCCCGATGTGGCAACATCAGGAGGATTATTATTAAAACTGGTTACCCCGCCATACGCCCCTGCGGCCCTGGCTGCGTAGTTATAAAAATATCCCTGCCCCCCGGTTGCGGTGGCATCAAATGCGACATCGCCACCGTTCGCCTGGGTGTGACTTCCTCCCCAGTTATAGAAATGACCGTTAGCGGCGCTTGAATCACCATAGAACTGCGTATTACCACCGTCACCGCCTGCTACTGTGCCACCAAGATTGGTGAAGGTTGCGCTATCCGCTGTCGCATCATTGTGAAACACCACATTGCCGAAAGTATCTCCGTCTGCCCCCAGGCTGCCATACACAGTAAAGCGGCCACTGCCGGCCGAGGATGTATCACAAAAACTGACCTCACCGCCAACCGTACTATGCTGCGGTGGCTTAGCGGCACCGGTCCAGACTTTGAATGAAGCCGCCCCCGCAGTAGCACTGTTGCAAAAGCAGATGACGCCACCGCCGTAGCCCTGTTCCGTCTCTGGTCCTACACAATAGAACATATCCGCCCCACCCGCAGAGGCCGAATTAACAAATCTGAGCTGCGGATTTTGATAACCCTGACTCGTTGCAGCAACGATAAACGACTGCTGTTTTTGTGACTGATTAATCACCCCCGGTCCAGCAAGGGTTAATGACGGAGAGGTGGATGTTGCCAGGGTAAACGTAAAGGCCGGGGCATCGGCCGCAAACTCAATACTGTTCACCTGAGCGCTGTTGTCAGCGATAAAACTGATTGCCGTTTGAGCAGAGACGGCAAACATAGCGATATCAACAGGTACGGTTGCAGGATTCCAGTTATTCGCTGTATTCCATGCACCGCTCAGTGGCTGGGCCTTCCAGGTCGCTGTTGTCATCAATGGCTCCTAATATTTTGATCAATCCGTTATTCAGACTATCACGCTCAACAAGCATCAGTGGTTATGGCTTAATGCCAAACAGCAACAGTGCGCTAAGTTAGCGCAGATAACTCAGGCGCAGCATGAACCTGATTACGCCCCATACGCTTGGCACGATAAAGGGCAATATCCGCTTCTCGCAGCAATAGCTCCGTACCATCCAATGCTTCAGGCACGATAGTCGCCGTGCCTAAGCTCACCGTCACCACAGAACCCGCTGAGGAGTGCTCATGCTCAATTGCCATATCCTGCACGGATCGCCGTACAGTCTCCCCGACCTTAGCCACGCCTTCGGCATCTGTATCAGGCAGAATAATCATAAACTCTTCGCCGCCGTAGCGGGCCACCAGATCAGCCGGACGATACAAGGTTTCACGCAACTTCGCCGCCACCGCAATTAAACAGTCGTCACCCGCCTGGTGACCATAGCTATCGTTAAAAGCCTTAAAGTGATCAACATCAAGCATGATAACGGACAGTGGTTTTTTTTCACGCCGCATCCGTCGCCATACTTCAAGCAGATATGCATCACCTTTACGACGGTTAGCTACCCCTGTCAGGCCATCGCAGTCCGCCAGCCCCTGCAGCTCAGAATTAAGCTGTTCGAGCGAAGCGGTTCGTTCAATAACTTTCTCCTCCAGGGTACGGGAGTAATCCTGTATCTGTTCATACAGACGCGCGTTCTCAATTGCCACCGATGCCTGGGCAGCCAAAAGACGAATAACCTCGACCCGCCCTGAGGTGAACACACCGCTGGCCAGGTTATTCTCAATGTACAACACCGCCTCAAAGCGCTCACGTAAAATGGGCACACAGAGCACCGACGCTGGCCGGACCTCAAGCACATAGGGGTCCTGCTGAAATGGTCCTTCAGCGGTCGCATTCTGAAGCACCACCGCTTCGCCGCTGCGGAGAACTTCAGTGATCAGCGTCACCGGCAGAAATATCGGCGCCCCCTGCGAATCGGGTACCAGTGAGCGGCCAGGAGTGTTTGCTACGACTCTCCCTGCAGGAAGAGTCATGGCCTCAACAATCAGCCCGTCTTCGCGTTTAACAACCAGACACCCCCATTGCCCACCTGCGTTTTCCAACAGAATTGACATTGTCTTTTTCAATAGCCGGGCGAGAATCATCTCTTCTGAGATCTCCCGGGATGCTTTCATCACCGACACCAGATCCAGGTCATCTGTCCCGCCCCGGCCATATGCGCTGGCTGTGCCAGAAGACAACTCACGCAGGACCACAAACTCCTGTTCCAGCAAAGCGACTTTACGGTGGGCACCCCAACGATCATAGATCCGATGTGCCGCACGTAAATACCCCTCAGATGAGCGACGTCGGCCAACAGACAAAAGCTGACGCGCCGCACGTTCACAGGCGGTGGCTTCATCCCTTAGAAAACCACTGTTACGCGCTGCATCGATAGCCGTATCATACATATCGAGTGCACCTTCATGGTCACCCTTCAGCCGCAGTAACTCGGCCTCCATGAGGTACTGCAGATGGCGAAAGTTAGTTTCGCAGCTGTTTGCCCAGCGGGTCATGCGCGCCAGATCTCGTACCAGCCGGGCATGCGTTTCCCTCTGCTGTCCGGCATCCATCTCGGGATACAGGGTGGACAGTGTCAGGAACGACGTGATATAGAAACGCACCAGCTGAGGCAGTGACATAGCCGATTTTATCAGCTCATCCTGCGCCCGCACGTGCGCCAGAGCACGCTCATATTCACCGTACAGAAAGCACACCTCTGCACTATAAATATGGTAATTGGCTATCCCGGTCATAAACTGCCGCTGGCGCATCCCCTCAAGGCACAGGGCTTCGTCAAACTGGTCATCACTTAACGAACAGGGCGCATCAGTCAACCCCAGCAAATTGCGTTGCAACTGTAAGAACAGGGTGCCGGAATCCAGCGAATCCTGATAGGCACACTCGCGCACGATCTCCAGATTCTCGGCGTGTAGCCGGCAGGCAGTTTCCAGATCTAAAGAGGGGTCCCAGATCACACAATCCTGAGCACTGTAGGCAAGATAGAGCAGATCACCGGACTGATAACCCGCTTCAATTCCTTTGCGAAACAGAGGAGTCAGACCAGACCAGGGCATGCTCCAGTGATAAACAAACATCGCATAGACATAGATAACCCGAGCCCGCAGACTCAGATCATCCAGGGTTTCATTGATCGCTAAACCGGCTTTAGCATATTCAAACCCCTCTTCCGGCTCATCATACTCACCACAGAGCAACATCCCGTAGGCGGCGTAAGCAAAAGCAGTTTCGGGGCAGTTTCCATGGCGCAGAGAGAGATTAACGGCCTTCATAACAAGGTATGGGAACAGGTTACCGCTACCCGACAGGAATGCTGCCGCAAAGGTTTCCATAAACAGCCTCATGGCCGAATGGATCGCAGGGTCATCAACCAGCTGAGCATTCACCAGCCCGGCGATCTCCCGGCCACCTAAATTCTCTGCAACGCTGCTGCGCTCCCTCGCTATATCGTCCAATCCGGGGTTTTGAATAAACTCCACGCCAAGCATAGTCAGTCCCTGAATGGCAGAAAAAATGGAGTCCTCCATCCGCCCAAGGGTTGCATATTGGCGAGTTCGGGTCGCCAGGATGTGGCTGCGCTGCAGATTGGATCGAGCATTCTCCAGCAGCACCTCAATCCATTCATCCGCTTCATCCACCCGCCCGGTCAGATAGGCACACTGCTGAGTTTCCTCGGCTAATGAGCACATCAGCACCGGTGTATTCTGCCAGGGATCACTGGGTAACAGTTCAGCACTGATCTGAAGATACCTGAGCGCCGCTTCATAGGCAGAAGAGTGTTTAGCACGTATTCCCGCACGCAGATTAAGCTGCGCCAGATAGTGCTGTTCCTCAGCACAGGTTATCAGGCCCCGCCCCTTATTAAGATGCGCGACAATGTCGATCAGCCGCTCATCAGGGACGACACTGCCAACATGCTGCAACATCAGCTGTCCCACAGAGAGGTGCACCGCAGGCAGCAACTGATCATCAATCAACGCGTAAGCGGCCTGCTGCACCCGGTCATGCTGAAAGCGATAGGCTGGATTCAGCAGTGACTCATCAGTCTCACTCGCCAGCGGCTTAGCGTCCTCAGTCGCTGCATCACCCACCAGGCGATAATCGCTATTGAGTGGCAGCACCGTGTGCTGTTTCAGTGCTGGCAGCAATGCTGCGGCCGTCACCTCAATTGAGGCCTCATAGATAGCTGCCAGCGTATGCAGATCGAACGTCCCGCCAATACAGGCCGCTAACTGCAGGACCCGCTGCGTCTGCGGTGTAAAGCGCCGCAGGTTGTCCACCATAAACTCGACAACATCGCTGCTGACACCTGACCAGCGCGCCGCATCTAAATCCCAGTTCCAACGGCCACTCAGGGGATCGGCGGCGATAGCACCCTCTTTATGCAGCTGACGCAACAGTTCATTGGTAAAAAAGGGGTTGCCCTGCGCCTTATCATAGAGCATATCACTCAGTGGCCGGATTTCTTCAGTGCTACGACATAAGGCATCCGCCACCATCCGCTGCACCGAATCCCGATTCAGCTGAGCGAGTTGAAGCTGATGGATATTCTCCCGACCATTCAGATCCTCAAGCAACAGACGCAGAGGGTGACCTACACCAACCTCATGATCCCGATAGGCTCCAATCAGCAGCAGATGACTCAGCTCTCTGGAGGTGACCAGACGGCGAACCAGCTCTAATGTCGGGACATCGCTCCACTGCAGATCATCGAGAAACAGCACCACCGGGTGTCCATCACAGGCAAACACGCGAAGAAACGCGATCAGCACCATCTGCAAACGGTTTCTCGCTTCGGCAGGCGGCAGTTCAGCGACAGCCGGCTGTGGCCCGATAATCAGCGCCAGCTCGGGGACTAAATTAACCACCAGAGCCGCAGTCGAAGTTAACGCATCCAGTAAGCGTTCACGCCAACCAGCGATTTGCTCTTCGGGTTGAGCAAGAATCTGCTGCACCAGACCACGGAATGTCGCGGCCAGCGCAGAATACGCCTCGCCGTGTTGAAACTGTTCAAACTTGCCCTGAACGAAGAAGCCCCGCTCACGCACAAGCGGTTGGTCAACCTCATTCACCAGTGATGATTTACCCACACCGGAGTAACCCTTAACCAGGCAAAAGACATTCCCCCCTGCAACAACGGTTTCAAACAGGCCAAACAGTTGTCCAAGTTCAGCGTCACGGCCATAGAGTTTTTGCGGCACAAGAAATTTCTGAACGGTCTCTTTTTGCCCCAGCTCAAAGGGTTCAATCGGCTGCCCCGCCGCCAGGCGGTCTGCACAACAGGTCAGATCATGAATCAGCCCCCCGGCACTCTGATAACGACCCTCGGGACTTTTAGATAACAGTTTCAGAATAATGGCTGATACAGCCTCAGGCACCTCAGAATCGAGTTCGTGGGGCGCAGGGGGGACACGGCTGATATGACTGTGTACCCACTCCAGTACATTGTCAGCCTGGAAGGGTTGCTGTCCGGTCAGCAGTTCAAACAGCAGGACACCCAGTGAGTAATAATCAGAACGGTAATCCAGATCACGATTCATGCGCCCGGTCTGTTCCGGTGAGATATAGGGCAACGGCCCCTCTAAACACCGCGACAGATGTAGCGCCTGACGTTCCTGATCCAGCTCTGAGGCGATACCAAAACCAGCCAGTCCTATCGCCCCATTGAGCGGATTAAACAGCACATTTCCTGGCATCAACGCTTTATGAACAATATCCTGACGATGAACTCCACCCAGGGTGTGCGCGAGACTCAGCGCAATTTCAAGAAATTCGGCCAGAGGCAACCCACCGTTGCCATTAAGAGCCAGATGAGTTTTGAGTGAACTGTCAAACAGTTCACATACCAGCGCCAGATTCCCACTGCCATGGGAGATCACGGCAAACACCTTACGTACACCGGCAACCGCAATCAATCGTTGGGCGATCTCTCCTTCACGACGAATTTCAGCCACCTGCTGACGGTCAGGAAACTCCGCTTCAAGGGTTTCAATCGCTACCACAGCACCATCTGCTGCACAGCGGGCACGATAAACCACCCGTCCATCTGCGCGAGATATTATCGCCTCAACCTGATAACCTGGGAGTTGCGGCAAAACCTCCTGCACGTAAGATCGCCCAACCAATTCTCAGACACCAAACATGCGATTAAAGGTGGCCAGATAATCTTCATGTGCTGTTTCTAAAAGAGGTTCGCCATGACCGCACAGAGCATGCCTGAAAGATAGCCCTTTCAGGCGTGCGAAATCGTCTCCCGCGGGTGTCGCCACCTGAAGCCAGACCGGGCCGAGATTCGCCGGAGTGAAAAATTCCATCGTCTGCATCAGCTCCCGCGAAGCGTCAGAAAAATACTCATCCGGTGCCAGCCAGTTTTGTAATGCATCACACGCAATCAGAATACCGCCCGCGCGGTCGATACGCAGTATCCCTTCAGGCACCTGCGTGGTGCGAAATTGAAACAGGGAGGCATCTGAAATGGGTAGCACCCCCTCCTCAGTAAGCGTTTGTGTCGCTTGCAGGCCATTGGCTTCATCAACCCCAGGCAGCGTCCAGTACTCAGCACCGTAACGACTGACATAGAACTGATCGTCCCGACCATGTAAACAACCCAGTCGGATTACATCGGTGACACGACCCAGTTGCTCAAGCTCAGCAAGCCCAGCATCACTCAGACGTACACTGTTAATAATAATTAAGCGGTCAGCATCACGCACCACGGTCATATTTCGACTAAACTGCCAATCCATTCCCTGGAGAACGGTTTCCATCGCGCCGCTGACAAAGAAGATATCGGGAAATACCTCTTTAATAGCCCCATGAGCTAGAACCTCAGGATAGTGATCCATTACTTTTTTCCTCAATCTGTGTTGTCGTCGAAGTTGTAATCAAAATGACCCACGTAACGATACTCTCTGGCATATTCATTGAGATAGCAATTAAGGTAGTGTTGCTGCGCGTCATTGATATGACCGCGACAAATATCCTCAAGCGACTCATTACCATCACTGCTATCAAGCCGTTTTATGTGATACAGAGTCATATCCCTTCCACCAAAAAAAATCTTCAGGTAGTCATGCAGAGGTCTTGCAGCTGACATATCAAAAACAGCCCCATGCAACGCGGTATACAACGGCTGCTTCGCCAGTGAAATGGCATTGAAACGGGGGTAGTTTCCCGCAGGCGGTTTAAACAGCGGGTAATCATCGGGCTGATGCACAGGATGAGCCGCCAACTGAGATACAAACTCTGACGCTAAACCTGCAGAGCGGGCCCCGTCAACCAGCAGGTTAAGGTAGCGTTGCGTTGGCAGGCAGGCATTGTTGATAAATTCAGGCATCCCGATATAAGTAAACGCACTGATCTGAGTCCCATCATCAACCTCCACGTCAAGGCTGATCCGGTCATAGCCATGACCATAAGCTTCCATAGCATCCAGTGAGGCAAGCGCTTCGTCCGGGCAGTCATAGAGCACGCCCAGTACCCTATCGTCGGGATTATCAGAGCGTTCAATATTGCCAACCCCTCCCTCATGGCGAAAGAAATGTTGCACATTAAAACGCAAACGCCAGCCACGTAAAACCGCACGCTTCGCGGCCAGAGGCTCAACACCCTTGGCTCGCAGCGAGGTCATGTTCATGTTGGATCCGAAACCAAAATAGCGAAACATCTATACCAACCACCGTGCAACGGAAAGTTATACAGGTCAGCAGTTCCCCTTCGCACGTTGGAACTCTCGGGCGAAGCAATTAAGGAGCAGTTTGCAAGGTGTTACTGCTGCAGCTACAAGCTCTTAACAATACAGTGTTGAGACTCGAAATCAATAGGTTACGACACCAGCCGTACCTCTTTCTCAGAGGAGTTCAGGGAGCAAGCCCCGCAACGCTATGCCGCAAAACGACACGCCCCGGCGCTGACTCAAAACAGCTCCACCCTACTCGGTTTTATGCTTACCGCCGGGAAACGACTTATCATAGGGCGGTGTTAGCACAGGAGCATCGGTTCGCGGTTCTGCCAACTGAAAAACCTGTTCAAAGGTTGGCGCAACATCAATACGATCCCCCAGACCCCACAACGGTTTAGGCACGCCAAACCAGTGCAGCAAAGTGGCCGCAAACGAGGTTGCATCAAATGGGACATCCCCCTCCGCACGGATAACCGTTTGCGCCTGAATCCAGGGAGACACCATAATCGTGGGCACCCTTGGCCCCATCAGGTCATAGGCAAAACCGTTATTCAGATCATTCGGCCAGGGCTTTCTGGCATAGGGCGGCGCCACATGGTCATAGAGACCATTATTTTTATCAAAGGTAATCACCAGCAACGTCTCTGCCCATCCGGGGCCATTTTTTACCGCCTGGTAGATCTCGTTAAGTGCGACCTCTGCGGGTACCAGATCAGCTCCCGGATGATATGAGGTTGCCCCCGTCGGAGCGATCCAGACCGGCTCAAGATAGCTGAAAGCGGGCAGCTTACCGCTCTGGGCGTCCTGCTTAAACTGATCCAGCCCTGCAAGAAAATGCTGCGGATCTGCATCGACTGTTGGAATCTGTCCCTTCAGATACAGCTGATAGGTAAAGATCTCTCCCTCCCAGTCCACTGCATTATAGATCTTCCAGTCGGTGATACCCTGACTCCAGAGAGTCTTCCAGATCGACTGACGATGCGCGGTATAGGGCCAGTATTTATACGCATCGCCCCCTTCCCAGGTTCCCAGCTTATTGAAAGCCGAACCGCTGACAGAAAAGGCGCGATTAACATCGGTGCCACCAGGAATAGAACAAAACCATTGATCCGAAATCGCAAAATTACGTGCCAGACCATTCAGCACCGGCAACTGCGTCGGACTGAAGCTTTCCATCACCTGAGGGTTGGCATTATTGAGGATAAAACCACCCATATCCGGTTTAGCCCGCCCCCAGTATCCGGGAGGCTCGGAAAACATCTGTTGCAGATTATCAGAGGTATCATGAAAAGGGTCCTGATCCAGAGCGATCAGGTCCCACTGCACACTGAGCTTGCCCGCTTTATACTGACTGACAAACACCTTCTGCTCGCCATCGACATTGAAATTATCGCAGCTCGCCCCATCAAAAGGGGCCTGAGAGCCGATATAGTGACACCCCTGATCTCCGGTCTCATATAACCAGCCACAAACATTGTCGAAGGAACGACTTTCCAGCATGTAATACACCACATGCTTAATTTTTGTGCGCATAAAATCGATGCTACCGGGAATATTGGCCCGCACCCCATCAATAGGCAGCGCTGTCTGATACCCCGTCAGTAACGTATTCTGATGAATCCCAGCGGGTAGCTTACCTTCCCGAACAGGCCCGACCAGCGGATCTGAATGCTCAGGATTAAATTCCCACAGCCGATAAGACCCGTCGCGGACATTGCAATCAAGCACATAACGCCCCACAACCGTCAGTTGATGATCGGCATCGATGCTATCCCAACACCCCTCCTGAATAGTCGGCAGAGCCAGCGGCGGATGCTCCTGAGGGTCAAAGCTCCAGAGTCGAAAATATTTCTGATCCGGCAGCCGGTCCAATACATAATTGCCAATTGGCAGCAGAGTATGACCCTGAGTAATGAGCGGGAAGCCCCCCTGGCCGGTATAAGGGTAAGGGATTGGATCAGACTGCCCTTGACAGTCAGGATTGGGATCAAAGTTCCAAAGCTCATAAGTCCCGCGCCCTTTGGCCGGAATCAGACTTAACACAAACCCCGCCATAGGAATGAGATTTAAATGCTGGGCCTCATCCGGGTTATCGCTGTAATAATCCCGATAACCCCAAAACTTTTTCTTTTTCCAGAACCCACTTTGCAACGCTTCTGCATTCAAAGGGTCGGGTAAATTGGGGTCTAACGCTAACAGGTTATAATGATAGCCAGGCGTTCCGCCCTGTTCAGAAAGCGGGCTCCACTGCAGCAGATAGCCCCCTACCTGAGCCATCCTATACCTGTGGTCAAAGCTGAGAGCCGTGGCGGATATAACGGGGGTGAATAACTCATGTCCGGAGGGGTTAAGCCGGTAAAGGCAGTATGAGTTATCTTGCTGATTCCGACAGATCAAAAAGTTATTCGCCGGCGTTTTCTGATCACTCGCAGCCATACCCACCCCACAGTTTAATCATTAACGGTTGAACAGGCCTTTGAGCAGACTGACCCGTTATGGGTAATTGTTATACTATGCAATCAATTTCGTGACCACTCTCAACCTCAAACGCAGTCAGAAAAGCGTAATAAATACAGCCCATGCGGCTAAGTGAAGCACCCTGCTTGAACGAATGCTTATAGCAGTGCATATGTGGTATTTGATATGCACAATGGATGCCTCACAAGAGAAGGCGGCCAGACATCATCACACCGGATCACATTCATTAAGGTTAAAGTTCTTTGGCGCTAATATCGTCTACGGAAATAGCGCTGGAATAGCCTATCGGGCCTGCTTAAAAAGCGCCCAGGGCGAATAGCGCCCCGGACAGTGAAATCCACCTGTTTGCAGATAACAATACTGCTTTGCTTAAGTTAACGATCAAAAACGTTGTAACTTATGCCAGGCTGCAGTGAGAACCGATTCGTTACTGGCTCCAGCAGGTACCGTGAGGCTGATCCTTGATATTCACCCAAAAGCGTTCGCCCTGTCCGGAGTTAGTATTACCATACGATTTAAAATACCAGCCGTTACCCGGTGCATCATGGTGCGAAGCAACCACCCACCCCTTACCAAACTCCGCCTCACAAAAGGCGTTCGCATCACTTAGGGTATTCAATGGATAGCTTGCAGGGGAAACCGGCTGAGTGGTATGAACAACGTTTCCGGCCCATTTATGATACTTACTCTCTGTGACTGACGCGGGCTTCGGTGCATGCAGTTCACGCTTACACAGTACAGGACGCTTGGTGGTACAGAGCTGATCACCCTGACGTGGATTACACTCATTGGCGCCATTCGAATAGCCACAACCAACATCCAGAGTGGCGGTCACCGGGTCTGACCCGATTTTGCGCCAGGTTAATCCTTTCTTCTGTTCAACCGGAGGTTCACGTTTAATCAGATTTCCGCAGGGAGTGCTATATACCGTAAAGTTATTGGCATACGGCGTGTTATATAAAGATGTTTTAGCCCAGATCCACTGGGCATTTGCTGGTAGACCATTGCCAGAAATATTTCCCCAGGGTGAGGTACTGCTTACAGGCCCATGGCTCTGGGTAGGCGAAGCGATTTTCGAACCCAATATTTGCGAGATCAATGCAGTCGCAGGGTATGGCGGGTTAGCATTTGCCCACTGTACCTGGTTGGGAATCTTTGTCGAGAATGCTTTCATAACTGCCGAACCCGATAAAACCGTCCCACCATTACCGCTGATACTGGCAGCTACACCCTGTTTTACTGAGTGATCATCCCAGGCGATAATATCGATGGAGCAGCCCTTTACGTTATCACCTTTCAACTCGTACTTTGCTGATTGAGGTTTACGCCATTGATCACCGTCACTGCTGCGCAGAATCTCTGTAAAGCTATTCCCTTGCGTATGTACCACGATAAAGTCGTTATCTGCCGTAGCCGTCACTGAAATAGTGCTGGCTTGTACCTGGCTAATGGACACAGCACAGATTGCTGAAAACGCCAGGGCATGAATATTGTTCAGTTTCATCAGAAACTCTCCTTAATCAACATAATATCCGAATGCTGTCTGCTAGAAACAACATCCATGAACCCTAAACGCATCCTCCTCTGCTGATAACTGTCGTGAACGACAGGTACGCTGACTTTTCATCCTGTCGTTTACGCCAGTTAGCTATCACTCTGCAGCAGTGCTAAGTTAGCTTTTAAGTCAGATTTTAAGCGGGCTTTTTCTGGCTACAGCTGTACTGATCAGTAATGCGAGGTCTGACCAGAGATGTAATCAGGGTGTCTGAGTGCATCGGCTAAATAGACCTCAAAGACCCATAGGAGGTGTCTAATTTATCTACCTTAATCAGCAGTGACAGTGTTGAGGGTTCCGCAGCGGCTAATGCTCATGTTATTTACGACAGAAGAGTATGAGTCTGACAGTAAGGTAAACGTTTAATAACAGGCATATATGCAACAAACAGCAACCCGATCAATATTTACCCTGATGATGCTTTTTGTTCTCAGCGCTCAGTGCCTGGCTACTGACAAAATGCCTTTAGCTGAAGGCTGGCAGTTCCGGCAAGGGGACAACCCGGCCTGGAGCACTGCAGAGCTGGATGATAACGCCTGGGAGAGCGTGAATGTTCCTCAACTACTGTTTCAGGGGCATGGTACGCCGGTGATCGGTTGGTATCGGATCCACTTTAATGTTGTTAACCCCGACATCGCCAACCGGGCCATTCTGATTGAAACCATACGCCATGCTGATGAGACCTGGCTCAACGGTATAAAAATCGGCGGTCTTGGGGAAACCTACGGTGCATGGGATTTTTTCCATACAAACCCCCAAAGCCTGCCCCGACTGTATAAAATTCCCGACGATCTGCTGCAATCTAAAAACAATGTTCTGGTGATAAAAACCAATGTCGGTTTCGGCCAGGCCTGGGGGGCTATGTTTCCAGGTGGTGCAGGGATTACCAAAGGCGGTGTTTATCTCGGTGACTATGACCGTTTACTGGAAGAGGTACACAAGACCGAACTCCAGATAATAACCCTTGATAGTATTTTTGCAGTGCTGGGACTGGTTGATCTGTTGCTGATTATACTGCTGATTAAAACCGCACTGGGCCCGGTACCGGAATTCAGATGGCTGGTAGTGAACAGTTTTTTTCTGTTGGTCGGTGCGGCTGCTCACGACATCAACTATGTATATTCCATGGATCTGATCAGCACAAACTTTGCGATGATCACCGCGATGCTAATACTCCCCTATTCGACCGCGATGTATTTCTGGAGCCAATACCGGGATCTGAATAGTCGCTACATAACTATACTGACTTTTTCATGGGCACTTGGAGTGATTGCCTTGCTATTGCCCGGTATACCCCCTCTGTTAAAAGAGATCGCCTGGTACTTCTGGAATATACATGCGGTGATCTTCTTCTTATATGCCATCATTGCCGCATTCAAAGGCTTGCTCTATAAACGCATAGGCGCTTATGCTCAGTTTTTCGGCATCATAATCTATGTCGTTTCAATCAGAAGCCAGTGGCTACCGGATGAACTGTTCGGTCACAGAAATATTCAGTTCGGCAGTATTATTTATCGCTATGCACTGCTGTTTGCCTACTTTCAACAACTCACCCACATCCGCCTGGATTTTAAAAAGTTATCCGCACGCGTTGTCGGTATTACCGAAAATGTCCGGCACTCAATGGCCAGGGAGCTGCATGATGGTATCGGCCAATACCTCGCTTCAGCAAAGCTTCAGATCAATCTGGCACAAGAGCCCGAAAAAGCGAATAAACACCTGCAACTGACCCAATCAGAAATCCAGCAGGCCGTGCGGGAGCTTCGTCGCATGATCAATGGCTTACACCCGGTCGTACTAGATAAAGCCGGTCTGATAAAGGCATTGCAATCCGAGTGCGACAGTCTAAACAAAGTCTACGGCATATCGATCACACTGGACGCAAAAGATACCAAAATCGCAAAGCAAAACGAAATACATATCTTCAGAATTCTGCAGGAATGTATTACGAACTCTATTAAGCATGGTGAGTCGACCCGGATAGAGGTCAGGCTTTCAACTCAGAAAGGCTATGTCGTGCTGTCGATTGCGGATAACGGTAAGGGTTTTGATATAAACAATACCGCCAGCTACCGCGAGGATGGTGGCTTCGGTTTTATCAGCCTGCAGGAAAGAATCACGCTATTGAATGGCAGAATAGATATATTCAGTGAACTGGGTAAAGGCAGTCAGGTATATATTAAGTTTCCTATCGCGGACAATTAAGCAGGCACGATCAGTCGATATATCCCTGTTTCAAGGCAACCGCAACTGCATTAGCCCTGCCATTCGCATTCAGTTTGATGCAGGAGTTTGAGATATGAAAGCGCACTGTACGCTCGGAGATATCCAGCTGTCGGGCAATCATTTTATTCGACCCACCTTGTGACGCATTCACCAACACTTCGCGCTCCCTGTCCGTCAGGGTGATCGCCTGCCCATCTTCAGAGTTTAATTCATTCAATGCTTCAACAATCGCGGGTGAAAGAAACTGGTCACCTTCAGCGACCCGCTTTATCGCCAGCGTCAGCTCATCAAACGCGCTCTCTTTAAGCACATAACCGGACAAGCCCAGGGCCAACAGCGACCGGGCCATATTGGCCTCGAGGTGCATTGTTAATGCGATCAGTTGGGTAGCCGGACGATGAGCAGAGACATACTTAAAAATATCGTCCATCGACGCACCCGGCATCGACAAATCCACCAACGCAATATCCGGCGAATATTGCTCAATCAACTGGATCAACTGATCACCAGATAGTCCCGTACCAAGCAGTTGTAGCTCTGCTGATCGGTTTAACAAGCTTTGCAGCCCTTCAAGAAACATTGAGTGATCATCAGCCGCGACAATAGTAATGGTTTCAGACATGATCTCCCCCCTACATCAGAAATACCCAAAGGGACTTTATGCCCCATACCCTTCGAACCCTGCCTGAACAAAAATACCATCCGGCTAAAGCGAGTACACCCGACTCAACTTGCCATCAACCATGATAGCAATCAGCAGCATATCATCTACCATCGAAAAATACCGGATGCGAAAGAAAAGTGTAAAAATGAACTACCAATAACAAGAAGAGATGCGCTTTTTGTTGACGCTATTCGGCGCAATCAACACAAGCTTGTGCTTAGCCGGATAAAGACACCAGTAACGTCATCGCAACACTAAAATGATGACGTGCCATCTAATATAAATGGCGCTACTGATCTCTTTTCCCCTTCAGCGAAACAGGCCCACAGTTGCTGATGGTCATTAAGGTCTTCATAGCCTGCAGTAATAGCTGCTGTTAAAGCCCATCAAGGAACACTTTGGCCGTTGTATATTCAATAAATCCATAAGCGTTATATCCTATGACTTCATTAAAATATTTTTTAGCCTGATCAATATTCCCCATCAGAAATTCATCAGTGCCCATGAGAAAGCTAGCTTCAGTAAGGTCACATTTAGAGCTGGCATTTTCATTCAGCTCTGCCTTTGATAACTCACCAAGCCGATATGATCTCAACTTCAGCTCCCAGGGGGTCATAGAGTATGAAGCAGTTGAAGTTTTAAAGCGGTCCAATGCATATGACCGACCTCTCAGTTGCTCTTCCACATAGCTATAAGCCAGTCTATCATACAGGCTTATATTGTTTTCCAGAGCAAAGAATTTCTCCCATAAGACAGCAGATTTAGACCATTCCTGCTGCGCCAGATAGTACCTTGCACTGTTTCTATACGTGAGGGGTGCTGGCTTTTCATTAAACAATATCAAGTCATAAATTGAACCAGCTTCGGCAAGGTTTCCAGAATAAAAATAGGTATCAGCCAGCTCTCTCATACTAAATTCGTTATTAACTAATGAGTCAAGTTTTTTGATTTCATTAATCGACAAAACATGTCTACCAAGATGCGAGTATACTCGACCAAGAGAATAATGAAGGTTTGGATTATCAGGAATATACTTAGATGCAGTACGCAATTCAGCCAGCGCTCTCTGATAAAGTTTATCTACCTCATAAAAACAAGAAACCTCCTGTTTCTCTATCAGAAGATCACCTAAAGCCATATGTAAATATCCATCTTCTGGATTAAGGCCCACCCCCCTTTCCAGCAAAGGAATAGCAAGCTCTTGGCGACCATCTTCGGCATACAAATCAGCCAGGATAATATATGCCCGTCCATCCTTAGGTTGCTCTTTTATGCTTTTATGCAGCAGTTTTCGAAGAACACTTTTATTACTAAATCCGCTAGATCTTATCTGGTAAAATGCAGCAGCCAGACTCGGCGGATGAACCTTATCTTTAATAATTTCAGGCAGTTCATTGAAAAGCGCATCCAGTTTCTTCCCTCGAGACAGATCACCTTGTTCTGTCAATGAAAAATACAAATTATACCTAATTAGCTTTGCTCCAATATGATCCGGAACCTTCTCAGAAAATTGCTCCAGTTCAGAAACTGCTTTTTCGATATACTCTACCGATTGATTTTCTTGAGCCACTGCAATATAGCGTTTAGCTAACTCCAGGTGTAACCCAGCATCATCGCTTGTAACCTGTTTTTCCTTTATAGCCTCGATAGCTTTTTGCTGTTCAACGGGAACTGCCTGGCAACCATACATAACTATAACTGCACATAACAAAAGTAAATATCTCATAGAACCACCTGTTAAAAGTTGTAGCCAAGCTGTTTTGCTTTATTAAATGAAAAATCGGCTTCATCAAACTTGTCCATATAGCCTTGGGCTAAGCCCAGCAGATAGTAACCTTCCCCGGCATCAGGCTTAAGCTGAGTATACTTCTCTGCCTTATTTAGGGCCTCAGCATACTCGCCTATATCAAGCGACTGTTTTATCGCGTTCAGTAAAGACTCGGCAGATTCAGGCATAGCAACAGATTGATTATCGTCAAGCCTCTGTTTGGCTACATTACTTCTACTGCTTTCATACAGAATCAGCCAGGGTTTATCGGCTATCAATCGCTGCACATCTGAATAAAATTCAGCATAATTATCTTTGCTGATGCGGCCTTTATTAAAACGCAGGCTAATACTTATCTCATAGTCATTACCTAACTTTTTACTATGCTGTTCCAGCCTGAAAAACTGATTATTCTGATTTAAACCAGGATTAATCAATATAGGTTTAAACCCACTTCCAGGCTCTTTAACTAATAGATTAAGCTTTAAATTAGTGGTCTTTTCTATAACAAACTCATGCTGGCGTTCTTCTGGCTTTACTATCCGGCCAAGACCAGTAAACAGTCTGATCAGCTGTGTTGTACTTGCAGAGTAACTTAGGCTACTTTTTCCTGACCAATCCTCTTCAACAATAAACTTTGCAGTAAAACTGAATGGTTTTTTAAGGTCATGGAGGTCACTGGCTGTAACGGATTGAAGTTCGATTATCGGATAAAGCTCTTTAATCATTTGAGCAACAGCAAGCTTGCGGTCATCCGTATTGATCCACCACGAACGGTAATAATTTTCCATACCGCCGCTGTATCTAAATGTGATGTTACCTGCAACATTCTTATCTTGAATCGGGTCAAAAACAATATCTATAACTGCAGCATTATCATCATCTTTATATTTTGGTGTTGTCAAAAAACGGCCACCACGTCCATCGATAACTAAAGTGTTACGATCCTCTATCATCGAACTATACCCAGGGAAAAGTACCTGCTCTCCGGCAGTATCAAACCAAATATCGTCTAAACGGCTTTTACCGGGGATATAAGTAATCATGTGATCAAAAGGTAAACCCGGAATTTCAGGACTCGCCTCTAATGTATTATTAGAAGAGATAAGGCTGGGATACGCCTCTATACCCAATTCACGTAGCATCGTTACCGCCAGTACTGTCTGGTCCTTGCAATCACCATAACGACTGGACAAAACCTTGCTTGCCTTATGCGGCAGGTAACCTCCTCTGTCGACATGAGCAAACACATAGCGTACATTCTGCTGGAGGTATTGATACACCGCAAAAATTTTGTCTTTACGTTCTAAGTTCCTATCTGCAATACGCTGCACAACATCTGCAATTTCATTGCTTACCTGGAATGTTGGCTTAATCATGTCAGAAGCCCAACGATCGATTCCTTGCCAGCTGGTTAAAGTGCTGAATTCGATAAAAGGGGCTATTTCAGACAGAACCGGCATAGCCGATTCAATTTCGACTGCAGGTAGTTTTCTGGCAGCCCACTGGTGAATAATCTTTCCATTTTTTTGCTTTTTTTCATGCGTTATCCCTTTCTGC
>NZ_JBNKYN010000022.1:0-59278 GCF_050300915.1 Amphritea sp.
TCAAGGGATTTAATCTGATGACTCACCGCAGAGGGGGTCACATACAACTCCTCCGCCGCTTTATTAAAACTACCCAGTCGGGCAGCCGACTCAAAACTGCGCAGAGCGTTCAAAGGGGGTAAGCGTCTGATACACACCTCAATAAGTGAATATATTTCACATTAAAGCTGAAAATCTGTCGTTTGTTTTATAAGCAGTGCGACCTTAGTATAACCATCAACGAAACAATGATCCAACCGCTAGACACTATAAAATAGTAGCTTAACCTGAAAACATCCGGATAAGCGTTATAAATCCTGAACGGTTGATTCATTTAACGACATGACAGTTTAATGAATTATTTTGGTGCATAGCATGAACACAGATGAGAATGGTTTTAAAGTTGACGAATTTGGCATGATCGATACTGCCTACTACGTACGACAAGGCCAACTGGCACGTAACGAATATATTTCTCAGCAGCTCACAGCGCTGAGTCACTGGCTAAAAAGTCTGACACATAAACGCCAGAAAAAGAGTTTTAACAGCACTCGTTCATTCGGGACCGTATAGGTCTAAACGAGACTCCTTTGGGCCACTTTTTAGTGGCCTTTTTTTTGCCCCGCGATTATCGCCTTAATAACCCAGTCCCGCTCCATGCCATCCTGATAGCGGCCATATCGCTTCCTGCAGCCTCTTCTCCGACAAGACCACCGTGAAAAAATAAAGCGATTTACAGCCAGCAACAATGCAGACAGTCGGGCCTGAAAAAAGATAGAAGAATCAATGAGAAACGCTTAGAGATTAAGAGGTGCAGTAAAGATAAAACCGGAGGGATACAACATAAGAAAAGTAAGTTGGTGCAGATGGGGAGACTCGAACTCCCACGCCCTTGCGAGCACTAGCACCTGAAGCTAGCGTGTCTACCAATTCCACCACATCTGCTCCGAAAGAGGAGCGCATTATAAAGACGAGCATTTCATTTGTGAAGTGCCCGCCACCACTTTTTTTCGTTTTTATTCACCGGAGAGACAATTAGTGAAACTATCTGCCAGTGATTGCAGATAATGGCTGTATCCGTCAGGGCCGGCATCGATATCAACTGCAAGGGGATCAAGCCTTCCAAGACGGATATCCAACCCACGAATCAGGCTATCAACAACCGGTGCTTTGAACTGTGGTTCAACAAACACACAGCGAGCCTGATCGTTTTCCAGCGCAGCGCGAATCTCACTCAGGCGACGCGCGCCCGGTTTGCGGCCAGGATCAACTGTAAAATATCCCAACTGGTGCAGCTGGTAATGCTCAACAAAACTGCCAAAGGCATCGTGAAACACATAAAAGCCAGTATCACCCACCGCTTTCAACTGTTGCTGTAGCTGCTGATCGGTGACAGAAAGCCGGGCAGCAAAGTTGTTATAGGCCTGTTCGTAAAGCGCCGCATCCGCCGGATAGCGCTCCACCAGCCGATCTTTAATCAGATCAGCCGCAGCCAGCGCCCGCTCAGGTGACATCCAGAAATGGGGGTCACTGCCGCCATGGTCATGATCATGATGACCGTCCTCATCTGCGCTATCGGCCTCATCGGCATGAGATGCTTCACTGTCGTCAGCTTGAGCCTCTTCGTGATGATGTACCTCTCCCTCTTCAAGCAACGTCAGGGCAGGGTGTTCCAACTGACTTACCGTTTTCGTCAAAAACAACTCAAGCCCCGGGCCTCCCCAGATAAACAGGTCGGCAGCATGTATCTGGCCTATCGCCGACGGTTTTAGTGAGTAATGGTGAGGGGAACTTCCCGGTGGCAGCAAAACATCAACCTCTGCCAGATCCCCCAGCATATCTTCAGCAATCAGCTGTATCGGCTTAATACTGGCCAGCAGCTTAACCTGTTCAGCATGCGCCGCCTGAGTCGACCAGAGTGCAGAGCTAAGCAACAAAATGGAAAAAGTTGAGGATAATCTGGTAATCATTGGTAAGATGCCACTGTTAATTAAAGAAACGCAAAGTTATAATATAACAATTAATTTGGCAACTGGTTTTATTATGGCCCCTCACACCATAAACAATATTGCTCACCAGCCCGATCATGACCACAGCCGCTGTGTTAAAGCGGCGTTGCAGCATGCTCAGGATCTGTGCAAAACAAACGGTCAGCGACTAACAAAAATTCGTGAACTGGTGCTCAAGCTCATCTGGCAAAGCCATAAGCCGCTGGGAGCATATGACCTGCTGCCCGCTATCGCCAAAGCGGGATTTAACTCCGCTCCCCCCACCGTCTATCGTGCCCTGGATTTCCTGCAGGAGCAGGGACTGGTGCACCGGCTGGCGACACTGAACGCCTTTATTGGTTGCAGCCATCCGGACCATAACCACTTTGGCTATTTCCTCATCTGCCAAAGCTGTGGCACCACAGCGGAACTTGAATCCCCGGAGTTACACGGCAGCATTCAGCGCTTCGCAACCGATGCCGGGTTTTCCGTTGAGCAGGAAAACATTGAGATTCTCGGTCACTGCCCAAATTGCCAGGAGCACCTATGAGCCCGGCAAACCTGGTAGAGATTAACGGCCTGAATATCAGTTTTGGCGAGAACAGTGTTATCAATAATGTCTCAATGGTGTTGAAGCCAGGCCAGATTACCACGCTGATCGGCCCCAATGGCGCAGGAAAAACCACCCTGGTTAAGGCGGTGCTGGGGTTACTCTCACCCACCAGCGGAGAGATTAACCGCTCACCAACGTTGCGTATCGGCTATATGCCGCAGAAACTGCATATCGATACCACCTTTCCCCTGACCGTCGAGCGCTTTCTGAAAACCGCGGCCTTTGCCAGCGTAGCCGACCGGCAACGGGCATTAGAGTTGGTACGTGCCGAAAACCTGTTAAAGCAATCAGTCCACAGCTTATCGGGCGGTGAGATGCAGCGGGTTATGCTGGCGCGGGCACTGCTGCGTAAACCCGAGTTACTGGTACTGGATGAGCCCGCTCAGGGGGTCGATATTAACGGTCAGGTGGAACTCTATAATCTGATCGCCAGCATCCGCGATAAGTACAACTGTTCAGTACTGATGATCTCCCATGACCTGCACCTGGTGATGGCCGCGACGGATCAGGTAATCTGCCTGAACCACCATATCTGCTGCTCCGGCCATCCGGAACAGGTGAGTTCAGACCCATCCTATATCGAACTGTTTGGCGTACCCGGTGCGGAAAATCTCGCACTCTATAGCCACCACCATAACCACCAGCATAACGAACATGGTGATATCGTGCCATTACCCGAGGCAAAGGACGAAGAAACGGGCCATAGCCATTGCGGAGGGCTTCACTGATGCCTGAGTTTCTCTTACTGGCCCTGCTAGGGGGCATTGGCGTGGCCCTGGTGGCCGGGCCACTGGGTTCCTTTGTAGTATGGCGGCGGATGGCGTATTTTGGCGATACCCTGGCCCACTCTGCGCTGCTGGGGATTGCGGTTGGCGTGCTGTTTGATATCAATTTCAATCTGGCGGTGGTGAGTTGCTGTGTCATTCTTGCGCTGATTCTGGTGAGCCTGCAGCGCCAGCGTCTGGTGGCAACCGACACGCTGCTGGGGATTATGGCCCACAGCAGCCTGTCGCTCGGCCTGGTGGCGGTGTCACTGCTGGATGATGTCCGGGTAGACCTGATGGAATATCTGTTTGGCGATCTGCTGGCGATCACCCCCAACGACCTCTACTGGATCTATGGCGGCGGCACGATTGTGCTGTTACTGATCTGGCGGCTGTGGAATCCATTGCTGGCGGTGACCATCAATGAGGAGCTGGCCCAGGTTGAGGGGGTACCGGTGGCGCGGATACGACTGGCGCTGATGTTACTGATCGGCGTCGTAATCGCTATCGCGATGAAGGTCGTGGGAATTCTGCTGATCACCTCGCTGCTGATTATCCCGGCCGCCAGCGCCCGGCGACTGGCCAGTTCGCCGGAACAGATGGCGGTAATTGCCAGTCTGCTGGGAATTGTCGCGGTATTGTTAGGCCTTTACGCGTCATCCCAGTTTGATACCCCGGCAGGCCCCTCAGTGGTGGTAGCAGCGCTGCTGCAGTTTCTGGCGCTATACAGCCTGCCGTTACGCAAAGTCGCCTGACTCAGCGCTTCCAGAGCACATTCACCAGTGCACCGGTAATGATCAGTCCTCCCCCGGTAAGCGTCCAGAGGGAGGGCAGTTCGCTGAAGACAAACCAGCCCAGCAGAATCGAAAAAATCACCTGAATATAGGAGAAGGCGGTCGCTTTACTGGCCGCCTCATGCTGCATCGCCTTGGTTAGCCCCACCTGACCCACCTGCGTGAAGACACCTACCAGAATCAGCAACATCAGGGCATAACCATCGGGAGCGACCAACTCACCACCGGACAACACAATAGCAGCAGGCAGCGCGATCAGCGGAAAATAGAGAATGATGACCGAACTGTCCTCTGTCTGACTCAGCCGCCTGACAATCACATAGGCAATCGCACTGCCAAACGCCCCCAGCAACGCCATCATAATACTGAACAACGGCAAGTCGGTCTCGGCGGCAAAGAAAAGATCCGGTTTCACCATCACCACCAGCCCGGTAATACTCAGCACAATACAGATCATGGTGGAAAACTGCACCCGCTCGCCCAATAGCATAAACGCCAGCAGGGCGGTAAAGACCGGATGCATGTACTGCAGAATGGTCGCTTCCGCCAGCGGCAGGGTGGTCACCGAGTAGTACACACAAACCAGTGCCGCCGCACCGACAATGCCCCGGGCACTGAGCAGCAGCTTATTATGTCCCCAGACCGGAATGCGCTTACGTTTAACGTCGGCATAACTGATGATCAGAGATACCAGCGCCCGGGCAATGACGATCTCCATTAGTGGAATGCCATACTGACTGACGGTTTTAACCGTGGCCCCCATCAGCGCAAAGCCCATGGATGAGAGCAACATATAGCGTAAGCCCAGCGGAATATTCTGTATCAGTTGCAGCATCATGTTTGTCGTTTTGAGAATAATGTTGGTAATGAAAGAGATCGGGTCGCTTGAGATGGTGTCAGGCAGGTGCAGACCAGCAGATCATCAGCTATGGTTGACTGAGTTTAACCGATTCCGGTTACGCTGGCATGAATATCAACATCCCGGAGCGAAGTGGCTATGAAGCTGACACCCCTGATACTCACCACGCTCTTGAGCCTGTCAAAAAGCAGCCTGGCCACGCAGCCTCTCGATCAGCTCAGGCTCGCTTCCGGTTTTCAGATATCTGTGGCGGCAGAGGCTGCGAACGCCCGGCAGATCGCCCTGGGTGAGCCCGGCACGCTGTTTGTTGGCAGTCGCAGAGCAGGGCAGGTGTACCGCCTGAAAGACACTAACGGTGATGGCATCTATGAGCAGCGGGAGATTCTGTTACAGGGCCTGAACATGCCCAGCGGCATCGCCTGGCGTAACGGTGATCTCTATATCGCGGCGGTCAGCCGCATTCTTAAAGTCGCCAATGCCGACAACGTCAAAACAGACTCGATCCAGGCTCAACTGGTTACCGACCACCTGCCCAACATCACTCACCACGGCTGGAAATACCTGAAATTCGGCCCCGATGGCGATCTCTACTTTAATCTCGGTGCACCCTGCAACATCTGCCTCAGTGAAGACCCTCGTTTTGCCTCCATTATGAAGCTCAATCTGGAAAGCGGGCAGCAGAGCATCGTGGCCCGGGGAATCCGTAACTCGGTCGGCTTTAGCTGGCATCCACTGACCAATGAACTCTGGTTTAGCGATAATGGCCGGGATAATCTGGGGGATGACCGTCCCGATGATGAACTTAACCGGCTGACACAACCAGGCCAGCACTTTGGCTTCCCCTTTGTGCACGCCGGCGATATCCCCGATCCACAACTCTATCAGGGGCAGCCGTTCGAGGCGTTTCAACCGCCTATACTCAAACTGGGAGCACATGTTGCCCCTCTGGGACTGACGTTCTATACCGGCGACCAGTTTCCCGACAGCGATAAAAACACGCTGTTTATCGCCGAACATGGCTCATGGAACCGTTCCAGCAAGGTGGGCTATCGGGTGATCAGAGTCGATACCTCGGTGACACCTCCGACGCAAACCCTGTTTATTGAGGGCTGGCTAAACGGGCAGAGTGCCTGGGGCAGGCCGGTGGATATTGTCACTGACCGTGACGGCAGCCTGCTGATCTCCGATGACCAGGCAGGGCTGATCTACCGGGTTAGTTACCGGGCAGGCAATAAAGATTAAAGCGTAAAAGACTCACCCAGCTCGCGGCAGGGCTGATAGCGTATACAGTTGACCTCATGGTCATTCACCATCCCGGTCGCCTGCATAAAGGCATAACAGATAGTTGGGCCGACAAAGGTCATCCCGGCCTTTTTCAGCGCTTTACTCATCGCCCGGGACTGCTCGGTTTCAGCGGGCAACTGTTGCAGGCTGTTCCAGCTGTTCTGTATCGGCTGGCCATCGACAAACTGCCAGATATAGTTCGCAAAGCTGCCATGCCTGGCCGCCAGTTCAAGAAAAATATTAGCGCCCTTGACCGATGCATTCACTTTCAGGCGGTTGCGGACAATACCGGGATCCAGCAGCATCTGCTCAATCTTTTCCGGGGTAAAGGCGGCGACCGTCGCTGGATCAAAGCCCTCATAGAGACGGCTATAGCCTTCCCGCTTTTGCAGAATCGTGCGCCAGCTCAGGCCCGCCTGCGCGCCTTCCAGAATCAGATATTCAAACAACTGCTGATCATTGGCCTGGGGCACACCCCAGACCTCATCATGGTACTGCTGTTCCAGTTCGGTAGCGGTTGCCCAGGCACAACGATGACACATAGAGATTCCTCAAACCGCGCCGAGTTAATGCTTCGTCGAGACCGGATTAGTTACAAAGTTCAGTGGCTGCGCCGGTTCCAGCTCAACATGCCCCCCCCGGTTAACCCGGGTATCCAGTTCACCCTGCGGCTGATCAGAGCCATCCAGCGCCATCGAATCGCTGAAATCACAGCGCACGCATTCACGGTACTCACGACTCTCATCCCGGTACATTTTCAGGGTATCCATCTCGCCGCAGCGGGGACATACAGCACCGGCGATAAACCGTTTAACAATTGTCATAACTTTTTCAACCGTTGACGTTAAAAGCAGGCAAAGAGACCAGAGCCTCTGTGCCTGCAGAATTATACCCCAGAAATGTGCCTGTTGGCCTAGGCAGTTATACCGGAATGACGCAGCAACGCTTCGACACTGGGTTCACGCCCCCGGAAGGCAACAAACAGCTCCATCGGCTCTTTAGAACCGCCCATCTCGAGAATATTCTCACGGAAAGACCGGCCGGTATCGGTATTGAATACGCCCTCCTCTTCAAAGCGGGAGAAGGCATCCGCAGAGAGCACCTCAGCCCACTTATAGCTGTAGTAGCCCGCCGCATAGCCCCCGGCAAAGATGTGGCTGAAGCTGTGCTGAAAGCGGTTAAAAGCCGGAGGGGTGATCACCGCCACCTCTTTGCGAATACGGTCCAGCACCGTCTGAACATGAGTGACGCCGGGTTTATACTCACGGTGCAGCTGAAAATCGAACAGAGACAGTTCCAGCTGGCGCACCATCATCATACCGGACTGAAAGTTTTTCGCCGCCAGCATCTTTTCCAGCAGCTCCAGAGGCAGGGTTTCACCGGTCTCGTAGTGGCCAGAGATCAGTGCCAGCGCTTCCGGCTCATAACACCAGTTTTCCAGAAACTGGCTGGGTAACTCCACCGCATCCCAGGCGACCCCGTTGATACCACTGACATCCGCATACTCAATCTTCGTCAGCATATGGTGCAGACCATGACCAAACTCGTGGAACAGGGTGGTGACTTCGTTATGGGTCAGCAGCGCCGGTTTATCACCAATTGGCGGGTTAAAGTTGCACACCAGATAGGCCACCGGCAGCTGCAACACACCATTATCAATACGCCGTACCCGACAATCATCCATCCATGCGCCGCCACGTTTTTTCGCCCGGGCATAGGGGTCAAGGAAGAAGCGGGCGATCAGTTCTCCGTCGCGACTGACATTAAACAACCGGCCATCTTTATGCCAGCGATCAAACTCAGTGACCTCTTCAATCTCAATTGCAAACAGCTTGCCGGTAATTTTGAACATCCCATCGAGGACTTTGGTCATCGGGAAGTAGGGGCGCAGCTCCTCCTGGGAGATCGCATAGCGGGCCTGCTTCAGTTTTTCACTGTAATAGGCAATATCCCAGGACTCCAGCTCCGGCTCATTGAACTCTTCCAGGGCGAAGTCCTGCAGCTCCTGATACTCCTTTTCCGCCTGCGGGCGACTCATACCAGCCAGATCATTAAGGAAACTGACCACCTGCTCCGGAGTTTCCGCCATTTTGGTCGCCAGACTGTAAGCGGCATAGTTTTCAAAACCGAGTAACTTAGCCAGCTCCGTCCGCAACGTCAGAATCTCAGTCATAATCGCGCTATTATCCCACTGACCGGCACCCGGTCCCTGATCCGAGGCGCGGGTGGCAAAGGCTTCATACAGCTCGCGGCGCAGCTCACGGTTATCCGCATAGGTGATCACCGCAAAATAGGAAGGGAAGTCCAGCGTCACCAGCCAGCCATCTTCACCTTTGCCCTCAGCCAACTGTTTAGCCGCCGCCAGCGCACTTTCCGGCAGCCCGGCCAGCTCCGCTTCATCGGTGATCAGCTTGCTCCAGCCATCGGTTGCATCCATCACATTCTCAGAAAACTTCGTCGTCAGCTCCGAGAGTTTCTGCTGCAACTCGCCATAGCGCTTTTTATCTGCATCCGCCAGGGCGATACCTGACAGGCGGAAATCCCGCAGGGTATTATCGATCACCTTGCGCTGCGCCTCGTCCAGATCGTTATAGGCCGTGCTGTTGGCAAGCTTCTCATAGGCCTCAAACAGCCCCTGATGCTGCCCCATCTCAGTCCAGAACTGCGACAGTTTCGGCAGGCAGGCGTTGTAAGCATCGCGCATCGCATCACTATTGACCACCGAGTTCATATGCGACACCGGCGACCAGGCCTTCGCCAGACGGTCATGACTCTGCTCCAGTGGCACCACCAGATTATTCCAGTCGGGTGAGTCATTACCCTTCAGCACCGTCTCAACCACAGCACGGCAATCGGCCAGCAGTTGATCAACGGCAGGCTCTACCTGTTCAGGTTTAATCTCAGAAAAAGGCGGCAGCAGATGGTTTTGCAGCAATGGATTTGACATATAAACTCCTGAACAGGGATATAAAAACGCACTCTTTATTAGATGGGGTAGTGACAGGCTATTTTCAATCACCCCGGAGCGTTTATTATAGAAATCCGACCTGAGCATCCTACAGAGAGAAACATATGACCATCCGCAGCTATCAGGGCATCACCCCCAAACTGGGCAACGCTGTTTTTGTCGACCCGACCGCCGTGGTCATCGGCGATGTTGAACTGGGCGATGATGTCTCGGTGTGGCCCTTAACCGTCATCCGCGGCGATATGCACCGCATCCGCATCGGCAACCGCACCAGCGTTCAGGACGGCTCCGTGCTGCATATCACCCACGCAGGCCCCTTCAACCCCAACGGCTTCCCGCTGACCATCGGCGATGACGTCACCATCGGCCATCAGGCGATGCTGCACGGCTGCACCCTCGGCAGCCGCATACTCGTCGGCATGGGCGCAATGATCATGGACGGTGCGGTGGTAGAAGACGATATCATCATCGGCGCCGGCAGCCTGGTGCCCCCCGGAAAAGTCCTGAAAAGCGGCCACCTCTACGTCGGCCGCCCGGTCAAAGAGGTGAGAGCGCTGACGGAAAAAGAGATGGCGTTCTTTACCTATACGGCGGGGAATTATGTCAAGCTCAAGGATAGGCATATCGCCGAAGGGTACGACGAGTAGCTAGATCGCCGCTTCGCGGCTAGCTAGTGGTTAGACGGAAACTTCGTTTCCTTGCTAGAAAAGGCAAAAGCCGTTGCTCGTTGCTCGTTGCTCGACGTAAAACTTCGTTTTACTTGCTGAAAAAGCAAGAGCGAGGAGGCGGCTTTGGTGCTGCTGAGATTCATTGCATACAGCTGTCATCGTCCTTCCAGAAATCGGATTGAGCATTAAGGGCCGAGTCACTAATTTATTTTCGGGCTGCTTCAGTGAGATAAAAACTATCTACTGTGTACACGACCTCTGTGGAATCTTTAATACCATATTTAGATTTAGTCTCTCTTATTAACTTATCTATAGAGGACTCAATCGCTTTCTTTATATCACTGAGATCTGCATGCTCTATTGACGGAGTATCAAGGATATTCTGGATAGCTACGCCTTGCCACTCCACACTTAGCCTTGAAATCAATGAGTGATATTCATCAGACTCATAGGGAGCTTTTTCGTAAGGTTCTCTGATAAATTGAACTGATACCGCTAAGTTAAAAAGCCCTTGCTCGTTGAGCATGATCGGAGCGACTACTCCTCCGTTACTACTGAAGTTTTCGTAGCTACTAAATCCAGCAAAGCTATAGCTTGACGTAAATAAAATAGTAGCTAATAGTATTACCCTATAATTCATATCAATACCCCTCCATGTGAAGTCATCACGCCTGTAGAGCTTAGCTGAGAAACCATAGCTTTTTAAGCCAAGCGTTTACTTTTTCAGGCAAAGAAAAGCCAGAAATATCTGTTTCCTTTCCCACCATCCCATTATTTAATATCTAATTATTTCTTTATTATTTCAATCCTTTCAACAGTGAGCTCTTTATACCACTTATCACCCTTTGCATACATCATGGCATTAACGTCATCTAATTGGTTAAATAACATAAATTTTTCCTCAATCAACTCCTCTGTATAAGAATCAACCCCAGAAAGATCTCTTTTCAATATTGGCGAATATAAGTCGTTAATTCTATTTGATAGCATTAACTGGTTACAAATTCCATACCTGTCATACCCGGCACAGAGTTTACTTATATTAACATCAGGAACAAAGCTATACTCAACAATTATATGAGCATCAGATGTTATTATATGGGCTTTACTCGTTGATTTCCCTGTAAAGAAGTAGCTGAATCTCTGAAAGTATGGAATTTTAAAAGCCAAAGGACCCTCGCTGACGAACTGAAGCTCACTATCACCAGTACTGCCAGAAATAACCACATAGTTATCTTTAACATACGTAATTGAATTTATTAAAAACAGTATTGTTAATGAAGATACCAAAAATAACTTTCTTCTTTCAGATATATATTTACCAAGCTTAGACTTATTTTGGCAAAGCACAGATACATCTATTTTATCACCCTTGTTATAGAGCACTGATAACAACAGGTCAGATAGAGAAACGAGAACGATTAACTTTTCAAAAGGTAAATACTTATAAATACCAATATACACATATGAAAACGGAATAAATTCAATTGAAAAAATAAGTAATGTGGCCGACATTAAAACAACAACAATCCATCCAATAAAATCAAGATGACGTATCATATAATAATACAGGCTAAAATCCCCATATCTAAAAACGTCAACGGCTCTGACGATTAGAACGACCCCAAACAAGACAACAAAAATCAGATTAAACAGATGAACAAAATCAAGAACACCATCAATACTAGCATCCTTTATCGCATAATAAAAACTACCCAGTATATAAAATGATAGTGATACTAAAAGCGAAAGATATAACCCCCACGCACTCACTATATGAAAATATCTTTCTTTTCTCACAAACTCCTCCTTGAGCAATTCATTATTGGTAAATTATTCCAGTCATCGAATCAAACACTCTGAACCTATTGATTTAATAATAAGAAAAGGGGACAGATTTATTTTTTATCGTTTAAATAGCCTAGGAAATAAATCAGCCTCTTCTCTTTCGAGCAAGCCACGCTCTTTGAGACGTTCGAGCGACGAGCTACGGCTTTCAAGCTTTTTTGAACTGAGTGATCTCGACATCTTGCCCATCTGGAAATTTCGCATGGATTTCGAGCGTTCCGCCCAGGGCTTCAACGTAGGACGCCAGTGTGCTGACCATTGTGTCTGGGCGCTTTTCAATTTGAGAGACATTAGGTTGGGCTATACCCAAGGCGCGAGCCACCACCGCCTGACTGCGTCCACGCAGTTTACGGGTTTCTGCCAGCGACATCTCTGCAACGATGCCAACGGCTTTTGCACGTGCGGCAGCCTGCACCTCAGGACTCATTTTCTTGCGAAGTTCACTTAACGGCTTGGCCATTTTACCTGTCCCAGACCTACTTGAGGCCTTCACTTTTTAAGTGATCCGCAAACTCTGCTTCAGCTAGCGGTACCATCTGTTTGTAAAACTGTTTATCTTTCGATCCATCCTTGCGACCACCACACAGAAGAACAGCGCGTCGCTTCGGGTCAAAGGCATAGAAAACCCTGTAGGGCTTCCCTGCATGCTGAATGACCAGCTCCTTAAGGTTTTTAACCCTCTTTGTGCCCTTAATCGTGTCAGCATGAGGGCGTCCAAGATTAGGGCCTTTGATTTCGAGAACGTCGACCATTGCCTGAACGTCTATTTGTTCAGCATCGGTTAGCCCGAGAAACCAGCTCTCATACTCATCTGTATATAGTATTTCCCACGTCATGAGCTGTCCTTAGCTTCTCAAAATATACCCTACAGCATATATATCGTCAAACGTATTATTTAGCTTAATTAGCGATGCATCTCAAAAGTCTGATCGCAGGAATGTGGACTCGATATGCAACAACAAGGGCTGCCAGAGGAGGGAACAAGATTCATGGTATTCATCCTGAATATCCGTCTGATTGTCAGTGCATCGGCGAGCGACATAACCTAATCAAAATCACAGACTACAATACGAGTACTCCTTTACCCATCCAATTAAACTCTATCCCAGCAGCCATATTAACAACTGCTATTTTTCTTTGCTTTTTCGAGCAACGAGCCAGTCACGTTTTTTGTGACGTTCGAGCAGCGAGCCACGCTTTTCCTAGCCCCTAGCAAGTCACGCAGTGACGTCTAGCAAGCGCGCAGCGCGTTCTAGCTAGCCGCGTAGCGGCGGTCTAAAGCTAAGGCCAACCGCTTCGCGGTTAAGCCTTAGCCTTAGCGATCTCCCGCAGTCGCTTCACCACCGCCGCATTCACCGACCGTTGGGTGAAGCTGCCATCCTCCTTCAGCTGGCCTGCTTTGCGGCCCATCAGCAGTTCCAGGCACTGGTCTACGGTAGCGACGCCATGGATGCAGAATTCGCCTTCGGCGACGGCGTCGACTACTTCGCGTTTGAGCATCAGGTTGCGGATGTTGGCTTTCGGGATAATCACTCCCTGGGTGCCGGTGAGGCCACGGGTTTTACAGAGGTTGAAGAAGCCTTCAATCTTTTCGTTCACGCCGCCGATGGCCTGTACTTCGCCGTACTGGTTGATAGAGCCGGTGATGGCGAACTGTTGCTTGATCGGGATATCGGTCAGGGCGGAGATCAGGGTACAGACTTCAGCCATTGAGGCGCTGTCGCCATCCACATAACCATAGGACTGCTCCAGAGCGATGCTGGCGGACAGAGTGAGGGGGAAGTCTTTGGCGTATTTGTGACCCAGATAACCCGACAGGATCAGCACCCCTTTGGAGTGGATCGGCTGGCCCAGGGTAACTTCCCGCTCGATATCGACAATACCCCGATTGCCGGGGTGTACAGTGACGGTAATACGCGCGGGAAAACCAAAGGAGACATCGCCCACGCCGAGTACGGTCAGGCCGTTGGTGCGGCCTGAGGACTCGCCATCGGTATCGATAAGCACGGTTTCATTGAGAATACTATCGAGGATCTTCGATGAGATACGGCTGGTACGACGCTCTTTGGCTTGTAGCGCCATTTCCACATGCTGGTCATTGATAATGTCATCGCGGTTGCGAATCCGCTTGTAGTCCGCTTCGCAGAGCAGGTCTACCAGCTCGCCGACGTGGGCCGACAGCAGTTCCTGATCCTCGGTCAGCCGGGAGCTGTGTTCCACCAGCCGGGCGACCGCCTGGCGGTTCAGCGGTGCCAGCCCCTCTTCATCGGCCAGGGTTTTCATCAGTCGGGCATAGCTGCGGATGGTGGCGGGCTCGCGTTTTACATCTTCATCGAAATCCACCACCACCCGGAACATCTTCTCAAAGTCATGATCCAGTTCCTGTAGCAGGTAGTAGGTTTCCCGGGTGCCGATCAGCACCACTTTGACATTCAGCGGGATCGACTGCGGCGCCAGGGTGATGGTGCCCATGCCGGTCATCTCTGACATCGGGTTTTCAATGCGGATCTCATGGGATTTCAGAGCACGCTTCAACGCGCCGTAGACAAACGGCTGTTCCAGCAGCTTCTCTGACTCCAGCACCAGATAACCACCATTGGCCCGGTGCAACGCACCTGAGCGAATCAGCTGAAAGTTGGTGCTCAGTGCCCCCATCTCGGAGTTGTATTCAACCCGGCCAAACAGGTTGTCGTAGGTAGGGTGGGTTTCAAACACCACCGGGGCACCTTTGGTTTTCTGGTTGTCCACCAGCATGTTCACGCCAAAGGTGTTTTCCATATACTGCCGCCGGGCCAGATCGGTGCGTGCTTCGTTGGGCTTATCCTCTTCGATAATATCCAGCGCGTTTTTCACCAGATTGGATTCCAGCTGACTGAGATAGTCAGGCACCCCGGAAAAATTATGGTATTTTTCCCGCAGCGGCTGGATCAGCGGCGCTACCGCATTACGGGAGGTTTCCCGGTCCAGCACTTTCATTTTGTCGCCAGCTTCCCGACGCCACTTGGGCATGCTGGCGAGTTCTTCATTAAGATACTCTTCCAGCTTGGCAATGTTGCGGGTGAATTCGTCACGAATCTCTTCCGGCAACTGGGAGAATGCGGCTTCATCCATCCCCTGACCCTCGGCTACCGGTGTAAAACCGATACTGCCCGCATCCCGATAAACGGCGATGCTGTGCTCCCGGGCCATACTGTCAACTTTCTCAATCGCCTGATCATAGAGCCGATTAAAATCCCGCTCTACCTTACTTTTTTTGCGCTGATAGGCGGGGCTTTCAAATGCCGCAGGCAGTTCGGTGAGAATCCCCTCTATCAGATGTTTAATATCCCGCTTAAATACCCAGCCTTTTCCCGCAGGCAGCTGGATAACAATAGGGTTACGGGTTTCTTCCAGATTGTTGAGATAGCACCAGTCGCTGGTCCTTTTCAGCTCTTTCTTAGCGATAGCGCGGATACTCTCGATGGCAAATGAGAAACGTCCGGTATGCGGGTTGCCCATAACAAACATGTTATAGCCAGGGCGTTTCATACCGATGCCAAACTCCATCGCTTCGACGGCACGTTCCTGGCCAAAGAAGCCGGTATAGGGCTCAAGAGTCTCGGTTGTCTTGAAAGGCAGCAACTCGGTGTTGCAGTGACGGTAAAGCTGATCGGGGGTGAGGCGGGTCTCTTTTTCCATAACGGATCATTCCTGCGACTGGAGTAGACCCCCCTGTTATAACCCGCCGGGAAACTCCACGCAAGGAACGATTTTACTGGTTACTACTTAGCCAGTAGTTGATGTCTAAGCTCTTGAATTAGTTCGGAAGTCTCGGGACGTACTCCACGCCAGATAGCAAATGATTCGGCCGCTTGCTCTACCAGCATTCCCAGACCATCGAGGACTTTTTCTGCGCCATGTGCTGCAGCCCAATGGTTGAACGCGGTGATCTCAGCACCATACATCATGTCGTAGCACCAGGCGCCCTCTCGCAACAGGTTATCGGGAAGGGGAGGCACTTCACCCTGCAGACTGGCCGCTGTTCCGTTGATTACCAGATCGAACTGCTGACCGCTTAACTGCTCAAAGCTGCAGGCTTCAATAGCCCCATGATCAGCAAACAACTGTGCCAGCTGTTCGGCTTTAGCCACGGTCCGGTTAGCGATGACCAGCCGGGCAGGGCGCAACGCCAGAATCGGCTCCAGCACACCGCGCACCGCACCACCTGCACCCAGAATCAGAATATCTTTGCCGCTGATCTCACCGCCATTATTACGGGTAATATCCGCCACCAGCCCAAGACCATCGGTATTATCACCACATAACTGACCGGCTTCGTTGCGGTAGAGAGTGTTAACCGCACCGGCCATTTTCGCCCGGTCGGAGTGACACTCAGCCTTCTGCCAGGCTTCCACCTTAAATGGCACGGTGATGTTCAGACCTTTACCGTCACCGTCGGAAGAAAGAAAGTTATCCACAGCTTCACTGAAGCCATCTTCCGCCACCAGTACCGAGTTGTATTCAAGATCCTGCTGGGTCTGAGCGGCAAAAAACGTATGGATCAGGGGTGACTTTGAATGCTTGATCGGGTTACCAAACACCGCATAACGATCGGTCATCTTATGCCTCCAGCCAGTTCTGCGGCTTCAGATACAGCTCATACAGCTGCGCCTCTTCAGAGCCCGGCTCAGGCTTCCAGTCATACCCCCAGCGAACCTCAGGCGGCAGCGACATCAGAATCGACTCAGTCCGGCCACCGGACTGCAGACCGAACAGGGTTCCCCGGTCAAACACCAGATTGAATTCGACATAACGGCCACGGCGGTGCAGCTGGAAATCACGCTGAAGCTCGCCGTAAGGCATATTTTTACGTTGCTCAACGATAGGACAGTAGGCGGGAGCATAGGCGTCACCGATCGAGCGCATCAGCGCAAAGCAGGTGTCAAAATCCGGCTCATTCAGATCGTCGAAGAACAAGCCACCAATACCGCGTGGCTCATTCCGGTGTTTAAGATAGAAATATTCATCACACCAGGCTTTGTAGCGCGGATAAACATCCTCACCAAAAGGATCACAGGCAGCTTTTGCCGCCTGGTGCCAGGCACGACAGTCCTCTTTATAACCGTAATAGGGGGTCAGGTCGAAGCCACCACCAAACCACCAGACCGGCTCTTCCCCCTCTTTCTCAGCAATAAAGAAACGAACATTGGCATGGGAAGTGGGGACATAGGGGTTGTGCGGATGGATAACCAGTGACACCCCCATCGCCTGGAAGGTTCGACCAGCCAGCTCCGGCCGGTGGGCAGTCGCAGAGCCTGGCAGTTTATCGCCAAACACGTGGGAGAAATTCACCCCGCCTTTCTCGATCACCGCGCCATCAACCAACACCCGGGTGCGGCCTCCGCCACCGGCTTCGCGCTGCCAGCTGTCTTCGGCAAACTGTGCCAGCCCATCAACGTTTTCCAGTTGCGCGCAAACCCTGTCTTGCAGATTTAGCAGATACTCTTTTACCGCATTAATGTCCGGTGCTGACATACTTTTACCCTTAATCATTGCAACGTTGTCAGTCATCACTAACCGCTGCCAGATTTAACTTCTTACCGGTTGCTCACTGTCCAGACGATAAATCTTTGTTGGTCGACTCAGAGCCCCCAGCTCACCGGGGACAATAGCATCCACTTTATCACCGAAGTGAATAGTCACTTTCAACTTATCCCTTGCAGCATCTTTATCTGAATAATTAGCTGAAGTTGAAACAATCATTGAGCCAAACGCTTCGCAAAGATTTTTGACCTGATAGTGATCACTCACTCTCACCGCGACTGAGGCGTGATTCCCTTTGATCCAATAGGGTATAAGATTATCAGGATCAGGTAAAATCCAGGTGACCGGACCGGGCCAGGAAGCCATCACTCGCGCCCGCTCATCTGGCGCAAGATTATCCAGCAGAGGCTTTATCTGTTGCACCGATGAAGCGACCAGAATCAGCCCTTTATGAACCGGGCGGCGCTTAATCGCCAGCAGACGATACACCGCCGTTTCATTGAAGGGGTCGCAGCCAAGTCCCCAAACCGCTTCGGTAGGATAGGCGATGACACCACCCTGGTGCATCGCCCTGGCTGCCTGACGAACATGCCACCAGCTCATAATGATCAGATTTCGCCGTTGGCCAGTCGTTCCTGCAACGCTTTGTCTTTAGCAATAACCGCTTCGGTATTTGCCAGACGTTCAGCTTTAATCCGTTCAGCCAGCTCAGCATCCTGCACCGCAACAATCTGACACGCCAGGTAGGCTGCATTTTTCGCACCGGCCTTGCCGATGGCTACAGTTGCAACGGGAATACCTCCGGGCATCTGCACGGTAGAGAGCAGAGCATCCAGGCCATCCAGAGAGGATTCAATTGGTACGCCAATAACCGGCTTAGTGGTGTTGGCCGCAACCGCACCCGCCAGGTGAGCCGCCATACCTGCAGCACAGATAAAGGCAACCGCGCCACGCTGGTCAGCATCCTTAACGTAATCGTGGGTCTGTACCGGCGTCCGGTGCGCTGAACTGACTTTCATCTCAAACGGAACTTCAAGTGAACGCAGTACGTCAACAGCGGCTTTCATCGTCGGCAGGTCGGAGTCGGAACCCATCAGAATAGCAACAAATGGTTTAGTCATGATTTCCTTCAAAAGTCGGGAAGTTATTCGGGAAAACGTGGCAAAGTACTCTAAAACTGTACAACATTCAACCACGCAAAATAGCGGGTTTTTTACGTCCTGAATCAGCAAACAGATCAGTCAGTATCAGATCAGTCGCTGATAGCCATCAGGGGTGTTTTCAATATAACCAGACAACTCCATCCCCACCAGCTGCGGCAGCAGTTCTGCAGCATCCAGACCGGTTAATCTAATCAGCTGCTCAAGTGTCACCAGATCATAACCCATCTGTTCCAACAGCTGAGCCTCGGCATCGGTCAACTTTATTGACTCCGGCGACGACCGTTTTTCATCATAGCAGTAACTGCCCAGCAGACTGGCTAACGGCTCAATAATCTGGGCACTGCTCTCCACCAGAGTCGCGCCTTCCCGAATCAGATCATGACAACCGTGGCTCTGAGGGTTATTCAACGCGCCAGGCAGAGCGAATACCTCCCGCCCCTGTTCCAGCGCCATCCGGGCAGTAATCAGCGAACCGCTGCGTCTGGCAGCTTCCACCACCAGCACTCCGGCACTCAAACCGCTGATAATGCGGTTACGGCGGGGGAAGTTATGCGGCAAGGGGGCCATCGTTAATGGGTATTCCGACACTAAAGCGCCCCCGTGATTAACGATATCATCCGCCAGCGCCAGATGGTGTCGGGGGTAGATCTTCATCAGTCCTGAGCCCAACACAGCCACGGTAGGCTTTGAAAGCGCCACAGCGGCCATATGCGCCGCGCCATCGACACCTCTGGCCAGACCGCTAGTGATCGTTACACCCGCCTTTGTCAGATCGCTGGCGAAGGCACTGCTTAATGCGATGCCACTACGACTGGCGGAGCGACTTCCCACAATGGCCAGCTGCGGCAGATGCAGAACATCCGGATGACCTCTGACGTACAACAGCAGGGGAGGATCAGCTATCTGCTTTAACAGAGAGGGATAACTGTCACTGAGATAGGTAACAAGGTGGTTAAACGGCTGTTCCAGCCAGACGTCAATACGCTGAAGATATTCAGCATCAGGCCAGACACCCGTCTGATAGGCGCGAATATGATGCAGTGTCGGCGGGGGCAGATTAAACGAACTCAACTGATCTACAGACAGCTGCAGCAACGAGGGCAGTTCTGAATCTGCCCCAGGCTGACAAACCTCCAGTAGCCTGACCAGCCCTCCGGGGCCAATCCCCGGTAGTTCGGACAGGGCGATCCACGCCCTGAGATATTCATTCATGGACACTCCTTGTCCATTGTCGTTAAGCGTTAGCCTTACTCCGGCGTATGCACTTCATCACCAACCGCAATGACATCAGTCGCCTTCAGTATCAGCGCATAACTGATTTTTTCATACGCTTTAAACACCATCATCAGACCCGATTTTTCAGACGGCAGAACAATCAGCTCCTTCGTCACCGGGTCTTTCAACTGCTCACCCGCGCGGAAAATAGTCAGAACATGCCCCGGCTTCAAGCCTTCACGTATCCCCTGATTAATCGCAACGACATCATACTGTCCAGCCTGACGCACACCGCGCAGAACAGACAGGATACGTCCATTGATCTCACTTTCAGGAGCGCTTGGGTAGAACACCGACTGAATCGCCTCTTTCTGGCTGGGATATACCCGATCCAGTGCGGAGACCTCTTCACGGGTTTTACGCAGATCAAGGGTGATGATGTCCCCTTTTTTGCTATCAACGACCGCATCACCAATCTTAAACAGCTCATAACCCAGGTGCTCCTGAGTCACCGGATCGATGTACTCTTTAGCCGGACGGTAGATATTCTGACGGGAATAATCTTCAGCCAGCGTTCCTCGCGCATAGACCCGGTCACCAGCGCCCGCAACAATCCGGTTGGCCGTCCCGCCAACGATATAAGGCGCCGCCGTCAGTTCATCACTATCCATAACGATGTTATCTGACAAAAAGCTGATAATATCTTTCAGCGGAATGGCAGGAATCGCATCTTTCAGCGGCGTCACTTTAGCCTTGGGGCTCAGACGCAGAATACCGTCATTCAGCACCAGACGCGGCTGACCACCCACCCACTTCAATGTCAGGACATCGCCTGGGTAGATAAGGTGAGGGTTGTCAATCTGCTGGTTATAACCCCACAGCTGAGGCCACTTCCATGGCGATTGCAGGAACATGCCGGAGATATCCCAGAGCGTATCACCTTTAACCACGACATACGTTTTCGGATGGTTTTCTTTTAATGCCAGGGTATCTTTGCGAACATCGGCCTGCGCCGGCATTACTAATGCAATCCATACCGCCAGAGCGCCCAGAAAACCTGTTACCAGTTGTTTCATCTTCTAATCCTTGTCTCAGACCGCCATATTTTTGAAAGTCTATAACAGTATCGGCAATACATTGTGTATCTATATCAGTATAATGGGAAGATTATTGATTCTAGCGCTCATTTTTTTCAACCTTTTCTTTCTCAAGCAGCCATGTCATTACTTCCAATACTCGAATTTCCCGATCCACGCCTGCGCACAATTGCTGAGCCGGTTACTGAATTTAACGATGATTTGCGCCAGCTGGTCAAAGACATGTTTGAAACCATGTATGACGCACCTGGCATTGGCCTTGCGGCAACGCAGATCAATGTGCACCAGCGTATCATCACTATCGACACCTCTGAAGAGAAAAATACCCCGATGGTGGTTATTAATCCTCAGATTGAGGTTCTTGCGGACGAAACAGAGCGGATGCAGGAGGGCTGCCTCTCCGTTCCAGGGTTCTATGAAGATGTTGAGCGCCCCAATAAAATCCGTCTCACCGCACAGAATGAGTTCGGCGAGGAGTACACACTAGAAGCAGATGATCTGCTGGCCGTGTGTATTCAACATGAGATTGATCACCTTGAAGGCAAGCTGTTTGTCGATTACCTTTCGCCGCTGAAACGTAATCGCATCCGCAGCAAACTGGACAAACTGCACAAGCAGAAGGCCTGAAGCATGTCAGATTCTGCTCAACAGCTACGCATTCTGTTTGCCGGCACGCCGGATTTCGCCGCCACCAACCTGCAGGCGCTGCTGGATGCCGGACACCATGTTATCGGTGTCTATACCCAGCCAGACCGCCCCGCTGGACGAGGCCGTAAGCTGACGCCGAGCCCGGTAAAAAAAGTGGCTCTGGAGCATGACCTGCCAGTTTATCAGCCGGTGAACTTCAAACAGGATGAGGATCGCCAGCAACTGGCCGCGCTAAATGCCGATTTGATGATAGTAGTGGCATACGGATTATTACTGCCACCGGCAGTGCTTGATGCGCCACGGCTGGGCTGCATCAACGTCCATGCCTCATTGTTGCCACGCTGGCGCGGCGCAGCACCGATTCACCGGGCACTGCTGGCGGGCGACAGCGAAACCGGGGTCACCATTATGCAGATGGATGCCGGGCTGGACACCGGCGAGATGCTGCTGAAAAAGGCCTGCCCGATCACGACCACAGATACCAGCGGTGAGCTGCATGACCGTCTGGCGGCCATCGGCGCAACGGCACTACTGGAAAGCCTGCCCGCCATTGCTGACCAGTCGATCCCTCGGGAGGTTCAGGATGATAGCCTGGCCTGCTACGCCCACAAGCTGGAAAAAGCGGAAGGGGAGATCGACTGGAGTAAACCCGCCACGGAGATCGCCCGACAGATCCGCGGACTGTCGCCCTGGCCGGTCGCATTTACCTCGCTCAACAGAGAAACCCTGAGAGTCTGGTACGCCGACGTCAGCAATGAGCAGAGCACAGCAAAACCCGGCACGGTGATCGGCACCGATAAGCACGCGATTATTGTCGCCTGCGGCAGCGGGGCGGTGCGCCTGCTTAAAATACAACTACCCGGCAGCAAAGCGATGGATACCAGCGCCGTGCTAAACTCCAAAAAAGAGCTGTTTACTCACGGAACGGAGCTGGGCCAGTCCTGATGAATATCCGCGCTATTGCCGCACGCGCCCTGGGGCCGGTTATCGCCCGAAAAGAGTCACTCAATACCGCGTTACCCCGGGCGCTGCAGCAGTGCCAGGAGAGTGACCGGGCGCTACTACAGCAACTCTGTTATGGCACCATGCGGTTTCTGCCCCGCCTTTCCTGTCTCGCAAGTCAACTTCTGAAGAAACCCTTTAAACCGCAGGATCAGGATCTGTATGCCCTGGTGTTACTGGGTTTTTATCAGCTACTGGAGATGCGGGTCGCAACACACGCAGCGGTCAGCGAAACCGTCGAGGCCGCCAGTCAGCTAAACAAGGAGTGGGCGAAAGGGCTGCTAAACGCGCTGTTGCGCAATCTGCAACGGGAGCAGGAGCGATTGTTTGAACAGCTGTCTGCACAGCCTGAGTTTCGCTATAACCACCCCCAGTGGATGATCTCCAAGCTGCAGCACAACTGGCCGGAAAACTGGGCAGAGATGCTGGAACAAAACAACCAACAGCCGCCGATGACCCTGCGTATTAATCAGCAGAAAACCAGTCAGAACGCCTATTTGAAGCTATTGCACGATGCGGGCATCAACGCAACTGCAACACCTTTTTCCGAAGTAGGAATTCAGCTGGAGTCCCCCACAGATGTGAGTATACTGCCGGGATTTGCATACGGTTTTGCCAGCGTACAGGATGAAGCGGCGCAGCTCAGCGGCGTGCTGCTGGATCTGCAACCAGGCCAGCGGGTTCTGGACGCCTGCGCCGCACCCGGTGGTAAGCTTTGCCATATTCTTGAGCACCAGTCCGAGCTGAGCCATGTCACCGCCATCGAGCTGGAGAGTAGCCGCGCCGCCAGAATCGAAGAAAACCTCAACCGCTTAAACCTGAGCGCTGAAGTTATCATCGCTGATGCCGCTACCCTCAACTGGTGGGACGGGCAGGAGTATGACCGGATTTTACTGGATGCGCCCTGTTCAGCAGCGGGAGTGATCCGGCGCAACCCGGACATTAAACATCTGCGTCAGAGTGAGGATATTAAAGTCCTTGCGGATCTGCAGATGGCAATTCTGAGAAACTGCTGGCAGATGTTAAAACCCGGCGGTCGACTAGTGTATGCTACCTGCTCAGTCTTCCCTCAGGAAAACGAGCGGGTGATAGAACGATTCATTAAGGCACAGGCAGATGCCTGTCATCTCCCAATCAAAGCTGACTGGGGTATTGAGCGGCCATTTGGCCGTCAGCTGTTCCCCCAACCGCAGGGACATGATGGCTTTTACTATGCAGTATTGTTAAAGGATCAGAACTGAAGCAGACTGTTCTGCCAGCTGACCGGAGAGTTATTAGTTATGAAAATTATTATTCTTGGCGCAGGGCAGGTTGGCGGCACACTGGCAGAAAACCTTGCCAGTGAAGCGAACGATATTACCATTGTCGACACCGACATCAGCCGACTGAGAGAGCTGCAGGATCGTCTGGATATCCGCACGGTAGAAGGCAAAGCGTCTCACCCGTCGATCCTCGAGCAGGCTGGCGCACGGGATGCGGATATGCTGATCGCGGTGACCAATAGTGACGAGGTCAACATGATCGCCTGTCAGATCGCCCAGAGCCTCTACAATACCCCCACCAAAATTGCCCGGGTCCGGGAGCATGACTACCTGCTCAAGGATAAAGCGATCTTCACCGACAAGTCGATCCCCATCGACGTGCTGATCAGTCCGGAAGAGCTGGTCACCAAACATATACGCCGCCTTATCGAACATCCCGGGGCACTTCAGGTACTCGATTTTGCCGATGGCATCGCCCAGCTGGTAGCGGTGAAAGCCTATTACGGCGGCCCGCTGGTCGGACGTGAAATATCCTATCTGCGCTCACACATGCCCTCTATCGATACCCGCGTGGCAGCCATTTTCCGCAAAGACCGGCCAATCATCCCCAAAGGGGACACCGTTATCGAAGCGGACGATGAAGTCTTTTTCATCGCCGCCAAAAAAGATATTCGCGCCGTCATGAGCGAGCTGCGTCGCCTTGACCGCCCCTACAAGCGGGTTATCATCGCTGGCGGCGGTAATATTGGGGCACGCTTAGCCCAGAATATCGAAGATAAATATCAGGTAAAAATCATTGAGCGGGATATCCGTCGCTGCAACAACCTGGCAAAAAACCTGGATAACACTATCGTCCTGCAGGGCAGCGCTTCCGATAAAGAGCTGCTGTTGGAAGAAAACATCGAAGACACCGATGTTTTCTGCGCCCTGACCAATGATGATGAAGCCAACATCATGGCATCAATGCTGGCAAAACGACTCGGTGCACGGACGGTGATGACCCTGATTAACAACCCGGCCTATGTAGACCTGGTGCAGGGCGGGGTGATCGACATCGCCATATCACCTCAGCAAACCACTATTGGCAGCCTCCTGACCCACGTTCGCCGTGGTGATGTTGCGGCGGTTCACTCCCTGCGTCGTGGCGCCGCCGAGGCTATTGAAGCGGTCGCCCATGGGGATAAACGCACCTCTAAAGTGGTCGGCAAAACAATCGAAGAGATCGATCTGCCGGCAGGTACAACCATTGGTGCTATTGTGCGCAAAGATGAGGTGCTGATTGCCCATGACGACATCGTCGTCGAGAACGCTGATCACGTCATCCTGTTCCTTGTTGATAAACGTAAGATCAGTGAAGTGGAACGCTTATTCCAGGTAGGTTTAGGATTTTTCTAATCGGGGAGCATTTATGCACTATAAGGTAATTCTCCGGATCCTCGGCCTGTTGCTGATGATATTCAGCATCACCATGCTACCACCACTGGCTATCGCCTATGGCTACCATGACGGTACCCATATGGCATTTATCTCAGGTTTTATCATCACGCTGCTAACCGGTTTTCTTATCTGGGCACCGGTTTACCGCGTCAGAGAAGATCTGCGAACCCGGGATGGCTTTCTCATCACAGTCCTTTTCTGGGTCGTACTGGGACTGTTCGGCTCGATCCCCTTTATGCTATCAGACGACCCGGGGCTGTCATTTGTTGATGCGGTATTTGAATCACTCTCAGGGCTAACAACCACCGGCGCAACCGTGATGACCGGCATTGACGTGTTACCCGAATCCATTCTGTTCTACCGACAGCAACTCCAATGGCTCGGCGGCATGGGAATTATTGTTCTGGCGGTCGCTATCCTCCCGATGCTTGGCATCGGCGGCATGCAGCTATACCGTGCAGAAACCCCAGGACCGGTAAAGGACAGTAAACTCACCCCGCGCATCACTGAGACAGCGAAAGCGCTCTGGTACATCTACCTGTCACTCACCGTCGCCTGCGCTCTAGGCTACTGGCTGGCGGGCATGACCCTGTTTGATGCGGTAGGGCACAGCTTTTCAACCGTGGCTATCGGCGGATTCTCCACCCATGATGCCAGTATTGGCTATTTCGACAGCCCACTGATCGAAGCGATCTGCACCTTTTTTATGGTGATCTCTGCGGTCAATTTTGGCCTGCACTTTTTCGCCTGGCGTCAGCGCACCTTCAGCCACTATTTTCAGGATCCAGAGTTTAAGTTCTACCTGACCATCCTCTTCAGCATCATCTGCCTGTCAGCCGTTGTCCTGACGCTGACCGCAACCTACACTCCCGGTGAGTCGATCCGCAAGGCGATATTTGAAGTTGTTTCTATCGCGACCACCACCGGCTTTGCCACAGCAGACTTTGCCAAGTGGCCGGTCATGCTGCCATTTCTTCTGTTCGTTGCCGCCTTCGCAGGTGGTTGTGCAGGCTCGACCGGTGGCGGCATGAAAGTCATCCGCGTACTACTGATCCTCAAGCAGGGCCACAGAGAGATTAAGCGACTGATCCACCCTAACGCTGTCATCCCGGTCAAACTCGGCAGAGAGCCAATCTCTGACCGCATCCTCGAAGCGGTCTGGGGGTTCTTCTCAGTCTATCTCATCGTCTTTATTATTATGCTGATCATTCTGCTGGGAACCGGGCTTGATCAGGTCACCGCATGGTCGGCTGTTGGCGCCACGCTCAACAACCTGGGGCCCGGCCTTGGACAGGTGGAAACCCACTACGGCGATCTGAATAGCACCGCCAAATGGGTACTGACATTTGCCATGTTACTGGGTCGCCTTGAAGTGTTTACCTTATTGGTACTGTTTACACCATCGTTCTGGAAGCGCTAGAAACAGAGAAAGGGCACAAGGCCCTTTCTCTGTTTCTAACAACACACCCATTCACTCAATACATCCGTCCACCGTCCGGGCGGTGCTGAAACCGCTTGTACTCCCACTGATACTGCTCCGGAATCTGCCGCACACAATACTCAACTTCAGCATTCATTGCGCTAGCAGAGCACAACAGATCTTTATCATTGATCTGCTCCGGCGCTTTATGAAAGAAGATTTCAAACCCCTCAGCATCAGCCAGTCGCCGGGCATATGCCGACACCACAACCGCACCGGTCTGCGCCGCCAACTGCGGCAACAACTTCATAGTGTAAGCATCCTGTCCGAAGAAAGGGGCAAATATTCCACTGCCACTATCAGCCTCCTGATCCGGCAGAATACCCAACACCTCACCCGCCTTGAGTGACTTCATCGCCATACGCACTCCCTTAACATTAGCCGGAGCCAACTTGGCTCCCAGGCGGGCTCTTTTCTTTCTGATTAGCCGATCCAACAACTCAATCTTAGGCGGACGATACATCGATGTAAGCGGGTAACGGGTACTCAGATACAGCCCCAACACCTCCCAATTACCAAGATGGGGACCTATTACGATAACCCCGCGCCCCTGACTCAGAGCCGTGGCCATAATCTCTTCGCCATGAACCTTCCTGACCTTTGACATCACCCGCTCAGGCCGCCATAACCAGCTCATACCCAGCTCACCCGCCATCTTTCCGGTTTCAATAAGACTGGATTTAATCAGTGTCTGTTTCTGCTCCTGAAGCAACTCAGGAAAGCAGAAGTCGATATTCATCCGGGTAATGTTATAGGCCTTACCTCTCTTTTTATACGCACGCACGCCCAGCGCCGCGCCTAACCTTTGCCCCAACGACAGAGGCAACAGAGCAAGCAACCATAAAACCGATACAGACAACCAGCCTTTAAGATGTTTCACGTGGAACCTTTTTATATTGCGAAATGATAACAGCTTCAAAAAACTGAGGAGATTATATAATGCAGTCTCTATTAATGACTAACACAAGGCACGATAGAGATGAAATACACCGTATATCTGTCAGGCGAAATTCATACCGAATGGCGTGAAAAAATCAAAAATGCCATCAGCGCAAATAACCTTCCCATCGAGATCCTTACTCCCAATACCGATCACAGCAGTAGCGACGAATGCGGCGTTGATCTATTAGGCGCAGAAGAAAATCCTTTCTGGAAAGACCACAAAGCAGCGAAGATAAACAGCATCAGACACATGACCGCCCTGGGTAGAGCAGATATCGTTGTTGTACGCTTTGGTGACAAGTACAAACAATGGAACGCTGCCTTTGATGCAGGCATCGCAACTGCGCTCGGAAAATCACTGATTATTGAGCACTCCAAAGAACTGACTCATCCGCTTAAAGAGATCGATGCCGCAGCAATGGCAACGGCAGAAAACACCGGGCAGGTGATCGAACTCTTGAAATATCTATGCAGAGACTACTAAACCAGGACAAAAGGAACTGAAAAACCAGCCATATCGGCTATCCAAACGCTCTACCTATCTGGTTTTCGTGTATAATTCCGCTCTATTTTTGTACAAACAGATTCTAAATGGTGATCTCAGTGACAGATAAAGCGAGACCGGATGCCAGCACCTTTCAAGGGCTGATCCTGGCACTGCAAGAGTATTGGTCGGAGCAGGGCTGTGTAATAGTGCAACCACTGGATATGGAAGTCGGCGCAGGCACCTTCCATCCAGCAACTTTTCTGCGCGCTATCGGTCCCGAAAGCTGGAACTCAGCATACGTGCAGCCTAGCCGCCGCCCAACCGATGGCCGCTACGGTGAGAACCCAAACCGGCTGCAACACTACTACCAGTTTCAGGTAGTCATGAAGCCTTCACCAGACAACCTTCAGGAACTCTATTTAGGCTCACTGAAGCGAATGGGGCTGGATCTCAACGTGCACGATGTTCGTTTTGTTGAAGACAACTGGGAATCTCCAACATTGGGCGCATGGGGACTCGGTTGGGAAGTCTGGCTTAACGGCATGGAAGTCACACAGTTCACCTACTTTCAGCAGGCAGGTGGTATTGAGTGCTACCCGGTTACCGGTGAGATTACCTACGGCCTGGAACGTATCGCCATGTATCTGCAAGATGTCGAGAGCGTTTACGATCTGATCTGGACCTACAACCCAGACGGCACTCCGGTCACCTACGGTGATGTGTTCCATCAGAATGAAGTGGAGCAATCAACATATAACTTTGAACATGCCGATGTGCCCCAACTGTTCAAAAACTTCGACCACTATGAGGCTGAGTGCAACAAGCTGCTCGCCCTGAATGTACCGCTGCCACTGCCTGCCTATGAGCAAGTGCTGAAAGCGTCACACACATTCAACCTGCTGGATGCCCGCCACGCGATCTCCGTGACCGAACGTCAGCGCTTTATTCTGCGCGTCCGCACGCTGGCCCGGGAGGTTGCACAAGCCTACTTCAACACCCGCAAAGGGCTGGGCTTCCCATTGGCAGAAGAGAGCATCCGCAACGAAGTATTAGCCGCCTGTGAAGAGGAGAGCAAGTGATGACTGATTCAGTAAACCGTCAGGATTTCCTCTTTGAACTCGGTACAGAAGAACTGCCACCAAAGGCGCTGAGAACACTTTCGCAAGCCTTAGAGGTAGGAGTAATTGCAGGTTTAAATGAAGCATTTAAACCTCATGGCGATGTAATGCTCGGTAACGCAGAGTTTATGTCTTACGCTGCACCTCGACGACTCGCACTGCTTATCAAAGACCTCCCTTTAAAAGTACCTGGGACTATCAACATTATTTCGGGCCCCCCAGTACAGATCGCCTTTGACGAGCAGGGCAACCCCTCAAAAGCACTTGAAGGCTTTGCACGTAAATGCGGCACCACGGTTGAAAACCTGCAAGATATCAATGGCAAGATGAGCTTCAGCCAATCGCTGCCTGCTAAAGCGATTGCAGACGAACTGCCAGCCATTATTGAAAATGCACTGAGCAAACTGCCTATTCCGAAACGGATGCGCTGGGGTGCGTCCCGTACCGAATTCGTGCGTCCGGTGAAGTGGCTGGTGATGTTGCTGGGCGATCAGGTGATCGAGAGTGAAATTCTGGGACTGAAAGCGGGCCGCAACACCCGCGGCCACCGCTTTCATTACAACCACGAAATCACACTTAACCAGGCAAACGAATACCTGGAAAACCTCGAAAGCGTTGGCTGGGTCATCGCCGACTTTGAGGAGCGTCGGGAAAAAATCCGTGCCCAGGTTGAGTCAGAAGGCGCTGCGATTAATGGTATCGCCCAGATTGACGAAGACCTGCTGGACGAGGTTACGGCACTCAACGAATGGCCTGTTGCCCTGACCGGACGCTTCGATGACCGTTTCCTCGAAGTGCCTTCCCAGGCGCTGATCTCTTCCATGAAAGAGCACCAGAAATACTTCCACGTCACTGACAGCAATGGTCAGCTGATGCCGTTTTTTATCACCATCGCCAACATCGAATCTACCGATCCGGCGCAGGTGATTGCGGGTAACGAAAAGGTCATCCGCCCACGTCTGGCTGATGCAGCTTTCTTCTTTGAAACCGACAAGAAGCGCACTCTGGAATCACGCATCGAAGATCTTAAATCGATTGTCTTCCAGCAAGAGCTTGGCACCCTGCATGATAAAGCGGTACGTGTTGCCGTGCTGGCGAAGCATATCGCCGCTCAACTGGGGCAGGATCAGGACAAAGCTGAACGGGCTGCAATGCTTGCGAAAACCGACCTGATGACCGACATGGTCTACGAGTTCACCGATCTGCAGGGACTGATGGGTTACCATTACGCCCTGAATGACGGAGAAGACGAAGGGGTTGCCCTGGCGCAGAACGAGCAATATATGCCGCGCTTTGCGGGTGACGAACTGCCACAAAGCGAGCCAGGCATTGCTGTGGCACTGGCGGATCGTCTCGATACGCTGACCGGTCTGTTCGGCATCAACCAGCCACCAACCGGATCAAAAGATCCGTTTGCACTACGTCGCGCTTCGCTGGGTGTTCTACGTATTATTGTCGAGCGCCAACTGAATCTCGACCTCGAAGATCTGATTCAGGTAGCTGCCAACAGCTACACTGACTTGCCAGCAAAAGAGGGACTGGTAACCCGCATTACCGACTTTATGCTGGATCGTTTCCGTGCCTGGTATGATGACGAAGGTATCGCTACTGAAGTTTACCTTGCCGTTCACGCCCTGCGCCCAACCCGCCCACTGGAGTTCAATCAGCGGGTTCAGGCCGTTAGTCACATCCGCACCCTGGAAGAGGCAGCCGCCCTGGCAGCCGCCAATAAACGGGTAGCGAACATCCTCAGCAAGCAGGAGGGCGATATCGCGTCCAGCGTGTCTGAGACCCTGCTACAGGAGGAGGCCGAAAAAGCGCTGGCTGCCGCGGTTGCTGATAAAGCGACGCAGTTGCAGCCACTAATCGCTCAGGGAGACTTTAAAGCGGTACTGGAACAACTCGCCGAGCTGCGTCCGGTTGTCGATAAATTCTTTGACGACGTAATGGTGATGGCGGATAACGAAGCGATCCGTAACAACCGCCTGGCGCTATTGAAACAGCTGCGCAACCTGTTCCTGGGTGTCGCCGATATCTCTGTGCTCAGTTAAGATCGGTCTGACCGTGGTTATAAAAAATGCCGGTTATTAACCGGCATTTTTGTTCCTGCAGCGTTACAATCCGCATATCTCTATACAAGGCATACTCATAATGAAATTAGTCATCCTCGATCGGGATGGAGTTATTAACTACGATTCCGACGACTACATTAAAACTGTTGATGAGTGGCAGCCACTGCCTGGAAGCCTGGAAGCGATCGCCCGACTGACCAAAGCAGGCTTTGATGTCTGTGTTGCAACTAATCAGTCCGGCCTCGCCCGAGGCTATTTCGACATCAGCACACTTCATCAGATGCACCACAAAATGTCGCAGCTGGTGAAAGAGCAGGGTGGTCGCATTGATAAAATTGAGTTCTGTCCACACAGCCCTGACGACAACTGTTACTGCCGCAAACCCCAACCTGGACTCTATCAGCATATTTTAAGTTGTTACCCTGACATCGATCCTGGCAAAGTATTTTCTGTGGGCGACTCTCTCCGCGATCTTGAAGCAGCCGTCGCTACCGGTTGCCTTCCGATTCTGGTCAGAACTGGCAAAGGCGAGCGGACTATCGCCAAGGGAGGCCTGCCGGAAAATACAATTGTCGTTGATGATCTTGAAGCCGCCGCACTGCATATTATCTATCACCAACACACCTGTCAGGCATAAAGGTTTCACGTGGAACATTAAAAGATGGCAACCAAACCGAACACTGAGACAGCGATGCGCACGCTGATTGCTGAGATCAGAAAAGCGATCCCTTTCGATACCCCGATAGATAAACTGTGCGATGGCCCTTGCACGGGCTGCTCAAAAAAACTGTTGGACTACCTTGATACCCAGTTGGAAGAGACCGAATCAGAACTCAATGCGGGCTATACTCCCAGCTTCGGCGAACTGAATCGGTTAAAGAAAAGTGCCATAAAGATTCATGCAGCGTTGATTAAAAACGGCCTGATACCGGAAGAGGAGTAATAACAGGCCGGTATACCATTGCCACTTGCCAGGGCAATAAGACACTGCGCTCAGATATACAATGCCCGAAAATGCCAGTCATCACTTCCCATAGTGTTGCGAATCATCGCCCTGATTGAAGGGTCGATCTCAGAAGAATCCTGCTCGTACAACCCGCAAAGGGATAACGCGCGCTGCTTATCAACAGAGATTCCCAGATACTCATACACCACCCGGGCACAGCAGGGCATCCGTTCACCACTACCTGACACCCCTAGCTTCAAGCCACTGAGTCGAGATACCCGGTTTTTAAAAGAGGGAAAAAGGATGGTCTGAGTCATCTCATTACCCGTCAGAGACTCGTAATCCATCATGAAAATTCGGTCGGTCAGAAAGCTGGCGATGCCCAGATAAACCCCATGGAAGACCTTATCGCCGGGATGCTCCCGCAGGCGCTCTGTGCGCTGATAGCAGACTCTGTCATCACGCCGTTCGATACAGATCAGGGTTCTCAATATCCGCCCGGGATAGGCCATGGACTGATAGTACTCAAAATAATAGCCCAGGTATTTATCCAGGTTGGCGATGCCGCGCTGCAGTCTGTCCAGATGATCTGACTCCAGGTGCTCAGACTCTTCAATTGGTTGAGGGCGAGGGCGCACCTTGATCAGACGTTCAAACTGCTCATGGGGCATGAGAATTTCGTGCTCTTCGACACCAAAGAAATCACAAAAACGCAGCAGCGTATGGGCAGAAGGTTTATACCGCCCACTCAAGTAACGATTGAACTGAGGCCGATTGATATCGAGCCGCCGACACACTTCTGCTATCGACTTGTAATAGCTGCAGAGCAGCCTGAGATTGCTGGCAAAGTCCTGATGCATCAGATCCTGCTCCACTTAACGACGCCCGGGGGAAGTTCATTCTAAAGGGGAAGTTATCCAGGATGCAAAGCAATTGATGGCGCAGATTAGCGCAGTTTCTGCGCTATCTGACACCAGTCTGCACTAAAGCATCAAATGTTCTGCTCTCAATAATACTGCTTAAATATTCATCTCAACCACAAAAATAATAGCGACCCGGTGTCGCACATGGAGACTGTCTTATGTTGGAGTTACTCAACGATCTGCTCTGGGGAAAAGTTCTGATAGCCGTGCTGATCACCCTGGGCCTCTGGTTTACAATTGCATCGCGGTTTGTGCAGTTCCGCTACTTTGGCGAGATGTTCAAAATTCTCAGCAGTAAGCAGGCATTCAAGCATGAGCAGCAGGGACACCTGAGCTCATTCCAGGCACTGTTACTCTCCGTTGCCGGGCGAGTGGGAGGCGGTAATATCGCCGGTGTTGCAGTGGCGATTACGTTGGGAGGACCGGGCGCCATTTTCTGGATGTGGGTCATCGGCCTGATGGGCATGGCGACCAGCTACTTCGAATGTACTCTGGCGCAAACCTTTAAAAAAGCTGAACCGGATGGCACCTACCGGGGTGGCCCAGCCTATTACATCCGTCGGGGCCTGGGGAAAAAGTGGCAATGGCTGGCAGCCCTCTATTCGGTACTGCTGCTGGTAACCTTTGGCTTCGGCTTTACTGCGATGCAGTCCTACTCGGTTGCCACCTCATTTGAGGATGCCTTTGGTATCCCAACTTATTACACCGGAATCGCGCTGGCACTGATTGTCGGTCTGATCATCTTTGGCGGCGTTAAACGCATCGCTAAAGTGTCTGAAATATTGGTTCCGGTGATGGCGCTGGGCTACCTCGGCATCACCCTGGTTGTTCTGGCCCTGAACATCGAACGGATCCCCGACGTCATCACGCTGATTGTGAACAGTGCGTTTGGTCTTAATCCAGCAATAGGAGGCGGCGTCGGCGCAGCCATTCTTATGGGTGTTAAGCGCGGCCTGTTTTCCAATGAAGCAGGTCTGGGCAGCGCCCCAAACGTTGCCGCAGTTGCCTACGTTCCGCACCCGGCGAACCAGGGTATCGTGCAGGCGTTCTCTGTCTTTATCGACACCCTGATTCTGTGCTCCTGTACCGCGTTCATTATCCTGCTGAGCGGTATCTATGATTCAGCTACCCTTGCCGGGCAGGGGGGCGTCGCACTGACGCAATCGGCACTGGCCGATCATGTTGGCGAATGGGGCCGGATGTTCGTCAGTATTGCGCTGCTGTTGTTTGGCTTCAGCACTATTCTTTACAACTACTATCTGGGCGAAAACAGCCTTAACTTCTTCAGTGAAGAGAATCAGAATCTGTTTAATGCCTTCCGCGTCGCGATCATCTGTCTCTGTTGCTGGGGTGCCATTATGGATCTGGGTACTGTATTCGCCTTTGCAGATGTCACCATGGGCTTACTGGCACTGGCAAACCTGCTGGCACTGGCGCTGTTGTTTAAGACCGGGCTAAGGGTGATGCGTGACTATGAACAGCAACGCAGAGACGGGATCGAGACCCCTATCTTTGATGCAACCAAATTCAGCGATCTGGATATTGATCCGGCTGCCTGGGATAAGCTTGCCGCACAAACAGACACACCCGCTGAGCACACAGTTAATCAACCCATGAAAGCGACATCCTGATATTGATGAATTCCCGCTGCGGACCGAACGCTGCGGCGGGCACATACAACCTGAATGGCCACGGGCAGAGATGCCCGGCCTCTTTATTGGAACACTGACAAATGAACACACGTCTTGAGCACGACCTGCTGGGCGATATGGAAATTCCTGCGGATGCCTGGTATGGCATCCAGACACAACGCGCCGTTGATAACTTCTCGATCACCGGGGTAGCGATCAGCCATTTCCCACAACTGGTACAGGCGTTGGCGATGGTTAAAATGGCCGCCGCCAAAGCTAATACCGACCTTGGCAGCCTTGATCCACTGAAGTCCCAGGCGATCATTGCCGCCTGCGAAGAGATTCGTGATGGCCATCTGCATGACCAGTTTGTCGTTGATCTGATTCAGGGCGGGGCTGGCACCTCAACCAACATGAATGCCAACGAAGTGATTGCCAATCTGGCACTGGAAAAACTCGGGCATGGGAAAGGGCAGTATCAATATCTGCATCCCAACGATGACGTTAACCGTTCCCAGTCGACTAACGATGCTTACCCATCCGCTGCCTGTCTGGCAATTCAACTGGCGGCCGATCCGCTGATCGACACCATAAAAAGTCTGGTAGCAGCGCTGGCGGCTAAAGGCGTTGAGTTTGCCGATGTGGTGAAGATGGGCCGCACCCAGATGCAGGATGCGGTACCGATGACCCTGGGGCAGGAGTTTGAAGCGTTTGCCGTCACACTGAGTGAAGACATTGATCGTCTCGGTGAAGCCTGCACACTGCTGTGTGAAATCAATCTCGGTGGCACCGCTATCGGTACCGGCATCAATACCCATCCACAATATGCAGCATTAGCCGTCAGCCATCTCGCCGAGATCTCCGGCAAGCCGATGGTACCGGCAACCAACCTGGTTGAAGCCACTTCAGACATGGGAGCCTTTGTGCTGTTCTCCGGTATTCTGCGGCGCTTTGCAATCAAACTGAGCAAGATATCCAATGACCTGCGGCTGCTCTCCAGCGGCCCGCGTACCGGCTTTGGCGAGATCAAACTACCACCGATGCAACCTGGCTCATCCATTATGCCTGGCAAGGTTAACCCGGTAATTCCTGAGGCGGTCAACCAGACAGCTTATCAGGTCATCGCTAACGATCTGGCGGTTACCCTGGCCGCAGAAGCAGGGCAGTTACAGCTAAACGCAATGGAACCGCTGATTATCTACAACCTGCTGAACTCGATGAAGATGCTGGGATCGGCCTGTTCGATGCTGGAAGAGCGTTGCATCCGCGGTATTGAAGCGGACCGGGAACGCTGTGCCGAACTGTTAGACCGGAGCATTGGCTGTATTACCGCGCTGGTACCTCACATCGGTTATAGCAACGCCTCACGGATCGCCCAGATAGCCCTTAACAGCGGCAGCACTGTCAGAGAACTGGTACTCGCGGAGGGACTGCTGAGCGAGGCAGAGCTGGAAAGGCTGCTCAGTCCGGCATCCATGCTGGCACCTCAGCCAGTCAATCTGGAGAAACGCAGCGGATGAAACGACGCATCCTGATTTTGCACACCGGGGGTACCATCGGCATGTGTTCGTCGGCACAGGGATATGTGCCGGATAAAGGGTTTGCAGCGCTGCTTAGCCGCCGCTTGCCCCCACAGCAGAGCCTGGCCTCAACACACCCGTTACCGGAATATGAGCTGATTGAGTTCGCGCAACTGATCGACAGCTCCAATCTGATGCCTGCCGACTGGAGACAGATAGGCCAGATGCTGATCGAACGCTGGAGCGACTATGACGGATTCATTGTCCTCCATGGCACCGACACGATGGCGTATACCGCCTCAGCACTGTCCTTCATGCTGCAAGGAATGGATAAGCCGGTGATCATTACCGGCTCACAGATCCCGCTGACAGAGCTGCGCAATGATGCGCTGGACAACCTGGTGACCAGTCTGATTCTGGCGGGTAACTTTACAATTCCGGAAGTCTGTATCTACTTCAACGGACGACTGCTGCGGGGCAACCGTAGCCGAAAGGTGAAAAGCACCGAACTGGATGCGTTTGACTCCCCCAATTTTGCCTGGCTGGGGCAGGTAGGTATCCAGATAAAACTGGAGCACGCACTGCTGCTGGAACAGGGTAAACCGCAATTCACACTGCCGCAGTTCAACCCCGACGCCGTAGTGATGGCGCAGGTCTATCCGGGTATATCCGCCAGAGTCATTGATGCACTACTCGATTCAGATCAGGTGCGTGCCTTGATTTTGCAATCCTATGGGGTCGGCAACCCTCCGGATAAAAACCAGGCGCTGATCACGTCACTGGAACAGGCCAGTGACCGGGGTATCGTCCTTCTCAATACCACCCAGTGTTATCAGGGGAGCGTCTATCAGGGTGCCTATGCAACCGGTGAGACCCTCAACCGGATTGGCGTTGTCGCGGGGTCAGACCTGACCCTGGAAGCGGCGTTCGCCAAATTACACTACCTGATTGCCAGCGGCTATGATCCGCTCTATATCCGGGAGAACATTACCCGGCCGCTGTGCGGCGAATGCAGCCCGGTTAACTGACTCGCCTGAGCGCCGATGAACACACCTGAGCACAATCCTGTTTTGTGCCTGAACTCAGGCACCTTTCCGCCAACACTGCGTAGCGCAGGCGGGCCCGCTTGCAGTGCACTTAAAGCGCGCTTTTAACGTGCTAAGCTGTTATAAATCGGTTTAAACAATTTGTAGTCACTGTGAGGGGCGGGGCGATTTATGGGATGTTCTGGATTAGTGTATGGCTATCAGTTAGATGGGCACGGCGGCGGCCAGGTGGTCAGCGGGGATGACATCGAAAATGGCTTTCCGGATGATCAGCTGACCTGGCTTCATTTTGACTATACCGACCCCGAAAGCCGACGCTGGATCAGCGAAAAAAGCCAACTGAGCGGGGTGGTTATTGATGCACTGCTCACCGAAGAAAGTCGCCCCCGAGCCACCCAGGTTGATGATGGCCTGCTGGTTGCGCTGCGCGGCGTAAACCTCAGCCCCGATTCCAACCCCGAAGACATGGTTGGAATTCGCATCTGGATTGATGAGAAACGAATTATCAGCACCCGCCGACGCAGAATGCTCTCGGCTAAAGATATAGTTGACGCACTCGAAGCTGGCGTGGGTCCAACAGACCCGGGTGACTTTCTGGCGATGCTATCAGACGCACTGATGGTACGGATGCAGGATACGATCAACGATACCGAAGACTATGTCGACTCTATCGAAGAAGAGTTGGTCAGTTGCAGCAGTTATGATCTGCGCAACAAGCTCTCTTCAGTTCGCCGGATCGTCATCTCGCTGCGGCGCTATCTGGCGCCACAGCGTGATGCGATGCTGCAGATGCATCAGGCCCGGGTATCCTGGTTCAATGAGAATAGCAGGCAAGAGCTGCGGGAAGTTACCGATACCCTGATCCGCTACATTGAAGATCTGGACACCACACGGGACCGGGCGGCGGTCGCTCAGGAAGAACTGGCAAACCGACTGACCGAACAGATGAACAACCGGATGTATCTGCTATCCATTGTCGCAGCAGTATTCCTGCCGCTGGGCTTCCTGACCGGCCTTCTGGGGATCAATGTCGGCGGCATGCCTGGCGCTGAAAACCCCTGGGCGTTCTGGATTGTCAGCGGCTTTATGACCCTGACGGTGGTAATACAGTTATGGCTGTTTAAGCGCAAAAACTGGTTTTAATCCCGCGCTGCCCGCTATGTGAACGGCGTCACTCCCCGGGTAGCCTACAGGCTGCTCAGTGATCCTTTAAGCTGCTTCGCCGCCAGTGCATAGCCACCATCACTGCCATCAATAAAATGCAGATGACCGCCATCACACATGCTTTCAACATAACAGGTCATCTGCGCCGCATCTGATACATGGATGCCAAAGCGAATCGTCCCCGCCTGCTGCTCTGCTTGCAGATAACCTTCGATTGCCTGAGATTCGGAAGGGGAGCAGTCGAGCACCATGCGCAGGGTATCATCGTACTTTTTAAAGTCGCAGTGCAGGGGGATTTTATCGAAGTAGTTCTGCACTCCGGGAATAAACCTGAAGCACTTCAAATTGAACAATGGAGCGGTTAACAGCAGCTCATAGAGCGTGCGGAAAAAGCGGCTGTCCCAGCGGATATCGCTGACATTTAACTGCCGTTTAAGGTTATGCAGAAATGAGTGGTAACGGGCGTCCGCCATTCTGACGGGATTAGCCGCAGCAAATGAACCACCCAGAATCTGCTCCAGATTCCTGATCACCTTTACCAGAACAGAATCATCCGCTTCATTGTGTGGCTGAATCAGCAGCGAGAGTGTCACCCCTTTAGCCGAAGGGATCGGCTGCCAGCGACAGCTCAGCCCAGCGAAAATATCGGTTTTACTCAACACCGGGTGCGGCTCGCAGCGATACTCCGGGTGGTTTTTTACTAAGCTCTCAGCCAGTGTCGATCCACCGCCTTTCAACATTGCCTGGATGATGTTATCACCAGTCAGATACTTGGCGATCTGCAGATCTTTTCCCATCGCTCGCAGCGTTTTCACCGGCACTAAACCCGCATGCAACTCCAGGCCAAAACTCTCTCTGGCGTGATAACAGAGCGACTGCAATACAGCCAGCGTCGCCTGGCGCATACTCGCTTTTACCAGCACCACCGCGCCATCGCCACCAAACGTAAATGGCAGGTTTGGCGCGACCCGATGCAGATGGGCGGTAATAGCCGCCGCCCCGACAAAGTTAACATCACGGTAATTTCCCGCTTCGATTGCCTGGGTCGAACCACGCACATCAACAACAGAGACATACCAGTCATCCGGCACTGGCCGGTAAAAGCGTGCCTCAGCAATCTGAGAGATATCAGTAAAGCCTGTTAACTGTCGATAGAAATCATCCATCTGCGCTGCCCATCTAACTCATCCAAGCCGCTGTTTTAATCATAGTCGGCCAGAGAGTCTTTCCAGGCAAGCGCTATAGTTACCACTTTGTTGAACGATGGCAGACAGCAGAATCCAGTGCCCTAAACCATAAAGCGAAACAGGTCCTGACGGTTGTTAAGATACTCAAAGCGGATCTGCTTTGCTCTCATCCGTTCAAGCAGCGGTTGCAAGTCCGCTTTATTTGCCAACTCAATGCCGATCAGGGCAGGGCCCCGGTCACAGTTATTTTTCTTCGAATATTCAAACCGGGAGATATCATCATCAGGCCCCAGAACCTCAACCAGAAACTCTCGCAGGGCACCGGCACGCTGGGGAAAGTTAACGATAAAATAATGTTTTAAACCCTCGAACAGCATCGCCCACTCTTTGATCTCTTCGGTGCGCAGAATATCGTTGTTACCACCGCTGACAACACAGACCACGGTTTTGCCCCGAATCTCATCCTTTACACTATCCAGTGCCGCAATCGACAAAGCACCTGCCGGTTCAACGACAATTGCCTCCTGATTGTATAGCTGCATCATGGTCGAGCAGACCTGCCCCTCAGGCACAGTAATAACGCGTTCAAGGTTCTGCTTACAGATTGCAAAGGTGCGTTCACCCACCCGTTTTACCGCAGCACCATCGACAAAGTTATCGATCTGCGTCAGGGTTTCGTTGCTGCCAGCTGCTAATGAACCACTCATCGAAGCGGCCCCATCAGGCTCGACGCCAATCAGCCGGGTGTGCGCAGAACGCGCTTTGAAATAGGATGATACCCCGGAGGCCAGTCCGCCACCGCCGACCGGCATCAGCAACATATCCACCGGCACATCGACTGAGGCCAGTTGGTTAAGAATCTCTACGCCCACCGATGCCTGCCCCTCAATCACTTTCGGGTCATCAAAGGGATGCACAAAGGTTGCCTGCTCAGCATCACAGAAGATCATCGCCTGATGATAAGCATCATCATAGGCATCACCAACTAAGCGGATATCAACCTGCTCTTTACCATACTTTCTCACCTGCTCAACTTTTTGCGCCGGCGTCGGCGCAGGCATAAAGATGGTCGCTTTTAACCCTAACAGGGCACAGGCATAAGCCACCCCCTGAGCATGGTTGCCGGCACTGGCACAGACAATACCCTGCGCCTGTTGCGCTGCACTGAGGCTGACTATTTTGTTATACGCCCCGCGGATTTTATAGGATCGCACCCGCTGCTGATCTTCACGCTTGAGATAGATCTCGGCACCATAACGTTCACTAAGATTATCACTGCGGATCAGCGGGGTTCGGCTAACCACCGTCTGTAATCGTTGTGACGCTGCCAGGATATCTTCAAGGGCAGGGTAGTAATCGCAGGGCACTGTCGTTGTTTGGGCAGACACGGCTTTATTCATGATGGATCTTCGTACCTCAATATCAGTTGAATATTCGGTAACCCAACCCTTCCGGAGTGCGCGTTTTTCAGATATAAAAAAACCCGCCGGAAGGGCGGGTTTTCTATGTTTTGCTAAGACATACGCTAGCCCACCAGTTCCTCGGAAATGATGGTAATAATACGTTTGCTATCTAATGCGAATCTGTTCATGGCCCGATAATGGTCCAATTAAGCCATTACGTCAATAACAAAACACAGCGCGCAGCGTAAACGGTGTTCACTTAATGTCAGCAATCGCTGCGTCCATCCCTTTTACAATCGTTTCAGAAAGCTGGCACACCTCGCGATAAAGCTCCTCTGCTACAATATTGTTACCCGCATGCTTAGCTTCGATAATCTTACCGATCAACTGATGCATCCGTTCATGGGGCACCTCCAGCTGCTTCAATACCTGAATATCATGGCAGGCCTGCGCGCCTTCGCCATAATACCAGTGACCAAAATCACACTCCCGATGAGACACCGCCTGCTCAGCAGACAGCGCACTGCTGCCATCAAGAAACGTACGTAACCGCATCTTCCAGGCCTGATGTGCGCTACGAGCAACCGCCAGTTCAATAGCAGGATCTTTGTGCACTTTAAAGCGACGGATCACCGTCATCAACGCATTCAGTTCCGTGCCTATCTGCGATGACGTCGCCATTATATGGTCAGCCCCGGATGCAACATCAGTCGCACCATCGGCAATATCAACAATACTCTGGTTGATCGACTCAGCCACCTGACTCTGTTCCTCCGCAGCACTGGCGATCAGCATTACGGAGTCATTAATCTGCGCCATCGCATCACGGATGCTGTGCAGTGCCTCACCGGATTGTGTTGCTATCGAAACGGTATCCCGGGCCTGCTGCTGACTCTCCTCTATCACCGTCACGGTATGGGTTGTTCCGCTTTGCAGCTCAGAGATCATCTGATTGATCTCGGCAGCAGAGTTCTGAGTTCTGCCAGCGAGGGAGCGCACCTCATCGGCCACCACAGCAAAACCTCTGCCCTGATCACCCGCCCGCGCTGCTTCGATAGCGGCATTCAGGGCCAGTAGGTTGGTCTGCTCGGCAATCCCCTGAATAACATCAAGAATGGTATGAATCTTAGTGCTCTGATGGTCAACCTGACTCACCAGCTGCACCGTTTCGGCGACATTCGCCGCCAACTGATTGATGGTAGCAATAGACTGGCTGACCGTTTGATAGCCACGCTCCGAACGTTCCTGAGAGGACTGCGTCAGCGAAGACGCATTCTCAGCATTGCCGGCAACATCATGGGCCGTTGCCGTCATTTCATTAACGGCGGTAGCCACCTCTTCGGTTCTGGCCTGTTGGTTTTTTGCCACCCGCATGGTTTTCTCGGTTTCATCAAACAGCTCGGAGCCTGAATTAGACACATTGGACACCGAGTTCATCAGCGTTTTTACCAGGGTTTCTATTTTAATGACAAAGCCATTAAATGCATTGGCGATGTCACTCAGCTCATTATTGCCATTAACCGTCAGCCTGCGGGTAAGATCACCGTCGCCAGAGGCGATATTCTCCATCGCCGCAGACATCTCCGTCAGCGGCCGGGCAATACTGCGGGTAATCAACACCGCCACGATAACGCCGAGCAGAATAGTCACAAGGCCAATCATCAGGGTGTCGAGTAACGAACTCTGGATCATAGACAGATAACTGCTGCGATCCATAGCGATCTCTATCACCCCCACGGCCCGGCCGGAAAAATCCTTTAACTGGTTGGCAAAAGCCGCAACTTCTGTGCCTTGCAGCACAAAACTACCGCTTTGGGCTTGACCAAACAGAGCCTGTGACAGGCTGGTCTGATCAAACAGCTGCGCCCCCTGAAAAGTTGAGGCATAAGGGCTCAGGTCGCCATTTTTAATCACATACAAGCTGATATCGACACCGGTCTGCTGCTTGAACTCATCAAAAAACAGTTGCCCCAGAGAGAAACCGAATTCAACGGTGCCCCAGTTCTGGCCATCGATCACGACGGGAACAACACCACGAATACCCAGGCCTGCGACGCCTTGCTCAATCCCGCTGACGGCAGCCTTTGTGCGGTTTGCTTCAACCACTGTCTGGCGAAACCCGGACAGATCATCACCAAACTTTTCCGGTTTATGTACCCGCAAATAGGAGGTAGCGGGGGCCTGGTGAAACTGAAACTGGCGCAGGCCATAATCACTCTTGAGCATGGCGAAAGCGCTGTTCATCGATGCCTGCAGGGCGGTACGGTCATCATTTTTGATATGTTGCTGTACCTCAGGAAGCGAGGCGACAAAATGGGCTAAGGCAGTTGCCTGACGCTGCTCAGCGTCGATCTTTTGCAACACCTGTTGATAGAGACTGGTTAACTCTCTGGTTTCAGCCGTTTGCACCAGATTATGCATATCGTTAAACATGACGGGCATGACAATGCTGCAAACGAGAATGATAAGAAGAAGAAAACCACCAAGAATTCTGGAACGGATACGCAGCCGGGAAAACATATACTACCTCGGAGCTTAAAAGATAACTTGCTAATAAAGAACCTCCTAATGTTAGAGGCCTGGCTAAACGACCACAAGCATCTACATCAAAACAACGCATGCAAATCCGGCTTAATGTCACCAAAATGTGACACTGAACGATGGCCGCCAAAGATCAGGCCAGCCACCGTGATAGCTCCGCTTTGAAGCTTTGCTTCAGGCGGTCTGCGCCTGCAATAGCAGCTGAGCCAGTTCGGCGAAGCCAAGCCCGCCGGGCTGACGGAGAATGGTATTGGGATGATCCGTCATATGCACCAGGTAGGGCCTGATATTTGCCACCCCAAAGGTGTGCCTGAAGAAGCCAAACATCACCTCATCATTGGGTGAGTCACCCACATAAGCAACCTGATCAATCATCTCCGCCTCGCTCAGCTGATACTTGTTTTGTAACAGCCTGCGGGCCATCGCCAGCTTACTATACTCACCAAACCAGGCGTTGATATGGATAGAACTGACCCGGGCACAGGCTCCCTGAGTGTGGAAAAATGTTACCACCTGGGAGATCTGATCCTGGGTCAGACAGCCATCCTGATTATAGTCCAGCGCCACGTCAGCAAGCCGATAGCTCTGGTCTTTTGCCAGTTTCAGCTCAGGAATGACGGACATCATATCCGAAGTAAGCGCCAACAAACGCTGCTGATACTCCCGCCGTTGAGTCTCTTCATGCCAACTGTGCAACTGCAGATGCCCCGCGGTGTTCAGCTCCATATGGAAAGCGCCATTTTCACCAATCACCGCATCCACCGGCCACAGCCGGATAATCTGATCACACCAGCCAGCGCTGCCACCGGTTACCGGAATCACCCGGATGCCAGCCTCCTTCAGGTCATACAGTGCCTGCAACGTCTGTGGCAATAACTTTCCCTGGGTGGTGATGGTGTCATCAACATCGGTGAGCAGATAGCGAATGTGACCGGGCAGAAGTGCGGCGTCCAAAGGCGGTACCATAATCTTCATTGCTGTCCTGTTTCAATAATGTCGAGTCCGCTGTCCTGTAGCTGCTGACGCGGTGATGGGTCGCTCAGTTCATCGGTGATAAATTTGCTCAGGGCGGTAAATGGCGCTACCTGAACCATCGCCCGGCGCTTCCATTTGCTCTGGTCGGCCAGTAAAACCGCCTGGCCACAGTTGCGCAGAATAGCACGGCTGACATCCGCCTCCAGCGGATCAAAATCCATCAAACCGCGGTTCTGATCCAGCGCACCGGTGCCAATAATGCCAAAATCAACACGAAAATTATCCAGAAAGCGGGTGACATTCTCACCCACCAGATCCCGGTCGTTATGGCGCAGCTGACCACCGCTGACCAATACCTCGATTTCCGGCTGTTCACAGAGGATGCTGGCGACATTCAGGTTGTTGGTGATGATTCTCAGGCGCCTGTGATTGATCAGCGCGCGGGCCGCGTGGGACACGGAGGTGCCGATGCCGAGCATCACCGAGGCGCCATCCGGTATCAGCGCCGCCAGCGCGGCTGCCATCCGCCGTTTAACCTCAGAATTGATCATCTCGCGGGAGTTAAACGAGATGTTCTGATTCGCCGTCGGCAAACCAACGCCACCATGCAGTCGGCGCACCAGCCCCAGATCACACATCTGGTTGATATCTTTACGGATCGTCTGGCTGCTGACGCCAAACTGATCCGATAAGCTATCCACCTCCAGCTGCTCAGACTCCTGCAGCAGGTTGAGAATAATGTTCTGACGTTCATTCAGTTTCATTGTATGCCGTAAAGTCCTGCGGGTTATCAGTAATCACGCCATCAATGCCCCAGTGCCACAGCGAAGCAACCTGTTGCGGATCATTGGCGGTCCAGCAATACAGCTGAAAACCCTGTTGCTTGATCTCAGCAACACGGTGCTGACTCAGATAGCGCCAATTGCAGTGAATACTGAACAGATTGAGTTCGCGGGCTTGTCTCAGCCAGTCATCCGGCAGTTCATCACAGATCAGCCCCAGAGCAATCTGCGGCGCACAGCGGGCCACTTCAGCCAGCACCGGTAGTTCAAAACTGGAGATCAGCAGCCGCTCTTCAGGAAAGCGTCCCTTCAGGGTATCAAGCACCACCTGAGCAGTAAGTTGCGGGGCAAAACAGTGGCTTTTAATCTCCAGATTTAAACCGGTACCCTGGGCCTTCAGCAGATCGAGAACATCAGTGAGTAACGGCACCGGCTCCGCTGGCCAGTCAGGGTAGAGCGCCGCATTGTTAACTCCCTCAAGATCAGCCGGCAATAGCAGCGCCAGCTGGCCACCGTGATCACTGCAACGGTCCAGCGTGGCATCATGATGAACAACCGGCGTGTGATCTTTCAGCAGGGTAACATCCAGCTCCACCCAGCGGGCACCGACAGCGGCCGCTTTGGCAAAACCGCCCAGGGTATTTTCCGGTGCCAGGCTGGGAACGCCGCGATGTCCCATAACCCGGGAAGGTTTAATCCGCATAGCGCGCTCCTAGTTAATACGTTGTTGTGACTTAGCGCAGAACAGATGCAGTTCATCGCAGTCGAAATAGAGCGGCAGAATAGCCTGATTATCAAGATTGCGGAACTCCCGGTTCAGGCGCACCACCAGCTCGTCATCCGAGCCACCAATCCGTCCATACACCAGTGTATCAGCCCCCAACGGCTCTAACAGATCAATATGCAACATCAGCTGATGAGCATAGTCCGGTTTGCGATGCATATGTTCCGGACGCAGGCCGACAATCAGCGCACCGTTAAAGTCCGGCGGGTTTACCAGGGTGATGGTCTGGTCCCCCAGGGTCAGGACTCCCTCGTGCAACTGAGCCTGGATAAAGTTCATCGCCGGAGAGCCAATAAACCCCGCCACAAACGGCGTCTGCGGGCGATTATAGATATCCATCGGTGTGCCAATCTGCTCAGCAACACCACCATTCATCACTACCAACCGGTCCGCCAGGGTCATCGCTTCCACCTGGTCATGGGTCACATAGACAGAGGTTATCCCCAGCTTACGCTGCAGCCGCTTGATCTCAATGCGCATCTGTACCCGCAGTTTAGCGTCCAGATTGGACAGTGGCTCATCAAACAGAAACACTTTAGGGTTGCGCACAATCGCCCGCCCCATCGCAACGCGCTGACGCTGGCCACCGGAGAGCTGTCCGGGTTTACGTTCCAGCAGCGCGTCCAACTCAAGAATTGCCGCAGTCTGACGCACCTGCCGGTCGATTTCAGCTTTATCAACCCCGCGGTTTTTCAGGCCATAGGCCATGTTGTTATAGACATTCATATGGGGATAAAGCGCATAGTTCTGAAACACCATGGCGATATCCCGCTCTGCGGGCTCCAGATCATTCACTCTGCGCTGATCAATTTCCAGCGTGCCCTCAGTGATTGCTTCCAGTCCGGCGATCATCCGCAACAGAGTGGATTTACCACACCCGGAAGGCCCCACCATCACAATCAGCTCACCCTCGCGCACATCCAGATCAACACCGTGGATCGCCTGGTGTCCGTTGGCATAGGTTTTCTTAAGATTTTTCAGATTCAACGTTGCCATGAGATACCTTATTTTTCAGTCTCTACCAGACCTTTTACAAACAGTCGCTGCATCAGCACGACCACCAGCACCGGAGGCAGCATCGCCAGCACGGTGGCGGGCATAACCACATTCCAGGCGACCTCATCGTCACCCACCGCCAGCATCCGCTGGATGCTCATCACCACGGTGTAGTAGTTCTCATCATTGGTCACCAGCAGGGGCCAGAGATACTGATTCCAGCCATAAATGAACATGATCACAAACAGTGCCGCGATATTGGTGCGCGACAGCGGCAGCAGAATATCGAAGAGAAAACGGATCGGACCGGCACCATCCACCCGCGCCGCTTCGAGCATCTCTTTGGGAATGGTGAGAAAAAACTGCCGGAACAAAAAAGTTGCCGTGGCACTGGCAATCAGCGGCAGGGTCAGACCGGTGTAACTATCCAACAGCCCCAGACTGGCCACCACCTCAAAGGTTGGAATAATCCGCACCTCAACCGGCAGCATCAGCGTCATAAAGATCATCCAGAAGCTGAACAGACGAAAACGAAACTCAAAGAAAACAATGGCATAAGCCGCCATCATCGAGATCACAATTTTACCGATGGCGATACCCAGCGCCATAATCAGGCTGTTCAGCAGCAGCGTGCTGACGCTGACGCCCACCGCGTCGGCGGCGTCACCGAACAGAATCCGGCTGTAGTTTTCCCCCATATACTCACCGGGCCAGAACGGCAGGGTACCGCTCATGATCATATCCGAGCTGTGGGTAGAGGCGACAAATGCGATCCACAGGGGCAGCGCAACCAGTGCGATGCCCAGCCAGATAACCAGATGGCTGAAGAGCGTCAGCCAGCGACGATTCTCAACCATCAGTACTGCACCTTACGTTCGATAAACTTAAACTGGATAATCGTCATCGCGCCAACGATAAACATCAGAATCACGGACTGAGCCGCGGAAGAGCCCAGATCGAGACCGATAAAACCATCATCAAACACCTTATACACCAGGGTTCGGGTAGAGCTGCCGGGGCCGCCCTGAGTCACCGCATGGATGATGCCGAAAGTATCAAAGAAGGCGTAAACGATATTAACCACCAGCAGGAAGAAACTGGTGGGCGAAAGCAGCGGAAAGATAATATCGCGAAAGCGTTTCACAGGACCGGCGCCATCAATCGCCGCCGCCTCAATCAGTGAGCGGGGGATCGACTGCAGACCCGCGAGAAAAAACAGAAAGTTATAGCTGATCTGTTTCCAGGCGGCGGCAATAATCACCAGCAACATCGCCTGATCGCCATTGAGGGAGTGGTTCCAGCGAATCTGCACCAGCTCCAGCAGATAGGTCATCACGCCGATAGTGGGGTGAAACATAAACATCCACAGCACCCCGGCAACCGCCGGAGCGACCGCATAAGGCCATACCAGCAAGGTTTTATACACCGCCGCACCCCTGATTACCCGGTCAGCCATCACCGCCAGCAGCAGGGCAGAGCACATCGATAACAGGGTGACACCAATGCCAAAGATAAAAGTGGTGAGAAAACTGGCGTAGTACTCTTCACTATTAAGCAGGTCGATAAAGTTAGCGAACCAGACAAACTCAGAGGACAAACCAAATGCGTCCTGGAGCAGAAAGGATTGTTTCACCGCCTGCAATCCGGGCCAGACGAAAAATACCAGCGTTATCGCCAATTGCGGCGCCAGTAACAGCCAGGGCAGCAGCCGGTTATTATAAGTTGAGATACGGGACATCAGTATTCCAGATCGTACATAACAGAAAGACAGTTGCGCAGCAGCTAAGTGGAAATGGGCCAGAATCAGTATCCGGCCCATTTACTCAGTGCATGTGGGTGCTAGCTGTTGTTTCGCTCAAACTTGCGTAGCAACACGTTTCCACGTTTAACCGCATTGTCCAGCGCGTCTTTAGCGGTCGCTTTACCCGCCCAGACGTTTTCCAGCTCTTCGTTGATAATGTCGCGTATCTGCACGAAGTTACCCAGACGCAGACCTTTAGAATTCGCGGTCGGAGTGCCAGACGTCATCTGTCGAATTGCTACATCAGTACCCGGATTTTCAGCATAGAATCCCTGTTGTTTGGTCAGCTCAGCCGCCGCATGGGTGATCGGCAGATAACCGGTGAACTGGTGCCAGTCAGCCTGGATTTCAGGGGAGGAGAGGAAGGTGTAGAACTTCGCCACGCCTTTATACTCTTCTGGCGTATGGCCTTTCAGTGTCCACAGGGTCGCACCACCGATAATGGTGTTCTTCGGTGTGCTGATCGCTTCTTTCCAGTACGGTAACTCAGACACACCAAACTCAAACCCCTGAATGCTGGACTTCACCCCGGCATAAGAGGCAGAGGAGTTCATATACATGGCACACTCGCCGGTATAGAACTTAGGCGCGCTGTCCGAACGACGACCGCCATAACTGAAAATACCCGTTTTCTGCCACTCAGCCAGTTGCGCGATATGCTTCACATGCAGCGGACTGTTGAACGCCAGCTCGGTATCCAGACCGGAGAAACCGTTATTCTTAGTTGCAAAAGGGATGTCATGACGGGCGCTGAAGTTTTCCAGCTGCACCCAGGACTGCCAGCCGGTGGTAAAACCACACTTATAGCCCGCATCCAGCAACTTCCTGCCTACGCTACCCATCTCTTCCCAGGTTTTTGGTGGCTCAACACCCACTTTGGCCAGCGCATCTTTGTTGTAATACAGCACCGGAGTAGAGCTGTTAAATGGCATCGACAACATCTTGCCATCGTTGGTGGAGTAATAGCCGGTTACTGCGGCCAGATAATCAGCGGAGTTAAAGGGTTCCTGGGTATCGGCCATCAGCTCATAGGTTGGGTAAACCGCGCCTTTAGCAGACATCATAGTCGCGGTACCCACTTCAAACACCTGTACAATCGCAGGCTGTTTCTTCGCCCGGAACGCAGCAATCGCAGCGGTCATGGTCTCGGTGTAGTTACCTTTAAAGACCGGCTTAACCACATAGTCACTCTGACTGGCATTAAACTTCTCAGCGATCTCATTCACTTTCTCGCCCAGGCGACCGCCCATGGCGTGCCACCACTCAACCTCTGTTGAAGCCTGCACCTGTACAGCCAGAAGAGAAAGCGCCAATGCACCTACTGTTTTACGAAACATAATCCACTCCGTTTATGCGTTTCAAGAATTTACGTCATAGGGTCAGATGACCGGATAGGAGTATTTAATCAGCTGAATATTTCAAATGAATAGCGATGATGTTTCATATGAATGACGTTTCTGTTTCAAATGAAAGCTTTGCTTGTGCAACAGGAGAGGTGGTTAATTAAAACTTATAGCAGCGGACTCAGGTCTCTCAACCTGAGTCGTTTATGCCGGGGAGACGGAACGGGTGATGTCGTTCTGCATGACGCTATTCGGCTACTCAACAATCGCCGCAGACTTAATTTGCGCCCAAACCGGGTCTCCCTCAGTGACACCCAGGGTATGCAGTGAACGCTGGGTTAAACGACTCAGGATAAAATTTTCACCGATTTTCAGCCGCACGATAGCAATGCCGGGGTGGTCGCCATCGCTGATCTGATCAACCACCGCCTGCAGGACGTTAGCGATACTACTGCGGTGATCTGCGCTCAGTGCCAGGCTGACATCCCGGGCCATCACCTGAAAGCGAACCTTCTGGCCAGGGCTAAAGCTGAGATCTCTGATCCAGATCTCCCCCCCGGCAAAACGGGCCAGCGCCAGATGCCACTCGGGCTGAATCGCGGCAATCCGCGCCTCAATAATCGCACTTCCCGCATCACTGGCCTGCTGCGGCAGATCCACCTGGGAGAAGGTTTCATTCAAGGGGCCAGCGGACTGCAACTTACCCTGATTCAGCACCACCAGATGGTCCGCCAGACGAGCCACCTCATTGGGTGCATGGGTGACATAGATCACCGGCATCTCCAGCGCTTCATGGAGCTTTTCCAGAAAGGGCAGAATCTCCCGTTTGCGCGCCAGATCCAAGGCCGCCAGCGGCTCATCCATCAGCAACAGACGGGGATTCACCGCCAGCGCCCGGGCGATAGCAACCCGCTGCTTCTCTCCCCCGGAAAGTCGGTCGGGCTTTCTGTTCAGCAGATGGGCAATTCCCAGCAGATCAATAATCTCATCCAGTGAAAAACCATCATGCCGGTACGGCTGGCGTTTAAAACCATAGTTAAGATTGGCTTTAACACTCAGGTGGGGAAACAGATTGGCTTCCTGAAACACATAGCCGATAGGCCGCTGATGGGTGGGGATAAAGATCTTTTCATCCTGCCAGATCTCACCCTTAACGGAAAGTTTACCTCCGGCCCGCTCAAGACCGGCAATACAGCGCAGCAGGGTGGATTTGCCCGACCCGGAAGGACCAAAAAGAGCGGTAACCCCCTGAGAGGGCAGCTGCAAGTCCACATCCAGCGCAAAATCGCCATAACTGAGCTTAAATTGAGCATGAATATCAGCACAGACAGTCATCAGACTTTTCTTCTATTGGGGTTAAAGGTGTACAGCAACAACAGAATCAGAAAGGAAAAGATCAGCATTGTAATCGCCAGCGAATGGGCCTGGCCATATTCCAATGCTTCTACATAATCATAGATCTGTACCGATACCACCCGGGACACACCGGGAATATTACCGCCGACCATAAGCACTACGCCAAACTCACCTACGGTGTGGGCAAACCCGAGAATACTGCCGGTGAGAAAGCCGGGCAGGGCTAACGGTACCGCCACACTGAAAAACCGGTCTGACGGACTGGCACGCAGGGTTGCCGCGGCTTCCAGGTAGTTCTCGCCAATGTTTTCAAAGGCCAGCTGTATCGGCTGCACCACAAAGGGCAGGGAATAGAATACTGAGGCCACCACCAGCCCGGCAAAGGTAAAGGGCAGGGTGCCAATACCCAGCGCCTGCGTTATCTGGCCGACGAAGCCTTGCGGCCCCATCGCCAGTAACAGATAAAAACCTAACACCGACGGGGGCAACACAATTGGGAGCGCCACCAGGGCTTCAAAGAAAGATTTCAGACGACAGCGGGTATGCGCCAGCCACCAGGCGATCGGTGTACTGACCAGCAGAAGCAGCAGGGTCACAATGCTGGCAAGCTTAACGGTTAATAATATTGCCGCCCAATTCCCGTCACTGAACATCGGTGAAACTCCCAGACTGTTTAGAGTTTATAGCCGTAAGATTGGATAATAGCCGCCGCACGTTCTGACCTGAGATAGTCGAGTAACGCTGTTGCCGCGACATTATCTTTACCCTTGTTTAACAACACCGCATCCTGACGAATCGGCGCATACAGATCAGCAGGCACGATCCAGCCAGACCCGGCACTCAATTTACCCTCTTTCATCACCTGAGACAGCGCCACAAACCCCACCTGGGCATTGCCGGAAAACACATACTGATAAGCCTGAGCGATGTTTTCACCCTGCACCAGTTTGCCCTCCAGACTCTCATAAAGCCCCAGTTTCTGCAGCGTTTCTACCGCTGCAGCGCCATAGGGTGCCAGTTTAGGGTTCGCCAGCGACAGGTGCTTAACGCTATCTGACTTGAGGATATCCGGGCTGTCGTCTGCCACAAAACCGGCCTGTGAAGACCACAATATCAGTGAACCCTGAGCGTAGGTAAAACGGCTGCCCGGTACGCTCCAGCCCTGTTCCTCAAGCTTTTGCGGTTTCGCCGCATCGGCAGAGAGAAACACCTCAAAGGGGGCTCCGTTCTGAATCTGGGCAAAAAACTTGCCCGATGAGGCAAAGGTCAGCACCACCCTGTGGCCGGTCTGCTGCTCAAACTCTGCGGCGATCTCCTTCATCGGTGCGGTGAAATTAGCCGCCGTGGCAACCTGCACCGTTTCAGCCCGCGCAACCGCTAAACCAAACAGCAAAGCACAGCCTGTAATCAAACGTAATATCTGTTTCATCATTTAAATCCTTTTACTCAGTCGGTTAGCAGGCTACAGCCAGGATAACGTTGGACGATTTAATCAGCGCGGTCACCTCGCTACCGACTTTCAACCCCATATCGGTCACGCTCTCATTGGTAATAATCGAGGTGAGGGTTTTACCCCCCGGCAGCTCAACAATCACCTCAGCATTAACCGCCCCCTCATGGCAGCGAACCACCTTGCCGGTAAGTTTATTGCGGGAGCTGGTTTTAAGGTTGTTATTACTGGTCAGAATCACCCATGATGATTTGATCATGGCGTAAGCTTCATCGCCCACTTTCAGCTCCAGATGCTCAACGCTGTCGCAGGTGATGTTTGAAACAATCTCATCCCCACCACCGATATCGAGCACCACCTCAGCGTTTACCTCGCCGGTTTTAATACTTTTGACCTTGCCTAAAAACTGATTCCGTGCGCTGGTTTTCATATCGTATCTCCTGATGATTTTGTAATAGGACTCAAAATCTTCCATCACACGGTTGAGTTGACTCAAAACCCGCTCCCGCTCTTTATCAAGACGCCGGTATGCAGACACCAGCCGACGACCATTAACGGTCAGGACTGCACCGCCTCCATTGCGTCCACCCACCCGCCGCTCAACCAGAGGGGCTTCCGCAAGGTTGTTAATCGCCTCGACAGCATCCCATGCGGTTTTGTAACTCATCCCCATAAGATTTGCTGCTGCAGTAATCGAGCCACAGGCATCAATCTGCTCCAATAACTCCAGATGATCGTATTTACGACCGCGACCCATCAGTGGGCCTTTATCCTGTTTCTGCTCGACTGGTTTCTTCATTTTGCTCTCCTCAACCACACTCTCTTGAGAGATAGTGTGATACAGAATGACTCCTAATATAAGCGCTATAGGGTTTAACTATATAGCGATAGGCATAACAGTGTAAATCTGAGCATCTCTGCATACCTATAGCCCGTCAACCACGCTTAATCAGTTATACCCGATGATAATCATGACGATGACCGGAACGATTGCCACCAGGACAATCAGATCATCTACAACCAGATCACTTACAATCCGGCCACACAATCGTTATTAGGTACAACTACATAGCGCAAAGCATAAGATATGCCATGCACTAAGCCTTTGTAAATAAAGGATTGTACGTTTTTAATTTTGTAGTGTTTGCGACAAAACAGCAGACACAGAAACACATAAACAGAATCGACTGTCTTTTTTACGACACACCCTCAGCAGCAGGCCGGGCAAAAAACAACCCCGGCAGCCTGAACCTCCGCCTGGAAACATGACAGGTATCAATAGAATGCCGGATGCTAGCCATAGGTATCATTGTTCCACCGCGGATAGTCCATATGATGATCAGCAAATAACCATACAAAAATAGTGGACTAAGGGAGAAAACATGATGCAACAACAGAAGCAGGGAAACCCCGCCGTCGTCGGACTGGGGGGCTTCGGATTAACGACGATGGTGCTGCAGTTTCACAACGTTGGCTGGATGGGCATTGGGCCAGTCATCTGGCTGGGGCTGATCTTTGGCGGCCTGGCGCAGATGATCGCAGGCTTTCAGGAAAAATCAACCGGTAATAACTTTGGCTACTGCGCCTTTACCGCCTATGGCGCGTTCTGGATCTCACTGGCACTGCTGCTGATCGGTAACCAGTTCAATATCTATGTCTCCAGTAAAACCGATATTGGCTGGTTCCTGGTGGCATGGACGCTGTTCACCGCCATTCTGTGGGTCGGCGCATTACGCATTCACGGCGCGATGGCCACCACTTTCACACTGCTGCTGATCGGCTTTATTCTGCTGGATCTGGCACATTTCGGTTATCCACAACTCACCGTTGTTGCGGGGTATGAACTGATGCTCACAGCGCTGGCCGCCTGGTACATGATGGCACATGTGATTTTCGCTGACGTCTATGGTCGCAGCATTCTGCCGGTCGGCAACCCCTGGATCAAAGCCTGAAAGGAGATCATCATGCATTCTATTGCCAAACCTATCCGACTGACGCTGCTAACGCTCGCGGTCACAGTCACAACCATTCTCAGCAATACCGCTGTCGCTGACGAAGCCGCCACCCCAGACGAAGTGGTCACCAAAGTGTGGGGGGCAGCTAAGGTGCTGCAAACCAAAGGGGCTTCCGCCATTCCTTCTCTAAATAACGCCGATGGCCCCTGGGTGTGGAAAGACAGTTATGTGTTTGCCTTTGACTGTCGGCTTGACCGGATGGTGGCACACCCGATGCGCCCGGATCTGGTGGGTCGCCCGATCATGCAGGTCACCGACAACAACGGCAAATACATCTTCAAAGAGTTGTGTGCAGCAGCCACGGCAAAAAATGGTGGCTGGGTTGAATATCAATGGACCAAACCGGGAGCGGGGCAGACATCGCGTAAATTAAGTTACGCAATGACCGCCGATCTGGCCTTCTCCACCGGCATTCAGGTGGCTGCCGGCGTCTATGATGAAACGCTGTCCGTAGAGCAACTCACTAAACTGACCGAGCAGCTGGCCGACCCGGGCAGTTTTGATCATTAAGCCTGTACAGACCCACAAAAAGCCCGCAACTGCGGGCTTCATTCCCCGGTCTAAGAGCGATAAAACAATCGCCCCGAGGACAGATCGCCCACCACAGCAGAAAACAGTGTAACCGCCTGAAGTTAAACCATTTCAACCATAAGATCGGTTTTTTCGATCTGTTTTTATATTTAATTCGAATATTACTTGCTGTTCTCTCCCCCTAAGATAAAGCCTCAACGCACAATATCCCTACCAGGATGCAGGAGAGCAAGATGAAAATTAATCTGAAGGTTCGCCATGTTTCTATAAAAAAAGGGCTGGAAGAGTATATCCGCCGGCGGATGACGTTTGCACTGGCATCACGCTATGACCAGACAGATCAAATTGATGTCACTCTTTCTGACATTAATGGCCCACGAGGGGGCGAAGACAAGCGCTGCCAGGTACGCATCCTGATCGCCGGGCAACGCGATATCCTCATAGACGATGTGCGACAAAACTGGCAAGAAGCGATTGATAGCGCCGCCTCACGGGCCAGCAGAACGCTCACCCGACGCCTGGCACGCATACGCAGCAAGAGCATCCGTCCCAGAAACAGGTTGCCTGATGAATCGCCGCTGGGGACAGAAACAGAATATGACCACTATTTGTCAGTAGCAGGAGAACACTAATGGACAACCCTATCAGCTCAAACCCGGCATATGCTGCGGGCTCCGACTCAACCCGTGTGCAGAACCGGGTGCTTAAAAACACCTATATGCTGTTGTCGATGACACTACTGTTCAGTGGCGCGACCGCGGGCCTGTCCATGGCGCTGAATCTGCCGCATCCGGGCATCATTATTACCCTGGTTGGCTACTTCGGCTTGCTGTTCGCCACGTCCAAGTTTCGTAACAGCGGGTTGGGCATCGTCTGTGTCTTTGCGCTGACCGGATTTATGGGCCTGACCCTCGGGCCGATACTGAGTGCCTATATGAGCCTGCCAAACGGCGGACAGATCATCATGAACGCCATGGCAGCAACCGGGATTATCTTCCTCGGCCTGTCGGCCTACGTTGTCACCACCAATAAAGACTTCAGCTTTATGGGCGGTTTTTTAACCGTCGGTATTCTGGTGGCTTTCCTGGCCGGTATCGGCGCGTTTTTCTTTGAGATCGCCGCGCTGTCTCTGGTGGTTTCCGCGATGTTTGTGCTGTTAATGTCGGGCCTTATCCTCTACGAAACCAGCAACATCATCCACGGCGGTGAGACCAACTACATCATGGCGACAACCACACTGTTTGTGTCGATCTTTAATCTCTTCACCAGTCTGCTTCATCTGATGGGGTTTATGAACGATGAGTAAAGCCGTATAAAACCACTGAATTCACCACAGAGGACTCCGGAGGCGCAGAGATAAAGTGCTAGCCGGGGGAAGCAAAGGCCAACAAAAAGCCCGCGACTGCGGGCTTTTATCATTAAAATGGATCGATTAGCCAGCAATACACTCAGGGCAGGGCGCGGAAGGCGCGCACTGATACATCGCCGCTTCATTTAACGGCGCAGCGGCGTTGCTGCGCGATCCCAGGTAAAGCAGTTTTTCTTTATCAGGCAGGGAAGCACAGGTCTCGTTATGCACCACAAACTCACCCGCCGCATTTGCACCCGTTTCCACATAGAACTTAGCCATATCAATTTCTCCTGTAATTATCTGTCTGTGGCAGCTACAACAGGGCTTTCGCCACATCATTGACCACGACGGCCCAACTCAATCGCTGAGCCAATTTGCAGGTTACTCAACCTTTGTAAGGTAATTTTGTGCCTTACAAAACAAAACCGGGCCATTTGTCACCCACAAACGCGGTCAACAGAGGACAGAGCAAAAACTATTCCGGGTTATGCAGAGGGACATTAAAGGCTACTGACGGTCAGGATCAGAACGGCTTACAGGGCTGAGGTTGCAATGCCCTCTGTTGTTGCTGATACCTGGCCGGGATAGGGACAAGGCGCTATCCCGGCTTTGCTTATCAGTGCAGCAGATGCTGTTGGGCATCGTTACAGCAGCAGGGTTACCAGTTCGGACTTCCAGCTCAGTAGAACCAGTGTCACCAGGGTGGCGACCAGGAAAGGCATCAGGGCACGGAAAATCTTCAGCGGTGGACAGCCGGTCATGCTTGAGGCGATAAAGAGCCCTGCGCCCACCGGCGGCGTCAGCAGACCCAGTACCAGTGTCAGGCAGACAACGACACCGAACTGATAAGGATTAATACCGAACTGGGCCTGAGCGATGGGCAACAGGATCGGCACCACCAGAATCAACGCCGCAATACCATCGATTATCATGCCGACCAGCAGGAGAATACCTACCACCATCAGCAGGAACATGAACGGGTCTGATGTCTGGGCAGCAATCCAGACAGAGGCATTTTGCGGAATCTTCTCGAAGACGATGACCCAGCCAAAAACACCGGCAGCCGCAATCAGCATGATCACCATACCGGAATTGAAAGCGGTCCGTTTCAGTATCTCAAACAGATGAGAGTATTGCAGATCTTTGTAAACATACTTGCCGATCAGCAAAGCGCCCAGCGAGGCCAGGGCCGCCGACTCGGTCGGCGTCGCCAGCCCGGTGAGGATTCCACCAATAATGATCATCGGAATCAGTCCGGCCGGCAGCCCCATCAGCAGATATTCCTTCACTTGTTCGCGGCTCGGCCACTCGCCTCTGGGGTACTGGTACACCAGCCCCATCAGGCTGATCGTAAGGATAAACAGGAAAGCCATGATCAGGCCGGGAATAATGCCAGCGATAAACATCTCAGAAATCGGCACCTGAGCCAGCACGCCAAATAGCACAAACAGCATCGAGGGCGGAATAATGGGTGATAACAGACCACCAGCGGCGGTAATGGCTGCCGCATAGGATTTGTCGTAACCCTCACGCTCCATTGCCGGAACCATCGCCCGGGACATGATCGCTATCTGCGAGGCCGCCGAGCCCATAATAGCGGCCATCATCATATTGGCAACCAGATTGATATATGCCAGACCGCCCTTAAAGCCGCCGACCATAATGCGTGCCACGTTGATCAGTCTGGACGTCAGTCCCCCCTCGTTCATCAGCTCTCCCGCCAGCATAAACAGCGGAATCGCCAGCAGACCATAGCTTTCGATTGCACTGAACAGCTGCTGGGGGTAGGAATCAAACAACACGGTGTTACCCGAGGCATTGATATACCAGAGTGCGGTCAGCGCCAGCACCAGCGAGATAGGAACCGCCATAAAGAGCAGCAATAAAAATACGGCAAAAGTCATCCGGCTTCTCCCATCTGGTTAGCCACAGGTCGCAGATTGTCGAGCAGGTTACTGAGGGCGTGCAGCAACAGTGAACAGGAGAAAACCGGCAGGGCCAGCCAGATCCAGAATTTCTTCAGATCCAGGGTGTTGGTGTTCTCTGCATAGATAAAATTGAAGGTGTCGGCCTGAAAGGTCAGCGGGTCAAAACCGGCCTGATAGAGGGCAACCGGATCGAACCAGCGCCAACAGAGCCAGAACATCAGCAGGGCGAAGAGCAACACCATCAGATCGCTGAACAGATCCAGACAGTAGCGGAATGTTCCGCTAAACCGGTCGGTGAGCAGGGTAACGGCGACACCCTGCCGCTTTTTCAACAGCGCCGAGGTAATGAAGAAGGTCATCCAGACCATACAGTAGATCGCCAGCTCATCCACCC
>NZ_JBNKYN010000023.1:0-58932 GCF_050300915.1 Amphritea sp.
TATGTGGTATCTAACGAGTTCGTTAATACCATGACACAGCAGCCACAGGTAGAGCAGATTCTTCCGCTGAAAGCAGAAGACGATGATGACCGTCTTAACCATCACTGGGATTATATCTACGAACCCGATGCACGCGAGTTGTTAAACGGCTTGCTGGTTCGTTACATTGAGTCCCTGGTCTATCAGGCCGTGGTTGAGAACAATGCCTGTGAACAGGCAGCACGAATGCTGGCGATGAAGAACGCAACCGACAACGCCGGTGACCTTATCGATGAGCTCCAAATGGTTTACAACAAGGCTCGTCAAGCTGCGATTACCCAGGAAATTTCTGAGATCGTAAGTGGTGCTGCTGCTGTATAAGGCAGTTAACAGGTTTAAATGTTAAGAGGATCCGAACATGAGTAGCGGACGTATTGTTCAGATTATCGGCGCAGTAGTCGACGTGGAATTTCCACGTGACAGTGTACCGAAGATCTATGATGCACTGACTGTTGAGGCCAAAGGCCTGACACTTGAAGTTCAGCAGCAGCTGGGTGATGGTGTTGTACGTGCAATCGCTATGGGTCAGACCGAAGGTGTAAGCCGTGGTCTGACAGTAGTAAATACTGGTGCGCCAGTGTCTGTACCTGTGGGTACAGCAACACTGGGTCGTATCATGGATGTATTGGGTAACCCAATCGATGAGTGTGGCCCGATTGGTGAAGAAGAGCGTATGCCTATTCACCGTAAGGCGCCTTCCTATGCTGAGCAAGCGGCTTCTAACGAGCTGCTGGAAACCGGCATCAAGGTAATCGATCTGGTATGCCCATTCGCGAAGGGTGGTAAAGTTGGTCTGTTCGGTGGTGCCGGTGTAGGTAAAACCGTAAACATGATGGAACTGATCCGTAACATCGCGATCGAGCACTCTGGCTTCTCCGTATTCGCGGGTGTAGGTGAGCGTACTCGTGAGGGGACTGCACTACGTCAAGAAATGATAGAAAGTGGCGTTATGGATAAAACCATCATGGTTTTTGGTCAGATGAACGAGCCTCCAGGTAACCGTCTGCGTGTAGCGCTGACTGGCCTGACAATGGCTGAGAAATTCCGTGACGAAGGTCGTGACGTACTGTTGTTCGTTGACAACATCTACCGTTACACCCTGGCGGGAACCGAGGTATCTGCACTGCTGGGTCGTATGCCTTCAGCGGTAGGTTACCAGCCAACACTGGCGGAAGAGATGGGTGTTCTGCAAGAGCGTATCACCTCTACCAAGACCGGTTCTATCACGTCTATCCAGGCGGTATACGTACCTGCGGATGACTTGACCGATCCATCACCAGCAACCACCTTCTCGCACCTTGATGCGACAGTTGTACTGTCTCGTCAGATTGCCGAGCTGGGTATCTACCCTGCGGTAGACCCACTGGATTCCACCTCTCGTCAGCTGGATCCACTGGTTATTGGTCAGGATCACTACGACACTGCCCGTCAGGTGCAGGGTGTACTGCAGCGCTATAAAGAGCTGAAAGACATCATCGCGATTCTGGGTATGGACGAGCTGTCTGAAGAAGATAAGCAGGTAGTAACCCGCGCTCGTAAGATCCAGCGATTCCTGTCTCAGCCGTTCTTCGTAGCTGAAGTATTCACCGGTTCTCCAGGTAAGTATGTTTCTCTGAAAGACACTATTGCTGGCTTCAAGGGTATCCTGGCCGGTGATTATGACAGTCTGCCTGAGCAAGCGTTCTACATGGTTGGCGGTATCGACGAAGTGGTTGAAAAAGCTAAGAGCATGTAAGTGCGCTTAGTTAACCTTTTAAAAAGGATAACAACATGGCTATGACTGTTCATTGTGACATCGTAAGTGCTGAAGAAGAGATCTTCTCTGGTCTTATCGAGTTCGTTTCAGTGACAGGTAGCCTGGGTGATCTGGGTATCTACCCGGGTCACGCTCCGCTTCTGTCGGAACTGAAACCAGGTCCTGTAGAGCTAAAGAAACAGGGTGGTGAGCAGGAAGTCTTTTACGTTTCTGGCGGCTTCATCGAAGTTCAGCCACACAAAGTCTCTGTCTTAGCGGACGTTGCACTGCGTGCGGGTGACATCAACGAAGCAGCTGCTGAAGAAGCGAAGAAGCATGCTGAACATGTGATGGCTGATAAGAGCAGCGAACTGGATTATTCCCGTGCGACTGCCCAACTGGCCGAAGCTGCAGCACAACTGCGTACTATTCAGCAGATTCGTAAGAAGATGGGTAAGTAATCCTCTCTTACTGAACTGCTACTCGAATAAAAAACAGCCTCCGGGCTGTTTTTTTTGGTTTTGAGGGAGGAGAATTAACCTCTGAATTTGTCCCGGTCTGAAGCGGACCTCACTGGCTGCTGCAGATCAATTTAAAAAAGGATTTATTGTATGTTTTTTAAACACAAAGGACTGGCTGCAACATCAGCTGTTGTTCTCTGCAGTGCTGTTTTAGTCACGGGCTGTGCCACAGAGAGTCATCGGGAAATTGAGCCACAGAAAGTTGAAACTTATCGTGTAACCTATCAGGGCCCGCGCACCACACTGGTGGTGGGTAACTTTGATAATCGTTCAAACTACCTGCAAGGGATGTTTTCCGCGGATAACAACCGGCTGGGTAACCAGGCACAAACTATCCTCAAAACACATCTGCAACAAACCAACCGCTTTAATGTAGTCGATCGTCAGAGTATGGCTGATCTCAAGCAAGAGGCTGGCCTGAGTGGCGTGAAACAACAGATTCAGGGCGCCCGTTATGTGGTTACCGGTGATGTCACTGAGTTTGGTCGTAAAGTTACCGGTGATAAGCAACTGTTTGGTATTTTGGGTAAGGGCAAAACCCAGACCGCCTATGCCAAAGTTTCACTCAATATTGTCGATGTTATCTCCTCGCAAATTGTCTATTCGACTCAGGGAGCCGGGGAGTATGAACTGTCAAATCGTGAAGTAGTTGGTTTTGGCGGCGCGGCGGGTTATGACGCCACCCTGAATGGCAAAGTATTGAATTTTGCCATTATGGAAGCGGTGAATAATCTGGTCACCGACATGCAGAATGGTATCTGGAAGATCGAACAATAAGGAATGTGTCGAGTGAAACTATTAGCAACATTTTTATTAGCCTGCGGCGTTCTGCTGGGCGGGTGTGCCACCCAGGATAACAGCCTCTATTACTGGGGCTCGTATGAAGCAATGATTTACGAGATGTATGTTGAACCTGGTAATGCACCGGCAGCGTTGCAGATCGAAAAACTGGAACAGGACATCCAGACCTCCGATGCGCTGGGTAAACAGGTTCCTCCGGGGTTGTACGCCCATCTGGGGATGATGTACGCCGCTGAAGGTAAAGCCGGACTGGCGCAGGCAGCATTGCAGAAAGAGAAGTCGCTGTATCCTGAAGCAACCATTATGGTTGATACATTACTGAAGAATCAGCAACAGGGAGGAAATCAGTGATGATACGCTCAATAGTGTGTGGATCTTTGATGTTACTGGCGTTGCTCAGCAGCGGTTGTGCGACCCAGGGAAGCTATGATTATTCCGCGTTGCAGGCCAGTAAGCCCCGTTCTATTCTGGTGATTCCACCGATGAATAACTCCGTTGAGATCAATGCGTCGAATATCTATCTGTCGACATTGTCGAGACCGTTGGCGGAAAAGGGTTATTACGTCTTTCCAGTAGCAGTGATTAACCAGTTTCTGCAGGAAAATGGACTGCAGTCACCGGCAGATATGCATGATGTACCACTGGATAAGTTTGCCGAGCACCTTAACCCGGATGCCATTCTCTATATTGTGATTGAAGACTGGGGGCAGAAGTATGAGATTCTCTCTTCAACCACCGTCGTTAAAGCGAATATGACGCTTGTGGACGCTAAAACAGGCACCACGCTGTGGGAAACCAGGGTGTCCTATGCGCAGGGCTCTGGGGACAATGGTGGCGGCCTGGTCGGTATGCTGGTGCAGGCGGTGGTGGATCAGGTGGTTGGTACGATGGTAGACCAAACCCCGACAGTCGCCCGGGCAGCGAATAATATTGCGATTAACAATCCGGGTCAGGGGTTGCTCAATGGGCCTTACCGGGCTCAGTAAGCGCATCTGATAACTTTATTGCCATAAAAAACCACCGGTGAAGGTGGTTTTTTATGGCCGGAGAAATGACGCTACTCTCCGATTTAGTCGGCTCTTTTGTCAGCGAGGCCTGATGTTAAACCATTCAGAGAGTCACCTTTCAGACCGATCTCTTCCAGCAGCCCATCTACCAGAGGGGCCTGGGCTTTGTACCGTAGGGCACTGCTAACCATCTGATCTGCCAGGCTGGAGGATTGACCTTCACCCGCTTCAGATGTGCCTGAGCCTGCACCAGCGCCGTTTAAGCCATCAATCTGATAGATTTTAATGCCGTCGATCTGCTCCATCGGTTTAACGCTTTCACGAATAATGTCCGGAAGACGTTCAATGATCGCCAGTTTGATCTGACGAGCGATCTGCTCAGCTGCAAGCAGGTTCTCTGCTTCATTGAGAGCGCGTTTACCTTCGGCATCGACGCGGTTACGGATCTCGGCGGCTTCGGCGGCAAGCTTTTCAGATTTGTTTTGTGCTTCCGCATTGATCAGCTGCTTGTCCGCATCGGCATGGGCCTGAATACGTACCGCTTCTGCATGATCCTCGGCAGCATCTTTCTCTGCCTGAGCACCCACTTTGATACTGATCGCATTGCGCTCTGCCTCTTTCGCGGCCTCAACCAGCTCTATCTGTTTCTCCCGTTCAGCGATCTCTGTTTCTCTGACAGTGATAACCTGTTCATCCGCTTTTACCGCTTCAGAGCGGGCGCGGCTTGCTTCGGCTTCGGCAACCGATTGCGCCGTGGATTTTTGTGCGATAGCGATCGATTTGTCCTGTTCAGACAGCTCTAATGTCCGGCGTTTTTCGATTTCGGCACTTTCAATCGCTTTACTCTTTTCAATCTCTTTTTCCCTTAACAGGCGGTCCATGCCGATACGGCCCTCTTCAACGGCCTGTTCAGAACTGATGCGGGATTGCTCTGTTTGTTGCTCGGCCAGAATTTGGGCTTGTTCTGCGGCACGTTTATTCTCAGCCTGCTCGCGCATAATCTCCGCTTCGATGGTCGCTTTACGGATTTCGACCTCGCGGGATTGTTGCAGTCGGGCATATTCCTGATCCCGGGTAATCTCTAAGCGCTGTTTTTCTGCCTCAAGGTTTTTGGTCGCAATGCTGACCTCGGTTTCCTGCTCGATCTCATTACGGCGTTTGCGGCGCTCTTCAATCGCCTCTGTCAGTTTGGTCAGACCCTCGGCATCGAAGGCGTTATCCGGATTAAAATACTGTTTACCTGTCTGGTCGAGACCGGTGAGAGACACGGATTCAAGTTCGAGGCCGTTTTTTAACAGGTCTTCAGAAACCACCTGCTGCACTTTTTGCACGAAGTCGACCCGCTGTTCATGCAGTTCGTACATCGCCATCTCGGCAGCTACAGCGCGCAGGGCATCAACAAACTTACCCTCGACCAGCTCTTTCAGGGCTTCAGGTTCCATAGTGCGCATACCCAATGTCTGGGCGGCATTGGCAATAGACTCAACGGTAGGCTGAACGCGGACATAAAACTCTGCCAGAACATCGACCCGCATCCGGTCGCGGGTGATCAGTGCCTGCTCATTGGCCCGTTTAACTTCCAGTCTGAGGGTATTCATATTGACCGGAATGATTTCATGTAGCACGGGCAAAACGATAGCACCGCCATTGACGATCACTTTTTGTCCACCAAAACCGGTGCGGACGAAAGAGGTCTCTTTTGAGGCACGTCGATAGAGCCGCGCCATTATTAAACCGATGGCGATAAGGCTGATAATAATAATGGCAGCCACTGTGCCCAGTTCTGTGAGGTCGAAGTACATAGCGCTGATAATTCCTTTTATTGATTAACGAGATTTGGGTTGGTATTGGGGATGACGATAAAGCAACTCTGTTGCTGCTTAATGATCAGTACCTGAGATCCCTGAGGCTGATCGGGCTGGTTTTTATCAGGTTCAACCATCAGGTAATGGGTCTGACCATGCTGGTCTTTGATCTTTGCCTGGGCCGGGCTGCCGACCCTGGCCGTTCCGGTGGTAATGACGGCTACTCTGCCGATAAAACTATCACTGGATACTGCTTCAGACTCATCCCGGGGTAATACTCGGGCGATCCCTTTGGCTGAAACCCGCGTCAGCGGGAGTGTCAGTACGGCTGCCGGTACAATCGCCAGCCAGCTGTAAAGCAGGTGGCCGGTCAGGGTGCGATACAGACTCTGGACAAACAGACCGGCAAGACCGAAATAGGTTAGCAGGATAATCAGCAAAACCAGAAACGGCACCTGGCCGATATAAAACCATCCGAGCACTCGGCTGAGGATGCCGCTATCGGGGATATCCGCTGCATCAATATCGACACTGAGATCCGGCAACAGGGTTTCCAGCATGGAGGAAAATGCCAGCCCTACAACTAAACCTGCTCCCTCAAGCAGGGCCAGCACCACCATGACTGTCAATGATAGTGTAAAGGGGAAGTTGCCGCTTAACGTCAGAAACTCAAACATTTCCGCTGTCTTCACTGTTTGATTTGAGCAACGCCAGGCGCTCTTTTATACGGTTGTTGCGGTTAAGTTCGTCCAGTTCCGCCAGTTTTGCCGCATTTTCAGCGCTGCTTTTGGTTACTGTGGAATAGGCGGTTTGTTTTTCAATAATCCGTTCAAATGCGGATTCGGCTTTAGCCACTTTGGCCGCAATATCAGAGCTGCTGTTATCTGCGTTTTGATGATCCGGGATAGCCGATACATTTTTTGACGCAAGAAGTTTTTGCAGCTCCTCCTTCATTTCGCGTTTTTTAGCCGTCAGTGCCTGGATGTAGCCATCCAGCTCTTGCTCTTTTTCACCCGCTTCCGAGATCGATTTTTCCAGCACCGGTATCTGCGCTTCGATATCCAGCTGATGGGCTATGCCTGCTTCGGCGAGGTCATCTCTGCCTTCGGCCAGAGCCACCTGTATTTTGCTGCTCAGCTCTTCATGTAAGCTGCTGGTTTCCATTAAGCGGGTGCTGGCGAGGTGTTTTCTTGCGGTGATCTGTCCCAGTTCAACCCTGACCTGATCGATCGCGCTATCTACCTCTCTGAGCGCCTCCTCAAGAATGATTTCCGGCGCTGAATCTTCTATAGAGTTAACCAGTGCATTGAGACTTCCACTGATTATGCGGCCAACCCGGCTGGTAATTGACTCATTCATAGTTCACTCCTTGGACATTGATTAATTCATTTAGTTTGTGGCGCATTTTGTCGAACATTTCAGGGGCATGACTGCTGGTGAGTGGTGGTCTTAGCAGGCGTAGCAGTTGTTCGGTGGAATTCATCAGAAGTTCGAGACACTCCCGCTCATATAGCTGAATAGACTCGTCGGACTGTTGAATGTTGCCTGCATGGAACAGCAGAGATGACAGAGATCTTTCCAGCCAGTAGTGCTGGGCAGCCAATATAGTGGATTGATGATGGCAGCGGGATTCAGTCTGCTCGATCACCTCTAGCGCAGGAGCGAGATATCCCGAGACTCTTTGCCTGGAGTCTGTTAGCGAATGCGGCGCGTGTTCCTCTTTACGGACTTTATTAATGATGAAACGAAGTTTATCACTGGGGGTGACCGCATCAGGTGCGGTAAAGTCAGCCAGAAATGCGGCTTCAGCGGGGGAGAGGCGAACACTGATAGGGATAGATTTCATTGCAAAGCTCCATTTGCATCAATTAGCTTCCATCCAGAATTGAGATATTTATATCAGTATACAAACGTAAACAGCAAGCAAAACTGAATTATTTTTTATGACAGCAGCCCCCATAATGTGTCAAAAATAATCTTCTGGGCGGCAGCCACCTCTTTTGACTCAATCACCACGGCGGTTGGGTAGTTGGCCGATGCCAGGGAGATAATCGCGCATTTGGGGGGGTAAACGGCGATATAGGCAGCATCAACCCGACCCTCGGTTTTAATCCACTTACGGGCGCTGAGTTCAGCATCTTCACCGCCATCACCGATAGCAATGACCTTCACCTCTATCCCTTTGGAAATCCGTTGGGCGGTAAAGTTTGGAAACGGGCGGTAAAGGTGTTGCCGGATCGGTTTTGAAGAGAAAACGGAATAGCTTTTTGGTTGTTGCGCTTCAACGGTGGTCAGTATATCCCTGAGCACCTGTTCGATGCCGCTGTCACCTTCGTAGTAACTGACATTGGCGGTATTAAAGTCGGGCATCAGGTGGTGTAACTCCGGTACCACACGGTTTTTCAGTTGATCAATCGCCGAGTTGAGAGAGTGACGGCGCTCTTCTGCCATCTGTAGCAGTATTTCTGGCTCGCGGGCCGAGAACAGACGCCGTTTGCCTTTAGGCAGATAGGTCACCAGCCCTTTCTGTTGCATCTCTTTCAGACCGTCGTAGGTTGTGCCCCGGTTGATTCCCGCTTTTTCGGCAACGGTGCGGATCGCACTGGGCCCGAGGGAGAGCAGTGCGCGGTAAAGGGTGATTTCCCGGGGTGTCAGGCCCAGCAGTTCAAACAGCTCATTATTCATAATTGTCAATTTTTCTCTGACATTTAATATTGCATCTAAGACCAGTTAGATTAAAGTTCGGTTAAATTACTGTTTGTGTCAACAGCAGCAGGTCGCCGGATCGGCCATTGCTGTAATTAATCAGGGATACCTCTGTTTTGAATACTCTTGATATCGTTATTCTGGCCGCAGGCCAGGGTAGCCGGATGAAATCATCTCTGCCTAAAGTACTGCATACTATTGGTGGTAAACCGATGTTGCAGCATGTGATTGATAGCGCCATCTCATTGGAAAATGCCCGAATTCATATTGTGGTTGGGCATGGGGCTGACGCCGTCAGAACTGCGCTGTCAGGACAGTCTGTACAGTTTGCACTGCAGTCTGAGCAGCTGGGTACCGGTCATGCGGTGGCTCAGGCTATGCCAAATATCTCTGACAACGGGGTGGTACTGGTTCTCTATGGCGATGTGCCCCTTACCCGGCCAGAAACTATGGTCGAGTTGGTGAAGATCGCTGAGCGTGGACAGTTTGGCTTATTAACGGTGAATCTGGCAGACCCGACCGGTTATGGCCGGATTGTGCGCAGCGATGCCGGTGATGTAATCGCGATTGTTGAACATAAAGATGCCAGTGATGCGCAACGGGCGATCACTGAGGTAAATACCGGTATTCTGGCGCTGCCTGCGGGGCTGTTACACGAGTGGATACCGCAGCTCTCCTCGAATAATGTTCAGGGAGAATACTATCTCACCGATATTATCGCGATGGCTGCGGAGCAGGGAGTGCGGATTCAGGCGATTCAGCCAGTCATCGAACAGGAAGTGCAGGGGGTTAACAACCGCCTGCAGCAGGCTGAGCTGGAGCGCTGGTATCAGCGCTGCCAGGCTGAAGCTTTGATGCTGGATGGGGTATCTCTGGCGGATCCGGCACGGGTCGATGTGCGGGGTGAGGTCAGTGTAGGTCATGATGTAGCCATCGATATCAATGTGATCCTGCAGGGCCGGGTAGAGATTGGTGATAACGTTACTATTGAAGCCAACTGTATTATTAAGGACTCGGTGATCGGATCCGGTACTTATATCAAAGCGAACTCCATGCTGGATCAGGCGGTGGTGGCTGATAACTGTGATATCGGTCCCTTTGCCCGGCTGCGTCCCGGCAGTCATCTGGCGAACAACGCCAAAATCGGTAACTTTGTCGAGACCAAGAAAGCGAATATCGGCGAGGGCAGTAAGGTAAATCATCTGAGCTATATCGGTGATGCTGAGGTAGGTGCGGATGTCAACGTCGGTGCCGGCACCATCACCTGTAATTACGATGGTGTGAATAAGTCGACCACTGAGATTGGCGATGGCGCTTTTATCGGCTCGAATACCGCGCTGGTGGCGCCGGTTAAGGTTGGCGCGGGTGCGACCGTCGGTGCAGGTTCTACGATCACCAAAGAGGTTCAGCCAGAGCAACTGGCGATCACCCGGGCAAAGCAGGTTAATCTGAATAACTGGCTGCGGCCGGTTAAAAAATCATAAGGAAGCGGAATTATGTGTGGAATAGTTGGGGCTATCGCTGGCCGGAATATTTCAGCGATTCTGCTGGAAGGGCTTAAGCGACTGGAATACCGCGGTTATGACTCTGCTGGAATGGCGGTTTTGAATAGCCAGACCGGCCAGCTTGAGCACCTGAAACGGGTGGGTAAGGTGGCACAACTGGATGCGGCCCTGAGTGAGTTACCGCTGCCGGGTTATCTGGGGATTGCTCACACCCGCTGGGCGACCCACGGCAAGCCGGAACAGCGTAATGCCCACCCCCACCTGTCCGCTGACCGTATCGCTGTGGTGCATAACGGTATTATCGAAAATTACACCACCCTGAAAGCAGAGCTGATAGCTGACGGTTATGAGTTTTTATCCGACACCGATACCGAGGTAGTTACCCACCTGATCCACCGGGAAGTGATTGCCGGCAAAAGCCTGGAAGCGGCGTTGAAAGAGAGCTTGAAACGTCTCGATGGTGCTTATGCACTGGCGGTTATTGATCAGCAACAACCGGATCTGCTACTGGCAACCCGCATGGGTAGCCCGCTGGTGATCGGTGTGGGTATCGAAGAAAACTTTATCGCCTCTGATCCGCTGGCGCTGTTACAGGTGACCGATCGCTTTATCTATCTGGAAGAGGGGGATATTGCATCGATCACCCGTTCAGAGATCAAGGTTGAGAACGGTTCAGGCGAGGCCGTTGAGCGTGAAGTTCAGCGCTTTGAACATGGTCATGATGCGGCCGATAAAGGTACCTATCGTCACTATATGCTCAAAGAGATCTATGAGCAGCCGGATGTCATTGCCCGGGTGCTTGAGGGCAGGGTTCATCAGGGGCATGTGCTGGAACAGGTATTTGGCAGCGGAGCATCTGAACTGTTTGACCAGGTGAAAATGGTGCAGATCGTTGCCTGTGGCACCAGCTATAACGCCGGTGTGGTGGCCCGTTACTGGATCGAAAAACTGGTGGGCATCCCCTGTATGGTCGAAGTGGCCAGCGAGTTCCGTTATCGTAAAACGGTGTGTATGCCTGGCACTCTGTTTATCACCATCTCCCAGTCCGGTGAAACCGCAGATACCCTGTCAGCATTGCGGGAAGCGAAAGAGCAGGATTATCTTGGCTTTCTGTCAATCTGTAATGTGGCAGGCAGTTCATTGGTCAGGGAGTCTGATCTGGCCATTATGACCAATGCTGGTCCTGAAATCGGTGTTGCATCGACGAAAGCCTTTACCAGTCAGTTAGTGGTGCTGATGCTGACCACCCTGGTGCTGGCCCGTCGTTACGGCTTTAAAGATGAGCAGGAGATCGTTGCCCAGCTGGAGCAACTGGTTGACCTCACTGAGCAGGTATTGGCGCTGGACCCACAAATTCAGAAAATGGCCGAGCATTTTGTCGATAAACATCACGCCCTGTTTCTGGGGCGAGGGACTATCTATCCTGTTGCCGTTGAAGGTGCTCTCAAGTTGAAAGAGATCTCCTATATCCATGCAGAAGCCTACCCAGCCGGTGAGCTGAAACACGGTCCTCTGGCGCTGGTAGACGAGGATATGCCAGTCGTCGCAATAGCACCGAACAACTCCTTGCTGGAAAAACTGCAGGCAAATCTGGAAGAGGTGCGTGCAAGGGGCGGAAAACTGTTTCTGTTCGCCGATTCCAAAGCCCAGGTGAAACCCGGGAATGATCTCGAACTGATCACCCTGCCAGACGTACCAACGGTGATGGCACCGATTATCTACTCAATACCGCTGCAACTGCTGGCCTATTACGTCGCTTGTCTGAAGGGCACCGATGTAGATCAACCGCGGAATCTGGCAAAATCGGTGACGGTGGAGTGATGGTTAAGTGATTCACAGAGCCCTCGTTGTATAGCAATTATAGAGCTGGAGAATAAGGGCAAGGGATATACGATACTAGAAATTGATACTTCTGATGGGGTAGCTAAGCTATCAACTCAATTGTTGACGTCATCTTCTGGCTGGGTGGCAGAAAGCGAGAAAGCAATTCTGCAGCATATCATGAAGAACGCCTTAGGCTGGCCGAGAGATTACTTCAAGGCCTAACTGGCAGAAGGAGAATACACGGGTATTCCTCATCCCAAATCAAAGTATCCTGGCTCCTTGCCATTTGAGGCGATTGCCCTTTGGCGCAGAGGATTGCCAATTGGGTTGGTCGAAGTGTTTAAGTTACCTACCAAGTAGGTGACATAACAACTATGTCGCTGACACGCGAAGTGCGCATGCTTAAAGCGCTCTCCATACTGATAAAGCGAGTTAAATGGGGTGCTAAATAGGCAACTGGCCTGACATTTAATAGACAAGTAGACGATGGTAAAGTCGGTATATAGCCGCTATAATGACCGGTAAATGGACGAAGCTGAAATCTATGTCATCATTGTTACCTCGCCCAATCCAATCGAAATTACAGGAAGCATTGGCTGATACGCCCGTCGTATGCCTATTAGGTCCGCGCCAAGTGGGTAAATCGACCCTGTGTCAGCAAGTAGCGCCCACGCGGCACTACCTGACCTTTGACGATCACGTCATTCTGAACGCCGCCCTACAGGACCCAACCGGCTTTATTCAAAGCTTGCCTGAGCAAGTTACGCTCGATGAAATCCAAAGAGCACCAGAGCTGATTTTGGCGATCAAGGCCGAAGTTGATCGTAATCGCAAACCTGGCCGGTTTTTACTGACGGGCTCCGCTAATTTATTGTTGTTACCCAAGGTGAAAGAGTCGCTCGCAGGCCGGGTTGAGATTTTGCACCTACACTCTTTAACTGAGCTGGAAAAAGAGCAAAAGACCCCCGTTTTTTTAGAAGCCCTGTTTAATGGCGAGCTTAAATCCCGCATCAGCCAAACCCAGCAGGAGCTGCCCGGCATTGCCGAACGCGTATGTCAGGGAGGCTATCCAGAACCCCTAACGCGTTCAGCCAGTCGTGCGCGGCAATGGTATCGCCAATACCTGCAAACCATTATTCAGAACGATGTCAAAGACATAGCAAATATTCGCGACGAAGACGAACTGCAGCGTCTGGCCGAATTACTGGCCCTGCGCACGGGTAACTTGCTGAATATCAGCAGCATTGCAACCGACCTTAAGATGCGCCGCGAAACAGCGGAAAAGTACATCAGTATTCTGGAGCACCTATTTTTAGTCTATCGTTTACCCGCGTGGCACAACAATCAATCGAAGCGGCTGGTAAAAGCGTCTAAGCTGCACCTGGCTGATAGTGGTTTGGCGGCGTTTATGAACAATCTAAAACCGAGCGAATGGCACAGCTTTTCCACCGATTTTGGGCCCGTACTCGAAAGCTTTGTTATTCAGCAGATTCGAACGCAAGCCGAGTGGCTGGGTGAGCCCATACGTCTCAGCCATTACCGTGATAAAGACCAAGTCGAGGTTGACTTGGTGATTGAGCAGGGGCGCGATGTTTACGGCATCGAAGTCAAAAAGGCTGCCAGTATTCAAGCCAAAGATGGCGAAGGCTTAAAACGGCTAGCCGTCCAAGCGGGTAAAAACTTTAAAGGAGGTGTGTTGCTGTATTGCGGCAATAACGCCATCCCCCTGCAAACCGAACACTGCATTGCGGGCCCCATGAGCTGGTTGTGGCAAAACGACTTTATAAAGAGATAACGCCATCAACCTGAGCGGAATCATTAAAAGCATTCAAGAGATCATGCGTACAGACGACGGTGTCGATGGTGATGCTCAACGCCTTGGCCTGTTAGCTGGATGTTATTTTTAAAAGTCTTCGATCAGCGCGAAGAAGAGCGGGAAGACGACAACGAGTCATTTCCGGGTCTGATTTCGAAACATTCACCGCTTTCGTTTTCAGGCCCTGTCTTTCTGGAGGGTATTTTCCCCCTGCACGAACGTCGGTTTTGTTACCCAATCTGGTTGCCATAGTAAAGTACAATTTGGCGGCTTCTGTAATAATCACCTTTGTTACATGACCGATATCAGGCTGATTCGATCTTTAGCGGTCACGGATGATGTTTCTGACGCAACAATAACGATTCCCCGAGCCGTACTATGAAAATTCGTACTAAATTGCTGGCCTTTATTACCGTTTCGGTCATTGTGCCAATCCTTATTATCTCTTCATTTTCAATATATGAAGCCAGAGTGACGGCGCTGGATAACTTTGAAACCAGCAGCAGTAAAGAGATCACTCAGATCGATAATGCGTTTAACATCTTTTTCAAAGCCATTGCCGATAATGTCACTTTTGTGGCGGATCTGCCGTTGGTTAAAGATAACAGTTTTAACTTATCCAATTTTCTTAATGGGCCTGGCAGTTTTAAATCGCATCTGAGTGCCGGGGGAAAGGAGGCGGAGCTGTTCCGCGTCTATGAGAAGTTTGGTCAAACCCACCCCGGGTTGGCCTATGTGTATTCCGGTCGTGCTGACGGTGGATACATTCAGTGGCCCGATGTTGCCATTAAAAAGGCATACGATCCGCGTCCCCGTCCATGGTATAAAAAAGCTCTGGAAAATCCTGGTGAGGTGGTGCGTACCGAGGCTTATTACTGGGCGGGTGACGATGCCACCTTTGTTGGTACCGCGAAGACGATTACTGACAATTCAGGCAAGGTTATCGGGGTGCAGTCGATGGATGTCTCCGTGAAACAGCTGACGGAGATTGTGCAGCAGATTAAAATTGGTGAGCGTGGGCATATCCTGCTGATTGAAGACAACGGTACGGTGTTAGTCGATCCACTGTTTCCTGAGCATAACTTTAAAAAAATCGGTGAGCTGAACAGCCCGCTGTTTAAGCAGCTGGTATCGGTGGACTCTGGTTTGCTGGAGGTAGAGCGAAACGGCGAGCACTATCTCGCCAAAGTAGTGAAATCCCCAGCGCTGGGGTGGCGTTTCGTGGCGCTGGTACCCTCCAGTGAGGTTTATCAGACGGCTAACAATATTGCCTGGTTATCGCTGGTTATTGCCGCGCTTCTGATCGCACTATTTATCATTATCGGTGCTTTCTTTTCCACGCTGATTACCCGGCCGATCGACAGCGTGGCTGCGGTTTTGAAAAGCATCGCTGAAGGCGAGGGGGATCTGACCACCCGGTTACCGATCGCCTCAAATGATGAGGTCGGTGAGTTGTCCCGGTCATTCAATCAGTTTATTGAAAAACTGCAATCGATCATACAACAGATCGTCGGCCTGTCGGGTGATCTGAAAAGCAGTGCCGATGCCGCCGCAGAGAGTGCCCGTAACTCGATGGATGAGGTCAAACTGCAGTTGGATCAGATTACGTTGGTGGCGACCTCGGTAGAGGAGATGTCGGCGGCGACACAGGATATTGCTGTGAATGCTGAAAATACCTCCCATGCCGCCAGTGAAAGTGCCCGCTTTAGTCAGCAGGGTCAGGCGGTGGTGATGAAAGCCCGGGATTCAATCGGGGATCTGGCGGGTGAGGTGAGCACGGCATCACAGGTTATCCTGAAGTTGAGTGAGCACTCGCAGCAGATCAACTCGATTCTGGGGACGATTCAGGGAATAGCAGAGCAAACCAACCTGTTAGCGCTTAATGCTGCGATCGAAGCGGCCCGGGCAGGCGATAATGGTCGTGGTTTTGCAGTAGTCGCAGATGAAGTTCGCAGTCTGTCACAAAAAACCACCGTTTCCACCGATGATATACGCAATATGATCGCGACACTGCAGTCAACCATGCAGCAAGCGGTAGCGATTATGGCCAGCAGTGAAACAATGGCGCAAAACTCTGTTGCACAGGCTAATCAGGCTTATGAACAGTTGGTTCTGATAACCGATTCGGTGAACAATATCAGTGATATGTCTGCTCAGATCGCCACGGCAACAGAGGAACAGAGTATGGTAAACAGTGGTATTGCTGAGAACACCAGCCAGATTAAAATGATTGCCGATCAGATGTTTGACAACGCTGATACCCGACTGGAGCGATCCCGTCAGTTGCATACGCTTTCTGAAGGGATGCATGGGCAGGTGGGGCTGTTTAAAGTCTGAAGCGGTTAAATCGCACTAGTCAATGGTAACGCGGCATCCGCGGAGCAGGAACCTGTTCCGCCTCGCCGACCTTACCCAGAGAGGAAACCCGGTAATCGCCTGAACTGATCCCCCAGACAGCTGTCCCAACCGTAATGGCAGCGATAATTTATTCGGTACTGTTACAGAAGCGTAAAGTATAACCGGGCTGCATCGCCCGGTTTTTTTGTCTGGCAGTGATGGTTTAATCGAGAAAACGAATCAGCGATAAGTTTTTATCATCCATTTTAAATTGTGATCGCTTGCCGCAGACCATGGGAGAGCCGGGGTGACAACATTTTCTCAATATCGCGCTATGAGTCGCTTTGGATTAGGACTGGGGCCGCTTGATCTGCAAGCCTGCTCCTCTGATCCAAAAGGGTGGCTGCTGCAACAGCTGGAGGCGCAGGATCCTGGCCCTCAGGTTCCCGATGCTACGAGCAGTTTAATCGCTTTTTCAACGTTTCAGGAAAATCGGAAGTTGCTGAACGAGGTCGCCGATGTAGATAAAGCAACTGCACAGCGACAAGCGTTGCAAAAAACCTTCAGAGCCAGAGAACTGGATAATTTTCGTCAGCGGTTTGAGTATGCGGCCCGGACAAAAACGCCTTTCAGAGAGCGTTTAGTGCAGTTTTACGCTAACCATTTTACCGTATCCCATAAGGGCAAGCGGGCAATCGCTCTGGCGAGTGTTGCCTTCGAGAATGAAGCGATCCGGGGGAATCTGGATAACTCGTTTGCAGATATGTTGCTGGCGGTTGAGTCCCATCCAGTGATGCTGCTTTATCTGGATAATAATAACTCCATTGGACCCGCCTCGCCGGGTGGTAAAAAGACTAAACGCGGGTTGAATGAGAATCTTGCCCGCGAGATTATGGAGCTGCACACCCTCGGGGTGAGTGGCGGTTATTCGCAGCAGGATGTGCAGGCGCTGGCGAAAATGATTACGGGCTGGGGCTTTGGTGGATTAAAAGGTACTAACCCCAGGATAAAGCCGGGTGAGTTCTACTTCTTTAAGCAAAACCATGAGCCGGGGCCGCAGACGTTATTAGGTCGAGAATATAATGTTGCCGGGCTGGAGCAGGGCCGGGCCGCCCTGAGGGATCTGGCTCAGAACCCATCCACCGCCCGTTTTCTGGCAACCAAACTGGCGAAACACTTTATTGCAGATAATCCGCCGGCAGACGCTATCAGTATTCTGGAGCGGAGCTTTCTTGAGAGTCAGGGGCACCTGCCGGCCCTGCATCGCACCCTGGTGAATCTTGAAGCGGCTTGGGATCCGGCAAATCAGAAATTTAAAGCACCTTATGAATATGTCCTTTCCGTGGTCAGAGCTTTCAATCTGCCGCTCAAAGGGCGGATACAGAATCTTGTCCGTTCCGGCTTGATGACCATGAATCAGCGTCCGTTCTTCGCGGGTTCACCCGCTGGCTGGCCAGATGATACCCGCTACTGGAGTTCTTCCAGTGCACTGAAAAAACGGATTGAGTGGGGGCTTGCAATGGGCGCTGCAGCGAGCATGGGGCCACGCCGCATTGAGCAGGCAATAGCGATGCTCCCTGCTGATGCAACTGATCTGCAGCTGGCCATGAGTCGGGCTGAAAGCCCGGCCCAGGCAGCCGGGCTGATGCTGGCCTCACCTGATTTTCAGTGGAGATAGTTATGGGTACTGGAATTAATCGTCGTCAGTTTATTCAAGCCTGCGGTATTTTGACGCTGGGCTTCACTGCGCCAATAGCATTGGCGGGTCATAGCTCGGACCCCCGGCTCGTGGTACTGGTTCTCAGAGGAGGGATGGATGGTCTTGCCGCAGTGCCCCCTTACGCGGATCCTGCCTATCAGTCCGCCCGGGGTAAACTCGCGCTGGGTTCTCCAGGTACTACCGATGGGGTGATCGACCTTGATGGCTTCTTTGGTTTAAACCCGGCATTTGAAAATCTGGCAAGGATGTATCGTCAGGGTGAGGCATTGTTGCTTCAGGCGATCGCCCCGCCTTACGCGAAACGCTCGCATTTTTATGCCCAGGATGTGCTGGAAACCGGATTGACTGATCCATCCGGTCATGACAGTGGCTGGTTATATCGGGCTCTGAGTGGGTTAAGCCGGGGACGAGCCCCGGAGCAATATGCTTACTCATTAGGTGCTGGTATGCCGCGTATTGTCCAGGGTGATTCTCCGGTGGGAGCCTGGGCACCAGACCGTCTGCCTGATCCGGATGACGCAACGCTGCAACGCTTAATGGCGCTGTATGAGCATGACCGTTATCTTGGCCCTAAGCTGCAGGCGGGTTTCAACGCAGATGAGATGATCAGTTCGATGGGGGGCAAGCTGAAAGGTGTTAACAACCTGGCGACGGTAGCGAAGGCGGCCGCCCGGTTTCTGAGCCGGACCGATGGCCCGAGAGTCGCCGTGATGGACAGTGGTGGCTGGGATACCCATGCCCGACAGGGGACAACCAAAGGCCCGCTGGCCAACAAGTTTCGTGAACTGGACAACGTTTTAGCACGCTTTAAAGAGGATATGGGGCCTGTCTGGAATCAGACGGCGGTGCTGGTTGTCACCGAGTTTGGCCGGACGGTTGCCGTTAATGGCACCTTTGGCAGTGATCATGGCGTTGGCAGCGCAGCCTTTCTGCTGGGTGGCGCGGTTAACGGTGGCCGGGTGCACAGTGACTGGCCGGGACTGGCGAAAGCGAAACTCTATGAGGGGCGCGACCTTAAGCCGACGCTGGATATGCGGGCTCTGTTTGCGGGTGTGCTGCATCAGCATATGGGGCTGGACCGGGGCTTCATTGAGGAGCAGGTCTTTCCTGGATACCGGGATCAGGTAAGTGGATTGGTTCGCACCGGGTAGATTTAGGTCGATATTACCCTCCGCTACATCTGATTATCCTGAGGTTGAGCGGTCAATCCCATACTTACTGAGTTTGATATACAGGGTACTTTTGGCGATATTCAGTTGTCGGGCGGCGCGGGTGAGATTACCTCCCTGTTCTTGAATCACCCGGCAGATCACCTCTTTTTCCGCCTGGTCCAGCGGGTTATAAGCGTCTTTATCAGCGCTGGTGCTCCCGGGCGCTGTTGTTGCATGGCCCAGCATATTTGCCGGAAGGTCATCAGGGCTGAGCCGATCATTGTCGGTAAGGAAATAGGCCGCGGTGATCAGATTACTCAGTTCGCGGATGTTGCCGGGCCAGTGGTACTTTTCGAGCAGGGCGCGGAGTTCCGGGCTCAGCTGTTTTTTGATTCCGCCATGTTGCGCTGCCAGACTGGTAAGAATGTGCTCTGCCAGCAAGACAACATCATCGCTGCGCTCCCTTAACGGTGGAATCGTCAGGGTCATTGATGAGATGCGATAGTACAGATCCATCCTGAAACGCCCTTCGGCAACTTCCTGCGCCAGATCCCGGTTGGTGGCGGCTATCAGACGAAAATCAACCTTTCTTGGCTGGGTTTCGCCGATGCGACAGATCTCTGACTCCTGCAGCACCCGCAGAAACATCGGTTGCAGGTCCAGCGGCATCTCGCCAATTTCATCGAGGAACAGGGTGCCACCACTGGCCGCTTCAATTTTACCGATCATGCCGCCTCGTCGGGCGCCGGTAAAGGCGCCATCGACGTAGCCAAACAGCTCTCCGGCGAGCAGATCACGGGATAAACTACCGCAGTTGAGGGCGATAAACTCTTTGCTGCTGGCGGGGCTCATCTCATGCATCGCACTGGCAAACAGCTCTTTACCTACGCCGGTTTCACCCTGTAGCAATACCGGAATGGGCGCTTTAGCCAGCCGTGACGCCTGTTGAATCGATTTAAGAAACAGTGGGTTACGGCCGACCAGTCTGGAGAATCCGCTGCTACTCTCGCTGGCGGCTAGTTGCTCTGCACCTGGGGGCTGCTCCGGGGCGGTGCGCTTTGGTGTGGGAAATGGGATAACCGCGATATAACCGATCTGTTCGCCCTGATGCAGGAGCGGCTCAACCCAGTGAGGCTCAAGCTGGTTCAGGATCGGCTCGGAGCGCTCGGCAAAGCGTCCCTGTTCGTTCAGGGTGAGAATCGGGTTGATGGCATGCAGGTCTATTTTCAGATTCCGTGCTGCTATCACCCGGTCGGCCTGATGATTGGTGCGCACCAGGCGACCATGCAGATCCAGTAACAGTAAGCCATCGTTGCCGGCGCTGCTGAAGCGCTCCAGGGTGATACCTAACAGCAGGTCACGCTTGGCCATCTGCAACTGCGCCAGCTGTCCCTCGATGCGCCGGGCACCGGACACCGCCAGCGCCAGACAGTAGTCATGCAGGGTGTTTTTCAGACCGGAGATATTCACCGCCCCGAGAATTTTGTTTTCGAACGGGTCACGAATCACTGCGGCAGAGCAGGTCCAGTTGTTGATGTTTTCACAGAAGTGTTCATAAGCGTGCACCTGAACGGCGGAACCGACATTGAGTGCGGTGCCGATCGCATTGGTTCCGGCCACACTTTCGTTCCAGTTGGCGCCGGGCACCAGGCTGAAATCATTCGCCAGATCGCGGGTATGGTCGTCGCCGTGGGAGCATAAAATCATCCCGGTCGGCGCGACCAGATGCATAATCGTACCGGATTCTGCCAGCAGGTCTTTGGCATCCCGCAGGATCGGTTCGGAGGCGCAGATGAGTTCACGGTAACTCTCTCTGACCGACTCCAGTTGCTGTTCATCCAGCTCAATCGCTTTATTGGCAACCAGGGGATTGACCGCGTCAGACACGCAACGCTGCCAGGACGCCTGAATTAACGGACGCACCGAGTCATCAGATAGCGAGCCTTTACTAAGCAGGGCTTCCCGTGCTTTGGCGATTTTTCTGGGATGTTCGACCGCAGCAGAACCCCGCAGGGAGGATTTCAGATTCGTGGCATTCATACCGTTATTTTTATAGTTATGGATACGTCGGTTCATTCTGAACCTACTGTCTACGTTTTTCAATTGTCTATTTTTTGTGCGGGTATTGGTTTGTTGATGCGCCAGGCGTATGCCGAAACAGGTTTTATTCCACCGCTTGCAGAAAGCGTTTGAATAACGGTCGATGACCGTCCGATTATCGAACCATTCTCTTCTGCGACCTCGCTATCTTTTCCTCTTTTTTATTTTAACTAATTGTTTTCACTGAAAAACAATCTATTGGCACAGCCGGTGCAATTGTTCATTCAGATCAGTTTGGCCGGTGGTTGAGCTGATTGCAGATCCTTACCGCGGCGAATCTCACCGGGTAAGAGGCAACAATAAAAATAAAATGAGGACAAGATCTTGAATCAACTAACTAATCCAGTCGAAGTTCTTGGGATAGATGCCGGCGGCACTATGACCGATACATTTTTTGTACGGGCCGACGGGGAGTTTGTCGTCGGCAAAGCGCAAAGTAATATCAATGAATCACAGGCCGTTCTCGAATCCAGCACCGATGCGCTGGCGCACTGGGACCGTAAGGTTGAGGACGTGTTTCCGGAGATGGTCACCTGTGTCTTTTCCGGTACCGCTATGCTTAACCGGGTGGTGGGCCGTAAAGGACTGCGCACCGGTCTGATCGTCAGTAAAGGGTTTGAAGATTTTCATCGCATGGGACGGGCGATCCAGAGTTATCTGGGTTATGCCTTTGAAGACCGGATCCACCTGAATACTCACCGTTATGATGAGCCGCTGGTGGATATCAAAGATACCCGCGGGGTGACCGAGCGGGTCGATTCCAAAGGCAATGTGGTGATCGCAGTGCGTCTGCATGAAGCCCGTGAAGCGGCCCGGGAGCTGATTGAACAGGGTTGCAAGGCAATTGTTATCAGTCTGCTGAGCTCCTATCTCTACGAAGACCATGAAAAAGCGGTGCGCGATGCCTGTAAAGAGGTCGCCCGGGAAATGGGGGTGGATATACCGGTATTCGCATCAGTGGATTATTACCCGGTACGTAAAGAGAGCCATCGCACCAACACCACCATTCTGGAAGCCTATGCGGCGGAGCCATCACGGGCAACGCTGGGCACGATCAGTGACAGCATGAAAGCGGTGGGCGGTCAGTTTGACCTGCGGGTGATGGCCAGCCATGGCGGCACCATCAGCTGGAAAGCGAAAGAGCTGGCCCGCTCGCTGGTGTCCGGTCCTATCGGTGGCGTTATCGGGGCTAAATACCTGGGCGAAAAGCTGGGTTATGAAAACATCGCCTGTTCCGATATTGGCGGCACCAGTTTCGATATGGCGCTGATCACCAAAAACAACTTTGCCATCCATAAAGATGGCGATATGGCGCGCCTGGTGCTGTCTTTGCCGCTGGTGGCGATGGATACCATCGGTGCGGGCGCCGGTAGTTTCGTGCGCATCGATCCCCATGCGAACGCGATCAAGCTGGGACCTGACAGCGCCGGTTATCGCGTTGGCACCTGCTGGCCAGAAGGCGGCGTGGATACGGTGTCCGTCACCGACTGCCATATTATTCTCGGTTATCTTAACCCGGAAAATTTCCTCGGCGGGATTCTGGAACTGGATGTTGAGCGTGCCCAGCGTGAAATTAAACGTCAGATCGCTGATCCGCTGGGACTGTCCGTTGAGGATGCGGCCGCGGGTGTTATCGAGCTGCTGGATCTGTCACTGCGGCAGCATCTGCGGGCGATGATTACCGGTAAGGGTTACAGCCCGACCGACTTTGTCTGTTTCTCCTACGGTGGCGGCGGCCCGGTGCATGCTTACGGTTACACCAAAGGGTTGGGCTTTAAGGAAACTATCGTACCGGCATGGGCTGCGGGCTTTTCCGCTTTTGGTTGTGCCACGGCTGACTTCGAATACCGCTATGACAAGAGTGTTGATATCGGTATCACCGAAGAGTCCAGCCAGGACGACATCGCTGCGGCCACCACTACTTTGCAGGCGGCCTGGGATGAGCTGCGCAACAAGGTGTTGGAAGAGTTCCGCATTAATGGTTTCAAGGATGAGGAGGTGACGCTGACACCCGGATACTCCATGCAGTATCTCGGTCAGCTGAACGATCTGGAGATCGACTCGCCGCTGACAGCCCTGTCCGGTGCGGATGACTGGGATGCTCTGGTGCAGTCGTTCAACGATACCTATGCCCGTGTTTATGCCGATGCGGCCCGCTCTCCTGAGCTGGGATATGGCATTACCGGTGCGATTATGCGGGGTTCGGTGGTCACCAAGAAACCGAACATTCCGGTCGAGCCGGATGCCGGCCCAACCCCATCCGCTGAGTCCCGTCAGGGCACCCGTCCGTTCTATTACGAGAAGCAGTGGGTTGATGCCGACATTTTCAAAATGGAGCTGCTACAGCCGGGTAATCAGGTCAAGGGACCTGCGGTGATTGAGTCTGATGCCACTACCTATGTGGTGCCACCCGGCTTCGAGACCTTTCTGGATGTGAACCGTCTATTCCACCTGATTGAATCCAAGTAATCCGATAATAAATACAAGAAATTGAGGAAAACAGATGACTATTCAAGAAAAAATAAATGGGGCAGGTAGCCGAGCAGCCAGTTTGTTACCCAGCGGACTGACACTGAATGACCACCGCAATCTGATTTTGCAAAGAACGGAAGAGACCGGCCATTACAACGGGCTGGAAAAGCTGGAGTTTAAAGAGTCTGATCCGATTGGTTATGAGCGGATCTTCTCCAAGCTGCGTGCCGGTCTGGTTAACTCCCGCGAGGTCGCCAAGAAAATTGCCGCCTCACCGATTGTGGAGCAGGAGGGCGAGTTGTGTTTCACCCTCTATAACGTCGCCGGTGACTGTATTGCCACTTCAACCGGGATCATTATTCATGTGGGCACCATGGGGGCGGCCATTAAATATATGATTCAGAACAACTGGGAATCTAACCCCGGGATTAACCCCGGCGATATGTTCACCAATAACGACTGTCAGATCGGTAACGTCCACCCCTGTGATATCGCCACGATTGTACCGATCTTCCACGAAGGTCATCTGATCGGCTGGGTTGGTGGTGTCACTCACGTGATCGATGTGGGTGCGGTGGGTCCGGGTTCCATGTCCAATGGCCAGATTCAGCGTTTCGGTGATGGGGTGCAGATCACCTGCCGCAAAACAGGTGTTAATGATACGCCGCTGCGCGACTGGCTGCATGAGAGCCAGCGCAACGTACGCACGCCGAAATACTGGATTCTGGATGAGAAAACCCGGATTGCCGGTTGTCACATGATTCGTGACCTGGTGGAAGAGACGGTGCGCGAAGAGGGGATGGAAGCCTATGAGAAGTTCGCCACCGAGGTGATTGAGGATGGTCGCCGGGGTCTGGTGAGCCGGATCAAAGCGATGACCATTCCCGGTAAGATCAAAACCGTGGCGTTCGTCGATGTGCCTTATGCCCATGAAGATGTGGCGGTGCCATCACCGTTTGCCAAAATTGACACCATTATGCACGCCCCCTGTGAGATTACCGTCAAACCGGACGCCACCTGGCGACTCGACTTTGAAGGTTGCAGTCGTTGGGGCTGGCACACCTACAACGCCAACCCGGTCGCCTTTACCAGTGGTATCTGGGTGATGATGACCCAGTCACTGGTACCTACCGAGCGGATCAACGATGGTGCCCGTTATGCCACCGAGTTCCGTCTGCCAAAAGGCACCTGGACCAACCCGGATGACCGGCGTACCGCCCATGCGGATGCCTGGCACTTTCTGGTGTCCTCATGGAGTTCCCTCTGGAGAGGTATCAGCCGCACCTACTTTGGCCGTGGCTATCTGGAAGAGGTGAATGCCGGTAACTCAAACCCCTGTAACTGGTTACAGGGTGGCGGTATCAACCAGGAGGGCGAGATCCATGCGGTTAACAGCTTCGAAACGGCTGCCTGTGGTACCGGTGCCTGTGCGGTCAAAGATGGTCTTAACCATGCCGCCGCTATCTGGAACCCTGAGGGCGATATGGGTGATATCGAGATCTGGGAGCTGGCCGAGCCGCTGCTCTATATGGGCCGCACCATCAAGACCAATACCGGTGGTTACGGTAAGTATCGCGGTGGTCTGGGCTTTGAAACCCTGCGGATGGTCTGGGGGTCTGCCGACTGGACCATGTTCTTCATGGGCAACGGCTATATGAACAGCGACTGGGGGCTGATGGGGGGCTACCCGGCGGCAACCGGTTACCGTTTCGAAGCTCACAATACCGGCCTGCTGGAGCGGATCAAAGAGGGTAAATCTCTGCCGCTGGGTAAAGACCGTGATCCGGGCCAGTGCGAGCTTGAGAAGCACCTGGGGCCTGATGCGCTGGTGAAGCGGGATAAGCAGTGTATTACCACCGAAGCGATCTTTGAAAATGGCGATCTCTACCTGAACTATCTGCGCGGCGGCCCGGGATTTGGTGATCCATTGGACCGTGCTATTGCCGATGTTGAAAACGATCTGAATCAGAACTTCGTCTTGCCGGAGTTTGCCGAAAAGGTCTACGGCGTGGTGATTTCGCAGGATAAAGATGGCACCTGGAGTGTTGATGGGCAAAAAACAGTTGCCCAGCGTGGCGCGATTCGTCAAGCCCGGATCGCCCGGGGTAAACCTACCCGTCAGTGGATGGAATCTGAGCGTCAGCGGATTATCGATAAGGACGCTTCGGTACAGGTGCAGCAGATGTTCGCCTCCAGCTTCTACCTGTCAGAGCGGTTCCTCAATGAGTTCAAAACATTCTGGGATCTGCCGGCCAGCTGGGAGCTGAAAGAGGAGGAGCTGGGTATTCCAATGTTTGGTGCCAAGCACCACATGGACCTGAGCGAACTGCCTGATGTGCATCCGGTAATCATGACTGAGCAGTAAAAGGCTGACGGAGGGGTGCCCGGCACCTCTCCTGATCACCTTATATAGCTATTAACTCAACGCTAAAAACTCGAATCTAAAAACAATAAAGAGAGACCGATTATGTCAAATTTCACAAAAAAACAGGTGTCCGATCTGGTTAAAGGCAGCCTCGACTGGGATACCCTGCACATGATGCTGTCCATGCCTAAGGACAAAGAGCGTTATGCCAACTATATGTCGGTACTGCAGGACCAGGTGTCCTGGGACGATAAGATCATCATGGCGTTTGGCCCGCACCTCTATCTGGCCGAAACCACCGCCGATAAAACCCTGGTGACCAAGTGTTCCTGTGGCCATGACTTTGGTGACTACCGCACTAACTGGAAACTCAATGCGTTGGTGTATGTGCGCGATGATGAGGAGAAGATGCAGGAGGTTTATCCCAAGCTGATGGCGCCTGACACCAACTGGCAGGTCTACCGTGAATACTACTGCCCGACCTGTGGTGTGATGCATGATATCGAAGCGCCAACCCCCTGGTATCCGGTGATTCATGACTTCCAGCCCGATATTCCGGCGCTGTTTGACTGGCTGGATCTGCCTGCCCCGGTTAACGCGTAATTGAAGCGGCTTGAATAGGACACACTTCCGGTCGCCGTTGGCCGGAAGTTTTCCTCACCGCGCATTCGTTACTCAACCTTTTGCTACCCCTCTTTACTCTCAATGGAGTTTCCTATGTCAGATAACCATCAACAGCATCAGGGCGCAGACTCACCCTTCTTTGCCCTGCAGAAGATCTATGTCAAAAACTCATCGTTTGAATCACCCAACTCAGCCAGGGTGTTCCGCTCAGAGTGGCAGCCCACGGTAACGATGGATCTCAACACCGCCTTTGAACAGATTGAAGAAGGCCTTTATGAGGTGCTGCTGTCAGTTTCGGTCACGGCGAAAAACCAGGATCAGCTGGCGTTTGTGGCAGAGGTTGATCAGGCCGCGATGTTTATGATTTCCGGTTTTCCCGCACAACAGCAGGCGGAGGCGCTGGGTTCGGCCTGCCCCGCAGTGATGTTCCCTTATATTCGTGAAACCATCGACCAGTTGATGGTTAAGGGTGGTTTCCCGCCACTGATGATGGCGCCGGTTAACTTCGATGCGCTGTACGCCGAACAGAATCGCAAATCGGCATAACCGTCACCGGGTTATCTGAGGGCTTTCGCTTATCGGGGGGCCCTGGGGAAATAGTTCCACAGAAGCAGCCAAGGATGGTACCCCTTTCATCTCTGTCGATCAGGCAGATGGAGGCTAACAATGTCAGAAAGTCGACGTCTTTTATTGCTGAAGCTTCACTCCTGCCGCCAACTATCGCTGTGGCAGAACACCGTTTGCAGAGTATTGCGATCCGGCGTTTGTCTGTTGCAACGGGCAGCAAACCGCTTTGATCAGAAGCTTGCCGAGCAGATCAGTAACAGTGAAAAAGCAGACTCTGCCCAGCATTAACCCAGACCGTTCTGACCGCAATAAAATGCCGTGGCTGAGGAGATCAGGACGTTCCGTAATAAGGAATTACTAAGCAGGTTCTTTGTGCAGATCTGTTATCCGGGTTTCCATGTTGTTGCATAAACTCCCTGAATATTGGGATTAAATAGGGCGAATATAATATAAATGCGCCAAAATAATGCATTATTAAAATCATCGATCATCATCAAATCTATCTGTTTGTGCATGTTGCACTGTTATACTTTAATCGTAAAGTTCAGCAGGAACAGCGGCAGGATAGGTTACCCATTTCGCTTTGGAGTGGTATAAGCTTTGCTGCTAGCAGGTTGTATAAAAAACTCAATCAACCTGAAAAATTTAGCGGAGCCTGATATGGAACCATCGGATTATCCACTGAGTGAAGTGCCTGAAACTGATCGTAAGGGCCTGCTCTCTACATCTGTGCTATTGCTCGGTTTTACCTTTTTCACCGCCACCATGTGGGCCGGTGGAACCCTGGGTAAGGCATTCTCTTTCGGCGAACTGATGCTGGTGATTATGCTGGGCAACCTGTTGCTCGGCATCTACGCCGCTATGCTTGCTTATATTGCCTGTAAAAGTGGCCTTAACTCGGTGTTGATGGGGCGTTTCTGCTTTGGTGAGCTCGGCAGTAAATTGTCAGATTTTATTCTGGGTTTTACCCAGATCGGCTGGTACGCCTGGGGGACTGCGACGGTGTCTACCGTACTGGTGAAAACCACCGGACTGCCTGCCAGCTTTGAAACTCCCCTGATGATCGCCTTCGGTATGGCCTTTTGTATCACCGCTATGATTGGTTACCGTGGTCTTGACTGGTTATCCCGGTTTGCGGTGCCTTCAATGATGCTGTTTATTCTCATCAGCCTGTATACCGGAATGATCGATATCGGCGGTTTCGGTGGCTTGATGTTGCAGTCGCCAACGGAGAGCCTCAGCTGGGCTGCGGCGGTCACCATGATTATTGGAACCTTCGTCAGTGGTGGCACGCAGGCAACTAACTGGAGCCGGTTTGCCAAAACGCCCAGGATTGCCGTGATCGCGACACTGGTTGCATTCTTTTTTGGTAATGGTCTGATGGTGCTGACCGGTGCGCTGGGGACCATGATTTACCAGCAGGCGGATATTGTCGATGTGATGATTGCCCAGGGATTTGTGGTATTGGCGGTGCTGATGCTACTGATGAATATCTGGACGACTCAGGATAATACCATCTACAACTTCGCCGTGGCGGGCTGTAATTTGCTGCGTACGGATAAACGCCGTCTGGTCACCGTTGTTGGCGCTGCCATCGGTACGGTGCTGGCGGTGGGAGGGATGTATAACCTGCTGATCCCGTTCCTGATTCTGCTGGGTACCTTTATTCCGCCAATTGGCGGTGTGATTATGGCTGACTTCTGGTTCAACCATAAAGGTGACTACCCCACGCTGGCAACGCAGAATCTGCCTGCGTTCAACTGGTTGGGGCTGGCGGCCTATGGCATCGGTTCTCTCGCTGCCTATAGCTCGTCGATGTTGCCGCCGGTGGTTGGGGTCGTGGTGGCGGCGGTCAGCTATATCGTTTTACTACGGCTGCCGTTTGCCAATTCGTCCCCTGATATTGTGAAAAACTGATGCCAATACTCTGTGCGGATATTCCCCGTTTGCCTGGCCTTGAAAGTATCTGTCTGGTGGCAGGGTTACGTGGCAGCCAAATCTCTGTTCGTTGGCCCTATGTCGCGGAAGATGAGACCCTGGGGCCGTGGTTGCGGGGTGGAGAGCTGATCTTTGTTACCGGCATTAATCAGCGGCGTAGCGAGCAAAATCTGCAACAGCTGATGCGTGAGGCGGTTGAACACAAGGCCGCCGGCATTGTGGTCCTGACAGGATCAGAGTTCATTCGCTCGATTCCGACGAGCGTGAAAGCACTGGCAAATGAACTGGGGTTTGCGCTGTTTGAGCAACCCTATTCACTGCCGATGGTGCAGGTGACTGAGGTGATCAGTAATGCCATCGTGCAGGATAATCTGATTGGCCAGTCGACCCGCCTGTTCCTCACCCGTCTGATCAATGGCTATGCGGATACGCCGGAGCTGATCCATCTGCGTGCGGCTGATCTGGGGTTGAGTGATACCCGGCCCTATGCGGTGCTGGCGTTGCGGCTGAAAGGTTTTAGCCAGCGTCTGAGTCGTGATGATCCGGCGGATCAGTGGAAGTTTATCCATGAGCGAGCGCTGCTTGGGGAGCAGCTGACAGAGTTGCTGATGCGCAGGGGGATTGACTGGCCGGTGCTTGAGTATGAACAGGATCTGTTAGCTATTTGGCCAACCACCGCGGCGCACTCTCCGGCACTCTCTGAGGAGTTGACCCAGGCCCTTGAACGGTTAAGGCCCGATCTTGAGGTGTTTGCCGGTGTCAGTGATCTGCAACCGGGGCTGAGCACCATTGCGAAAGCTGCCGAACAGGCCCGGCATGCGGTGCAGTTTGCGGTGCAGCAGGATCAGGCGCTGTTTTTTTATGACCAGCTGGGGATTGCCCGGTTGTTTGATGCCATACCACAACGTAGCGTGTTGGCACAGTTTTGTCAGCAGCAACTGGGGTCGTTGTGCTTTGCCCGTGATCCTCGCTCGACTATGCTCAAGGAGACCCTGACTCAATTTATGAACTATTTTGGCAACCAGCAGCAGGCGGCTGAGTCGTTGGGAATTCACCGGAATACCCTCAGTCACCGGTTAAAACGGATTGAGCAACTGATCGATTGCCCGCTGAATGACCCCTTTGCCCGGCTGAATCTGCAAAGCGCATTATTGATCGAGCAGATTCTGTTTCAACATCATAATATAGAGAGTTAACGCGAGAATACCTATGGAGATTGTCAACGCTCGCCTGCGACAGAGTACGGCGCTGTATACCCTGGAGATCGATAATGGCTATTTCTCAGCGATCAGCCAGCAAAGCGCCCGGGTAAGCGCGACAGCCGGTCAGATTGATGCCGATGGCAAGCTGGCCTGTGCGCCGTTTGTCGAGCCTCATATCCATCTGGATGCAGCGCTGACGGCGGGTGAACCCAACTGGAACCAGAGTGGCACCCTGTTTGAGGGGATCGAACGCTGGGGCGAGCGCAAACCCCTGCTTGATGAAACGGACATCCGCCGCCGGGCTTTGCAAACCATTGAGCTGCTGGTGCAGAACGGCGTGCAGTACATCCGCACCCATGCCGATGTCAGCGATCCCAGTCTGGTGGGGCTGCGTACTCTGTGTGCTTTGCGCGATGAGCTGGCCGGTAAGATAGAGATTCAGGTGGTGGCATTTCCCCAGGAAGGCTTGCTCTCTTTTCCGGGCGGGCTCGGGTTGATGGAGGAGGCGTTGCAGATCGGTGCCGATGTGGTGGGGGGGATTCCCCACTTCGAATATACCCGTGAGCTGGGTGAAGCGTCGATGAAGAAGGTGATCGGACTGGCGCAGCAATATGACCGGCTGGTGGATGTCCACTGTGATGAAACCGATGACCCGAACTCACGCTTTCTCGAAGTATTGGCGGCCGAAACTCTGTTCAACAATATGGGGGCGAAAGTTACCGCCAGCCACACCACCGCAATGGGCTCTTACGATAACGCCTACTGTTCAAAACTGTTCCGCCTGCTGAAAAAATCAGGCATTAATTTTGTCTCCTGCCCCACTGAGAGTATCCACCTGCAGGGCCGTTTTGACAGCTATCCCAAACGTCGTGGCCTGACCCGGGTGAAAGAGCTCAATGCTGCCGGTATCAATGTCTGTTTTGGCGAGGACTCCATATTTGACCCCTGGTACTCACTGGGAAATGGTAAGTTGCTGCGTACCCTCGATTTTGGTTTGCATATCTGTCAGATGATGGGCTATGCCGACTTCAGTCAAGCACTGGATCTGATCACTGTTAACAGCGCCCGAACACTCAATGTTGATCATCGCTATGGTATCGCCGTCGGTAAGCCCGGCAGCTTTATTCTGCTCGATGGTGAAGATGACTATTCGGTGATTCGACGTCAGGGTGAGGTGCTGTTATCGGTACGCAATGGTGATCTGATTATGCAGCGCGAGCCTGCCCGTGTGGTCACGCCTGAGTGGATTACCGATGTTGACTGACCCTGATTGAGATTATCTGAATTTAGCCTCCAATTTGATTATTGTTACCGTAGGCAATGCCGGTATAACAGGATAGGATTGGCATTGGCATTTTTGTGATGCGCGGTTAAACACACTCAAGGAGTTCGGAAGATGATCGATCCCGTCAGTAGCTTTGCGATTGAATTCGTAGCAATCCTGGGCGGCATCCTGCTGTTGATCTTCGTCGGTGGGCTGATTGCCGCACTGATTATTTATCAGATCGATAAGCATCAGACCAAACAGACCATTCGGCGTAACTATCCGCTGTTTGGCCGTTTCCGTTATATGTTTGAGCATCTGGGGGAGTTTTTCCGCCAGTACTTCTTTGCGATGGATCGTGAAGAGATGCCGTTTAACCGGGCGCAGCGCAGCTGGTGTTACCGGGCGGCAAAGAATATTGATAACACTATCGCTTTTGGTTCATCCCGCGATCTGCGGGTGCCGGGCACCTACTATTTTCTGAACTGCCCCTTTCCCACCCTGGAAGAGCATGCGGTGAAAAATCAGCCCTTGCGGATCGGACCATTTTGCCGTGAGCCCTATGATGCAAAATCCTTTTTCAATATCTCGGGTATGAGTTATGGAGCGATCTCTAAACCTGCCATCCTGTCGTTGTCGAATGGCGCCCGGGAAGCCGGTTGCTGGATGAATACCGGAGAGGGGGGCTTATCCCCGTTTCACCTGGAAGGGGGCTGCGATATCGTCTGCCAGATTGGTACCGCTAAATATGGTATGCGTGATGATCAGGGGTTACTCAGCGACGATAAGCTGAGAGAGAAAGCGGCCTATAATCAGGTGCGGATGTTTGAGATCAAGCTGAGTCAGGGGGCCAAACCGGGTAAAGGTGGTATGTTGCCCGGAGAGAAGGTGACGCCTGAGATCGCGGCTATTCGTGGTATTCCTGAAGGGGTTGCCTCGATCAGCCCGAACCGGCATCCGGAGGTTAATTCGGCTGATGATCTGCTGGACATGGTGTGTCATATTCGTGAGGTCACCGGCAAACCGGTTGGATTCAAACTGGTGCTGGGTTCCACAGACTGGCTGGATGAGTTCTGTGAACGGGTCATCGCCCGGGGGCTGGAACAGGCGCCGGACTTTATCACCCTGGATAGTAGTGATGGTGGTACCGGTGCTGCGCCGATGCCATTGATGGATAGTGTCGGTTTGCCATTACGGGAGAGCCTGCCAATCCTGGTTAACAAATTGATTATGCACGGCCTCAAAGAGCGCATCCGGGTGATCGCTTCGGGTAAGTGTATCAACCCTACTGATGTCGCTGCGGCGCTTTGTCTGGGCGCTGATTTCATCACCTCGGCGCGCGGTTTCATGTTCAGCCTTGGCTGCATTCAGGCGCTGAAATGCAACAAGAACACATGCCCGACCGGCATTACCACCCACGATAAGGATCTGCAGCGGGGGCTGGTACCAGAAGATAAAGCGGTCAGAGTCACTCATTACCATGATAATCTGGTACATGAGGTGGAGATGATTGCGCACTCCTGTGGCGTGCCGGAGCCGCGAAAACTGAAGCGTAAACATGCCGCGATAGTGATCGACAGTGGCCGCTCAGTACCCCTGGATATTCTCTATCCAGAGCTGTAATAAAGTAGAAGGACAGTAAAAGAGCCTGCAATCTGGATGCAGGCTTTTTTATGATTCAGGTTCAGATATCTTTAAACCAGAGTTCATCATTAATCTGATATTCGAGCTCTTTGCGCTGTCGGCGCTCTTCGATGGCGCGTCTGACCGCCAGGCTTTTCTGGCTGGCTATTTTCTGCTTAGCCTGCTTCTCATGCTCCTCAATACCGACGATGATATCGAAGACCGTTGTCTGGAGTTCGTTCAGATCCTGATCTTTCCGTATAAGCATAGCAAGTACTCCTATACCCTCTGTAAAAGTCCACCTGAAAGCCTTCACGCAGGACAGGCTAACAGACCGTTTCGCATTTCTGATTAACAGGGAATCTCTTTTTTATACCAGAAAAAAGAGAATTTCAATGCGTCAAATGCCTTATAAAAGGCGCTAACGGGGCAGATAGTGGCGTAAAAATGTTACAGAAAGAGGAAACTACGCAGATTTTTATTCGTCAGGTTTTCGCAGTGGCAGGCGTTTATCATTCTGGCGCAGGCTTTTCAGGCTGCGTTTAATCGTCTTCAGATGGTCCAGCAGTCCCGGCCCCAGCTTCATCGCCACACCGACGGCCAGCACATCAATAACCACCAGGTGAACCACCCGGGAAGACATCAGCGTGCTGAGGTCTTTATCCTCTTCCAGATCGATATGGATGGCGATACTGGCGAGATCAGACAGCGGTGTATTGCTGGGGCAAAGGGATATTACGGTGACACCGGCATCCTTGACCAGCTTGACCGCATGCAGCAGGTCTTTAGTACGCCCGGTCTGAGAGATGGCGATGACGACATCCTGTTCCGTCAGCGTGGTGGCAGAGATCATCTGCATGTGCGGGTCTGAATAGGCCGAGGCGGCAATTTTCAGACGGTGAAACTTATGTTGTGCGTCATTACATACCGGTGCGGATGCGCCAAAACCATAAAGCTCAAGACGGTTGGTACTGGCTATCGCATTGATCGCTTCTTCCAGCGTATTCGCATCCAGCTCTTCCCGAACCCGCATCATATTACCGACCGTAGAGTCGAAGATTTTCTGCTTGAACTCGCTGACTGTATCTTTGCTGTTCAGGGAGAACTGTTCGAAGTTGGCGTTGCTCGCCAGCCCCTGAGCCAGAGTCAGTTTAAAGTCCTGAAACCCGTCATAGTGCAGCGCACGACAGAAACGTACCACAGTGGGCTCGCTCACATTCGCTTCAGACGCCAGATCAACAATCCGCATATGGATGACATCGGATGGGTTGTCCAATACGTAATCGGCAACTTTTTGCTCTGATTTGCGCAGACTGGCCTTTGCGTCAGCGATCGATTTAAGAAGATTAAGCGGCTGCAAGCTGGTTTCCGTTTTCAGGTTAGGCATAACGGAACAGAGTATATCAGTAATTCTGATCAATAGAATAAATGCGTCTCCCATTCCGGGGGCAATTTAGTTTTGCGGATCAATCAAAGAGTCTGCGCTTACTATTTGAAATTGCAGCAATTATGACTTGGTGCTATGTTCAGTGGGTTATAAATGACAAAACAACAAAGATAGACAGTTATATAACTAAAAATGACGATTAGGGAGAAGCCTTGTGAAACGTCGTGATATTGTCAAAGTTCTCGGTCTGGGAGTTGCCGCTGCGGGCCTTGCAGCCTGTACAGAAGAGAAGAAAGAGGTAGCCGATTGTAAGCCTGCGGCGCCTCAGCCAGCAGCGCCCGCTGTGGCGGAAAAGCCGGAAGTGATTGAATGGAAAATGGTCACCACCTGGCCAAAAAACTTCCCCGGTCTGGGAACCGGTGCTAACTACCTGGCTGACCTGATCGGCCAGATGTCCGGCGGCCGGATTCATGTAAAAGTGTATGGTGCCAAAGAGTTGGTTGGCGCTTTGGAAATATTTGACGCCGTTTCCCGAGGTACGGCGGAAATGGGTCATGGCGCTTCCTACTACTGGAAAGGTAAATCCCGCGCCGCGCAGTTTTTTGCCGCCGTACCTTTTGGTCTGACCGCACAGGAGATGAACTCCTGGCTGTATCATGGCGGCGGTATGGAACTCTGGGAAGAGGTCTATGCTGAGTTTGGTCTGATCCCTGGTGCTGCCGGTAATACCGGTGTGCAGATGGGGGGCTGGTTCAACCGTGAGATTAACTCTGTTGAAGATCTGAAAGGTCTGAAAATGCGGATTCCTGGTCTGGGCGGTGAGGTATTGAAGCGTGCCGGTGGTACGCCGGTGTTGCTGCCAGGCGGTGAGATCTTCCCATCGTTGCAGTCTGGTGCCATCGACGCGACTGAGTGGGTAGGCCCATATAACGACCTGGCGTTCGGTCTGCACAAAGCGGCTAAGTACTACTACTATCCTGGCTGGCATGAGCCGGGTACCACGCTGGAGTGCTTCATGAATAAGGAAGCCTTTGAGAAACTACCGGAAGATCTGCAGGTTATTGTGCGTAATGCCTTGCGGGTAGCGAATCAGGATATGCTGGCTGACTTCACGGCGAAGAATAACCGCGCGCTGGAACAGCTGGTGAATGAATATGGTGTTGAGCTGCGACCATTCCCTGACGATGTGCTGAAGCAGATTAAAACGCTGTCTGATGAGGTGGTTTCTGAAGAAGCGTCGCAAGACCCGATGTCACAGAAAGTGTTTGAGTCGTTTGTTAAGTTCCGCGAGCAGGCGATCAAGTGGCATGCGGTTTCTGAGCAGGCGTATCTGAACGCCCGGACGCTGTAAGCGTTAATGCAACGCTAGAGACTGAGTTCAGATTATAAAAAAAACCCGCGCTTGCGGGTTTTTTTGTGTTGCTCTGTTGTCGCTTAACCATAAACCAGATTAGGCAGCCAGGTCGCCAGTGCAGGCCATTGCGCCAATGCGATCAGTGCCACCAGCTGAATCATAATAAACGGTATGACACCCCGATAGATCTGCATGGTCGAGATGCTTTCCGGTGCCACGCCGCGCAGATAGAACAGGGCAAAGCCAAACGGCGGCGTGAGGAACGACGTTTGCAGGTTGAGAGCGATCATCACCCCAAGCCAGACCGGATCAAGCCCCATCGCCAACAGAATCGGTGCAACAATCGGCACCACCACAAAGGTGATCTCGATAAAGTCGAGAAAGAACCCCAGCAGAAAGATCACCAGCATCACCAGCGCGACGGCACCAAAGACACCACCGGGCAGGTCGGAAAGGAAGTTGCGCACCAGATCATCGCCGCCGTAACCACGGAAAACCAGTGAAAATATTGATGCGCCGACAAGAATGATAAACACCATTGAGCTGACCTGAGTGGTGGTGCGCATCACCTCTTTCAGAATCGGCAGGGTGAAGCAGCGTCGTGCCATGGCCAGCAGCATCGCACCCACCGCGCCGACAGACGCGGCTTCGGTTGGTGTTGCCCAGCCTCCCAGAATTGAGCCGAGCACCAGCCCCACCAGAAATACCGGTGGCAGCAGCGCGAAGATCACCCGCTTAAACATGTTATCCATGGCCGCCCGCTCTTCCGGGGGGATGGCCGGAACCGTGGCCGGGTGGAAGATCGCTTTAAATATCAGGTAGACGATATAGGCACCCACCAGTAGCAGGCCCGGCAACAGGGCACCGAGGAACAGGTCGCCTACCGTGACTGTTTTGGGCGAGTAGATGCCCTGATCCAGCTGCGCCTGCTGGTATGCCGAGGAGATAACATCTCCCAGCAGTACCAGAACAATGGAAGGGGGGATAATCTGCCCCAGCGTACCCGAGGCGCAGATGACGCCGGTGGCGACCTTGGGGTCATAACCCCGGCGCAGCATGGTGGGCAGCGATAGCAGCCCCATGGTGACCACCGTTGCGCCGACGATACCGGTGCTGGCGGCCAGCAGCATGCCGACAACGGTAACCGAGATGCCTAAACCGCCGCGGATAGGACCAAACAGGGCCGCCATGGTGTCCAGCAACTCTTCCGCTACTTTTGATTTTTCCAGCATCACGCCCATAAAGACAAACAAGGGGACGGCAATCAGAACAGCGTTATTCATGATGCCGAACAGACGGTTGGGCACCGCCTCAAGAAAACTGGCTTCAAAGTGTCCCGTCATTATGCCGATGGCGGCGAAAATAAGGCCGGTACCCGCCAGTGAAAAGGCGACCGAATAACCTAACAACAGAACAAAGATGGCTCCCGCAAACAGCAGCAGTGGTAAAAACTCGATCATAACGGGTGCTCCTGAATATCGGCTTCAGTCAGATGTTCCTGTCCGGTAAGAACCAGAATATTGCGCAGCAGTTCAGCAATACCCTGTAAAATCATCAGCCCCGGCATCAGCAACAGGGAGGTCTTGAGCAGATAGAGTGCGTCAATACCGCCGGCTTCCTGAGAGCCCTCCATGGTGTGCCATGAGAACAGCACATACTCCCAGGAGATCCAGAAGATAAACAGCGACACGGGAAGCAGCAGAAGCAGGGTGCCGATGATATTAATCACCGCTTTGCCCCGTTCACTCAGCGGCCGGTAGAAAATATCCACACGCACATGACCGTCATGCTTGAGGGTGTAACCCGCCCCGAGCAGAAAGACGAAACTGTGCATGTAGATGACGGATTCCTGCAACTGAATATTGCCGGTATTGAGGACATAACGCATCACAACGACAACAAAGGTAACCAGCACCATCAGCAGAGTTAACCAGGCAATACTACGCCCGGTCCATTCGCTGAAACCGTCCAGTCCCCTAACGACCATAGCGATAGGATTCTTGTTATTCATGGTTTGATTCCGATAAGAGCTTACTTTGCAGTTGGAGTATACAGTAAAAAAGCACATCGAATCAGCGGATTAATGTAATGGCTCTGAGTTTAAATTGTCGCCGGGCCGGTACCGGCAAATCGTGCATAACTGCTGCAAAATGATTCCTGCGCTGTACAATAGGGGCAAATACAGTTTGGGAGTTTATCTGATGTCACAATGGTCACTGGAAAAAGAGCTGAAAGTACTCGACGGCTGGCAACTGGCTGCCTTCTCAGTGGCGGTGACCGAGCGGATGTTTCCTAACTTCGCTTTGTTTTCAACGCTGCTTGAGTTTGGTGATCGCAATCAGGTGCGCAGTATTCTCGATGGCGTCTGGAATAAACTCGGCAATACCGGTGCGAAGATGAACTTCGAAGTTCAGCTGGCGAATGTCGAAGAGAATATGCCAGATCTCGATACGTTTGATATGTATGGGGCCTCCCCGGCACTGGATGCGATGGTGGCGCTGTACTCCACCATTAACTGCCTGCTGGAACCCAATCACACAGAGGCCGCGAATATTGGTAATCTGTCGCTGGAGTGTGTTGCCACCTTTATTGAAGTCACTGCCGATGCGGATATGTCCGATGAGGAGTTGCTGCATTACATCGCCCACCACGAAATGATGGTGCAGGAAGAGAGTTTTCAGGAAGAGGTGATCAACCGTCTGGCGGGGATGAAGAGTGCCAGCGCCTCATTCATCAGTGAACTGAAACGACTGGCTGCGAATGAGGGTGTCAGCAATATCGGGGTGAGTGAAGAGTAATGTTACGCCTGGGTTTGTTGCTGCTGATACTGCCTGGTGTGGTATTGATGGGGGTGTTCTGGTCAGAGCAGAGCGTGGTAAACGAATGTCTCTCTGCAGGTGGTTCATTTAACTATGGTGAGTCGGTCTGTGATATGACGACCTCTCACCCATTTGTACCGTTTGCTATGCGTAACCCTCTGTTTGTGAATTTAACGATGCTGGCCTCTGCTGCTGGTTTCTGTTGTTGCCTCTTCGGGCTTTATGTCCGGGGCCGTTAAAGAAAAGGATTTTAGGATGATGCGACGTTTTTGGCTGGGGCTGTTGCTGGCGATTATTGTGGGGGTTTTCTACACCTGGCTGAATGCGCCTGAGTGGTTGGAAAACTGGAACGAAGAGAATCAGGTAATGGTGGAGCAACAGCGTCAGGCGGGACTCGCTGCCGGTGCGCAAACGGACCAGAGCGGCTGCCTGGCGGAGGCCTTGCAGCGGGTGGAAAGTTGTAAAGGGTCGGAGTATCGCTGCACGGTCGATGGCGGTACTTTCTTCAAAGCCTGCTGGGAGAACAGCCAGGCTTCGGAAGGCCTGTGCGTTGCTGTTCCTCCCTATCACGATACCGCCACTGAAGAGGACAAGGCCTGGGTTAAAGAGCAGTGCACAGAGCTGGGTCTGTTGGCTAAAGGGTGCCGCTTTATTATGCGACAGCAACAGCAGTTGTGTAGCGCAACCCGAGTGGCAAATTAGGCGTACTCCCGGTGGCAGGGAGCCATTGTCAACAGCTTTGGCAGATAATTGCCCAATTTGGGTAGTTTATTAAAGCCTGAATTCTTGCCTCAGGTCATTGACTTGAGGTGCTATCTGTTATCCGTCTAGCGCTTGATTTCTAAGTGATCCATGAAGATAATGGCGCCCGCTTAGCGATTGCTTAGCTGCATTTGCATCTGCTTCCTCGATTCCCTTTGCCCGATTTGGGGCTTGTCAACAATTAGCTTTCACCGTAGTTTGATACAACCGTTTGATGCAGGCCTGTTATGGTCGGTTGAACAATATAAAAAACACTGTTTTACAAAGAATAAGTACAACTAAAAGTAGGTGGCTGGTTTTCCTTGGATTTTGAATTAAAAGCCTCGTTAGGATGCGCTTTTAATGAAAGCAGCCATGTTGGAGCGTTCAGGGTGTCGCAAGTGAGCTTGCTGTAAACGCCGCGGACTATGTCGCGATAGTGTTGATCTGAATTCGTTTAACGATTTTGCAATGCTTTTAGCGTTATCCTCCGCAGCGCCTTCTTCAAGCTGCTGTTTTTTATTCTTTTGTTTAACAGATCCTGTTTTTTTATAACTTCCTGTCTGTTGTGGCGGAGCAGGTATTGTGATTTATCAGGAAACCCCATGAATATTGGAACCTTAGGCTTTCCCGCTGATCAGCAGCAAAAGCTGGCACGGATACTTGAGCTATCGAGAAACCAACGCTATGAACTGGTCGCTTTTGATCCTCAGACGCCGCCGGATCTGCTGCTGTTGTTCGGTGCTGAAACGCTGGCAGACCCCTTGCTCGGGCAGCTGTCGGCGGGTTATCGCTCACGCATCATACAGGTGAGTAAAGACGCTCCGACAGACGCTGGTCTGGGGCATATCCGCTATCCGCTGGTGTCTTCACGGGTGATCCGCACGCTGGATGAGATGACCTCGGAAAACGAAGAAACTGATGCGCAAGAGCTACAGGTGGCCGCCGCGGCAGCTGAGCAGCGTTTCAGTAAGTATGAGTCGATTACGGTTGAGGCAGCGTCACAGACTGGTGAGGAACGCTACCGGGTATTGGTGGTGGATGACAATAGCGCGATGCAACAGGCGCTGACGCTGGAGTTACAAAAGCTTCCGGCAGCAGTTGAACTGGCGTATGCGGATAGTGGTGAGCAGGCGCTGGAGAAAGTTGTGCAGGGACATTTCGACTTTATCTTTCTCGATGTGATGATGCCCGGCATTGATGGGTTTGAAGCCTGTTCCCGGATGCGGGAGATCCCCTCGCTGAAAAAAACGCCGATAATTATGCTGACCTCGAAGACCTCGCCCCTTGATGAAGTGAAAGGGATAATGGCGGGATGTTCGACCTATCTGACTAAGCCGATTGAGCCGGTTGAGTTTCAGAAGGTTATCAGCCGGGTGTCTGCCTGGGTTAATGAGTTTAAGCGGGCCTGCGCGTAAGCAGCCCCGCAATTGATAATCAGATTATTTTAATGGAAATGGAACGGTCATGAGTAAAAAAATTCTGGTTGTTGAAGATGATCCAGTACAGCAACAACACATTTGTAACGTTCTCAGTGCGGTTGATGCTGAGATAATCCTTGCCGCGAACGGCCAGCAAGGGGTCGCCCGGGCGCTGGCGGAAAAACCGGATCTTATCCTGATGGATGTGGTGATGCCTGAGGTGGATGGCTTCGCTGCCTGTCGACAGATTACCACGGGGGAAGAGACCCGCGAAATTCCGGTGGTTATTGTCTCCAGTAAAAACCAGGAAGCGGATAAAGTCTGGGCTCAGTTACAAGGGGCCAAAGCGATGTTGGCCAAGCCTTTTTCTGATCAGGAACTGATGGATCAGGTTAATGCATTTCTCTGAGGTAGTGTGATCGATGCAGCCATCGCCAATCAGTTCGGATAGCGTTGAGCTATCAGCGGAAAGATACGACCTGCGGCATGGTTTCCGGGTGGGATTTTTGCAGTTACTACTGCCCGCCCAGACCCGTTCGGAGTTACTGCGCTGTGAGCACTTTTGCGCTATTCCTGAAACGCCGGACTGGTTTGTCGGGTTTATCAATCATCGTGGCGATGTTGTGCCCGTGTATGACCTGGCCGCCTCATTAGGGCTGGGGGTGACTGATCCGAAGCATGGCTGGCTATTGCTGCTGGATGCACAGCCAGCCACCGCAGCAGTGTTGTTGCAGGAGACGCCTCAGGGGATCACCAACCCCAGTGTTGCTGCTGAAGTGCAGCCTCGCCCCGATCTGCTGGAGGGGATCTGTAGTGGCCAGTATCTCTATCGTAACTCCCTCTGGTTCGAGTTTGATCACCGGGCCTATTTTTCCAGACAAAAACAGCGCTTCATCAAGACTAAATCCGCTATCCCTGCCTGACACGCAGGATTGAGCAGTTATAGAAACGGGAAACAAGACGTATGAGTTCATTCAGGCAGATAAAAACCGAACAGGAACAGCAGGTTTGGAGTTGGGAGTTCCGCAATGTGCGGATGCCGTTCAAGTTTGCGATTGCCGGTGCTTTGATGGTGATCGGACTCATCTTCATGGGAGCCTCCTATTACCAGACCATCGTGATCGATGAGCAGGCCAAGGAACGTTCTGAACAGGTGAATAGGTTCTTGCAGCTGGTGGATAAGATTGGAACGAGCCTGACCCGGGCGCGCTACTACGAGAAAAGCTTTCAGACCAACGAAGACCTGATGCAGCTGATGCAGTTCAACGGTGCGATGGCTGGCGTAGACCAGGGTCTTCTTGAACTGAAGCAATACTTGCCCGGCGCCGACGCTCAGAAGCAGGTGCTGTCGATGCAGGCAATTGTCGATGACTACCAGGATGCTTTCTATGATGCTTCTGAAGCCGCCATCACCTCCGGTCTGACTGCCGACCAGGGGCTTTCTGGTGAGATGAGGGCGCTGCTGGCGAGCACTAAAAAGGTGGTGATTGCCACACATGATGCCGCTCTTTTTCAGGCGTTCGAAAGCCTGAGCGGCGAGATCAACGAATATATTTTCAGCCGTGGTCAGTATTCCAAAGATACCATCATGCAACAGCTTGAGCCGATGCTGAGGGGGCTGGAAACGGCGGTCGCTGAAAAGCTACCGCAAAGACGCAACGTGCTGGCTAAGGTGACTGAAATTAAACAGCTTTTCGAAGAGTTGTCGTACAGTCTTGAACGTCGGGAAGGTCTGTTCCGTCTGTTATCTGCGATTGTCGTTGCACTGGACCCACAGATTATCCGCATTATTAAACTTGCCGATAAGCAGAAGGCTGACAACAGCGCCCTGCAGGCTGATGAAACACTGACGATGGTGAGCTACTTCTTTATCTCGATGGCGCTGATGATCGTGGCGATGGCTGTTGGTATGTCAATTATCAAGTACGGTGTTATTGACCCGGTTACTAAACTGAAAGATACGGTTAACCGCATCCGGGATGGCGATGTTGATGCCCGCAGTCAACTGGAGTCACGTGATGAACTGGGGCAGTTTGGCCAGGTTCTGGATACCTTGCTGGATGAAAAAGAGCAGGCGCTGCAGGTGAAGGAACAAGAAAACCGCCAGCTTAACAACTCCATCATTGAATTGATTAAAAACGTATTCCAGATTAGCCAGCGGGATCTGACCGTGCGGGTTCCGGTTGCTGAGGATGTTACCGGGGCGATTGCGGACTCGATCAACCAGCTAACAACCTCGATTGAGACGGTTCTCAACGATGTAAATGCGGTATCCCGCCGGGTGGCAAATGCCTCGGTACAGGTAAAGTCGCAGTCTGAAACCGTACTCACCTACGCCAGCCGTGAACAGGAGGAGATCGTTGAAACCTTGCAGGGTCTGGATTCGGCCATCAAAGCGATGGAGCTGATTTCAAAGCTGGCAGTGCTGACCAATAATGCCTCGCAGAAGGCGATTAAAACCTCAGAAACGGCGATGAGCTCTGTATCTCAGACAATTGAGAGTATCAACAAGATTCGCCAGACGATTCACGAAGCGGAAAAACGGATTAAGCGTCTGGGTGAACGTTCCCAGGAGATTGGCGGAATTGTAAACCTGATCAACAACATCTCCGAGCGAACCCATGTATTGTCGCTGAATGCGAGTATGCATGCGGCCTCTGCCGGTGAGGCCGGGCGCGGGTTGATGGTGGTGGTAGATGAGGTACAGCGTCTGGCGGAAAACTCCCGCGAAGCGACCTCTGAGATTGAATCCCTGGTGAACAATATTCAGCTGGAGACCGCCGACACCATCAACGTTATGAACACCGTAATCAGTGACGTGGTTGAAGGTACCCGTCTGGCGGAGGAAGCGGGTGAGCGGATGAGTGAAACCCGCTCGACCACTCAGACACTGGTTGAATCGGTGGTGCGGATTGCGCAAAACTCGGCCAAACAGGCCCGGGTAGCGAAAGATCTGCGGGTCCGGGCGGGCAAAATTGATGAGTCTACCCTGGCAACAAACAAAGAGATGCAGCAGCAGTCAGAACTCTCTGATGAACTGGTAAGTGCTGCGCAGGAGCTGCAACAGTCGGTCAGTGTATTCAAGCTGGCGGCCCCGGTCGTATCCTGAATAATCTGACAGGCCGATAGCATGATTCGTAAAAGTATCACCGCCGCAGAGCAGTTTCTGGCGTTACTCCGGCAACAGAGCGATGCTCAGCCGAATGTTGATGAATTGATTGCCGCGCTGCAACAGCTGGTTGATCCCTTCAGTGAGGCCGAACTGCTCGGTATTGCCGATGGTTTAGCACTGTTTGCCGAGCAACTGGAGCAACTGCATCAGATTGAAGAGCCTTCGGAGCAACGGGTCTTGCTGGTGGATTTTTATAAGGCACTGGATGATCTGATCCATACTCCGGAGCCTGGCATATGGCAATATCTGCTGGCCTGTCTGAGTGACAGCCACTGGCCGGAACCGCTGGCACCTGAGGACTGTGAATTTCTGGCAGAGCTGCTGCAACAGGATTGTCAGCAGTTGAACGCCTGTATCAGGGTGACAGACGCGGCAGAAGAGCAACAGGTTGCCCGGACTAACCCTCTGACACATGGCTGGATTGAGTCGCTCCAGCGGCTGACAGCGGTTGATACCGAGAGCGCTGTTGGCCTGCTGCATCAGCAGGTGGAAGATGCCAGTGAAGCGGAATATAGCGGTTTTGCCGATCTGTTTGCCTTGTTGGCAGAACAGTGGGAGTCTGAATCTGATAATCCGCAGCGGATAACGCTGCAGCAACAGATGATAGCACTGCTGACAGACCCAAGCCCTGAGTCGGTCGAAGCATTGTTGCAACTGATGAGCGAGCCGCGCTGGCAGGCACCGCTGCCGGAGGATGACCGGGACTTTTTACAACCGCTGTTGCTGGATGATCTGTTACGACTGAATCCGTCCAGTCCGGCGGATTGCGCTGACCAGCCTCAGCCAGCACTTCAGCCTGAGTCTGGTGTACTGACCGGATTGCAGGCGACTGAAGCAGAAACTGAGTTGCCGCCACCGTTCTGTCAGGTGGCACTGGAGCTGCTCCAACAACCGGCTCCACAGCTGGACCCCGCCGTATTACAGATGCTTACCGGTTCGCTGCAGCAGCTTGAAACGCTGTGGCAGCAGCATGGCAGTCATACTGATGGAGCCGGGGCTCTGCTGCATAGCTCGCAAAAGCTGTTAGCGCCGGTCATTCGGGCGATGCACACCGTGCATCTGTCAGGGGCGGCGAATATTGTCCAGGGCATTAGTCTGAATATCGACTGGCTGCAGCGTGATCCGGCGCAGTTACAACCGCAGATGCTACTACAACTCAGCGCCTTACTGACTGATCTGGTCAGCTATATGGGGGATATTAACGACAGCGCCCGGCAACAGGTATTACTTGACCAGCTTGAAGTGCTGGAACTGCCTGCGAGTCCGACAGAGGAGCAGATCAGCTATATTGGTGGGCTGCTGGCAATGGCGATGGTGCAATCTGCCGAAAACATCGAGCGGGAGCAGGCAAGCGAGACCGATATTCAGCTGAGTATTGCGGACGATATGGACCCTCAGCTGCTGGATATGCTGTTTAATGAGTTGCCGGTGTTATCAGAACAGCTGTCTGAGCAGCTGCAGCGGGTTGCCGACAGCCACAGCCTGGAGGCGATGCGGGAGGCACAGCGCGCGGCGCACACCATTAAAGGCCTGGCGAATATGGCCGGTATCACCGGCATCGCTAACCTGACCCACCGTCTGGAAGATATCCTTGAACTGTTTACCGATGCGGGACAGTCACCGGCGAAACCCCTGTGTGACGATCTGACCGCGATTACCGATACCCTGGCGATGATGTGTGAAGCGGTGATCAATCAGTCCGCATCACCGGACAATTCGCAGGCGATGCTGCAGTTGTTAATGGACTGGCACTACCGTCTGCGTAGTCAGGGGTTGCAACAGCAGGAGAGCGAGAACTCTGACAGCCCCATGCTACCCCCGGCAGCACCCCCCTCTGCTGCGCTCGCAGAACCGCTGCCGCAGCCCGTGGAGCAAATGGCTGACGAGTCTGCTGAGAATGTTAATCGGGAGCAGACGTTCTTCCGGGTGCCACAGGCAACCCTGGATAGTCTGATGCGTCTTGCCGGTGAAGGCTCCACCCTGAATACTCAGCTGCACGAGCAGATCACACAGCTGCGCAGTTATGTGCGTCTCAGTCGTGACCGTCAGCGGACCCTGCAGCGCATTATGTTTGAGCTGGAACAGCAACTGAATGAACAGTTTACCCTGCAACCGGCGAATAATGTTGCTGGCAGCAGCTTCGATCCGCTGGAGATGGATCGTTATAACGAAATGCATACCAGCATCTCCCGTCTGCAGGAAGCTGCCGCTGATATTCAGGAGGTCGAGCAGCTGATGGATCGGCATATCCGTCGCACCGGGGAGTTGCACCTCGCGCAGAGTGGGATTCAGAAAGAGACGCTGGAGCGGGTGCTGAGTACCCGTCTGGTCGAGGTGAAATCAATCACACCCCGGTTGCACCGTGTGGTGCGGCAGGCCTGTCGTAGCACGGGAAAACAGGCTGAACTGTTGATTCATGGGGAGTCGGTGCGGGTCGATAGCCATATTCTCAATCAGCTGACTGACCCGCTGATGCACATTATTCGTAATGCGATCGATCATGGGCTGGAAACCCCGGAGCAGAGACTGGCGGGCGGGAAAACACCACAAGGGCAGATAGTATTGCGTTTCTGGCTGGACAGGGATCTGGTGCGGGTTGACTGCAGTGATGATGGCTGCGGTATTGATACTGACCGGATTCGCCAAGTGGCTATCCAGCGGGGCCTGATCAGTGCGGAGGCACAATTAAGCAAGCATGATGCTGAGCGGCTGATTCTGATTCCCGGGTTCTCCACCCGGGAAGAGATCAGCCAGCTGTCAGGCCGGGGTATCGGCATGGATGTTGTGCATCAGCAGATCATGCGCTTGCAGGGGATTCTGGATATCCATTCTGAACCGGGTAAGGGCACCACATTTGAATTGTCGATGCCATCCAGTTCGCTGATGATTAAAACACTGCTGGTGCGGGCAGGCAGAGCGATCTATGCCCTCGCCAGTCATGGTCTGGAACAGACGCTGATCTCACTGGATGGCCGATTGCATGAAAGCCCTGAGGGAATGCTGTTTGAATACCGCGAAGAGCAATTTCGGGCGTATGGTCTGGAAGCGCTGCTCGGTGAGCATGGTATACCTTACAAGGCCGGAGAGGTGCATCCGGTATTGCTGGTGAATCTGGGGCAGGGCGAAAGAGTTGCGGTGATGGTGCGTGAAGTTATCGCCCACCGGGAGCTGGCCTTTAAGCAGATGGGGGATTATCTGCCGGATCTGCCAGGGATTCCCGGATTAACCATTCTGGCCAATGGTGATACTGCAGCGGTTATCGATCTGCCGGCCAGAATTCGTTACAAATCCGCTGGCCAGCAGAACCTGTTTATTCCGCAGTTGTTACAAAGTGATCTGAGCCTGCCGAAACTGCTGGTGGTGGACGACTCTGTCAGTGCACGGACCTCTTTATCCAGTCTGTTGCGGGATACTGGCTATGATGTCAGTACCGCAATTGATGGGCTGGATGCGATGAATCAGATGCGTAAAAAACGTCCGGATCTGGTACTCACCGATCTGGAAATGCCACGCATGGGGGGGATGGAACTGACCAGTATGATTCGTGGCCGGGAAGGGATGAGTGATATCCCGGTGCTGATGATTACCTCGAGAACTACCCAGCGTCATCGGGAAGAGGCAGAACAGTCGGGGGTGAGTGTTTTTCTAACGAAACCCTGGACGGAAAATGCACTGCTGGACCATGTGCAAACCCTGTTACAAACAACCAACCAAACAGCCTGAAGACAGTATTGATATGAATACGAAAAAAATTATCCAAGCAGCAATCTCGACACTACTTATTAGTCTCAGTCTGGCGGGGGTAGCCCGGGCTGCCGATATATCGTCTCAGGCCGGAGTGATCAGTGTTACCGCGAATCAGCGCACCCTGACACAGGTGATGATGAAAAACTATCTGCTGTCTGCGCTGGGGGTGCGAGCCCGTAAAGCGGATGAAGCGCTGCAACAGGCGGCTCAGCAGTTTACCGTACAACAGCAGCAACTGAGCGGGGTTGCCGCTGCCGACCTGCAGGCTCAGGTTGCCAGTATGAGCCAGAACTGGCAGCAGGTTCGCCAGCAGTATCAGCGCAAAGCGAATAAGCAGAACTTTAACGAGCTGTATAGTGCTAATAATGCGCTCCTGAGACAGGCGGATCTATTACTGGATAAAGCGCTACAGACGAAAGCTGATGGCAGCGCGCAGCCGCTGACACTGGTGGGACAGCAGGAGTTGCTTTGCCAGCAGTTAGTCGTGATCTACGCGATGACCGCCTGGGGTGTGGCGTCAGCGACGGATCTCTCCTATGACACGATATCGGCGGATCTGCGCACTAACATGGCGGAGTTACAGGGGCTGCCGCAGAACACCGCTGAAATCAATGCTCAGCTACAGCAGCTCAGCACCTCGCTGGAGCAGGCTCTTAGCGTAGCTAAGGCCCGCCCCGGGGCGTTACTGCCAGCACTGGTGGACCGTTCCGTGGTCAAAGTGATTATGCAACTGGAGCAGCTGCAGTCGGCTTATCTCTCACTGGCAGACGCGTAATACTTAGTGGATTACGCTGGTTGGTCACATGTCAGAATAAGTTTGCCGCAGACATGACCGCTCTGGCTTAGGGCAAAGGCTTCAGCGGCCTTTGCCAGGGGGAATGTCTCGCCGATATGCAGTTTCAGCTCCTCATCGGCGACCAGTTCCCCAATCTTTATAAGTTGCTCAGCGGAGGGTTCGCAGAGGATCGGCTCAACCCTTCGCCGCTGTGCCACGCCAGCCGCGATGACCTGCTCTTTGGTCACCGACGGCAATGTGACCATAACCCCTCCGGGCTTAACGCAGGGAAGTGCACTGATACCCGTTTCACCGCCGACACAGTCGATAATCAGGTCCATACTGCTGTTAAACTCATCGAGGCTCTGATGATGGTAATCAATAGCGCGTTCGCAGCCCAGCTCGGCGAGAAACTCATGATTGTGGAGAGACGCGGTGCCGGTCACATGGGCCCCGGCCCATTTGGCCAGTTGTACGGCTAAGTGACCCACCCCACCGGCAGCCCCCAGCACCATAACCTGCTGACCCGGTTGCAGATCCCCTTTAACAAATACCGCCTGCCAGGCGGTCAGACTGGCGGTCGCCAGGCCTCCCGCCATGGTCAGATCAACCGCGTCCGGCAGGCGGGCGATCTGCGCTGCCGGAGCGGCAATATATTCGGCGTAACAACCGGCCGGCTGAGGGAAACGGATCATCCCGTACACGGCGTCATCGACATTAAAAGCGGTATCGCCCGGATCGGCGATAACGCCGGAGAACTCCCAGCCGGGGATGAATGGAAACTCGGTTACAAAACCGCTGGCACCGCCGCCAGAGCAGGTTTTCCAGTCTATTGGGTTAACCCCGACAGCGGTGGTTTTTACCAGAACCTCCCCGGTGTTCAGCTGAGGTCTGGATTGTTTATTGTAATTTAGCTCTTCAAGACCGCCAAACTGATGTATTGATATCGCATGCATAAGAAACTCCGGTGAAAAATTGAAGAGGAAAAAAAGAGCAGGATGTTTTTTATATTCACATAAAGTTATAGGCTAAACCAGCCACTAATGCCGACTATTTCTGTTAATCTTAGGCCTCTCGAAAGTAACTTATGGTGATGGAAAAATGACTCTGGCGGTAGTGGAACAGCTGTTTATGATGGTCGGACTTGGTGTATTTCTGGCGTCACTGATACTCTATGTGCTGAGAACCAGCGATTTCAAATCGATACTGATATTCTGGCAGGCCACAATCTCCTTTACCAAACGGGAGTTTTTGATTAACCGTATAGGGTTGTCGATGATGTTAATCGCGGTGATTGTACGGTTTTATAACCACTTTTTTGCCTGATGCAGATGTTTAACTGATAGAGGACATGATGAAAGGAAATCCGTTACGCGGCGCAAACTATTTTTTGCGTGGTCTGGCGATGTTGCCAGAAAAGGGAATTCGGCACTTTGTAATAGTGCCTCTGCTAATCAATATTTTTCTGTTTACCGGTGCCATCTGGTTGCTGTTTGATCAGATGGGTTACTGGATTGACTATCTGCTCAGTTCAATACTGCCGGACTGGCAATGGCTGGATTTTTTGCGTTATATCCTCTGGCCGCTGATAGCGGTACTGGTGTTGATTTCGGTTTATTACAGTTTTAGCGTGGTCGCCAACATTATTGCCGCACCGTTCAATGGTATCTTGTCGGAGAAAGTGGAACAGCGTTTACGAGGGGTTACCGTCACCGATTCCGGCTGGAAGGAGATTCTGGCGCTGATCCCCCGGACGGTTGCCCGGGAGCTCTCTAAACTGCTCTACTATCTGCCCCGCTTAGTGTTTCTGCTGATTCTCACTTTTATCCCGGTGCTGGGGATCGTGGCTCCTGTGCTGTTGTTCCTGTTTGGCTGCTGGATGATGGCGATTCAGTACTGCGATTATCCTATGGATAATAACCGCGTCAGCTTCCGGGTGATGAAGGACTCCCTGAAGCAGCGCAGGCTGACCTCGGTCGGCTTTGGCGGGCTGATCTCATTTGGCATGATGATTCCATTGTTAAACCTGCTGATTATGCCTGCGGGTGTGGTGGGGGCGACAATCTTCTGGGTGGAGGAATACACCGACGGAAGTGAGATCGATCTCACCGCGGCTAGTGATCGTGAACGGCTGGAACATAAGTAGATAAGCAGGCTTTCAGCGGTTATCAAAACGCACCGGTCAAGGGTGCGTTTTTTTATCCCGGCTACGCCTGTTCTCTGATCGCCGCCGGAATTACCAGCTCATTGGGAAAGTGACAGGTGAAGGTGCTGCCTTTGCCCAGCTGGCTACTGATGGTCAGCTTACCTCCGTGGCGCAGCATCACGTGTTTGACGATTGCCAGCCCGAGGCCGGTGCCACCGCTGTCGGATGAACGGCTCTCATCTACCCGGTAGAAACGTTCCTGCAGGCGGGGCAGGTGGATGCTGTCGATACCCGGACCGTTATCTTTGACGGCGAAATGCCCGCCCTCTTTATCGCTCCACCAGCGCAGCTTGATTGCACCTCCGGCTGGCGTATAGCGTACCGCATTAAACACCAGGTTGGAGATCGCGCTATATATTTCTGACTCCTGTCCCAGCAGCGAAGTTGCCTCTTCCAGATCGGTTTCGATCGTCTGATTTTTCTCCTGCCCCAATACCAGACCATCTTCGCGGATGCGGGCGATCATCGAATGGATCGGTACCGGCAGTTCATCGGAGACATGAGCACTGGTTTCCAGACGGGAGAGCAGCAGCAGATCGGCGACCAGGTTTTCCATCCGCCGGGACTGGCTCTCCATCTGACTCAGGCCCCGTAGCAGTGGGCGGGGTAGTTCCTGATCCAGAAAGGTCTCAAGGTAGCCACGGATGACCGTCAGTGGCGTACGCAGCTCGTGAGAGGCGTTGGCGACGAAGTCCTGACGGGTCTGCTCCAGCTGTTTCAGTCGGGTGATGTCCCGGGCGACCAGAATGCGGTCACCGGCACCAAAACGGGTAATACGGTATTCGAGTACCCTATCTTTCTGTACCGGAGAGGTGAGTTGCAGGGGGTCATCATAATGATTTTTACGGTAATAGCGCACAAAGCGCGGATCACGCAGCAGGTTCATCACTGAACGGCCACGATCCGTCTGGGTTTTCATCCCCAGTAGTTTTTCGGCGGCCCGGTTCCACCACTCCAGGTGGTTGTGGGCATCAATGATGACGATCGCATCACTTAGCGCTGCAGAGGATTGCTGAAAGCGGTGGATCACATTGCGCAGCGCCTGCGTCCGCTGTATCTGGCGCTTCTGATCTCTGGAGATCTCATCAAACAGTTCCCCCCAATAGCCGTTACTTTCAGGAACATCGGTATGATCTTCGCGCATCAGCCACTGTTGTAAACGGTTGAACTGCTTAACCTGATACAGCCCCCAGAATAACAACGCAACGGCCAGAGTCCAGCCGGGATAACCGATAACAAACCCCAGAAACAGGCTGCCAGCCACGGTTAGCAGCAGGTTGCCAGCTATCGTATGACTGGAGTTGTACATAGGCTAGGCTCAGGCTACCTGGGAAGAGAAACGATAACCGGTACCGCGAACCGTCTGGATCAGATAGTCATGCCGGTCCCCCAGTGCTTTTCGCAGACGACGGATATGCACGTCAACGGTGCGTTCCTCGACGTAAACGTTGCCACCCCAAACCAGATCCAGCAACTGACTGCGGGTGTAGGCGCGATCCTGATGAGTCATAAAAAACTGCAACAGACGAAATTCGGTTGGCCCCAGTTCCAGCGGTTTCAGCTCAGAGCTGACCCGGTGAGAAACCGGGTCGAGGGTGAGGCTATCAACGGTGATCGGTTCTTCAACCCCTTTGGGGGTCGTGCGACGCAGCACGGTCTTCAGGCGGGCAACCAGTTCCCGGGGGGAAAACGGCTTGGTGATATAGTCATCAATGCCGGTTTCCAGCCCCTGAATTTTGTTATCTTCATCGGTTTTGGCGGTCAGCATGATAATCGGGATATCTGAGGTCATCTCGTCTTTGCGCAGACGGCGCGCAAATTCGATACCACTGATGCCTGGCATCATCCAGTCGAGCAGAACCATATCCGGTTTGCAATCAACGATCATTGGATGCGCAGCCTGAGCGGAATCGGCCTCCATACAATCATATCCAGCCATTTCGAGTGCAACAGCGATCATCTCGCGAATCGGAGCCTCGTCGTCAACAATCAGAACGCGTTTACCCGACGTCATGACCAATCACCTCATCTATTCATTCTATGTATTAAGACGGTCATATTAGATTATGAAACTGTTACATAAATATGACAAAGTAGCCGCTGTCAGGCTATTTGTCATCAAGTTGTCAGATAATGGAGAAATAAGCCGATAAAAACCGTCATTCCCGCGTAATTGTTGTTAAGAAATGCAGTGAAACATGCGTCTCGCTGACGCTCTCTGATGAGGTATTGCTGGTAGACAAAGAATCCGCTCATCCCCAGCAGACCCAGATAGAACCAGACAGACAAGCCCAGATCGATACCTATCATCACCAGAATGGCCAGGGTCAGTAGTTGCAGCAGGCCGACAATGGCTTTATCCATATCGCCGAACAGTACCGCAGTGGATTTCACCCCGATGCGGATATCATCGTCCCGGTCAACCATCGCGTACATGGTGTCATAGGCGATGGTCCAGAGAATGGCGGCGATATAGATCAGCCAGGCGATTTTGGGCACCGTATTCAGGGTGGCACTGAACGCCATGGGTATCGCCCAGGAAAATGCCATGCCGAGTACCACCTGCGGCAGATGGGTATAGCGTTTCATAAAGGGATAACAGGCAGCCAGTGCCACCGCAACGACGGACAGCCAGATCGTCAGCTGGTTGGTAAACAGCACCAGTATAAATGCGGCGGCCAGCAGACCGGCGAACAGGATCAGCGTCTCTTTAGAGGAGATTCTTCCGGACGGCAGGGGGCGTTGGGCGGTTCGCTTCACATGGCCATCAATCTTGCGGTCAGCATAATCGTTAATCACACACCCGGCTGAGCGCATCAGAAATGTTCCCAGCACAAAGATAATCAGTAAGTTGATGGGGGGAATGCCCGCCGAAGCAATCCACAGGGACCATAGCGCAGGCCAGAGCAGCAGGTAGGTGCCGATCGGTTTACTCACCCGCATCAGTTCACCACAGGCGTTGAGCTTCTGTTGCCAGGCGGGGCTGATTTTGAGATTACCCAGTTGCATAGTTAACGGTCCGTATTCATTTTTTGCGGTAGTTTACCTGTTGCAGCGCCGGCAGGAAAACCTCGGCGACCAGAAGTGGTTTATTTGCCAGAAAGAACAGTGAACGGCGCGCCCAGGCGGTTTCACCACTGCTTAGCTGTAGGCGGCTTACCTGCAGAGGGCCGCGTTTCATCGTCGGGTCGCGAAACAGCACGCTGCCCAATGAGCGGCAACCCAGAGCGCTCAGCTGGCGTTGCTTGCCGGTCAGGGTCGATGCGGGGATGATGGTTCGGGCAAACACCCAGGGCTGATCATTGCCGATCAACCGGACCTCCCGGATGAGGACCCGTTGGCGTGTGGCAATGTTCAGCGTCATCGCTTCAGAACGGCTGGCGCGGCCCCATTGCTGGCGCACAACTTCAACCCGGAAGCGCCCCTGGCTGGCGTGCACCAGATGTTGTGTCAGCGAGCCTCTGTCGAGCAACCATCTGCGCCAGTTAAGCGGTGCATCGGTTGCTGCAGGGCGTCTGAGGGTATACCAGCGGGTATGCAAACTGTTGCGGGTCAGAGCGGCAGGCACAATAATTTCTCAGCAAAAAAACTGCCCGTATAGTACCCTACCGGAGGTTAAAAGTATCGGTTTCGCACCGTTCAGAATCAGGTAGAACGTTATGGTTAATGCACAGCAACACTATTCTGCAGAGCAGGTTGAAAAGATAACCCGGCAGTGGGTTGAAACAATGGTGGTCGGGTTAAACCTCTGCCCATTTGCCGCACCGGTAGTGAAAGATAATTCGCTGCGTTATGCGGTTACCGAGGCGCAGGAGGGCGAACCACTGGTCGCGGCTTTTCTGGCTGAGGTTGAGCTGATTCTGGCGGCCAGTGAGACTGACATCTCTACTACCTTGTTTATCGTGCCTGTCGGGCTGGAAGATTTTTATGTTTACCTGGATCACCTGCACCTGTTTGAAGAGCTGCTGGTCGAGTCAGGTCTGGATGGTGTGCTGCAGCTGGCCAGCTTTCACCCCGCGTATCTGTTTGCCGGGGTGCCTGAGGATGATCTGAGCCACTGGAGCAATCGTGCGCCCTGGCCCGCCTTCCATATTATCCGGGAGGCGGAGATGGGCCGTGCGCTGACCCACTATGCGCATCCGGAGCAGATTCCTGAGCGCAACATTAAACGACTGCGGGAACTGGGTCGGGAGGGGCTGATAGAACGCTTTCCTCCCTTTGCGGACTACTGCTAGACGGCGCAAACCAGGCACTATTAAGCCGCTAATCCTAAGGGCTGAACAGTTCGACCCGATTGCGCCCATTATGTTTGGCTTTATAGAGGGCGTTATCCGCCTCCTGAAGCAGTTGTCTGGGAGACAGCCCCCGATTGGCGGGTATCGCGGTGGCGACTCCGAGACTGGCGGAGACCGGATGATTAGCAAAGGCAGGGGCGTGCTGAATATTTAAGGCAATGATCTTCTGACGCACCTTCTCTGCCAGAATCCGGGCGCCCTCCTGATTGGTTTCAGGCAACAAGATGACAAACTCCTCGCCGCCATAACGGCACACCAGATCCTGCGCCCGGCGGGCTGATGCCTGGATGGTGGAGGCGACCTGTTGTAAACAACTGTCACCCTCAAGATGACCGAAGCTGTCGTTGAAGGCTTTGAAATGGTCGATATCCAGCAGAATAACAGAGATCGGTTGTCGTGATCGCTGCCCCCGACGCCACTCTGTTTCAAAGCAGCGCTCAAACTCCCGACGGTTGTATACCTGGGTGAGCGCGTCAATACTGGCAGCCTTCGAGAGCATATCGTGGGCACTTTTTAGCTGTAGCAGGATATTGATTCGCGCACGGATAATGACCGGGTCCCGTGTCTGTATCAGGTAATCGGAGATCCCCAGGTCGTACAGTTCAGCCTCCTCTGAATCACTGATGGGGTGACCGATGACGGCAATAGGAACCCGTTGTTCGCGGATCAGATGGGATATCCCGCGGCACACCTCATTCAGGTTCTGCAGGTGGCCTGAGTTATTCAGCAATATCAGATCGGGGCAGCGCTCCTGTGATAACAGCATCTCCTGGAGCGCTTGCATCGACTGCGGTAGCAGAATATTGCTTTCATCTCTCAGCGTGGCAAGAGCGCTCCAGATTTCGGTGATTTTCTCATCACCGTATATCGCGATCGTCATCTGGCTGTGCGGACGGGGGTTACTGCAGAGATCCTGGTTAATCTCTGCGCCCTGCATAAAGTCGATAATCGCTTGCTGATTCACAAAGCCCACCAGGCGACGACCGTCCTCCGCCTGGATGACAGGTGTTTGCAGACCTAAGTGGCTATCTTCCCATTCGTTTTGGCGGCACAGCAGGGTCTCTTCACAGGCCCCGTCGATATCCAGCTCAGTAGGTAGACCTGCCTCTTCAAGCGCATCATAAATGACGGCAGGCGACGCGATATCCTTGCCCTTGATCCACAGTGCCCGGTACAGCGTGCGCAGAAAGGTTGCGGCGCGGTCGGGATCAATCTGTTGTGTGGCGGTAATGCAGAGCGAGGGGAACAGGCTGTCGCCCAGGGTGCTGGGCAGGGAGATGGTTATATCCGGAGCCCGGTTACGAATGTTAAAGATATTATTGGCCAGTTCGGCCATGTTTTCTGCACTGCCCTGATAAGCGTTGGAGATTGCGTCGTGCTCCACCATGCGCCAGTCAACCCGGTGCATCAGGTTATGGCTATGTAGCATCTCATGCAATGCATAGCTGAAAGGGCAATTGATATCACCATAGACGATATATTCAGCCATCAGTGCTTCCCGTTATGACTCTCTGATTTTCATTTGCGTTGCATAGCTATCGGCAGAGGTCGGCCGGAACTGAATAATTTGTTAGTTTTCTTGTAAAACACTGAATGTGTAGTACAACCGCTATTTTAATTGCGTTAATATTGATCTCTGGCATACAAGGCTGGAATAGCTTGTGCTGGCGGGCTGAGTTGTACGCTGAATGAAACGTAATGAAAACAGGGTGGAAGCGTGCCAGTTGATCTAAAGAGGCAACCCCAGGGAAAGCTGGGGGGCCGGAATAGCAAACCGCGTAAAGCGGGTGAAGCAGTCTGCGATATGAAAGGTGATTTCTGGGATCTTGATGCGGCTTTTCTGCTGTCGATGAAACAGATATCGCCGGGCTGGTGTGGCGGAGAGCTGCCCGAGGCTATTATGGATGAGTTGAAAAATACCGGCCGGTATCAGGCGCATGGCCTTGAACTTAGTGCTCAGCCAATCAGTGGCGGAAAGATTGCTCTGCGTATAGCGGATCATTGAGCGCTATTATAAAAAAAGTCCTGTATCTGGTTTTGCTATCTGTAAAACAAAAAGGCAGCCATTCAGCTGCCTTTTTAATTATTACCCGAAGCGTTTATTTTTTCTGCTCAACTTCACGGACCGTGCGCTTAATATCTTTCAGGCTGCTGTGGCGAACATCGGTGCCACTCACCAGATAGATCAGGTGCTCGGCCATATTGCGGGCATGATCACCAATCCGCTCCAGCCCCCGCAGTATCCACATAACATTCATGATACTGGTGATATAGCGCGGATCTTCCATCATGTAGGTCATCAGTGAGCGCATCGCGGTACGATACTCGGAATCTACCTCTTTGTCCTGCTTAGCCACTTTATAGGCCATCTCGGCATCGCTGCGGGCAAACGCGGTGAGGCAGTTTTGCAGCATATCGCGCACCAGATTACCGATGTGGCGAACTTCCTGATAACCGCGGACGTTTTTGCCATCATTAGCCAGCTCAATGGCATAACGACAGATGCGGGTGGTTTCATCGCCGATCCGTTCCAGGTCGCTGACCGCTTTACTGACTGAGATAATCAGACGCAGGTCGGCAGCGGCGGGCTGACGCCGAGCGATGATCAGTGTGCACTGCTCGTCGATCATCATCTCCATATCATTGATCGCCTGGTCACTTTTGCGCGCCTGTTCGGCCTGCTCGGTGTCACCGGCAACCAGGGCATCGACAGCGTCGCTGAGCTGGCGCTCAACCAGGCCACCCATGGTCAGTAGTTCAGTGCGGATCTGTTCCAGCTCTTCATTGAAGCTCTGGGAGATGTGATTGCTGTGACGGTCCTGTTCGTAACTCACTATGATTCTCCCCTAATTAACCGTAACGACCGGTGATGTAGTCTTCTGTTTGTTTCTTCTCTGGATTGGTGAACAGATGGTCTGTTACGCCAAACTCTATCAGATCGCCCATATACATAAATGCAGTGTAGTCGGAAACCCGGGCCGCCTGTTGCATATTGTGGGTGACGATGACGATGGTGAAATCTTTTTTCAGCTCATTGATCAGCTCTTCGATCTTCAGTGTGGAGATCGGGTCCAGTGCGGATGCGGGTTCATCCAGCAACAGTACTTCCGGTTTAACCGCAATGGTGCGGGCGATCACCAGACGCTGCTGCTGACCACCGGACATTCCCAGTGCACTTTCGTGTAAGCGGTCTTTAACCTCATCCCACAGGGCGGCAGATTTCAGCGCCCACTCAACGGTTTCGTCGATGGTGCGTTTTTTATTGATCCCCTGAATACGCAGACCGTAGGCCACGTTTTCGTAGATGCTTTTCGGGAATGGGTTAGGTTTCTGAAACACCATACCGACACGACGGCGCAGGTCAGCAACATCGACCCCGCGCTCATAGATGTTCTGGCCATACAGCGCCATTTGTCCCTCAATACGGCAGCTGTCAACCAGATCGTTCATCCGGTTAAAGCAGGAAGGTGGACTTACCACAACCGGAAGGACCGATGAAGGCGGATACGCGCTGCTGCGGGATCTGCATATTGATATTTTTCAGCGCCTGTTTTTCACCGTAATAGAGATCAACATCCTTTACGTCGATGCAGATCTTCTCATCGGCGAAATGCATGTGGCGCGGTTCGCGCTTCATGGCACTAATGTCGATACCGTGAGTCGGTGTGGTTGAATCAGTCATCGTAGCTACTCGCTTAATGTTCCAGGGCGCGGTACTTCTCGCGCAGATGATTTCGAATACCGATCGCCGCCAGGTTGAGCATGATAATCACCAGCACCAACAGCAGGGCAGTGGCGTAGACCAACGGGCGGGCCGCTTCCACATTGGGGCTCTGGAAGCCCACGTCGTAGATGTGAAAGCCAAGGTGCATAAATTTACGATCCAGATGGAG
>NZ_JBNKYN010000024.1:0-55720 GCF_050300915.1 Amphritea sp.
GACTTTGCATCTACGGTCGATGCTAACGCGATCAGTGTAGGTGGCAACAGCGTTATCGGTGATACCGTTACCGCAGAAAGCCTTACTGTTGCTGGCACAACTGATCTCGGAGCCGACGTTACTACGGTTGCAGCACAGACCTATAACGGTGCAGTTCGCCTTGTTAATGATGTCGCGCTGTCAGCCACAGACGTTAACTTTGGTAGCACCGTTAATGGCAATCACCGTTTGGTGCTGGATGCGGTAGTCAATCTGTCAGGTGATGTAGGTGGCGATGAGCAGTTGAGCGAAGTTGTCTTTATGCAGGCAACCGACCTGGGGGTCGATATTGATGCCGGCATACAGACCTATATGAACAGCCTGAGTCTGAGCAATGATGTCATCCTGAACGGTGATGTAACCGCTCAATCTGTGACTGGTCCATATAACCTGATCGTTACAGGCAGTGGGGATCTGAACGGTGCAGTCACAGTAAACGACCTCTCAGTTAACGGTGATGTCAGCTTTGGATCGACAGTTCAGGCCCGTGCGGTACGCATTGCGGGGAACACCACTATTGCCGATCTTGTTACCGTAGGCAGTCTTGAAATGACTGGCACTGCAGACCTGGGTGCCGATGTTACCACTTCTGGTTCACAGACCTATAACGGCGCTATCACGCTGACGAACGATGTCACCCTGACAGGGACTAGCGTAACCACTACCACAGTTAACGGCGCTCATAACCTGTCGATTAAAGGTGATGCTGACCTGAACGGCGCAGTCGCGGTGAATGATCTGTCCGTGGATGGTAATACTGACTTTGCATCGACGGTCGATGCTAACGCGATCAGTATTACTGGCAACACTATTATTAATGATCTGCTGACGGCGGATAGCCTGAATATCACAGGTAACAGTGACATAGCAGCCAATGTCATCACCTTTGGCACACAAACCTATACCGGCGACATCACCCTGACGCATGATGTAGTGCTGACCGGCACCCGTGTCACCGCTAATGGGGTAGCTGGTTCTCAGAATCTGACAATAATGGGCGATGCCGACCTGAACGGTGCCATCGCGGTAAATGACTTGTCTGTCAGTGGTAATACTGGTTTCGCTTCAACGGTCAATGCCAAAGCGATCAGTGTGGGCGGTAGCAGCGTAATTGAGGATAGCATTAATGCAGAAAGCCTGACCGTCACTGGAACGACTGACCTGGGAGGAGATGTTACTACGGTTGCTGAGCAGACTTATACCGGTGAAGTAAGTCTTATGAGTGATGTTAACCTGACCGGTTCGGTTATTAGTACTGGTGCTATGAGTGGAAACCATAACCTGTCTATTGATGGCATCGCTGATTTCAATAGCACAGTTATGCTGCAGAATCTAGCAATTAGTGGAAATACGCTTTTTGCAGGAGCTATAGATGTCGAAAACGCAATCATGGGTGCTGATGTTGTATTCGGTGCAGAGGTCAATGCACAAAATGTAACGGTTGCGGGTAACGCCGAACTGTTTGGTAATGTAGCAACTGCCGCAACTCAATTATTTGGTGGGGCTGTAAATATAAGTAATGATGTTACCTTATCTGGTTCTGACATCCTCGTTGGGTCAGTGGATGGAGGGCATGCTTTAACGCTCTTAACTAACCGTTTTTCAACAGGTGATATTGGCGTAAATACTGCCCTGACTCATCTTGATATCAATTCTGATTCAGGCTTTAGTCTGCAGCATGTCATGGTTAACGGTGATGTGTTTTTACAATCGAATGGAGATATATCTGGCACTCAGGGAATAGAGATTGCAGGAAGCCTGGTTGTTGACTCGGCTAGAGATGTCAACTTGATGAGCGAATTTAATGACTTCAACACCGTTGATATCAGCGCCAGAAATGCATCATTAAGCGACAGTAATAGTATCATTCTCAATAGTGTACACACTTCAGAAGATCTGACGATTACGTCGGTCGATAGCATTTATGATAACGGTCATATTTCTGTCGCAGGCTTAGGGGTATTCAGGGCTAATAATGAGATTGATTTAGGAAGCTGGGGGGGCAGCGAGGTAACCCGTTTTGGGGCGCTTTCAGTCTCAGGATTGGATCGGGACAGGGCCCGTAAGGTAACTGTGATAGAAGATGATAGCATGCATATTGCGATGGGTAGAGCAGATGATCTGACACTGATCTCTGAACTGGGAAGTATCACCGCTGATGCCGGCTTGACACTGGATGTTCAGAACAACCTTCATCTGGAGGTTCAGGCTGGGCAGAATATTGGCACATCGACTAACCCAATCGATTTCACCTTTACCGGTATTAATGGCGATTACTCAACCTCAACGCTTAGCTTGCTGGGTGATAATGCTTTCATTACTACTCAGGCAAACTTATTAGCCGTACGGCTGAATACCAGTGGCTCCTCAGTTCTGTTTCGCTCGGCTCTGACGGATACTGTTCTATCTGCCAGTATGATTGATTTCCTGAACTATCTATTTGGTGCAGATGAAGCACTCTTTAATGAATTTGTTATTATTTTTGACGTAAATAGCGATGGTATAATGCTTCCAGAAGATCAAAAAGATGACATCTTTGCGTATATCAAAGAGGGAAGTAGACCCGTTGGCTATATTCGTCAGGGAGAAAAATTTAAACAACTCTTTGATCTCTGGCAAAAATACGATACTGTATTTACATTAACCGTGCCACAGCGTGATATGATCGCTGCCGGTTAATGATCTGCCCAGGGATAGGCAACTACTAAAAAGGACTTTTGAAATGCTTCCGATGTTTTACAACCGACTCACCGCAGTCAGCTCTGCCGCACACACTGATCTGAATATTGAACTAAGTGATTACCGGTTTGCCGGGTCAGCTAACATTATCCCGGTGGGGGTTTCTGAGTTTAGTCAGCTGTTATTTCATTACCCCATTGTATTTATAAAAGCGGATACAGGATATTCACCGGTTTCTGTGGTCGGTACTGAAGCTGGGAAAAATCTATTTGTCGATGCTGAGGGGAAGTGGCTAGCCCCTTATCTGCCTGCCTATGTCCGCCGTTACCCTTTTACGGTAGCTTCAGTATCAGAGCAGAGTCGAAGTCTGACCGTCTGTATTGATGAAACCTATTCAGGTTGTAATCGTGAGGGGCGTGGCGATGCCCTGTTCAATGAAGATAAAAGTCAGACGGACTATTTACTCAAGATCAGCGAATTTTTGCAGCAGTTTGAGCTGGATTTCAGACGTAACCGCCTTTTTACTGAAAAACTAGTTGAACTGGATCTGCTTGAGTCGACGGAAGCAACGTTCATTCCTGAAGGTGCAGAGAAAGGGCGGAAGCTGGATGGTTTTTTTGTTATCAATCGCGAACGCTTGAAACAGCTGGATCCAGCTGATGTGCAAGCGCTTCATCAATCGGGTGCGCTGGAACTGATCTATCTGCACCTCGCGTCCCTGACCCGCTTTTCTGCTCTGTTTAACTCAAACCCGTTAACTAGCTGAGCCAACTATGGGAATAATGGAGCAAGACTGGGCAGAAAAGCTCGCCACTTCACCGATCAGTGCATCTGAACCAACTGGCAGGGATATCCAGCATGAGGATATTTATAGTGAGCTGGATGACGAGATTAAGAAAGGTGAAGGGATTGATATTCAGCCGATCGACTGGACGCGCGTTCAGGTGCTTGGTGAAACAATTCTGTGTGAACACTCTAAAGATCTGAGAGTTGCCAGCCGCCTCAGTGTTGCTCTGTATTTCAGAAATGGTTTTGCCGGTCTGGTAAATGGAGTGGCATTGCTGGCCTCTATGCTTGAGGCCGATTACTGGGACAATATTTTTCCAACCCGGGTAAAAAAGCCGAACAAGTTACGCGCCGCAGCGTTTGAATGGCTGGTAAAAAAACTGGAACGACCCTTATCGGAGTTTCAGGTAACGGCCGCTACTGCTAGTGATGTAATTCTTTGTGGTGAACAGTATAAGCGTCTGGAGCTAGCGATTAATGAACGCCTTGGCGATGATGCTCCCTTTCTGTTTGAATTCAAAAATCAACTTAACCGTTTCTGTCAGGACGCAGACTATATTCTGGCTGAACAGGGAAAAAAGTCGCCAGATGCCCCTGTTGATTCTGTTGCAACGTCGCTTGAACATACGTCCATAGCGGCTCCCTCTAAGGCTGTAGCTGAGCGCGTACCAGAGAATCCTCCAGTCACCCAAAGCCATGTGCAAGCGCAACCCGCAGCGCCAATTACAGCGCAGGCACAATCGGTGGCTTCAACGGCTGATATAGAAAAAGCGCTGACAACCAATAACCGGACAGTCGATAAAATCTGTCAGTTGTTGCGAGAGCAACGCATCACAGACCCATACCCATATCACTTGCTGCGTTCCGGTACCTGGATGATTCTGGAAAAGCTCCCGCCCAGTGGTGTACTGCCAAAAATACCTTCAGAAAGCAGAATTCAGGAGTTACAAGCTCTGGAGCAAGCCGGTAACTGGCCGGTGTTGATTCAGGAATGCGAAAAAAGTTATGCCGGTGGTGCTATTTTCTGGCTCGGTCTGCATCGTATGGTCTGTCGGGCATTACAGGAGTTGTCAGCTGTTGAAGCCGCCGAAGCGGTTATCCACAATGTCAGCCATCTGTTGGCACGGTTTCCTGAATTCAGTAAGAGTAAGTTTGCTAATGGCGAAGGGTTTGTTGACCCGTTAACTCAGTCATGGATTGAAAGTGAGCTGAGCTTAACCGGCGAAAGCGATAGTTCTGATTCTCAGCAGGTCAATGCTCCGCTATGGATTTCTGCGTATGGAGAAGCGCAACAAGCTGCACTGAAAGGGCGTTTCGACGAGGGATTAAAACTACTAAGTGACGGTGCTGCTCATGCGAATGGTGAGCGCCAGCGTTGTTTTTGGCAGCTACAACAAGCTCAGTTCTGTTTTGATGCAGGTCATCTGGACGTGGCTATGTCACAGCTGAAAATGCTGCATCAAATGCTGCAGGTAAAAGGTCTGGAGCGATGGGAGCCTGAGCTCTATCTGGATGTAATAAAACTACTGCTAAGCGGCCACAGTCAGAAACAAGTAAAGCAGAAATATACCAAGGAACAGCAGGACGAAGTGGATCAGCTGAAAATGGCCTTGTGCCTGATGGATCCATTGAGCGCGCTGGCTCTATAAATTTTAAGAGGGATGATAACTCATGGCTAAAGATGGATCAGTGGCACCGAAAGAACGGATCAATATTGTTTACAAAGCAGCAACAGGCGATGGCAAACAGGACATTGAGCTGCCAAACAAGATTGTGATGCTGGGTGATTATACGCTGCGCGAAGAGGAGGATGACCTGCAGGATCGCGAACTTATTGATGTCAGTAAGGAGAATTTCTCCGATGTCATGGCGAGTCAGCGTTTAAGCGTGCAGATGACAGTACCAAATAAACTCTCCGGCGAAGAGGATGCTGAAATCTCAGCAGAGCTAACCTTTAATAATTTGCGGGATTTTGAGCCAGAGTCTGTTGTTAAGCAGGTACCTGAGCTGGCGAAACTTCTTGAACTACGTGAAGCTCTCTCATTTCTTAAAGGGCCGCTGGGTAACGTACCTGCATTCCGCAAGCAGATAGAGGAGCTGTTGGGGGATGATGATTCCCGTAAGAAACTGATGGCTGAGCTGGGCATCGAAGAATAGTAACTGCGTCACTGAAGCATAACGGTGAACCACGAAGTAAGGGATTGAACTATGTCAGAACAGGAACAGATAGCCACTCAGGCCGCTGTAGAGTTAACCAGTGAAGGCTCGTTGCTTGATCAGATCATGCAACAAACTAATATGAAAACCGGCGACGAAGCCTATGACGTCGCATCAAAAGGTGTCCAGGCTTTTATTGCAGAGATTCTGAAGTCAGGAGAAAAAAGCGAACGTATCCGCAAGCAGCTGGTCGATGAGATGATTGCATCAATTGATGAGAAACTGAGTCTGCAGGTGGATGAAATTATCCATAATGACTCATTTCAGAAGCTGGAGTCCGCCTGGCGTGGCCTCAAGTTCGTTGTTGATCGCACAGAGTTTCGTGAAAATAACCGGATACAGCTGCTGAATGTGTCTAAAGATGATCTGGCAATGGATTTTGAAGATGCGTCAGATATCACAGAGACAGGGTTGTATAAGAAGGTCTATACGGCAGAGTTTGGGCAGCATGGTGGTGAACCGGTTAGCGCAATGATTGCCAACTATGAGTTCGATCATAGTGCCCCCGATATTAGCTTGCTTCAGAGTGTAGCCAGTGTGGCGACGATGTCCCACGCGCCATTCATTGCGGCAGCGGCCCCACAGTTCTTTGGTGTGGATGATATCCAGAAACTGCCAAACCTGAACGATATCGCATCTATTTTTGAAGGACCTCAATATGCTAAATGGCGGTCTTTCCGTGAAAGCGAAGATGCCCGCAGTATTGGTCTGACCATGCCTCGCTTCCTGCTGCGTCTGCCCTATGACGAGCGCGATAATCCGGTAAAAGCATTCAAATACAATGAAAGTATTTCGGGTGATCATAAAAACTATCTTTGGGGAAATACTTCCTTTTCATTTGCCACCCGGCTAACCGAGAGCTTCTCTAAATATCGCTGGTGTCCAAATATTATCGGACCTCAAAGCGGTGGTGCGGTAGATGACCTGCCGTTACATCACTACGAAGCGATGGGGCAGATTGAAACCAAGATTCCGACAGAGGTGCTGGTATCAGACCGTCGGGAGTTTGAACTTGCGGAAGCGGGCTTTATTCCGTTGACCTTCCGTAAAGGCAGCGATAACGCAGCGTTTTTCTCGGCTAACTCGGTGCAAAAGCCTAAGTTCTTTGGCGTGAGCAAAGAGGGTAAACAGGCCGAAATGAACTATAAGCTCAGTACGCAGCTACCTTATATGTTTATCGTCAACCGACTGGCGCATTACATTAAAGTACTGCAGCGTGAGAATATTGGTAGCTGGAAAGAGCGCAATGATCTGGAAGAGGAACTGAATGTCTGGATTCGTCAGTTTGTTGCCAATCAGGATGGTGCCAGTGCTGATGTACGCAGTAAACGTCCACTGCGGGAAGCCTCTATTGAAGTCTCTGATGTCGAAGGTGAACCGGGTTTCTACAAAGTGTCGCTACATGTCCGTCCTCATTTCAAGTATATGGGGGCTGATTTCACCTTGTCCCTGGTGGGCAAGCTGGATAAGTCCTGATCGATTAACGGTACTTGAAAAACCGCTCTCGTGAGAGAGCGGTAAGGAATACAGGTATGTTGCACTATACCCTTCTGCAGCGCGTAGCGCTGGGGGATGAGGGGGCCAAGCTGTCACTGGATGTTAATGAAGATAAGTTGCGTGAGTCGGTACAGATGCACATGCAGAATATGTTCAATGTACGCCAGGGTAGCGTGACCGCTCTTGATGATTATGGGCTGCCTGACTTCAACGATCTTGATATGAGTAGCGGCTATATGAAGGCCGTGACTGAGATGCGTAAAGCGATCAAGCTGGCGCTGGAAAAATATGAGCCTCGCCTTGACCGGGTCAAAGTTCGTTATCTGCAAAATGATGAAAACCCACTCGACCTTCGTTTCGAAATCAATGCGCATATGGCTATACCGGAAAGCCCTGTGCGGGTGAGATTTCAAACGATGATGGCGAATGACGGCCTGTGTAAGGTAGTCGGTTAACATGGCGTTTAATAAATACTATCAGGATGAGCTTTCCTATCTGCGGGACATGGGGGCGGAGTTCTCTCGCCAGAACCCTGGATTATCCAAGTTCCTCTCAGAAGAGGGAAATGACCCGGATGTTGAGCGCCTATTTGAAGGCGTATCCTTTCTGACCGGGCGGTTGCGGCAGAAACTGGATGACGAACTACCGGAAGTAACCCATGCCCTGCTGGGATTGCTCTGGCCTCACTACCTGCGGCCTTTGCCATCAATGAGTGTGTTGGAGTTTAAGCCCATTGAAAACGCATTAATTGAAGGAAAACGGATTGCTCGGGGTGAGGAAGTACAGTCGGTTGAAGTAGAAAATACCAGCTGCCGGTTTCGTAGTTGCTACGATGTCGATATCTATCCAATCGAACTTCATCAGCTGAGTTCTTCAAATCAGAGTGATGGCGCAACACTGACACTGGATTTTCAATTGGAACCAGGTGCAGCTTCTGAGAACCTGGGGCTGGATAAGTTACGCCTGTTCCTGCATGGGGATCGTGAAATGCACATCAGTCAGGGGCTGTATCTCTGGCTGTTTCGTTATCTGGATAAGCTGGAACTCTGCGTGCAGTTGCGCTCCGGTCAGCAAACTCGGATACAACTGGGAACGAAGGCGATCACTCCGGTGGGTTTTGCGGATGATGAAGCATTGCTGCCCTATACGAATCGTTCATTTAATGGTTATCGCTTGCTGCAGGAATACTTTAGTCTTCCGGAAAAGTTTCTCTTTGTTGATATCAATAACCTGGGCGAGCATCTGCAGATGCCGATGATTGAGTCGTTCAGTCTTAAGTTTACGTTTAATCGTAAGTTTGATTCGCAGCTGAGACTTCAGAAAGGACATGTCCGGTTGCACTGTACTCCGATTATCAACCTGTTCAGTGCCGATGCAGATCCGATACGGGTTGATCATCGTCGACAGGAGTATATGGTCCGCCCCAGTCATGAGAAGCAAGAGCATATAGAGCTCTTCTCTATCGATCATGTCAGCGGCAGCTTACGAGGTCAGAGTAAGCGTTATCATTATCCGGCTTTTGAAAGCTTTGACCATGAGATTCGCAGTGACAGCAACGATAAGCAGGTATTTTTTTCACTCAAGCGACGGTTGTCGACCTTACAGAGTGGCCTGGACAGTTTTATCAGCTTTGTGCATGTTGATAGCCGGGATACGGTCCCCCCGACGGAGACGATCTCGCTGGAATTGACCTGTACCAATCGCAAGTTGCCTGAGGTTTTACGCGCCGGGGATATTATTTATCCAACGGCAGATTCAGTCGAGTTCGCTTCATTTCGCAATATTACCCGGGTTACAAATGCGCTGCAGCCGCCATTGCGGGACGGTTTGCACTGGCAACTGATCTCTCAGATGGCGTTGCACTATCGGTCCTTATCGAGACTGGATTCACTGCGAACGCTGCTGGCCTGTTATGACTTTCGCGCTTTTTTTGATCGTCAGGCTGAGCGCGCCAGTCAGCAGATGCTGGAAGGTATTCAGAGTATTTCTACAGAAACCCGTGACCGGATCATAAAAGGCGTTCCTGTGAGAACTTTGCAGACGAAGCTGCAGCTGAGAGAGAGTAAGTTTGGCGCGAAAGGTATTCAGGGTGAGAGTACGATGTTTTTGTTTGCATCTGTGCTGAACGGTTTTTTCAGTCAGTATGCAAATATTAATGCTCACCATGAACTGGAAGTCGAAGGGCTGGATAACGGAGAGATCTATCGATGGCAGATTCAGAGCGGTCAGCATTTCTTACTTTAAGTAACGAATTGCAGCGGACTGCCCATAGCTTTGAGTTTTTCAAAGCGGTGAATCTGCTGGAGTCTTTACATGAGGGAGCCCCTGTTGGTTATCAGGGGCCGGTAGCGAAAGAAGCAATTCGCTTTAAAGGCCATCCAAGCCTGGCATTTCCGGCGAGTGATATTCAGCATGCGAGTATAAACCGACAAGGCCAGCTGGAGCTGCAGAATAATTTTATTGGCTTGTATGGGCCAGCATCGCCGATGCCTGCGCATGTTACTGAATCGATCATTGCCGAACAGATGCAGATTGAGAATCAGGAGTTAATTGAATATTTCCTGACCTCTGAACAGCAGATCAGAGCGTTGCGGGATCATCGGTTGGATATATCCAAGATGGTGCTGCGCGCTGCTGAGTATAAGCAGCAAATTCGTGCGGGCGTTCTCAGCGTCCGCTCTTTGAGCAATGATGAGCTGGAACAATTGCGCAGTGGCGAGAGCTTACACGAGTTTCTGAGCCTTACAGAACAGACTGGTTTCAGAAACGGGCAGTTAGTTATTCAGGTTTTTGAACAGCCAACCTCCCGTCAGCGGGATTTTCTTGATCTGTTCAATCATCGCCTGACCGCGTTTTTATACCGGGTCTGGCATAAATACAGGCCCGCTTTGCAATATCAGGCGGGTGCTGGAGATGATTTTTCTGAGTGGTTGTTTGCTCTGATGGGTGCTCCTGAAAAGGCGTCCAGGTCGGTGTCAGCAATTAATTGGCCCCGGTTACTCGGTTTTTCCGGCCTGATTGCGATGCAGGGAAATTCAGCCAGTGTTCTGCGTCAGATCGTCAGTGGTTATTTTAATAATATACCGGTGCAGATTATTGAACACGTTGAGCGCTGGGCATCGGTACCTGATGAGCAAAAGAATCGTTTAGGCCAGGGGCCGAGTCTATTGGGTGAAGATATTACCCTGGGAAGCCGGGTAAAAGATTTTAATAGCAAGTTTATAGTGCAGTTAGGGCCGATGGCATACTCGCATTTTGCAGACTTTCTGCCCAGTGGGAAGCATTATGCGGCCCTTAAAGAGATGATTCTGATGTTAATGCCAGAACAGCTCTGCTTTGATATTGAACTGGTTTTACAGGGCGATCAGGTTCCAGAATCAAGACTGGGACGCGACGGTAGTTGTTATCTTGGCTGGTCTGGCTGGCTTGGGAATCCAAACACTGATGATCGTAATGTAATACTGCATGGTATTGGTTAACTGGTTCAGGCGTTAGAGTTCTGAACTGCAACAGGGACGTTAAAGATGGAAAAGATTCAGCTTAAATCATTGGTTGAGCGGCTTAATAGCAACTGCACCCGAGCACTTGAGGCTGCCGCAGGCCTCTGTGTGTCGCAGGCAGGGTACGAGGTCAGTGTTGATCACTATCTGATGAAGCTGCTAGAAGAGGAAAATGATCTGGCGCGGATTCTGGTGCACTACGACATCAATGTGGTTAACTTTGTCAAACGCATTCAGCACGGCATCGAACTGGATAAAAAAGGTAATCAGGGTAAGCCGGTCTTTTCTCAGACTTTAGTTGGGCTGCTGGAAGATGCCTGGCTGATTGCCTCTCTGGAACTGGGGGCACCTGAGGTTCGTAGCGGGCATCTGGTGATGGCGATATTAGCGAACCAACGGCGTCACGGAATGGCCAGCTATGTTGATGATCTCAATACCGTGCCCTACGATGATCTTAAAACACATTATCAGGCGGTGACTGAAGGCTCCTGCGAAGTTCGTCATGCCTCGAAAGGCGCTGTTGCCAGTGCCGTTGCTGACGCGGACCTGAGTATTCTGGAAAAATACTGTAGCAATATCACCGCTAAAGCCCGGGCTGGAGACATCGATCCGGTGTTCTGTCGTGATGTTGAAATTCGTCAGATGATCGATATTCTGGGGCGGCGACGCAAGAACAATCCTATCTGTGTTGGTGATGCCGGTGTAGGTAAAAGTGCAGTGGTTGAAGGTTTAGCCCTGAAAATTGCTCAGGGTGATGTTCCTGACGTACTGCTGGGCGTTGAACTCTACGGTCTTGATCTTGGCTTGTTACAAGCCGGTGCCAGCGTTAAAGGTGAGTTTGAAAATCGTCTTAATGGTGTGATTAATGCGATTAAATCATCGCCTAAACCGATTATTCTGTTTATTGATGAAGCGCATACACTGATTGGTGCTGGCGGTGCCGCCGGCAGTGGCGATGCGGCAAACCTGCTGAAGCCTGCGCTGGCCAGAGGGGAGCTGCGCACCGTTGCCGCGACAACCTGGTCTGAATATAAAAAGTATTTTGAGAAGGACCCTGCGCTGGTAAGGCGTTTTCAACTGGTCAAGCTGGATGAACCTACGGTCGAACAGGCCGTCATTATTATTCGCGGACTGCGTCAGACTTATGAAGCGGCCCACGGTGTTTATGTCAGGGATGATGCGGTTGAAGCGGCGGCTAAACTCTCATCCCGTTATATTTCAGGGCGACAGCTGCCGGATAAAGCCGTTGACGTTCTCGACACTGCTGCGGCACGGGTGAAGATTAGTATAACTGCCAAGCCGGACGCGATTGATGATCTTGAGCGCATGATACAAACGCTGGAACGTGAGTTGCAGGCACTATCACGTGATATATCCAGTGATGTTTTGGCTGATGAGGGGCAGTTAACGGCGTTAGAGCAGCAGATTAGTAATCATCAGGCTGAACTGGAAATACTGATGATTCAGTGGCAATCAGAACAGGAACTGGTCAACAGTATCGTGCAGTTACGTCAGACCTTGGCTCAGCATCGGGAGCGGGCGGGTGATGCTGAAGAGGACTGTGTCGAACAGCAAGGTGCTGAACAGTCACTGCGTCAGGAGATCAGTGAAAGAGTCGCTGCACTGAATGAGCTGCAACAGGACAATCCGCTGATTCACTATGAAGTGTCACCCGATGTTGTCGGACGGGTGATTGCCGACTGGACCGGTATCCCACTGGGTAAAATGGTGCGTGACGAAGCGCAGAGTGTGCTGAGCTTTAATCAGCAACTGCAACAGAGGATCAAAGGGCAGAATCACGCCATTGATGCAATTGATCAGGGGGTTCGGGCAGCAAAAGCCGGGGTGAATAACCCGGAAACGCCGATGGGCGTATTTCTGTTCGTTGGTCCCAGCGGTGTGGGTAAAACAGAAGCCGCTATCGGGGTTGCCGACCAGCTGTTTGGTGGAGAGCGCTTTCTGACTTCAATTAACATGTCTGAATTCCAGGAGAAACACTCAGTATCTCGTCTGATCGGCTCGCCACCCGGTTATGTGGGTTATGGCGAAGGTGGATTACTGACCGAAGCGGTCCGGCAAAAACCCTACTCTGTGGTATTGCTGGATGAAGTGGAAAAAGCTGACCTGGAGGTACTGAACCTGTTTTATCAGGTGTTCGATAAAGGGATGTTGTCGGATGGTGAAGGTCAGTTGGTTAATTTCCGCAATACCATTGTGTTTCTTACCTCAAATCTGGCTACCGATATCATTACGGATATGTGTGCTGATGGGGAGCGTCCCTCAAAAGAGGCGTTAACCGAAGCGATTCGTCCGGTGCTCAGCGCGCATTTCAAACCGGCGTTACTGGCACGGATGCAGATTGTGCCGTTCTATCCCATCGCCGCCGAAGTGATGGGCGATATTGTCCGTATCAAATTGAACAAGCTGGTACAACGTTTAGCCAGCAGTCAGAAGCTGGCACTGCATTACAGCGATCAGGTGGTTGAGATCATTGCGCTGCGTTGTACAGAAGTGGAAACCGGGGCCCGGAACATCGATCATATTCTCAATGGCACTCTGCTGCCACAGATAGCCACTGAAGTGTTAGAACGGATGGCGGATGAAACCCGTTACACCAGCCTGTTGCTTGATATCGATGATACAGGGGGCTTCCGTCTGACGTTTGGCAATGACTATGATCCGCCAATGGTTGCAAACGAAGCGCAAATACCAACGGCTATTGAAGCAGATGATACTGTAGTGTCCGCACATGATTGAACAGAGTATCGAAGACTCCCTGCTGGCGTTAGAAGAGCTGGTACAGATCAATCTCAGTATCACCCGGGAGAAAGATCTGCATCTGCTGCTGGATAAAATCCTCACGGCGGCACGTAAACTGACAGCAGCTGAAGCCGGGTGCATATACATTCTTGATAGAACCAAACGGTATCTGCATCCGGAAGTGATTCAGGGCGATTATCTGCAGAACAGTGTTGTGCCACTGCATAAGGTCGACCTGAGACCGGATCGTCGGCCCAATATGGAAGCGATTACGGCATATACAGCGCTTTCCGGGCAGATTGTTAATATCAGCGATGTATATACCTACAGCGGATTTAATTTTGACGACCTGTATCATCGGGATCGTCTGAGCGGCATCCGCACTCGTTCGCTGCTGGTGATTCCGCTGACAGACTATGAAGGTGTTAGTCTGGGGGTGATGCAACTGTTTAATCGTCGGGTAAGTGAGAAGGGCGAGGTGGAAGCGTTTCCAGCAAAACTGGAAGCCTTTGTCCGGGCCTTTGCAGTTCAGGCTGTGGTGGTGGCAGAAAACACCCGCTTACTGGTGGAGAATCGAAACCTGATTGTGCAACTGGATGAAACCAACCAGGTGCTGCAGATCGAAAACGAAGCGTTGCGTAACCGCATGAGCGGTAAACTGATGGTCGATGAGATCATCGGACAATCGGCGGCGATGAAGAAAGTCTTCAGCCTGATTGAAAAGATTGCGGACTCAACGGCAACCGCGTTGATTCAAGGCGAAACCGGGACCGGCAAAGAGCTGATCGCAGCCTGTGTTCATCGTAACGGGCCTCACCGTGACGGGCCGTTTATCGCGCAAAACTGTGCGGCCTTGCCGGAAGATCTGCTCGAAAGCGAACTTTTTGGTTACCGCAAAGGCGCGTTTAGTGGTGCGACCAACCATAAAAAAGGGCTGATTGAAGCGGCAGAGGGCGGCACTCTGTTTCTCGACGAGATAGGCGATATGCCACTTAAACTTCAGGCGAAAATATTACGGGTGTTACAGGAGCGGGAAGTCAGGCCACTGGGTTCACTGGAAAGTATTCCTGTGAATATCCGCGTGTTGGCAGCAACCCATCAGGACCTGCCAAAACTGATAGAACAGGGCCGTTTCAGAGAGGATCTGTTTTACCGCCTCAATGTTTTTCCCATCGAACTGCCTCCTTTGAGAGAACGTCGGGATGATATACCTGCACTGGTGCATCATTTTATCTGTCAGTTTTCCCAGCAATATGGCAAACCTATAAGCGGTATAAAGCCTCAGGTATTTGATCTGATCCTGAGTCTGCCACTGCCGGGTAATATCCGTGAGCTACGCAACATCGTCGAGCGCGCAGTGTTGCTGGCAGATCAGGAGGGCGTGATAGAACCCCAACATCTGACCGGATATGAAACCCATGAGGTTCCGGTAACCCCGTTAGAACAGGAGCTGGAAAACGGCGCCAGCCTGAAAGATATCATGGGGCGGCTGGAAGCCCGGGTAATCGCCCGTCACTTGCAACGCCATAATGGCAACCAGACCCGCACAGCCGATGCCCTGGGTGTTTCCCGTCGTTCACTGGTGGAAAAGCTGGGACGCTATGATCTACGGGAAAAAAACTGTGAGCTTAACTAATGGCACACGCTTTGCTTTGATTGTTAAAAGATATGGAAGCCCTCGTAGTGTTGATGCTGCGAATCTATTTATACAAGGGACTGAATTATGGTGTTTTTAAAGGCGAATGAAGAACGTTTTTTCTTTGAGGTTGAGAATTCTATTGAAGAATTTCATCTGGCTCACCTTACGGGTGCCGAAGAGATCTCCTCATTGTATCATTTTGAGATTGAGGTGGTTTCTGATGATGCAGATATTGATATTAGCGCTTTAGTAGGTAAGTCTGCTGTCGTTACGATAATGGATCAGGGCGGTCTTGAGAATGAGTATATAGATGAACAGTGTCGATTTATTCATGGGCTTATTGCAGAGATAAAACTGGGTGCTCAAGGTGTTAGTCAGAGTACTTATCATATAGTTCTGGTGCCCAAAGTATGGATTCTACAGCACAGAAAAAATAGCCGAATATTTCAACAGCAGGATATTAAATCGATTATATCTAAAGTGTTGGTTGATGGTGGAATAGAAAATGGTGAATTTCGTTTTGAGCTTAGTAAGACGTACCCTGAGTATGACTACTGTGTTCAGTACAGAGAGACAGACTTAGGGTTTATCCAAAGACTGTTAGTAGAAGAAGGTGTCCATTACTATTTTGAACATACAGATGAAAAACATGTATTAGTGTTTAGTGACACTTCACGCGTTAACCCAGTAATAATTGGAGAGGCTGAGATTAACTGTTACCACGATGGCCAGGGAGCTATTCGTGAGCAACATATCTTTTCATTTTCTTACAGTGAATCAATTGTATCGGGGAAGGTCACCTTAAGAGATTTTGACTTTAGGAAGCCAAATCTAAAGTTAGAAGCATTTGAAAAGTCTACACTAGATACTGCACTTGAGGTTTATGATCACCCTGGTCGTTTTTATAGTTCTGAGAGAGGCCGTAATAACGCGACTATTCGCTTAGAGTCTTTAAATAGTTATCGTAAGTCTGCCCAGGGAAGTAGTGATGTTAATCGCTTAACACCTGGTTATAGCTACACCCTGAGAGGGCATGATCGAGATGACTTGAATGTTGAGTATTTAATCGCGCGGGTTGAGCATTTTTGTTCTCAGCCTCAAGTGCTAGAAGCCGGAGCAACAACAGAAGGGTCTAAGTACAGTAATAAATTTATCTGTGTTCCACTTGACGTTTCTTTCCGTCCCTCAACTGATATTCATTATCCTGTAGTTGAAGGAAGTCAGACGGCGACAGTTACAGGCCCTGAAGGTGAAGAGATTTATACTGACGAACATGGACGAATTAAAGTTCAGTTTCATTGGGACAGGGAAGGGAAAAGTGATCAGGATAGCTCCTGCTGGATCCGTGTTAGCCAACCTTCTGCTGGCGGTGCCTTCGGTGGAATGTTCATTCCCAGAATTGGCGAAGAAGTAGTTGTCGACTTTTTAGAAGGAGACCCTGATCAGCCATTGATTATCGGCCGTGTTTATCACGGATTGAATCGCCCTCCTTATAAACTTCCTGAAAATAAGACGATTAGCACGCTAAAAAGCAATTCAAGTAAGGGAGGAGGAGGATTCAACGAGCTTCGTTTTGAAGATAAAAAGGGCGAAGAGCAACTTTTTATACACTCAGAAAAAGATACTGATATCAGAACTAAGAATATTCGTCGAGAGTGGGTAGGCAATAATCGTCATTTGATAGTCGAGAATGATCGCTATGCAGAGATCCGGAATAATGACCATACAACCGTCATTGCCGATCAGCATATTAAAGTGGAAGGTGATAGCCATTTTACATTTGTAGGTGACCATTTTCAGAAAACTGAATCCAGTGAAAACTATGTGGTTGCTGCAGATCGTATTTCTGAGATTGGAGCAAATGATAACCTTAAGGTTAGTTCTAATATTAATCATGAAACTGGCAGTAAATATTCGATAAAAGCAGGCAATCAAATCCATATTAATGCGGGAACAAGCATTCATTTAGAAGCGGGTGGCTCCAAGATACATATTGGACCTGGTGGTATCTCTATTAGCGGGCCGGCTATTAACCTTAACAGCGGCGGTGCTCCAGGCGCTTCACCTGTTAAGCCTGCAAAAGTGAGTCAGGCTGTATTGCCGAATAAGCCTTTAGAGGCCCTGAATAGTGTTGTTGGTCGGGTTACTACGACAGTCAATAAGTCCAGCATACAACAACCTAAAGATTTTAGTCCACAAGCGAAAGCGATGATATATGCAGCTAAAGCGGGCACTCCTTTTTGCCAGCAATGTGAAGACGCGAAGAAATCCTGATGCAGCACCGAGTGGATTTACAAATAGATATTGAGCAGTTTCAAAATGAACTATTCAATGAACTGGATCTAAAAACGTATGCGGTGATTGATGGTGCTCAAGTAAGTGAGTTGCAAGCGAAGTTATCTGCCAGCAAACATAGCTACGTCTGTTTATGGAGTGGTGAGTTAGATAGCGATCTAAAGCAGGTAGCTCCATATTTAGTACAGTTAAAACGTGATAGTAATTTTACGCTTTGGTTGTTAGAAAATGGCTGGGCAAACAATTGGAATATTTTTGTCTCGGCAAAATCGTCAATAAAAATGGTTCGTAAACATTTGAGAAAATTTCTTACAGTTGTTACTGATGATGGAGAGACGCTTATATTTCGATTTTATGACCCTCGGATTATGAAAGCCTTTATGCGTAATATTGATGGACAGCAGAGTCAGCAATTATTTCAGGATATCGTCGCATTCCGGTATGAGAACCCACTGGAAAGAGAACTGGTAAGTGTCAAAAAGATTAGTGATGAATTGATATTTCGCCAGGTCGCAATGAATTAGGCGAGCTTAAGTTGATTAACTTATAGCGTATGGGTTAGAGGCAGAATAGATGCTAAAAATATCGGAATTACAAAGTAAAGAACTAAGTGAAGCGAGCTACCTTCACCGGATGCGCAAATATCTTTATGATAGTTTCCCTGAAGCACGGGATGTACCGGTCGATGACATGGAAACAGCGATTACTGCCCTTACAAATAGAGCAGCAATCTACAACTTAACCCAAGAAACAGATGTCGCGGCATTCATTGTTACCGCTTGGTTGATGGGATTAGATTTTGATCAAAAATTCACTGTTGTGGGTAATGTATTAGCAAATTTTGATCTACCCAGTTATGAAAAGACAGAATTTTTATGGGAGTTCATTGAGAAGAGTTTTGCAACGCTAAAGGGGTAACGAAATGGAGTTCGGTACGAGTTTTTATCAGGTATACAATGATGCAAGTGAGTCAGCTAAAGCTGCTTTTGATGAAATAGCAGGGGTGGTAGATGATATTAGTGAGCAGTTAGTTACCACTGCTGAGGATGCAGGAGAAAAGCTGTTAGATGCGGCAAATTACGCCGCAGATAAAACGCTAAATGCAGCAAACTATGCTGTTGATAAAACCGTAGATGCTGCTAAATATGCCGCAGATAAAGCTATTGATGCTGCTGAATATGCCCGTGATAAAAGCATTGCAGCGGGTCGATATGTAAAACAAACTGCGATAAAAACCGCCGATGCTGTTCAACAAAAAGTCGTTCAGGCTAAAGATTCCGTTGAAAGTTATCTGGGCCCTCAGCCTGCAGGAAGTAAGATTGTTTTTTGCCCCAACCGTACAAAAGCAGAGCGAGTGAGATATCGGCAAAATAAGATCGATCAGTCAAATGCAAAACTGGCAAATATGCCCGAAGGGCCTGCTAAAGATGCATTGGAGAAAGCAACTGAACGTTTTGAATTCAATAATGTAGCGGTTGAACGGGCTCGATTAGCAGATAGTGCTTATAGTATTGGTCAAGATCCCCCGCCAGAAGGTTGGATAAGGCCTAGTAGAGAAGAAATTCAAGCATTAGGACTTAACTTAGACGATTTTCCTCAGTATAAACCAGACTTTGTGCCATCTGAGCATAAAGATGGTTATTTTGCGGAACTCTACAAAACGGATCCTTCAGTTTATGGTGAGGAACGTTATGTCTTAGCTTACAGAGGTACTCAGGGCGCTACAGATTGGGAGACAAATGCAAAACAGGGATTTGGGGAAGAAACGGAGCATTATGATAATGCTATCAAACTCGCGATTAAGTCTAAGAAAATTTTAGGTGACAAATTGGAGTTGACTGGACATTCTCTAGGCGGCGGAATGGCAACTGCTGCGGGTATTGTGAGTGGTGCTAAGACGTATGCATATAATCCAGCAGGAGTTCATCCTGCTACACTGGAAAGAAAAGGGGATTTTTCACGTTCTGGTGCGTTCAATACAGTCAATGGAAAACCGTTAGTCGATAATGTGGTGGTTCCTGGTGAACTATTAACGGCGCTCCAGAATCCGACAGTCCAGCGCACTACATTGGCCGGAGGGGTCGGGGCCTCAACTGCTATTTCACCTTATGCAGGGGCGCTGGTTGCTAGTGGTGCGACCTCTACACGTGCTTTTCAGGAAGAGGGGGTTATTAGCTATGGAATGGCGGGCAAGCGACATGACGTGCCTTTATTAGGAAATGCGGCAGAGGTGGCCGATGCAACGTCTAAAGGTCAGTCAATCCAGGGGATGACTCCTTCAAAAGCGGGCGACATAAATGCCGCTCTAAACCCGGTTAAGAAAGTCGATATGCATAGCATGCATTCGGTAATCGCGGGTATTGAACAGCAGAAAGCCGATGACTTGGGGCAAATTGAAAGGAATACTTAGTGAAACTATCAACCGATAGATTATTAATTAAAGGAAGCCTGGTAATGTTGTTATCAATATTAAGCTTGCTGGGCTGTACAAAGGAAAAAAATATGAACGTAGGCGAGTACACTGCTTTTTTTGACTCCCCGGCTGAGAAAAAACTTATAGCTGCTGTATTTGAGGATAAACGTGATGCTGTTGCCAAGCTTATTTCGGAAGGTGTAAACCCTAATATGGTAGGGAAGTATGAATACACACCATTAAGGGCTGCGATTAAAGCTGAACATTCTGAAATGTTAAAGCTTTTATTGGAGCAGGGGGCGGATGCTAATTTCATCACATCAGGAGCGAGTACCGCTGGTTATTGGGCTGCGATGAATGAGGATCCCGTCTATCTAAAATTACTACTCGATGCAGGAATGGATCCGAATATTAAAAATGGAAAGACACCAATCATCTTCGAAACAATATCCGGTTCACGTTGGAAACACTATGACATGCTAGTGGCCCACGGTGCGGATCACTTGCACACTAAAGCTGGAGATGACTCTACGGTTGCTCTGTATTTAGCGATGCAATCAGAGGATGAGCGTTTGAAACAGCTGATATTGCAAGGCGCTGATGTAGAAACACCCACGAAAGGGGGCTTAACGGTGGTTGAAGTATTGTCTGATTTCCAGAAGCGCTTTAGTGGTAATCCAAAGCACCCTGCTTATATAGCAAGGGTCGAGTTGTTGGAAATGCTGAGAGAAAAAGGGCTCGAAATTCCAGATGGTCTCCCGGGTGTAAGTTATCCTGAAGAGTAATTGGGTTAATTCAAACTATAGGTAAAGCAGCAGTTCGTCATAGATAAATTTACCAGGGACAGGTCAATGCTACAGGGTTCTAAAAGCAAAGCAGAGTCTAACTTTAAAAATTTACCGGACAGTCATTTTTATGCGGTGGTAGACGGTGCTGCATTACCAGAAGTACGCCACAGGCTCTGGCAAGATAATCCTCAACATTGCTGCCTTTGGAGCGGTAAACTGCCTCCTGATCTTGAACAGGTTGCTCCTTATCTTATTCACTTACCACAACAAACCGCTTTTAGTGATTGGCTACTTGAAATGGCTAGTCGTAGTGACTGCGCAGTTTTTATTAAAAGTCAGGATAAGGTTTCTATCACTCAATTGCGGAAGAGTCTTCGCAAGCATCTGCTAGTGAATGATTCAGAAGGAAATACCCTGGTTTTTCGGTTTTATGATCCTCGTGTGCTTGGGTGCTTTATCGATATAGCAAGTCAGGAGCAGCGCAATCAACTATTTGAAAATATTGATCGCTATATCTTGATACAGCAGGAAACGTTAGAAACTTACCATAATCAAACTGTTTTATCTGCAAGTCACTCCGGCAAAGGGCGGATGATGATTACAACAGAGCAGATGCAGAAGATGGATCTAAGTGCGTTGGATAACTATCTGACTCAACTGGTTGAAGATATACAAGCGGTATACCCAGATCATTTCTTAAATGAGACAGATGAAGCATTAAAAGAAAGATTCAGGTTGTGTATTGCAAAGGCTGAAGAGTTCAATATTGTCGGCAGGACTGATCTGTTTGAATATTGTAGTTTATGTATTCAGTGGGGAGATGACTTCTGTGGCCCTGATGGATTAATCTGGGCAAAAAATATTGTCGAAGATCCGTTTATAACTGATGGCGCAGCGAGGGTAACTTTATTGATTCAGGCTGGAGCAGAGTATCGCGCACAGCTCAACATTTAGGCAGTATAAGTTGTTATAACTATCTGGAAGTTTAAAACTCATAGAAATTTGTAAAATACGACGGTAAAGGAAAAAATCTATGGAAGGATATACGGTTCAGCCTGGAGATAGTCTCTGGAAAATTGGTCAGAAAAAAGGTATCTCGGTAGATGGAATCCTGAGTGAGAATCCTGAGCTAAAAGAGAACCCTAATTATATCGTGCCAGGACAATATATTAGGTTGCCATTAAAATCTTCACCCGTAGTTTCCGGAGTCAAAGGACCTTATGCACCATCATATGCCTTGACGCCCAAAGATCCACGATCAGACTTTAAAAGTGATAAACCTGTTGTCTATGGCCCTCAACCACTCCCAACAAAGAATCTAGCTAAAACTCAGCAAGCAGGCAATTCTGCAGCAGCTAAAAGCCAGCAAAACTGCCCAATTAATACAGAATGTGAACTGAATACGATGATTGTTGAGTGCGGTCACTCATCAAGAAAGTATAAGTTAGACGCCATTAATGGTGATCCGAAACAAAAAGGCACTCCCAAGTTGTTTTGTTTGGCAGATGAACATGGCCACGAAACAGTTAAAGTAACATTTTCTGGATGTTGTGAAAACGGCAGTAATATGTGCACGGGTGTGGAAGTAGTCAGTGAGTTAGGTGAAGAAACTCAATTCAGTTCACCTGCAGAGTTTGGCCTGACAAGCGAAGGGAAACTAGAAAAAGCAAAAGAAGAGGTAGAGCGAGATGTCGGTCAACTTCAAGAGATTTTTAAGATAGCTGATAAATATGCCTTCAAATTTAAGGAAGGAGGGCTACCAAGGCTTGCGACATATCGTTTAAATAAAGTGGAACATGGGTGTAGTCTGGCTAGTAAAGAAGCAGTGACAGACATAATACTTGTCCCCACATTTAAAGGGTCAGCTTTTGTTTCTTTTGGTTATGATGAAAAGAAAGAGTCTGTTCCTTTTTTTGATAGGGGAGGAGAAAGACGACAAGCTGTGTTCGATTATGGGGGGAGTTTTGTTCTTGGGGGAGCGGAAGTAAAAGTAACCAATAAAAAGGACACAACGATAGATCAGTACTTTCCCTGGATGCAAGGCAAAATGGATGGCTTGATCCAGAAGTTAGATGAGATGGCGTACCACTCTTATAAGGAAGCGGCTACCGCTTCTCAGAACGGTGCTCGTGGGTTACTAAGAAAAGCGGTTTCTAATACTGATTTCGTGCTGGACTTGCCAAAAGTCAAAGTCAGTTTTGATGTTGAGACAAAAGAAGCTGAGAATGAATTCTCCTTAGACATAACAGGTACCGCTAATTTAGAAATGGATCCCTTGATAGGAATGACAATTAATATCGATATCTTAGGCTGGGCTATTACGGCTATTCCAGGAATCGGTCCGTTTTTGAGTAAAGTTAAAGGTTATGCTCAAGAGAAAGGGGTAGTGCTGGCCATTATTCTTTCTGCCGAAAATAAGGTCTTCGGTAAGCTTTCCTGGGAGAAAAAGCTGAATGGTGATTGGGAACTGAATAGCACAGAGAATAAAAATGAGATTGGGGGGAGCGTACTACTGAAGCTTGAGGGAAAAGCAGAAATGGAGGTTGAAACTTTTATTGTAGAAGTAAAGGCTGGTGCGAAAATATTAGCAGCAAGTGCTAAAAAAAGCAGTGAAGGTTGCGGTTTAATTGCGAAAGTAAAACCCGGAATAAAAGACTGCAAACCTTATTTTGACGGTGAGATAGAGTTTACGGGGCTCTCAATTTATCAATGTCTCTATGCTGAGCTTGGAGTAAAGTCCTCGGATAATGGAAGCGCAAGTGAAGAGGAAACTGGCATCGATTATGTTGATAATTTACCCAAAAAAGATAAAGACATAAAAAATGAGGAATATAAGAAAATGAAGGTTGTTCTAGAACCTTGTAAATGGCCAGAGTCAAAAAATAGCGAAGGGATTGGAGTAGGAGAGGTAACTGTATGATCAAAAAACTAGTACGTTTTTTTTGTGTTTCTTTGGTAATTATTACATGTGTAGGTTGTGGTGAAGATATGACTGTTTTTGAAAGAAAACCTTTTTTTAGTATTAGTGTCGAAGGGCATGGCGCTGCCTATGCTGTTTTAATGAATGGGCTGACAGTTTATAGGAGTATTGATAGAGAAATTCAAGTATCAACGAAGATTCATGTTAATCATCTGATTGTATCAGGCGATAATGAAATTAAAATATTGGTATACCGTGACGAGGACACAGGTACTATGCCGGAAGGAGCTAAAGTTGCTGTGAATCTTATGCTTAGAGACTTCGATGACAAGGATAGTAAAGCTGTTTTCGGTTTAGGCTTTGAAAATGGACATTATTATTCTTCCCGAGAACCCGGTAACTATTCTACAGTGAACTTTGATAAGAGTGATGATGGAAAGCTTATTGTTAAGGAACTCGATGTTAAGGAAGATGATGTTTGGAAAAAAATTGAGTTTGCAAGCGTAAACGCAGAATTTAACACGTCGTTACCACGATGGGCCTTTGAGAATGGAGATGACCTTCCTGTTTATACTAGTCTGGGAAGAGATGGTTTCAATCAGGAGCGGGATCGGTTAATGCCGCTTTATGAAGAGATACAGGCTAAAATTTCTGCTCAGGATTGGGGGTGGATTAAAGATAAATTTGCAGAGCGTAACCGAGAATATGATCTGGCGTTGTATAGGGCTCCAGGAGAAACAGAGAAACTACTGATTAAATCATTCAAAAACGTTAGTAATCCAGATGTTGCTACTCCACTAAGTTTAAAGAAAAGTGATGGTTCAGGTAAGTATTGGGGGGCTATGGATGTTACCATGCGTGAGTCAAAATTCATGAGAATGACATCAAGATCTAAAGGTGCAATGTTGTTTTATAACTTCAAAGATGGCTCTGGGTCTGAATATTTTGATGTAGTATTTCGTCGCCAAGGTGATCAATGGATTATCACTCGATAGTTATAGTCGGGCCTGAGATAATATTTCCTCAGGTCATGAGGGCTTTATGTACCATAATTACCCCGATATTCAAATAGAGAGTCGCACCTCTGGAACGTTATACTGGTCATCTATAGTAGGTATTTGGCTGTTTATGTTGATGCCGTTATATTTATATAACTACATTGTTGAAAAACATTCAGAATATACAGTTTTTGACTATCTCCTCTTTTGGGATGATGTGGCAAAATATACAAACTTCTTCTTTATAGTTTTGTTTGTTTTGCATGTGTCTGTCATCTTTCGTGTACTAGAAAGTGCTGTAATGTACTTGTTTGGTAAGAAAGTACAGGGGGTCTATCTTGGTAACGTTATCGGGATGGATAAATCATATTCTCAGCTCTTCTTATTAGATCATAAATTGAGAGCAGGAAGTGCTTATGTCGCCAACAGATCCGGTGTAAAAGAGCCTGATTTCTTTTATGCCAATCTAGGGCGTAAGCTGTGGCTCTGTACTGATATAGATGGAAACCTTGTGCAGTTGGGGTTTCCGTCTATGTTTAATCTATTTATTAAATTTTTTGCACTTGTGGCAACTAGCTTTTTTTCTTTTGCGTTCTTCTATTTTAATCTGAACTACCTTGCTACTGGTGAAGCTAGTTCTCTTCAGTTACCCGCCGTTAGTTTTATGTTTGTTGAAGATATGAGTGATTTTTTCGCTGAATTCTATCGTTATGTGATGATGTATATAGCTGCCTTTTGTCTTTTCCTAGTTTTCATAGAGAAAAAAATTAAGAAACCTCTTAGTCAGTTCAATCGTAAGGTCTGTTTATCTGAGAAAATTATTAAGTCAGGTTCAAAGATTACAGCTAAGGTTGTCCATTTAGACAGTTATCAAACATTAAGAAAGAAGCACAATCATAATGATAGCCTTACTGACGAGTATGAAAGATATTTGCATTATTTTGTAGAGTTAGAAATTCAGTCTGGGTTGCCTAATCCATATTATTGTGCGGCATATATTCCTCATGATCAGGTAGAGTTTTACTCCCGTCGTAAATTTAAATTGGTATCAGGTTTTGCCAATGAGAAAGGTTTTATAGTATTAGATGGAGATTATCGATCAGTACGAGAGTTTTAGTATAACTAAGTGTTAATAAGGAGTGTTTAAAATGCCAAAAGCTGCGCGTTTAGGTGATATAGGGTCGGGCCATGGGTGTTTTCCATCAACACCCATTATCTCTGGTAGTGGTGATGTATTTATTGACGGGATTCCTGCGGCTCGTGTAGGTGACCCTCTTGCACCTCACGGCTGTAGCAAGTGTCCGCCGCATGGAAGGGCGGTCGCGGCAGGTTCCTCGTCTGTAATGATTAATGGACGGCCTGCTGCCCGGGTGGGTGATTCTATTAGCTGTGGGGGTTCGGTGGCGGCGGGTTCTGGCACTGTCTCAATCGGCTGATTGAGTGTCGGGTGGCTTGATATCCAGAACGGTTAAACAAGCCACTTACACCGTTGCTTATAAAAGCTCTTTCTTCTCCCGTATCCAGGGGGTTTCGCCGGTCTGATCTTTAATAGTTTCGGACAGGGTGATGGCTTCGATATATTCAACCGGTTGCGCTGTGACGACGTTGAACCACTGAGTGAACTTCCCCTGGCTTTTGATCACCTGGGTTTTTATATCCGGATAGCGTTGTTGCCATTGACTGGCGTCCTGTTTGTTTTGGAAGGCCGCCAGCTGGAGCAGATAATAGGTTTCCGGCTCTAATGCCGGGTTGTTAAAGTCAGCGCTCTGTATTACCCAGTGGTGTTGTGTCTTCTGGCTTTGTATTGTCTGGGCTGTTGGTGTCTCACTTTTCTCTGTCTCGTGGGTTTTGCTCGTTAACTCTTTTTTCTGATGTTTGTTTGTCGGTATATAAGCCAGCTGTGTGGCAGGATCACTCTTTTTATGCGGTATTTTCTGAGCTATCGGATTTTTCGCGTCGGGGGCGGTTTCCGCCTGAGCAATGCTTTGCTGAGTGTTTGTCGATTGTTTGGCGGGTGCGGTATTCGCCTGAGTAACCGGTTGAGGTTCTTGTTCAGTTAATGCCAGTGCCGGGTCTTTCAGGGTCGTTCTGAAGCGGCGGATGGTTTCGCTGTCAGAGGCATTGCAATGCCAGTAACGTTCTGCAGGTTGTTTACGCTGATAACACTGGATAAACCAGGCACCCAGTTGCTGTTCGTGGTAATAGTAGTTATCTGGCCTGATCTCCACATTATAGGTGGATGAGGGTAAGCGCGGCACACGCTCCGATGCGTTGCCTGAGACAGTGATTGTCATAGCGGCGATTAATATTGCAATCGGGTAAACCTTATCCATGGCTGGAATCCTTATTTTTCTCTCTACGGCCTGATCGTATTTAAGCAAAAATCAAGCCACGCAATAGGCCCGATTTCTAACAAAATAGCGGGCAAATTTGGGTGCGTAAGCAATAATTGCGCGGTTTCTTTCTCACTTTTCTGCGGTTGTTGCACAGCCCTTTGTTTTAATCGCTGGCTGCAGTAAACTCCGTCAATCAAAAGGATTGTCACGTTAAGGGAGTAAAAAAGATGCAGGGAGCAATGACGCCTATCAAAGAGATTCAGCTGGAGCAGATGACTCAGCTGCGGGAGCGGTCTAAGGCGGTTTCCGTCATTCTTAATAAAGAACTTCAGGCGTATCTGAAAACCATCACCCCGTTGTTTTCTCCCAGAAAGGTGTTGGGGGAGTATATGCAGAGTGCCTCCCGCGATAAAGTTGTTGGCGCTGAGAAAAACTATTCCATCATATTGGAGAACTACAAATCTGTTTTGCGTGATGCCTTTGGTTACAACGCCAAGCTGTCCTCTCCTGTACCTGCCATTCAGAATGAGTTAGTTGCTGAACCCTGGGTTTATCGTGATGATCTGGATGGGACGATTTTGAGTTTTAGTTCGCCGGTGCGTTGGGTGCTTAGCTATGACTGCAGTTATGACCTGCCCAGGCTGATCGCAGAGAAGCTTAAAGATGAGCAGCCCCATTACGATTCCATTACTTCGTTTGTGTTGAATGCGCTGGTAATCTGGCTGTTGCTTGAGAATAGCCCGGGACTGGTGCGTTTGCTGGAAGGCTTAGGTTATGCGGTGTCAATTGAGCGGCAGCCGAAAATTGCGGGCATGCTTCCTTTTGTTGTGCTGACATCCCGGGTGGCTGCATTCCGGCCTCAGAATGAGTTGGTGCGAATGGTGTCACAGTTCTCTGGAAGTACAGGCTTTGAAGAGATCATTGATGTTGACCAGATCGATGCTATTGAAAATCCGCTGCAAATTAAGTTGCAGTCTCTGTTGAATATTGAGTATTGAGTGAGTTTGCGCAGTCGATACTGATTGCGCATTTTACTGCCCAGCATGGGGGTTTCTTTTTCTTTGGTATTCACCTTGAATTTAATTTAACTGTTTGAAATAAAACATATTTTTGTTTTTTGGCTTGAAGCATGCTTTAAACCTGGCAGGCTAACATCACTATCTAAGGAGAGAAAAAATGCCAACACCAGGTTATATGTCCATTCAGGGCGAAACTCAGGGTAATATCACCGAAGGCGCTAACAGCATGGAGTCTATGGGGAATCGTTACCAGGAAGGTCATGAGAACGAAATTACCGTTCAGGGCTTTTCCCATCAGATCATGATTCCTCGCGACCCACAAAGTGGTCAGCCAAGTGGTCAGCGTGTTCATGATGCGCTGGTTATTTCCAAAATTTATGACAAGTCTTCACCTAAACTGTTCGAAGCGCTGACCAGTGGTGAACGTTTGCCGCGTATCGAGCTGAAATGGTACCGCACCTCTATGACGGGTCAGCAAGAGCATTACTTCACTCATGTGCTGGAAGATGCAATGATTGTTGATATCAAGGCGCATATGCCTAACTGTCAGGATCCAGCAATGGAACATTTCACTCACATGGAAGATGTTGCCTTCACTTATCGTAAGATCAGCTGGACTCATGAAGTTGCCGGAACCTCTGGTTCTGATGACTGGCGTCTGCCAAAAGCCTGATAACCCGGGTTTATGTCTGCTAATAACCGACCTGCGGGTCGGTTTTTTTATATCTATTGCTCCAGAACATTGCAATAAACAGGAGATTTGGGGTTTAATTCACCTTCTTAGAAAGGGAGTTCATTATGTTCCAGGGATTTTTGGAGCGATTTTGGCGGCAAATTTTTATGCTGCTTCTCGCCACCACACTGCTAAATGGCTGCTCAACTGTTTCAGATATGCTGTCTGATGATGAGCCACCGCCTCCACCCCCAGAGCTGGTTGTTTCTGTTATTGCGGATTCCGCTGTTAATCAGGATCTCGATGGACGACCCTCCCCGACAGTCGTGCGTATCTATCAGTTAGAAGATGATGCGCTGTTTAAAGAGAGTGACTTTTTTGCCCTCTATGATAACGACAGTGCTTTGTTGTCGGGTGACCTGTTATTACGTGATGAGATGATTGTAAATCCCGGAGGATCGGCAATTAAAAAAACATTGCTGGATAAAAATACCGAATTTGTTGGTGTGTTGGCCGCTTTTCAGAATACTGACAACGGTGTGATGAAAAAAGTGGTTGCCGTAAACGCAGAGAAGGACCAGTCGGTTCAGGTTCGGCTTAAGGACAATCAATTGGCACTTGACCTGCTCGATTGAATAGCTTTTTTTGTGATTTAGCGTCTGATTTTGGATTTTGAAGTGGAGTCACGGAGTGACGAATAAAGTTATCTGGCATGAAGGTATGTTCCTTCGGCCGCAGCATTTTCAACAGCATGACCAATATCTGTTGAAGGAAATTAATAACCGCATTCGTGCGATCACCTGCTTTAACTGGGGCTTTTCCCGTTTGCAAGTTAATTCCGCCAATCTGAAAATTGGTGAGGTTTCACTGGACGATTGTGCCGGATGTTTTGCTGATGGTACCAGTTTTGATATGCATACCGGCGATGCACCACCGCTGCCTGTGCTGGTTAATGACTCGATCTCCGATGCGATAATTTATCTGGCAATTCCATTGCAACAATCAGGTATTACGGAAGTTGGTAGCAACGACAATCGTAATAGTCTGGTGCGCTATCTGCCAAAATCTGTTGAAGTCGCTGATATGGTTTCGGTGCAAAATGAGCAGACCAGTATTCAGGTCGGAGAGTTGCGCTTACGTCTGTTTATTGAGGATGCCCGGCAGAACTCGGAGAATCAGGTGCCTGATGGTTATACCCGATTGGCGGTTGCGCAAATTGAAGAAGTAAAAGGCGGCCAGATCCGTCTGCGTCAGCAGTTTATACCACCTTTGTTAGATATTGGCGCGTCTGACCTGTTACAGAATTTTCTCACTGAATTGCAATCGATGTTGACTACCCGTGCACGGGAGCTCGCAGCCCGGGTGAGTAGTTCCGGCGGTAAAGGGGGCGTTGCCGAAGTGACAGATTTTATGTTGCTTCAGCTGTTGAATCGATTTGACCCTTTATTGTCGTTGTACCGTCAGGTGCCGGAGATGTCACCACTGGAGCTGTATGAGCGGTTACTACAGCTGGTGGGCGAACTGGCGACCTTTATGAAGCCGGAAAAGCGTCCCCCGGAGTTTACTGAGTATCAGCAGGATAATCTGATTGGTACGTTTCTTCCCTTACTGGAAGAGTTGAAAGGTTGCTTCGGCACAGTACTTGAGCAGATAGCGGAAGGTATTCCTCTCTCTCCTGAACAGTATGGTATTAGGGCAGCCAGAATTCGCGATCGTGTACTGCTAAAAAGTGCGGACTTCATTTTTGCCGTCAGCGCTCAGGTTGCTCAGGAAAAACTCCGTACTCAGTTTCCACAACAGATCAAGATTGGTCCGGTTGAACGCATACGCGAGCTTATTACCAGTGCATTGCCGGGTATTCCCATCGCTCCGTTACCGGTAGCGCCACGGGAGATTCCGTACCACGCAGGGTTTACCTACTTCCAACTCGATACCAGTCATGAGATCTGGAAAGAGCTGGATAAATCCGGCGGTATCGCTTTTCATGTGGGAGGCGAGTTCCCAGGGCTTGAATGCCAGTTCTGGGCCATTAAACGCAGATAGATAGTTGTATATCATGGATGATCAAACCGTAATTCGCCCGATGCCGGGAGGGCGTAAACCCCGCAACACAGGAACTCCTGACCGGCGACCAACTGATTTGGCTTCGCGACAGCCGGCTCCTCATACCGACTATGTTCAGCACGGGCAACCTATGAGCCAGCCACTGAGATCCCCTGCAACCGATTATGACTATTCTGGTGCAGGGCCTGTTGCCCAGGGAGTGCTCTCGCAGGGGGAAAATCCACTGCTTCAACTGGTCACTCCATTGCTGGCTTTTCTGGGGAAGATACAGAATACGATTGAGTGTCCTGATCTCGAAGAGTTTCGTCGATATGCGCTGGATCAGATTCAACTGTATGAGTCTCAGGGCTGGGGAGTGTCCGGAGGACGGGAGAACAGTGAGTATATCAGTTATCCCTTGTGTGCCCTGATCGATGAGATTGTACTCAATACTCCCTGGGGCAGTAACAGCCGCTGGGGTAGTGAGAGTCTGCTGATTACCCGCCACCAGGAGGCCTGGGGTGGCGAGCGCTTCTTTAGTTATCTGAATGAGCTGATGAAACGTCCGGCAAGTAATCTCGAGCTGTTGGAGTTTTATTTCGCGTGCCTCTCCCTGGGCTTTGAAGGCAAATACCGGCGCATGGCTAATGGTCGTCGGGAGCTGGACCGTTTGCGCAGCGAACTTTATATCCTCATTAATCGACACCGCAATTATGAACCGGAAGGGCTATCCCCTCACTGGGAAGGTGTGTCTGATCGACGTATTGGTATTGCCCGTTATGTACCTTTTTGGGTGATCTGGGCATTTTGTCTTTTCCTGTTGATGGCTGCGTTTCTGGGGTTTATCTGGAAGATAACGCAAAAGTCTGATCAGTTGATGGAGCTGTTTGCCGGTATCAGTCGTACCCCTGTTGTTGAAGTAACACCGGTAAATATTGATCGTCTTGCCGCGCCGCTGTTTGCCGCGCCTGAGCCTGATCTGATGCCTGAAAAGATCGATTATTTTGCTTTGCTGGAACCCGTGTTAGTGGAAGAGCTCGCAGCAGGAACCGTCGAACTGATCGATGAGGAAAATCAGGTCAGATTGCGATTACGTCATGCAAGGTTGTTCCCTTCAGGGCAAGCCGATCTGTCCCATGAGTTTGTCTCTCTGGTAGAGCGAATCGGTGTGCAGCTTAAAGGTGTGGGTAAGCCGATTATCATCGAAGGACATTCCGATAATGTGCCTATTTTCTCAACCCGTTACCCCTCTAACTGGGCGTTGTCACAAGCCCGTGCTAAGTCCGTTGCTGAAGTGTTGCTCAGTCAGTTGGAAGAGGGGGTGGTGATGCGGGTTGAGGGCAAAGCCTCCAGCGCTCCGCTGGTGGAGAATAACTCCAATCTGAACCGGGCACTCAACCGCAGGGTCGAGATTCTGCTGCGAAAATAGTAATGCCTTAATGCGAGCATGTTTTGTTCAGGGATTGACAGGAAGACACGTGAAAAAGTTAATCAGGATTATCACCAATCGATGGTTTATTCAGAGTATCGGGATTATCTGTCTCGCATTGCTGATCTGGTTTATCGGGCCATTATTTGCCATCGCCGAAAATTATTTTCTGGCCAGCGAATTTGCCCGGCTTCTGGCGATTGTGATCGTTGTACTCTGCTGGGCAGGCATCACAGTCCTGTTTTTCTGGCGGCAAAAGAAAAAAAATGAACAACTGCTGGATGATCTGGGGAGTGAGCAGCTGGATCAGGCCTATATGGCGGAGAGTGCGCGAGAGGATGAGCAAGCAATTATTCGTGGTCGGTTTGATGAAGCGTTGCAGATTTTGCGCAACAGTAAGGGCGGCTCCGGTAAAGCCACTAACCTGTATGAGCTGCCCTGGTATATCATCATTGGCCCACCGGGCTCGGGTAAAACCACTGCACTGATTAACTCCGGACTGAACTTTCCTCTGGCCGACCGGATGGGCAGCGAGGCAATTCAGGGAATTGGTGGCACGCGTCATTGTGACTGGTGGTTTACCGACGAGGCAGTGATGATCGACACTGCCGGCCGCTTTACCACTCAGGATAGCCATGAATCGGTTGACCGTGCCGCCTGGCAGCAATTTATGGATCTGCTGAAAAAGAATCGCCCGCAACAGCCAGTGAATGGCGTATTGGTGACCATGAGCGTGGCTGATCTGATGCAGCAATCCGACGACGAAAGAGCGTTGTATGCGCAGACTATACGGCGTCGTATCGAAGAGTTGAATGAGCATCTTGGGATCTCAGCACCGGTCTATTTTACCTTTACTAAGTGTGATCTGATCTCCGGTTTCAGTGAGTTCTTTGGCCATTATGACCGTGACGCCCGGGCACAGGTGTGGGGTGAAACGTTTCAGCTGCCCGAATCTGGTCGGCCGCAGTTTAATCTTGATGATTATGCAGACAGGTTTGACGCACTGACGCTTCGACTGGAACAGCAACTGATTGAGCGGATATATCAGGAGCAGGATCCTGATAAACGCACTCTGATTATGGGCTTTCCCCGTCAGTTTGCCGGGCTTCGGGATATTATTTCGATCTTTCTGGGAGATATTTTCAGTACCAATCGCTATAGCGAGGGGGCGTTGCTGCGGGGGGTGTACTTTACCAGTGGGACTCAGGCCGGGACTCCCATTGACCGCTTGCTGGGGACTTTGGCAAAGAGCTTTGGCTTTAATAATTCGACACTGGTGGGCGCCAGTGGTCGCGGTAAAAGTTTCTTTCTCAAAAACCTGTTACAGCGGGTGATCTTTGTCGAAGCTGGTATCGCTGGAGTTGACCAGCAACTGATCAGGCGACGTCGCTGGATGCAACGTCTGGTTGTTAGCGGCGCACTGATGGTATTTCTGCTTGGTACTGGGCTGCTGAGTTGGTCATTCGTGAATAATGAACAAAAGATTCAGCAGCTGACCCAGCTAAATACCCGCTTTTCTGAGCAGTCAGTGCAGGTGCCGATGTTTGAAGCCGATTTTCTGTCGGTATTGCCGGAGTTGAATACGTTACGTGATGCAACCAAGCTTTATGATGATACGGGTGTCGATCATACCTTCGGGTTGTATCAGGGGTATACCCTTACTGAGGGGGCGCGTTCGGCGTATCTGAACTTATTGCAAAGTGCACTGCTGCCGGTGCTGACCGCGCGGATTGAAGAGCTGATTATTGCCAGTGATCCTAAGCAGACCTCCAGCCTTTATGAACTGCTTAAAACCTACCTGATGTATGGCGGTGTAAAACCCTATGATGCTGAGCTACTAACCACCTGGGCGGTGCTTGACTGGCAGGAATCCTATGCCCTTGACGAGCAGGTAGTCAATGATCTGAGCGGACATATGCAGGTGCTGATGGAGAATGGTTTCCTGCCGGTCGCACTGAATGAGGAGATTGTCTCCCATGCCCGGCGAATCTTGTCGACCGATCCGTTAGAAAAACAGGTCTATCAGGCGATCCTCAGAGAGTTGAATCAGGAACATAAACATGACCTGGCACTGGATCAGGTGTTTGGCCCTTATGCGTTTGATCTTTTTAAGAGTAAGCATGGCGGTGACCTGACGACGTTTGTGATGCCTGGCGTATTTACCAAACAGGGTTTCTACACACTGTTTCTACCCAACAGCACCACGCTTTCAAAGGAATATATCGACAATAACTGGGTGATGGGTGATCGCTATCAGTCGCGTCATTATATGGACAGCGATACCCTGCAGCGTAAAGTGCTCGGATTGTATTATGACGACTTTATTCAGCACTGGGATGACATGATCAATGATATGGCGATGCAGCGCCCGGCCAATGCGGAAGCAAGTATCCGGCAGATCTCGGTTGCCGCAGGGTTGGATAGCCCGTTACGTCATTTAGTGGAGACCCTGAATGAGGAGACGACGCTGACAAAACCGTTTTCGGCAGAGCAGGGCGAGGGCTCTGATCAGTTGGCGCGGACGCTCTCCAGTGTTAATCAGGGCGTAGCTGTGAAGCAGCAGAAGGTTAGTCGCCTGATGCGTGATGCCAAAAAAGCGGGCTTGCTCGATAATCTGGGAGGCGATCTTGGGCAGCAGGTTGAGCGTTATTATACGCCGTACTACAAGTTAATGGAGAAGCGTGGCAGTTCTTCGCTGTTGGACCGGTTGAGTCAGGATCTGGCTGAATTGAGTAGCTATATGGATGATGCTGCTAATTCATCATTCTCCAGTACCGGCGCCATTGATGCGGTTCAGGGACGGATCTCCCGCAATAAAACCGATCCACTGGCAAAAGTGAACAGCTACCAGGCGGATATGCCCGAGATGATGCAGGGGTGGCTGGGGGCCCTGGGGGCGCAGAATTGGTCGGTTGTACTGGACAACACCAAAACCGAGTTGAATCAGCTGTGGCAGTCTCAGGTGACCTATGAGTGTAAAAACTTCCTGGAAGGTCGTTATCCGGTGAACGCCAATGCCAGCTCCGAAGTGACCCTGGAGGATTTTAGTCGCTTCTTTGGTCCGGATGGCACCCTGGACAGTTTTGTTAATACCTACCTCCGGGATTTTATTGATACCAAAGGGCGTACCTGGGTTGAGCGTGAGGTCGATGGTCAGAAGATCGGCCTGACTAAGGAGACCCTGCTTCAGCTGCAGAAAGCGAACGATATTAAAGAAACATTCTTTCGTAATGGCGAACTGTCGGTACCTTTCGTGATGCGACCGGTGAGGCTGGATACAGATGCATCAAAGTTCTTTCTCAGTATCGGCTCACAGGAAGTGATCTATCGTCACGGGCCTCGTCGTTCCAGTGCGGTCACCTGGCCTTCGCTCGATAGTGACACTGTGCGTCTGCGTTTCGAAGGACTTAATGGCGAGGTTAAATCCAGCACTGAAGATGGTCCCTGGGCCTGGTTTCGTTTGCTGAATAAATCGCAGCTGAACAAAACCGATAACCGGGCGGTGTACGAAGTGAACTTTTCTGAGGAGGGGTTGAGTGCCGCTTTTGAACTGCGAGCTAAAAGTGTCATTAATCCCTTTGCTGATGATTTGTTAGCGGGATTCCGCTGTCAGGAATCCCTCTGATATGGGGCCGGTGCAGAGTGGTTTTTACGGTAAAGTTCCCTGCAAAGGGGATTTTGTCAGTCGTGGCCTTAGCCGCAACTGTATTGCTAATCTCGATCGCTGGTTACAGCAAGGGATGACCAGTAGTAAAGGCTATATGAACGATAACTGGAGCGCGCATTATATGATCGCGCCAGTCTGGCAGTTTTATATCTCGCCGGGCATTGTCGATAGTCAGGGCTGGCTGGGCGTTTTTATCCCCAGTATTGATAGTGTTGGACGCAAGTTTCCCTGTCTGATAGCGGTGCCGGTTTCCACCCCGTTTGTTTGCCTGAAACAACTGGAAGATCAGGAGGAGTTACTGATGCAGATTGAAACGCTGCTGTTTGACTCACTTGAGGATAACTTTGACTTTCCGCTGTTTTGCCACCAGGTGGCTAGTTTGAAATTGCTGCCCGCATACCCCTCAGTTGATCTGTATCGGGCCGTCAAACCCGTGGTGGTTATGCACAACCTTGAACTGCAGCGTGCTGATCTGCGTAATCTGGATTTAACGTCTGAATACAGCCATCCGACGGTCTGGTGGAGTGAAGGCTCCGAAACTATCGAGCCTCAGCTTTGGTTTAGTAATGGCTTACCGGATGCGTCCCAGTTTCGCTTCTTTTTAACGGGAAGATAGATGAATTATAACCATGGAGCGGTTTATGTCGGTTGAAACTCCGCTGGTTTCCAGTCGTTATATCAGCAGTGCCTTGACCTCAGTTGGTAACGTACGAAAACATAATGAGGACGCTTTTCTGAGCCAGCCTGAACAGGCTCACTGGGCTGTTGCTGATGGTATGGGGGGGCATTTTGCCGGGGATGTTGCCAGTCAGTTGATTGTTGATTCGTTACAGATGTTTGAACAACAATCCCATGTTTCAGACAGTGTTGATCTGCTGGAAGATATCCTGCTGCAAACTAATCGTAAGCTGCTGGAGCTGGCAGGAGATGATCAGAAGATAATTGGCTCGACAGTAGCAGGCCTGGTACTGTTGGCAGACTATTATCTGCTTTACTGGTGTGGAGATAGCCGCATCTATCTTTATCGTAATGGCGTGCTGGTGCAGGAGAGCGTTGACCACACCTACACTCAGGGGCTGGTTGCACAAGGCCGGTTAACCCCGGAAGAGGCCCTGATACACCCTGAGCGGAATGTGATTACCCGGGCGGTGGGTGCTGCTGATTCTCTGTATATCGATATGGATATCCGTAATCTGCATGCTGGGGATCGTTTCCTGATTTGCAGTGATGGCCTGGATAAAGAACTTTCTGATGCTGATATAGCGGCGTTTCTGGCTCAGCGTCATCTTCCGCTGGAGCAACTGACGCAAAAGATGATGGACTGCTGCCTGCAACGTGGTGGCCGGGATAATATTACATTGATATTGATTGAAAATCCGGCAGTTGCCTGAATAAAGGAATAGCAGACAGCGCATGAAGGATTTTAAACATCAGCTAAAGCAGTATTTGCATGGACATACAACATTCGACCGGCTACTTGAAACTGTTGCTACACTTATCTCCCATCAGCCTCATTTAACCGCGACAGTCGTGACTGGCTTGCAGCAGATGGCCGAGCGTCAACTACTCAGTGAGGGTGACCTCAGTGCCCTGATGAAGACAATCGATCAGAGCCGCTCAGAATATGCCGTCACTGATGAACAGACTCAAATACTGAGCGCTGCTGTGTCAGCGGGAATTGATAGTATTGCCCGCGACGAGCAAACCTCCATGCGGGCTCCGCAAAGCAGGGGGTTGCCACAGGACGAAGATGATAAAACTCATCTGGCCGCCTACTGTCCAGGTGCCGCAAAGCCTGGCGACAATTCAGAAAGAAATCAGATCAGGTCAACGGCATTCACAACGAAAACGGAAACGGTGACGTCAACTGGCACCAGTACCTCTCGCTGGAGCAAACCCTTTACGACTGATAATCCAGAAGAGTCGGTTATCGGTGTCGGCACCTTGATTAAAGACCGGTTCCGTCTGGTTGAGTTTATTGGCTGTGGCGGTATGGGCGATGTCTATAAAGCGGAAGATCAGCGCCGTATTGATGCGCAGGATATCGATAGTCTGGTCGCGATAAAGGTATTGAATAAAACCTTTCGAGAGCATCCGGAATCTCTCAGGTCGTTGCAGCGGGAAGCGCGTAAAACACAAAATCTGGCCCACCCGAATATAGTCAATGTATTTGACTTCGACCGGGATCGGGAGCATGTGTTTATGACCATGGAGCTGATGCGTGGTGCTCCTTTAAGTGCAGTGATAAAAAATCATCCAACAGGATTTCCCCTGTCTACGGTGCTCGATTATACCGCAGGTATGGCCGGCGCTTTGGGGTATGCCCATCAACAGGGCGTGGTGCACTCTGATTTGAAACCCAGCAATATCTTTCTTGATGGTGGTCAGGTTAAGGTGTTTGATTTCGGCATTGCCCGGGCGGCAAAGTCGGGTACGACTCAGGAAGATAGTTTTGACGCCGGAGAGCTGGGTGCCCTGACACCCAGCTATGCATCGCCAGCGATGTTGGCAGGGGTACCACATGCGGATCCCCGGGATGATCTGTATGCGCTGGGTTGTATCATCTATGAACTGCTAACCGGCAAACACCCGTTCATCCGTGATGGGAAGAAAGTACCAGCTGATGAAGCCTGGAAAACCGGGATGAAGATGGCTGAGCTGAAGCAGCTTAGCCGAAATCAGAATAAAGCACTGAGGCAATTGCTGGCATTTGATGAACGCCAGCGAACCGAAAGTGTCGATGCTTTCTTGCAACAGTTTATGCCTCAATACCAGCGTCATAGCCTGATGAGTCGGTGGTATGTCTGGGTCTTAATTTTTCTGTTTGTGTGCGGCGTATCCTACTTTCCTCTGCGTAATCTGTGGCAACAGAAGCAGATCGATAATTTTGTTGATGACCTGACAAATCTGGACGAAGACGCAGTAAATGAGTGGTTGGAACGGATTCAGGCGATGGATGCCGAACAGCAGAGTGAATTTTTCAACGATGTGCAGGTGAAGCGTGAACTGACCCGATATTTTTTGCAACAGGTCAGTCTTAATGCTGATGCAGATGCCTATAGCCGTGCCCAGCAACTGGCCGACCGTGCGTTGCGAATTTACGAAGATTCCCGGCGGTTGTCGGATAAACAGGAACAACTGATAAAGCAGCAGGCGGCACGACTTAATGACCTGAATAATGAGTTGAATACTGTACTCGAACTTCCCGCAGAAGAATTTGCCGGGGCATCCGAGTCTTTGATACAGCTGTTAGCGAGTATCAGAAAGGTAGACCCAGGTAGCGCCATGCTGAGTGATGCCCGGCTGCCGGTTAAGTTTATTGAAACGATGACCGAATTAAGTGAACAACGACAATTCGCTATTGCCGGACAAGCAGGTACAACCTCGGGTAAACTGTTTCCTGCTAACTCTGAGCTGGAAAGTGCGCGACGTAATCTTGCGCAGGAAGAGTTGCGCTATAACCGCTCAGTGCGTATTGCTGAACTGAATCAACGTCTGGATAGACTGGCGCCAAACAGTCTCAGTAGCTTTGCGGCCGCAGGCCCGGATATTCAGGAACTCAAACAGCTGGAACCTGGCAGTCTCAGGGTCAGTCGGTTGCAGGATACGCTTGTGGAATTACTGCTTGCGGAACAGCAGCAGCTCACTCGCCAATATCTTTGGCAGCAGGCCTCTGCACTGTCGACGACATTTGCACAGCTTCTCAGCCCTGAAGGCCTGGTTCAGCTTGAACAAGCATTAAAAAGCTCACAAACCGAATACCAAAAAGAGATTGATCGACGGGTTGCTGATATTGATGCAGATATTTCCGCTCAGCGTATCGATCAGGCTGAGCAACGCATCGGCGAGTTGCAACCGATGGTGTCAGATAAGCGAATTATTATCGCGGTGTCTGACCGTTTAGCCTCAGCACTGATCAAACAGTCCCGTGTGGCTCAGGAGCAACAAAACTGGCAACGTGCCGTTGATACGCTGGCCCGAATTCCATCGTTAGAGGTCAGTCCGGAGCTGCAACAGAGTCTTGTTTATGAACAGCAGAAGCTGGAGCAGCGCCAACAGATGAGCGTGCAGCAACTGGAGGTCTCTGCATTAGCCGAGCAGGCGCAAAAGCGTCGGGAGGAGCAGGACTCACTACTGGCTGAGTTGGAGGCAGTATTAAGTGATCCGCAACTGTCTGATAGTAGCACCCGTAAAGCACAGAATATTCTTGATCGTCTCGAAACGCAGGTGACAGATCCGGCAATTGTGATTCAGGGACGGCAGCGACTTGTTAAACGTTATAGCACAGCGGCACTTGCGGCGGCTGATACCGATATTACTGAGGCAATACGTATTCTTGAGGATGGCAGGCGTTTATTGCCCGGTCAGACCGGCATTACCGACCTGTTGGCGCAGTTTCAGATCCGTTTCGATAAGGTTTCTCTGCAAGAAAAAGCGCAACAGCAGCAGCTGCTTAAGCAGCAGATAGAAGAGGTTTTAACCGATGCCAGGGTATCATCGGAATGGGAAACACAGGTTGCCAATCTATTAGCGCGGCTTAAAGCTGAGCAGAATGAGCCGGAATATTTGCAAGGTATTAATAGCCGGATTGCCGCTATTTATGCGCAGCAGTCTCAGCGTTTACTGGCGCAAAATGAGTTTAATGCTGCCAGAGATAGCCTTGAAAAGGCTGCGCAATACGATCCATCCTTTAGTCTGGATGAGCCAAAAAAAGCGCTAGTTAGCGCAGAAAACCTGTATCGACAACGGCAGGCTGAGCGTAAGAGCGAGGCTAAGATTGGCGGTCTTAAGCAGACTTTTGATACCCAGATACAAGCCAATGACCTGACAGCGGCAGGACAAACCTTTAACCGATTAAAAACGCTGTTAGCAGAGGATGACCCCTTTATTACTCAGCAAGCTCCGCAGACGTTTCAGATTGTTTATCTACGCTTAGCGGATCAACTGGCGGCAAGACAGCGCTTCACTCAGGCAGAAAAGCTGCTACAAAGTGCACGGGATCTTGTGGCTGATCAGTCTGTGATCGATCAGCGTATAGCCAGTTATCAGGATGGTGTTCGTCTGTATCATATTGGACAGGCGATTAAAAAACCGGATCCTAACAACCTTGAACGGGCTTATAGCTTGCTTTCTGAGTTGCAGCCGGGAATGCAGCCGGATAAGTATGAGCAACTGAGTCTGGATCTGCAGAGAGCGATTGTTGCGCAGGTTAATGCTTTAAAGCATCGGTCGCCAACGCGGGCTCGTCAGCTGTTAGAAAAAGCTCAGCAGTTATTTCCTGACTACCCTCAGCTACAGCAACTCAGGTTAGGTAGCGAAAATGCTCAACCAGATAATCCGTCGCCGGAGCCATCTTCGGTACAGTCTCAGCGTCAGGCAGATACTCAACAAGTGCTGTCCCAGACAGATAGTAGTCCAACATCATCAACAGCGCGCCAGTCTCCGCCAGTTTCAGGTCGTATCTGTAGTTCAGAGTTGGCAGGCAAAGGGATTCGCTCAGTTGCTGTGTGCTGGGATATGCTGGCGGAAGGCGCTGAAAATAAAGCGCCCTTTATGATTGTTGTTCCCAATGGCGGTAGTAGTCTGGCGATCAGTAAATTTGAGATTTCCCGCCAGGATTACAACCTCTATTGTAAGTTATCCGGTGAATGTAAAGGTCTGGCGGGTGCCGAAAAGCACCCGGCGACAGGGCTTGGTCAGGCTCAGATAGATAACTACGCTGCATGGTTGAGTAATATCACCGGACACCTTTACCGTTTGCCTGCTAAAGCAGAGTGGGTGAATGCAGCGACCGCAACCGGTAGTAATCAGCCACAAAACTATAACTGCCGACTAACCCGGGGAGATCAGATTCTCAAGGGGCGCGACCTGGTCAGTGTTCAGCAGGGTAAACCGAATGCCTGGGGACTGGTTAATTACCTGGGAAATGCTCAGGAGCTGGTGCGCAGTGGATCTGGTTTGGAAGCGATGGGGGGGAGTTATCAGGTTAAGATGTCTGATTGTTCGGTCTCAATGTCAGTTCCGATATCCGGTTCGACTGATACAACCACCGGATTCCGTCTGGTGAGAGAACTCTAGAGGAGGCTACTATGAGCCGGAGTTTATATGAACTATGTTGCCGTTATGCCAATGGTGAACTAGATACTCATGAGTACCGACAGCTTCGGCGGCGTTTTATCGATCATTTAGTAAATAGTACTGACCGGACTCAACCTGCTACTGAAGTGGTTCTCGAGGAGGCAACTCAACCTCACTTTTCTCTGCTTGAGTTGCAACCGGACATGCTGCCAGCTGATAACAAATCGGAGGTAAGTATGAAATCCTCAGATTTTACCGAGAACCTTGAAGCGGTTGGGGCCAAAACGGCAAGGCACAGCATAACCGGCATGAGGGGTGTCATTATTGTCTTACTGCTGCTGGTTATTGGCGTGGTGATTTGGCTATTAAGCATACAGGATGATCGGAATCCACCCGTTCTGCAGGACGGTAATGTGAGTTTGTCGGCAAAACCTGTTACCGCTGTGCCGCTATTACGCAGTATGTATGCTCTGCTCGATTTGGACAAATGGTCGACTACAGACATTGATGATTACTCTTTATTGTTGTTGCAAAGTTCATCTGCTGATAAAAGCGTGCTTAAATCAGACAGTCGTTATCATCAGTTTTTAGATACTGTTCATATCTATCAGGTTTTGGCTGAAGCGGATCAGAATGAGGCGATGATGGTTAAGCTTGCGCAGCTGGAGCGAGAGTTACGCGACTGATAGCCGCAGTACTTTCAATTTGTGCTGCTCCTGCATAACGTGCATTCAGGAGGATGAGTGCTTTCAGAAAGACGAAAGTTGTGACGTATAAAGGATATTTTGTTATATTGTAACAAAATCGCCTGTTAAAGATTACCTCGATGTATAGTCAGATTCCTACCAATATTATTACCGGTTTTCTTGGCGTGGGTAAAACCACCGCCATTCAGTATCTTTTAAACCACAAACCTGTCGATGAGCGCTGGGCGGTACTGGTGAATGAGTTTGGCGAGGTGGGCATTGATGCCAGCCTGATGGGTAATGAGCAGCAAGCGACCGGGGTGTTTATGCGGGAGGTGCCCGGTGGTTGTATGTGTTGTGCTGCGGGGATCCCGATGCAGGTGGCCCTGAGTCAGTTAATTCGTCAGGCTAAACCTGATCGTATTCTGATAGAGCCGACTGGCCTGGGACACCCTTTGGAGGTGATTCGGGTGTTGCAGCAGCCACACTATCAGGATGTTCTCGATCTGCGCAGCACTATTACGCTGGTGGACGCCCGTAAGCTGTCAGATTCCCGCTATACCGAAAATGATACCTTTAACCAGCAGCTGCAGGTTGCCGATCGGGTCGTAGCCCATAAAGCAGACCTGTACAACGGTAATGAAACTGAGCAATTGATTCACTATCTGCAGGCACTGGGCAGTGATGCGCCGGTTATTAACGCGATTGATGGTCAGCTTGATCCTGGATGGCTGGAGGCTGTGTCACAACATAACAATGTGACTCAACCGGAAGCCTCTCATCAGCATGATCATTTTCAGGCAAACGATGAGATACCTGAATGTGGTTATCTGCGTAAAGATAATCAGAGCGAAGGCTATTACAGCAGTGGCTGGATTTTTAGTCCGGAGTTTGAGTTCGATTACTCAGAGCTTGAGCCGCTCCTGATGGGTATTGACGCAGAACGTCTTAAAGCCGTGTTTATTACCAATGAGGGCATCTTTGCTTTTAATATGGCGGATTCTGTGTTGAAAGTTCAGGCTCTGGATGAGGTGATGGATAGCAGGATAGAAGTGATAGGAAATGAGCCCTCAAACTGGTCCGGACTCGAACAACAGCTGCTTCAAATAGCTGCTCGATACTCGTATTTTACTAGAACGGAGCCTCCGGCTCCTGCTGGTAGCTAGACGAAAAACTTTGTTTTTCTTTAGGCTTTTTAAGCCGCTTTTCAGGTATTGTTGGCATCTAAATTTTGATTTATAGATACTCTTTTTTGTATTAACCAGGCAATAATCATTGCGTTGAAATAAGCGAATAACAGCAAACCAATTTTATTCAGAACCACTGTGGCAACTATGCCCCCGGTTGACTGTGCTTGAGTGATTGACACTTTGGCGTTCATTATATTAAGGAAAGCCCACCATAGCGCTTCATTAGCAGTGTTTATTCCACCTTCATAACTACTTTCAAGTTCCAGTATCAGACTTGCACAGACTGTATATGCAACGAAGGTAATCAAAATAACAACTAACGTCAGGCTTTGAAATTTGCTGGCTTGAATGGATGAAACAAGTAACTTCAACGATTTTATAGTACGAATAAATCTTAATATTCTTACGATTCTTGCAAGTCGACCCCAGCGAAACGGGTCAACCAGAGGAATAGAGGATAACAAATCAATCCATCCCCACTTTAAGTATGAAAGCTTATTATTTGCGTTATACAGGTTGACAAAAAAGTCGCCTAGAAAAACAAAGCAAATGCACAGATCAATTCTTTGAAGGATAAGTGAAATTTCAGGGTCAGTTATTAAGAATGTTTCAAAGAAGACTATAAGGAGAACGTATATGCTCAATGCCAGTAGAAATAGTTGATAAACGGCACCTCCTTTTTCCTTCATCTTTGATTTCCTTAAGACCGTTAAGAGCTTTACTGCAATATCCTTTCTGCATCGATAGTGCCAAAACATAAAGCGTCAGACAAACATTATTGTTGCTCTGAGGCCTCTTGTGCCAACAAAAAAACCGCCAGTCTGGCGGTTTTAAAAATGCTTTTTCTAGCAAGTAAACGACGTTTCCGTCTAACCACTAGCAAGTCGCGAAGCGACGTCTAGCTGCTGCTCTTAGGCGAAGCGACGTCTAACAACTTGTTTTAACAGCCGCTGCGGCGGCTAAAGCCTTTTCCTTAGCATCATCGATATCCACCCCCCGCGCCAGCGCGACACCCATGCGACGTTTACCCTTCACTTCAGGTTTACCAAACAGGCGTAACTGAGTGTCGGGGACGGCGAGGGCGGCTTCCAGGTTAGAAAAGCTCAGGTTCTGTGATTCGCCTTCGACCAGTATCACGGCGGAGGCGGATGGGCCATGCTGCACGATGTTGGGGATCGGCAGGCCTAAGATAGCACGGGCGTGCAGGGCGAACTGGGACAGGTCCTGGGAGATCATGGTGACCATGCCGGTATCATGTGGCCGGGGGGATACTTCGCTGAAGTACACCTCATCACCCTTGATAAACAGTTCAACCCCGAAGATACCCCGGCCGCCGAGTGCGCCAGTGACTTTTTCGGCGATCTCTTTCGCCCGGCTTAGTGCTATCTCGCTCATTGCCTGCGGCTGCCAGGACTCACGATAATCACCATCTTCCTGCCGGTGTCCGATCGGCTGGCAGAAGCTGGTGCCCTGAATATGGCGGATGGTCAGCAGGGTGATCTCATAATCGAAATCGACAAATCCTTCGACAATCACCCGGCCAGCGCCGGCGCGACCGCCTTCCTGAGCGTAGGTCCAGCTGGTTTCAATATCCGCAGCGCTTTTAATGGTGCTCTGTCCTTTGCCGGATGAGCTCATAATCGGTTTCACCACACAGGGCATACCAATTTCGGCAACGGCGTTTTCAAAGTCCGTGAAGTTATCGACAAACTGATAGTGGGAGGTCGGAATGCCTAACTCCTCAGCAGCCAGACGGCGGATACCTTCGCGGTTCATGGTCAGGCGCGCGGCATTAGCGGTAGGCACCACATGAAAACCTTCCTGTTCCAGTTCAACCAGGGTATCGGTTGAGATCGCTTCGATCTCCGGCACGATATAATCGGGTTTTTCCAGTTCAATCACCCGGCGCAGTTCAGCGCCATCCAGCATGGAAAAGGTATAGGAACGATCCGCTACCTGCATCGCAGGCGCGTTCTCATACCGGTCACAGGCGATCACTTCACAACCGTATCGTTGCAGTTCAATCACCACCTCTTTACCCAGTTCGCCAGAACCGCAAAGTAGAATTTTAGTGGCCGACGAAGAGAAGGGAGTACCGATAGTTGCCATGGGGGAGTCCTGTTGGAAAAAGGGGCATTATATTTCAAGATCGCCATCAGCTCTAATCTTAAAATTGCACAGCCTGGCGGTCAGAGCCCCAGCCAGCCAATTACTCCCTTAACGGTCACCATCAATGCCGATGCGCCGGAGACCGCCAGTAGTAGTGGTTTAGCCGAGGTGGTCGTTAGCTTTCCGTCGATCAGGCGCGCCAGGAAAAAACCTAAAAATAACCCCGGCAATATCTTCAGACTGAGGTGGGCGGTGTGCCAGTCGAGGCTGCCCTGATGGATCAGCATGATGATAGATACCGGTGTACCAATCAGCAGAAAGGCGGCGATCTCACTGCGGGCGGTAATCCGGTCCTGCTGTTGATACACCAGCGCGATCGGCGGCCCCCCCACGGAGGTGGCGGTACCGGTAACGCCGGACATAAAACCGGCAATGGTCAGGTTGATCGGTGTGGTGGGAATGCTCAAACGCCACAGACTGAGCAGCACGGCACTGAGTACCGAAAAGCCGAAAAACAGACTCAGGGCATACTGTGGTATCGCGACCAGCAGAGCGGCCCCGCACCAGGCTCCCGGAACTCTGGCAATGATAGCGGGCATTACCCTCTTCCAGCGTAACTCCCGGCGCTCGCGAATCACCATCATCAGCGCCAGCCCTAAACCCACTAACAGGATAGGGCCAGGTACATAGACCGGATCGATCAGATAGAGCAGAGGCGCTGCCACCAGGCCATAGCCGATTCCCACCACTGTTTGCAGGGCGATACCGCAGGTTACGATCAGGACGGCCAGGAGTTCCGGCAGGGTATATAACATGGTGTGGGCGCTGTATTGAGGTGAATAATTAGTCAGTATGCCAGCGGATGAGATGGAGCGGTATACGTTAATAAGGAAAAGATGACCCGGTTGCAGGCGGTGCAACCTGTAACCGGGTCATCGGCAGGGTCAGCCCGATTAACATCAGACCGACCATACTCTCACAGATATCGAAGAGTTAGCGACCACCCGCTCCCTGCCGGGAACGCTCGCTATTTTCCACCAGAACACCTTCGCCGATTCTATTGATTTCGGCCCACAGCGTTTCATCGATATCGATACCGAAATCGACACTGTGCTCTTTATTGAGTCGGATCTGCTCAGCGCTTATATAACGGGCATTCCGGTTGCCTTTCGATTGCTGCAGTGATGAGGTCAGATCAACCCGCGAACTGCAAACAATCGTCATCGTCTGTTTATCTTCCGCGTTGGCTGGCAGGCTGGTGATCGCTTCACTGTAACTTGGATAGCGTTCGCCAGCTTTAATAGCTGCCGTATGTTCGGTTACCGTCTGATTGCCATTTTTCCAGTAGGCGGCCACACTGATACCACGGCGACCGCAATCGGTCAGCGCTTTAAGGATAAACATCCGGTTATGGCAGTTATGCACTGTCACCGTTGCGATGCCATTTTCCAACGCTTTAGCATGGGCGAGATCGACAGATGCGGCGATACAGTTCAGTGCGCTGCGGCCGTTACTGTCGATAATTGCTGAGGTGCTGTCTTCGTAGATCACAGTACTCAGGGGTTTACTGCTGTCATCGCCAATATAGGGCAGGGCGCGCTGCAACTCATCCAGTCCCTTAAGGCCATGTTTTTCCAGCCAGAGAATCATATTGGCAGCATCTTCATAGTTGCCAACATAGTAACCGGTGGCTTCAAAGCAACGACGCAGGGCGGCTTTCAGCTCAATCATAGATACATGCATCAGAGTTCTCCTTGCTGCGCTGGGGCCAGAGGCATGAACCAGTCATCATTGAATGTGTGACCAATATCGTCCAATAGCGGAGCCCCCTGGAACATGGTATTGCGCACCCATAGTTTTGACCGGGGATCAAACTTACCGACACCAAAAAAGGCCAGTTTAGCTCTTAACAGATGCATGGGGAGGATATCCCGGTCCAGCAGATTAGCCTGTATATCGCCATAGATGCAGCGGTTCATACTCTGAATCCGCCGGACAATACCGCGCAGTTTCGGCTGTGCAACCATAAACCGGGCAGTGGAGTGTTGCGGATGTTCACTGATGTACTGACACAGCTGGTCATAGCATTTGCGTACGGCATAACCCACCCCCAGTGCCATCTGTTTCTCTTTTCCATCCTCCTCCCGGGCATCACCCAGGCGAGGTTCCATTTTCTCTTCAGATCGGTACCAGAAAGTGTCTTTTGCGCCGTCCGCAGAAAAGTCCAGCACCAGCGCCCACTGGTAACGTTGCTCGATGACCTGCTTCAGCTGCTGCAGGGGCATCACCGGGTCCAGATCCAGAAACTCCTCGGCGGTGTGATAATCTTCCAGCTCATCGACCAGTTCTGGGTAGAGTTCCAGCATTACTGACACCAGTATCTCCTGTCCCTGCAGTGAACAGTTTTCTTCACTCCATCTGAGCAGAGCATCCCAGCTGCCGATGCCGTTAGCCGTATGCTCACGAATCGCTTCCAGATCTTTAAGAACCTGCAGGTTATTGGCTGTCTGCCAGGCATCTTCGGTGACGGTTTGTTCTGTATGAATAGCACAGCGTTCCAGTAATTCAGGAAATTGCTGAGTAATACGCTTGTTGATGTTACCCAGCACCCGCACCCTTGCCAGCGCCAGTTCCCGCATCTCCACCCATTGGTTAATCAGTAACGGGTGGTTGATCAGGTAGGGAGCCATACCCAGACCGGTTGAATTGCCGATACCGAAGAAACGTTTAATCTCTGGCAGCATCGGATGATAGGTTTCTGGGGTGCGGTGCTGTGCAATATGCTCCGCCTGAAGCAGACTGAAGTTCCGCAGCATCAGACAGACAAACATCTCTGCAGCGAAAGGACGGTTGAAATCGGGGTGGCGGGTAGACACCTTTTCCCAGTCGGCCATACCCAGCTTACCGCTACCGTAAACCGCAGTGGTTCGATACAGATAGCCTACACGGGCTATCTGGGCGACATCGGGTTGTTTGCCACAGGCTAACTGATCAACAACATAGTCGAAATTCCGGGCACTACGATTGGCACGGGAGAGTACGAATACCCGCGCATCGACGCGGCCAGCTTCCTGCTTAGGGACATTCTGGCGCAGTTTTTCCAGGTAGATATCATCAACCTGGCCATCTGCCAGCGCCATGGTCAGATCCCACTTTGTGGCGATCACCCGGTCGTTGCGCTCGTCCGGGGAGAGGTAATCGGAAAACAGAACAAAGCTATAGCACTTATTGGGTGTTGTGATTTCGTAGACGACAGAGCCATAGCCCTGCGGGTCGAGTTCAAAGCGAACTGGTTCGATTTGCCAGCGCTCACGCATGATCCGGCGGACCAGGGTGCGCATAAAACTGAGTCGGCTCTGATGAATAGCGCCCAGACGTTCCAGATCCATAACCTGATCAACCGGGCGCAGTGGCAGTGCATTATCGCCTCTCAGGGAAGCCTGTATTGCAGCAGACGTGGTCATTATTGTTATCCTCATAAATAGCAGCACATCTTTTTATAGTTAACAGCATAGATGTGTCCGAAACCTTCAGGAGTCCAGGCTCCTGTCTGCGCGCTACAGGTTTCGTTTGTAATTATTGTATACAGGGCGCACTACAGGGAGGAGATCACGGCCATTGTCTGTCATGCCCTGCCTGTATGCGATTTATCATGGGCTATAAAAGGGATCACATACAAATCAGAAGGTTATATCGGCTAATAAACAAAACTTATCAAAATAGCTCAAGCTATTATTTTTCCTATGCATCTGAGCGATGTTTCAGATGGCAAAGATCTGAAAATTTATTCTGAACCTGCTTACGCCGGGCGACTTCTGGCCAGAATAAAGTCCACCAATGCCTGAGCGGGTGGCGTCAGCGATCTGTTTGTCAGTGTGACGATACCGATTCGCCGCACAACCACCGGCGTACTCAACGGAATAAAGCACAGGGTTTCACTCTCTTTGGGGACCGCATACCGGGGTAGTGTCGTTACGCCAAAACCGGCCTCTAACATGGCGATCAGCGATATCATGTTGGAGATGTAGAATTGTGAGTGCCCGATCAGAGGTCGTGCTTCACTGTCTTCCAGCAGGCGGGAGGTACCGTTACCAATCAATCGATGGTTGCGTAACTCTTTCCAGTGTAACTCTTTGAATTCTGCTAGTGGATGATCCTTTGGACATACCACTCCAATCTGATCTTCCCAGATCGGAATAAAGGTTTTATCGCTGTGTTCCTGTTCATGAAACAGGTGAGCGATACCGAAATCTACCTGTTGATTTTCTACCATCCGGTATACCGCGGAAGAGTTATCGTCAAAGAAACTGATATGCAGATCGGGCGTATTGTTAACAAACTCCAATAACAGCTCGGGTAATACCTGGCTTGCAATGGAAGGCACTGATGCCAGACGCAGATGGCCTGTCTTATGCTCGGCCAGCAGTGTCATATCTTCCGAAATCCGGTCGTGATGTTCGATAAGTTCTTTCGCTTTAGGCAGAAAATACTCGCCAAAGGGTGTCAGCTCTGTCTTGGCTGTTTTGGCGTTACGCTTTTCAAACAGCGATTCGCTGAGTTTATTTTCAAGATCACGAATAGACAGCGAAATCGCCGGTTGAGTGCGGTGAGCTTTTTCCGCGGCAGCATGAAAGCCTTTCAGTTCAGCGACCCAGACAAAGTGACGTAATTGAGTAATTTTAAATTCAGGCAGCATGGCATATCCCTCAGATGCATCGGGAGTCGTTGATAAAGTGTGATAAGGAAGCCTTATCAGTAGATATTATTTATTAATTATTCTTATTAAAGCACAGGGCCTATGATTGATCCATCTACATTCAGGAGGTCGATATGTCTGATTCAGTTTTTCGCAATTACATTGCAGGTGAGTGGGTTGAGGGTAATAAGGGTCAGGTGATAAATATCAGCCCGGCCGATATCAGCGATGTGATTGGCAACTATGCTCAGGCCGATAAGGTGCAGACTGAGGCGGCGATTGCGGCGGCAGCTGTCGGTCAGGCTGAGTGGGCAAAGAGTGGTCTGGAGCAACGTTACTCAGTATTAATGGCGATTGGCGATGAGCTGATCGCCCGTAAAGATGAGTTGGGTGAGCTGCTGGCCCGGGAAGAGGGCAAGACACTGGCGGAAGGAGTGGGTGAAACCTATCGTTCAGGTCAGTTTTTCCACTATTACGCGGCAGAAGTACTTCGCCAGATGGGCGAGACTGCTGACTCTGTGCGTCCCGGTATTGAGATTGAAACCCGTCGGGAACCGGTGGGTGTAGTCGGTATTATCACGCCCTGGAATTTTCCTACCGCTACCGGTGCCTGGAAGATCGCTCCGGCGCTGGCTTTTGGTAACGCTGTTGTCTGGAAACCCGCTAATCAGGTACCCGCATCAGCCTGGGCGCTGACTGAAATCATCTCACGACAGGGACTGCCTGCCGGAACGTTTAATCTGGTGATGGGGCCGGGTTCAGAAGTGGGTGATGTGCTGATCAATTCCCGCGGCATTAACGCGCTGACCTTTACCGGTTCTCTTGAAACGGGTCGTAAAGTGGCTGCTGCTACTGCGATCAATCTGGTCAAGTGTCAGTTGGAAATGGGCAGTAAAAATGCACTGGTTGTGCTCGATGATGCGGATCTGGATAACGCAGTCGAATGTGCGGTGGGTGGCGCTTTTGGTGGTACGGGGCAGAAGTGTACCGCGTCTTCCCGCCTGATCGTCACTGAAGGGATTCATGACCGTTTCGTTGAGGCGATGATAGAGCGTATGAAGAAACTGGTTGTCGGTCATCCACTGAAACCCGGGGTCCATATCGGGGCCGTGGCTGATGCCCGACAGATGGAGCAAAACCTTCACTATCTTGAGATCGCTAAGAAAGAGGGCGGCAACCTCATATTCGGTGGCGAAGTGCTGACTGAGGAGACGGAAGGTTACTACATGCAGCCGGCACTGTTCACTGAAACCACAAATCAAATGACCATTAACCGTGAAGAAGCGTTTGCCCCGATCGCCAGTATTATCCGGGTTAAAGATTATAACGAAGCGTTGGCAACCCTGAATGATACCAACTTCGGTCTGACCGGCGGTATCTGCACAGAGTCTTTGAAATACGCGACAGATTTCAAACGTAACGCCAAAACTGGTTGTGTGATGGTAAACCTCCCAACGGCGGGAACTGATTACCATGTGCCGTTTGGTGGCCGTAAAGATTCAAGCTTCGGGCCGCGGGAACAGGGTAGCTATGCGAAAGAGTTTTATACCGTCGTTAAGACTACCTATATCCGTGGTTAACGGAGGCGACTAATGCAATCAATACAAGAACAACACGCTCAGGCACTGCATTCAGAGTTGATCGTTATCGACGGCCTGCAGTACTCCAACTGGGACCGGAAGATCTTCGAACAGCTGCGTGAAGGTGGCGTAACGATGGTGCATGCCACCATTGTTTATCACGAACAGATCAGGGAAACGCTGACCCGCATTGCCGAGTGGAATCGTCTGTTCGAACTGAACAGTGATCTGATCATGCCGGTGCGCAGTGCCGCGGATATCCGCCTGGCAAAGCAGTTGGGTAAGGTTGGCATCATGTTCGGCGCGCAAAACTGCTCTCCCATTGAGGATGATATCGGCATGATTGAGGTGATGCGTGAGCTGAATCTGATGATCATGCAGCTGACCTATAACAATCAGAGCCTGCTTGCCTGTGGTTGTTATGAGGCAGAAGACAGTGGTGTTACCCGCTTTGGGCGTCAGGCGATTAAAGAGATGAACCGGGTGGGCATGATTGTCGATATGAGCCACAGCGGTGAGCGCAGCACACTGGATGCGATCGAAATCTCTGATCGTCCCATTGTCATCTCCCATGCAAATCCGCTCAGTTTTCATGAAGCAAAGCGGAATAAATCAGATCGGGTGCTCCGGGCTCTGGGAGAGTCCGGAGGGTTATTAGGCTTCAGTCTGTATCCATTTCATCTGAAAAATGGCCCGGACTGCACCCTCGGTGACTTCTGTGACATGGTCGCCAGCACCGCCGATATGATGGGCATTGATCAGATCGGTATCGGCACCGATCTGTGTCAGGAGCAACCTCTTTCTGTCCTGGAATGGATGCGAAATGGACGCTGGTCAAAGTCTATGGATTATGGCGAAGGTTCAAAAAGTAATGCCGACTGGCCGCGACCGCTGTCCTGGTTTCGGGATAGCAGAGACTTCCCAAATCTGACGAATGGACTACTGGAGCGGGGGTTTAGCCGTGAGGATGTGGCCAAAATCATGGGTTTGAACTGGCTGAACTTTCTTGACGCCGGGCTTAAACCGCAATCAAGCATGTAAATAGGTCTATGGCTCAAACCTTTGAGAGTCCTGTCTGAGCCATAGGTTTACCTGATAACGAATAAGTATAAAGATCCATCAGGAGACGAAAATGAGTAACACAACGCAAGCGACTGTTGCCGGGCAGCAGATATGCAATAACGAGGCTGAGATGGCCGGAAAAAAACTACTGGCAGGTGTTGATCTTCCAGTATTTCTGATCAGTGGTGGTGTACTGGTACTGTTTGCCGTACTGGCTCTTTATGATATAGAAATGATGTCTGGCTGGGTTAACGCCGCCTTTGCTACCTCCACTAAATATTTCGGTGCTTACTGGCAGATTTTGCTGCTACTAACCTTTGTGATCGGCCTGTTTCTGACGTTGGGACGCACTGGGTCAGTGGTGCTGGGCGGCGTGAAAGTCCCCGAGATGCCGCTGTTTCAGTGGGTTTCTGTGATTATGTGTACTTTGCTGGCGGGTGGCGGAGTATTCTGGGCTGCTGCTGAGCCGATGGCGCATTTTACCTCGGCGCCGCCGCTTTTTGCGGCTACTGAAGCGGGTACTGCTCAGGCTGCTTATAACGCCCTGGCGCAGAGTTTTATGCACTGGGGATTTCTGGCCTGGGCAATACTGGGAAGCCTGACCGGTATTGTGTTTATGTACCTGCATTATGAAAAAGGGTTGCCTCTTAAACCCCGCACGCTGCTGTACCCGGTGTTTGGTGACAAAGTGATGAGCGGTCCTCTGGGCGCTATTGTCGATTCCAGCTGCGTGCTGGCAGTGGTTGCGGGCACCGTTGGTCCGATCGGCTTTCTTGGGTTACAGGTTAGCTTTGGTCTGGAGAAACTGTTTGGCATTCCCAATACCTATTCAACTCAGTTGATGATCCTCGCAGGTCTGATCGGTATCTATACCCTTTCTGCGGTGAGTGGCGTCACCAAAGGTATTCAGATGCTTAGTCGGGCTAACGTTATTCTGGCGGTTATTTTGATGGCGTTTATCCTGGTCTTTGGCCCGACAGCATTCATTATTGATGGTTTCCTGCAATCCTTTGGGGTCTATCTGGATCAGTTTATTCCGATGGCAACGTTCCGGGCTGATACCGGCTGGCTGGACTGGTGGACTGTGTTCTTCTGGGGCTGGTTTCTGGGCTATGGGCCTTTGATGGCCATGTTTGTTGCACGTATCTCCAAAGGTCGTACCATCCGCGAGATGATCCTGCTGATCTCTGTCGTGGCTCCGGTAATCACCTGCTTCTGGTTTACGATTGTTGGCGGCAGCGGGCTGGCTTATGAGTTGGCGAATCCCGGAGTGATCTCTGAGCCCTTTACCGGATTCAATCTTCCTGCTGCGTTACTGGCGATTACTGAGCAGTTGCCGATGGGCTTTATGATCTCCGTGCTGTTTTTGATTCTGACAACGATCTTTGTGGCGACTACCGGTGACTCAATGACCTATGCCGTTTCTATGGTGATGACCGGAACGGATCACCCACAAAGTTCTATCAGAGTTTTCTGGGGCATCATGATGGGGGTTGTTGCCGCTTTGCTGATCTCAATAGGTTCTGGCGGTATCTCTGCGCTGCAGTCATTCATTGTGGTGACAGCGGTGCCCGTCTCGCTGGTTTTGCTGCCTTCTCTCTGGACCGCACCTCAGATCGCTCGCAAAATGGCGGATGAGCAGGGACTTTAATTAATACGAAATCCTAGTCCGAACACTGTGTTTGTCCGAGTTCCGAGAAAGCGGACAGACACAGTGCCTGACTTTATTCTTGTTCTTATCGGACAAGCTGCACGGGCAACGCTCAGATAAGTACAGTGTTCGGACTTCAAATTGCTATTTTTTATATAAGTGAATTGCTATGAAACAAGCTGTAAAAACTGACCTGTTTGCCTCCAAAGCCCCGCTTGAGTGGGCGGTTATTGCCAATGGCCAGTTATCAACGGCACAGATCCCGATCAATGCTGAAGGTCAGGTTGTAGAGGGCGGAATTGAAGCTCAGGCGCGCCAGACCATGGAAAACTTTAAACACACCCTTGGTGCGGCAGAGCTGACTATGGATGATGTCACTCAGGTACTGATCTATGTTACCGATCGCGAGTATCTACCGGTGTTTAATCAGGTTTATGCGGAGTACTTTAACGCCCCCTATCCGAATCGTGCTGCAATGGTTGTCGCAGGGTTAGCCCGGGAAGAGATGCTTTGTGAAATTGTTGCATACGCTGCGGTTCCTGGCGCATGAGTCAAATAATGTCTGGCTAAGTCCGTTTAGCTGATAAAAACCGCCTTTGTAGGCGGTTTTTGTTGTTATAGACAGGTCATTATTTCCGCCACTTTGCCCATGGGTCATCATCGTAGTCAGATGAGCGGTTCGGAGCATCAGATGCTTTTCTCCCGGGTTTCCAGCGCTCCTGCTTATCCCGGGCGTTTTCCTGTTTGCTGGAATAGCCACCTGGCTTTCTGTTTGCTTTATAGCTTTTGGTTTTGCCATGCTCGGCGGCTTTTTTGGCCTGCTTTTCCCGCATCCGCTCAGCATCTTCCAGGCTCAGTTCAGCCGGTTCGCGGGGTGTCTGGCCTTCAGGAATAATCCGGTCTCTGGGTGACAGGGCAAACTGTTCAGATGACACTCTTGGCAGGTTTTTAAACTTGTACAGGTAGAACA
>NZ_JBNKYN010000025.1:0-55703 GCF_050300915.1 Amphritea sp.
AAAAAGAATCAGTTATGGATGACATTAAACACAAGATACCCAACAAACCCACTCGATTTATTGAGCAGCTTCGCCACCATATCCGCATCAATGGCCTGGCCTATCGAACAGAGCAGACTTTGAAAAACTCGACTTAATGAGAAAAAAACAGGCACAAAAAAGCCCGCAGTAAGCAGGCTTTTAAGCTAAATAAATTGGTCGGGATAGCGGGATTTGAACCCACGACCCCTTGCACCCCATGCAAGTGCGCTACCAGGCTGCGCTACATCCCGACACTGTGAGACCGAGGTCTCGATAAGAGGTGGCTATATTACGCCAACCATGGGCTTCTGAAAAGGGCTATTGTGAAGTTTCTTACAACTTTATTTCACTGATTTCAGCAGCTTACGAATATCTTCAAGCTCGGTAATCGTTTGTCGAATCAACTGCTTGTAACGGGCCGTGTCATCAACCGCCTGGTCACCACTCAGCCATTGCCGGGCACCACTGATGGTATAGCCCTGTTCATGGAGAAGCCCCTGGATCTGGCGAATAATCAGCACATCCTGGCGCTGATAGTAGCGGCGACCGCTGCGCTTTACCGGTTTGATCTGCTCAAACTCCTGTTCCCAATACCTCAGTACATGGGGTTTGAGCTGACACAAACGCGCTACTTCACCGATGGTGAAGTAGCGCTTTGTGGGTATAGCAGGCAGATCATCCGAGACCAGATCAGTCTCCTTCATAAGCCTCAACACGTTCTTTCAGTTTCTGCCCCGGACGGAAGGTCACCACTCTGCGCGCAGAGATCGGCACCTCTTCTCCGGTTTTAGGGTTGCGCCCCGGACGCTCACGTTTATCACGCAGGTCAAAGTTGCCAAAACCCGATAGCTTTACCTGTTCATTCTCAGCCAGGCTCATACGGATCTCATCAAAGAAGGCTTCCACCATCTCTTTTGCTTCCCGTTTATTCAGCCCCAGATCTTCATACAGGCGCTCAGCCATATCTGCTTTAGTCAAAGAGCCCATCAGAATCACCCCTGTCGATTAAACTCTTAATGTAGCACCAAACGTATTTTTCAGTGCAGACACAACAAAATCAATGACTTCGTTGATCTCTTCATCGTTAAGAGTGCGCGAAGGATGCTGCCAGGTCAAGCCCAGAGCGATGCTTTTTTGACCAGGTTCGACACCTTTACCCTGATAAACGTCAAACAGCGTCACTGCGGTGAGGAATTCTCCCCCCTGCTGCTGTGCTATTGCACGAATATCAGCGAAAGCAACGGACTCGTCCACCAGCAACGCCAGGTCACGACGGCTCTCCGGGAACTTAGACAAACTGGTGAAGCGTGGCATGCCACCGTCCAGCAGGACAGCCTGAATAATCTCAAACAGGAACACAGGACCGCTCAGACCTAAACTCTTAACCAGTTCAGGATGCAACGCTCCCATATAGCCAACGGTTTCGCCATTGCGCTTAATCGCTGCGGACTGCCCCGGATGCAGTGCCACATGGCGTTCAGCCACAAAGCTGAACTGATCGGCACAGCCACCTAAGGCTAACAGTGACTCAACATCACCTTTCAGGTCATAGAAGTCGACAGAGGCGGAATCAGCACTCCAGCCTTCAGACTGACGCGGACCGCAGATCAGACCGGCAACCACGTTTTCCTGAATCAGCTGATCGCCTTGCGGCAGGAAACGCTGACCATTCTCAAACAGACGCACACGGGACTGTTGACGATTCTGGTTGTATTGCAGCACCTTAACCAGCCCTGGCCAGATTGTCGTGCGCATTACCGCCATCTCTGCAGAGATCGGATTTGCCAGCGCCTTCGCTTCATGCTTATCGTCAAACTGCGCCGCCAGGCCTTTCTCGATAAAGCTGTAAGTTACCGCTTCCTGATAGCCCCGGCCAACCAGCTGTGAACGAACGCTTCTGATGGTCACTTTAGACTCATCATTAGCGATCATATTCAGTTCGGCAGTCGGCACTTTAACCGGCAGGTTGTTGTAGCCATAAACCCGTGCCAGCTCTTCGATCAGATCGATTTCGATACTGATATCAAAACGGTAAGAGGGAACCTTAACGTTCCACTCGTCGTCGCCACTGCGCTCCAGTGTCATCCCCAGACGGGTCAGAATCTCTTCGATCTCCGCTGTCGGCATGGCAAATGCCAGCACCTGATTCACTTTACTCTGACGCAGAGTCACGGTTGCCGCAGCAGGCAGACTCTCTTGGGCCACGGCTTCAACCACCGGACCCGCTTCACCACCAACGATATCTAACAGCAACCGGGTTGCCCGCTCTGTGGCTTTGCTCTGTAACTGCCAGTCTACGCCGCGCTCGTAACGGTGAGACGCATCGGTATGCAGACCATAGGAACGAGCCCGGCCCGCAATGGTAATCGGGTTAAAATAGGCGCATTCAAGGAAGATATCTTTCGTGTCAGCCGTTACGCCGGTCGCTTCACCACCGAAAATACCGGCCATCGCGACCGCTTTCTCCTGATCAGCAATCACCAGAGTGTTGTCGTTCAGCTGAACTTCGCTGCCATCCAGCAGTGTCAGTTTTTCACCGGCCGTTGCCTTACGCACCACAATACCGCCACTGAGGGTGTTCAGATCAAAGGCATGCATCGGCTGACCCAGTTCCAGCAACACGTAGTTGGTGACATCAACCACCGGATCAATCGAGCGAATACCACAACGGCGCAGCTTTTCAACCATCCACAGCGGCGTCTCAGCCGCCATATTCACGTTACGGATCACCCGCCCCAGATAACGGGGACAGCCTTCCGGATCCTCCAGAGTGATCGGGAAGGCATCATCAATAGTCGGTACCACAACGTCAGCTTCCACATAGCTTACCGACGTTTTATTCAGTACGCCCACTTCACGGGCCAAACCGGTAATCGACAGACAGTCGCCACGGTTAGGGGTCAGATCTACATCGATGATCGCATCATCAAGCTGCAGATATTCGCGTAAACAGCTGCCGACGGGCGCATCGGCCGCCAACTCCATAATGCCTGCATGATCATCCGAGATACCCAGCTCATCATCGGCACAGAGCATGCCGTGAGATTCAACCTGACGCAGCTTGGCTTTCTTAATCTTAAATTCACTGCCATCCGGCGCACTCAGCACGGCACCGACTTTAGCAAAGGCGGTCTTCAGGCCACCACGGGCGTTGGGTGCACCGCAAACCACCTGAAAGGTTTCATTGCCATCGGTGACCTGACATACCTGCAGTTTATCCGCATTGGGATGGGGCTCGGCAGAGAGAATCTCGCCCACCACCACGCCGCTGAACTGGCCAGCAACCGGTACAATCTCATCAACCTCAAGACCGGCCATGGTGATCTGATCCGCGATGCCCTGAGTATCTGTGGCAGGGTCTACCAGTTCACGTAACCACTTTTCACTGAATTTCATAATTCTGTTTTCCGAAAATTCTTAACTACTTTTAAACGACGTTATCCGTTTCTGGTCAGCCAAACTGTTTGATTAGTTAAACTGGCTAAGGAAACGCAGATCGTTTTCAAAGAACAGGCGCAGGTCATTAACGCCATACCGTAGCATCGCCAGACGCTCTACCCCCATACCGAAGGCAAAACCGGTGTACTGCTCGGGATCGATACCGGAATACTCAAACACTTTCGGATGTACGATGCCGCACCCCAGCACTTCCAGCCATTTACCATCACCACGGTCGATATCCACTTCAATCGAAGGTTCAGTAAACGGGAAGTAAGAGGGACGAAAACGTACTTTGACATCTTCCTCAAAGAACTCACGCAGGAACTGTTCCAGCGTACCCTTGAGGTCAGCAAAGCTGATATCTTTATCAACGATCAGCCCTTCCACCTGATGGAACATCGGTGAGTGGGTCTGGTCATAGTCACAGCGATAGACACGGCCCGGACAGATAATCCGGATCGGTGGTTGCTGGCTCTCCATGGTACGTACCTGAACACCAGAGGTGTGGGTGCGCAACAGGGTGTTGGCATTGAAATAGAAGGTATCGTGCATCGCCCGTGCCGGGTGATGCGAAGGAATATTCAGCGCTTCAAAGTTGTGATAATCATCTTCGATCTCAGGACCTTCCGCAACGGAATAACCCACCCGGGCAAAGAACTCCTCAATCCGCTGCAGGGTTTTTGTCACCGGATGCAGTCCGCCCAGTGACTGACCACGCCCCGGCAATGAGACATCGATAGTCTCTTCCGCCAGCTTTGCTTCCAGTGCCGCAGATTCCAGGTTTGCTTTACGTGCATTGAGCACATCCTGCAGCGCCTGTTTCGCTTCGTTAATCTTCGCGCCCGCCTGTGGGCGTTCTTCGGCACTCAGTGAACCCAGACTTTTCAATAGCTGGGTAAGATGACCTTTCTTACCCAGATACTGAACCCGCACCTGATCGAGATCCTGTGCGCTTGTTGCCTGCTCTGCCGCCTGCTTGCCTTGCTCAAGCAGGATTCCAATGTTTTCCATTTACCGCTCCAGATAAAAATAGGGGAAGAGTTTGCACCCTTCCCCTATTAAACGATCAGTTATTACCCTGTTATAGGTAAAGGTGTCTTACAGTGCAGCTTTAGCTTTTTCAACGATAGCAGCAAAAACATTTGCTTCGTGAACAGCCAGATCAGCCAGCACCTTACGATCGATTTCGATAGATGCTTTCTTCAGGCCAGCAATAAAGCGGCTGTAGGACAGACCATTGATGCGGGCAGCTGCGTTGATACGAGCAATCCACAGCGCGCGGAACTGACGCTTACGCTGACGACGGTCGCGGTATGCATACTGACCTGCTTTAATTACAGCCTGTTTAGCTACACGGAACACACGGCTACGAGCGCCGTAGTAACCTTTAGCTTTTTTCAGGATCTTCTTGTGACGACGGTGTGCGATAACACCACGTTTTACACGTGCCATATTTCTTTCTTCCTAACTTAGAATTTGTGGTTACTACGACTTAGATGTAAGGCAGCATGCGGCGGATCAGTTTCTGATCAGCAGCTGCAACTTGCAGCATTGGACGCAACTGACGCTTACGCTTAGTCGTTTTCTTAGTCAGGATGTGGCTTGTGTAAGACTGTTTGTGCTTAAAGCCTTTAGCAGTCTTTTTAAAACGTTTCGCAGCACCGCTGCAAGATTTCATTTTAGGCATTACTAAATCCCCACGCATTCGTTAATTATCTTTCGTCCGGATAAACAACAAAACCCGTACTTGGCTCACAGTGAGTCAGCACGGGTTTTACGCTTACGTCAGACTACTTTTTCTTTTTCGGAGCTATGACCATGATCAATTGGCGGCCTTCCATTTTCGGACGCTGCTCAACGGCACCCAGCTCTTCCAGATCCTTTTCAATCCGGTTTAACAGCTGCATACCTAACTCCTGGTGTGCCATTTCACGGCCACGGAACCGTAAGGTTACCTTGACCTTATCGCCACCTTCAAGGAAACGTACCAGGTTGCGTAGTTTTACCTGGTAATCCCCTACTTCCGTATTAGGACGGAATTTGATTTCCTTAACCTGCATCTGCGTTTGCTTCTTCTTCGCAGCATTCGCTTCTTTCTTCTTCTCGTAAAGGAACTTACCGTAATCCATCACCTTACAGACGATAGGATCAGAATCAGAAATCTGGACCAGGTCAAGGCCAACTTCTTGTGCCGCCTCTAGGGCGTCTTTAATAGGCACTACACCTATCTGTGTTCCATCTGGACCAATCAACCGACACTCGCGGGCGCTGATATTCTCATTTATAGGCGGCTTATTCCGCTCATTACGCCCTCTTCTGTTATCTCGCTTGATAGCTGTATCTCCAATCTATTAATTATTCTTTGCGGCCTTTCTGAGCAACATCCTGCTTCAGATGCTCGCAAAACTCTTCAATCGACAATGTGCCGAGATCTTCACCGGTGCGGGTACGAACTGCCACAGCGCCGGTTTCTACTTCCTTATCGCCTACGACCAGCAGATATGGAACTTTGTGAATTGTGTGCTCGCGGATTTTAAAGCCGATCTTCTCATTTCTCAAGTCTGCAGAGGCAAAGAATCCAAGATCTGTAAGTTTTTCTTCAAGTTCGCGGCAATAATCCGCCTGTTTATCGGTAATATTCAGAATCGCGACCTGTTTTGGTGCTAACCAGGTCGGCAATGCGCCGGCAAAGTTCTCAATCAGAATACCGATAAAGCGTTCAAACGACCCCAGAATTGCACGATGAAGCATAACCGGGGTTTCGCGATCACCCGACTCATTAACAAACTGTGCACCCAGACGTCCCGGCATAGAGAAGTCGACCTGAATCGTACCGCACTGCCATACACGTCCCAGGCAGTCTTTAAGAGAGAACTCAACTTTAGGCCCGTAAAAAGCGCCTTCGCCAGGTAGCTCATCCCAATCCAGTCCGGCTGCATCCAGGGCATCGCCCAGAGCCTTCTCCGCCTTATCCCACACTTCATCACTGCCGACTCTGTTTTCAGGGCGAGTGGAAAGCCGATAGATCACTTCATTAAACCCGAAGTCCCTGTACACTTCGTGCAGAAAATCTATAAAGTCAGCGACCTCAGATTGAATCTGCTTCTCGGTACAGAAGATATGCGCATCATCCTGAACAAAACCACGCACCCGCATAATCCCGTGCAACGCCCCGGACGGTTCATTCCGGTGACAGCAGCCGAACTCAGCCAGTCGCAGCGGCAGATCACGGTAGGAACGCAGCCCCTGATTAAACACCTGCACATGGCAGGGGCAGTTCATCGGTTTAATCGCAAAGTCACGGTTCTCGGAGTGAGTGGTAAACATCTCTTCAGAGAATTTATCCCAGTGCCCGGACTTCTCCCACAGGGTACGTTCAACCACCTGTGGTGTTTTAATCTCATCATAGCCATGCTTACGCAATTTCTTGCGCATGTACTGTTCGATCCCCTGATACAGGGTCCAGCCATCGGGATGCCAGAACACCATCCCCGGTGCTTCTTCCTGCAGGTGGAACAGATTCAGCTGCTTACCCAGCTTACGGTGATCGCGCTTTTCCGCCTCTTCCAGACGGTGCAGGTACTCTTTGAGGTCATTTTTATCGCCCCAGGCAGTACCATAGATGCGCTGCAACATCTCGTTGTTAGAGTCACCACGCCAGTAGGCACCGGCCAGCTTCATCAGCTTGAATGACTTTAATATGACCGGTAGACGGCACATGAGGGCCGCGACACAGGTCGATAAAATCACCCTGAGAGTAGAATGACAGGTCCTGATCCGCCGGAATCGCTTCCAGCAGCTCAACTTTATACTTCTCCCCCTTACCCTCGAACAGCGCCACCGCTTCATCACGGCTCATCAGCGAACGGGACACCGGATAGTTGGCTTTTACCAGCTCTTTCATCTTCGCTTCGATCTTCTGCAGATCGTCAGGGGTAAACGGACGCTCGTAGGCAAAGTCATAATAGAAGCCATCATCGATCACCGGACCAATGGTAACCTGAGCAGTCGGAAACAGTTGCTGTACTGCCATCGCCATCAGGTGAGCACAGGAGTGACGAATCACTTCCAGGCCCGCTTCATCACGGGGCGTAATAATGGCCAGATCAGCATCTTCGGTAATGGCGTGGGAGGTATCCACCAGCTCACCATTTACCCGGCCAGCCAGAGCGACTTTGGCCAGACCTGCGCCAATATCAGCGGCAACATCAAATACAGTAACGGCATTGGCAAACTCGCGTTTGCTGCCATCGGGAAGGGTAATTACAGGCATTGTCTATTCCTACTATCTGTTAAGTACTGACCAGTACCACAGGCCAGACTATAAAATTCAAGCGCGGCTACAAACCAGGTAGCTGCACAACGACCGCATATTCTACCGGAAGGGGAAATATAAAGCTATTTCAATACACCTTCATGACAGGCTATCTGCGGGGCAAATCAAGGGGCTCGGTTCAGTCATCCAGATGACGCCGGGTGTAGAGGATATGTTCAACCGCAGCGGCGCGGGCCTCCCCGGCATTACGGGCCATAATCGCCTGATGAATCGCACTGTGCTGAGCACGGATACCATCAGGATAACGACCATACTTTTTCAGGGTGCAGGTCAGCACGCCATAGATCGCATTAAAGAAACGGGTATAAAAGAGCTGACTAAAGGATATCACCAGCAGATGGTGGGATGATTCGGCAATCATCATATGAAACCGCAGATCCTCCTTAGCTTTTTCCAGGGTGGTTTCGCGCTGCCCACGTTGTTGCATCTGCCGATATTCATCATCCAGTGCCTGTAGTTGTGCATCGGTGGCACGGGTTGCGGCATAGAATGCAGCCTCACCTTCCAGCATCGCCCTGACATCCAGCACCTGACGCTGAAATTCAGGATTATCCCCCAGCGCCACCCCCTGCCCCACCGACATATTAAAGTATGGCTCCAACAGGTTCTTTACCCGGGTTTTGCCTCCGTGACGAACCTCAACATACCCTTCAGCTTCCAGTTGTCCCACCGCCTCACGCACCGTCGAGCGGGACACTCCCTGGGATTCAGCCATACGTCGTTGGGACTGCAGTTCTGCACCGGGCAATAGCTCGCCGTTGAACAGACCTTCTTTCAGCTGCCACAACAGACTTTCGCTCAGATTTTCACTCATCAGATAAAAACTCACGCTGCTTGGTCAGACCAGTTGCCAGTGTAACATTTCTTTCCTGCCATTGATTAACTATCTTGCATAGCATCAAAGCGCTAGCACCGCTGCAAAATGCAATTAATAAGCACGACAGGCTAAGCACTACTGACTAAGCACTGCTAATAAGAAATATAAATCAGCCCCTGGCTCATAACGATAATTACGGTAAAGCACATGCCCAATAGATCTTCCGGCCCCCGTGTCGGCCTGTTTGTAACCTGCCTGGCGGATATGTTTCGCCCCTCCGTTGCGTTCGCCACCGTAAAACTACTGGAACAGGCCGGTTGCCAGGTTGAAGTCCCTGAACGGCAAACCTGCTGCGGACAACCTGCCTTTAATTCAGGTGATAAAAAAACCACAGCAGAGATCGCCCGTCAGACCATCGACGCCTTTGATGGTTATGAGTATGTCGTCGGGCCTTCAGGTTCCTGTATCGGTATGCTGCACTACTACCCGGAAGTGTTCGATCCTGCAGACCGTTATTACCAACGCGCCCTGGAGCTGAAAAACCGCAGCTTTGAGATCACCTCATTTCTGTTCGATGTGATCGGTATGGATAACCTGCAAGAACAACTGAAACAGTTGCAGTTTAATCACAAGGTCACCTATCACGACTCCTGCTCCGGCTTGCGCCAGCTAGGTATCAAACAGCAACCGCGCCAACTGCTCAGTCAGGTTGAAGGGGTTGAGCTCGAAGAGATGGAAGAGGCGGAGACCTGCTGTGGATTCGGTGGCACCTTCTGTGTCAAATACCCGGAAATATCCAACCGTATGGTGTCCAACAAAACGGATTACATCAGCAATACTGGCGCCCACACAGTGCTGGGGGGCGATCTGGGCTGCCTGCTGAATATGGCCGGTAAACTGAAGCGCGAAGGCAAAGCCGTTGAAGCCCGTCACGTTGTCGAAGTGCTGGCTGGCATGACCGATATTCCCGCCATTGGCGAAGCCGATTACGACCTGGCCCAACAGCTTTAAGGAGCGAGACGATGCAAATTAATACCCCGTTCTTTAAACAGCGTGCCCACGATGCGCTGCATGACGCCAACCTGCAAAAGGCACTGGGCAATCTGAAAGCCGGTTTTCCGGAAAAACGCGCCATCGCTGTCAGCCGGATGCCCGAGTTTGAAGAACTGAGAAATCAGGGCCGTGATCTGAAAAACCATATTATGGAACATCTGGATCTCTATCTGGAGCAGTTCGAAGCCAAAGTGATCGAAAATGGCGGCCATGTTCACTGGGCGCGCACCACGGACGATGCCAACCAGATCATCCTCGATATCTGCCAACAGGTTGACGCTAAGACCGTCACCAAAGGTAAATCGATGGTAACGGAGGAGATCGGCCTGAACGATTTTCTCGAAGCCAACGGCATTCAGCCGGTCGAAACCGACCTCGGTGAATATATCCTGCAGCTTCGTCATGATCACCCCAGCCATATTATTGCACCGGCGATTCACCTGAATCTGGAGGATGTCTCTGAAGCGTTCCATGCCAGTCACCACCGGCCGAAATCAATGGACCCGGCGGTGCTGATGCAGGAAGCCCGGGAAGTATTGCGGGAAAAATTTGTCGCCGCCGATGTCGGTATTACCGGTGCCAATTTCTGTGTTGCGGAAACCGGCTCCACCATTATTGTCACCAACGAGGGCAACGGTGACCTCACCCAGACCCTGCCGAAAACCCATATCGTGGTCACCTCTATCGAAAAGGTTGTACCGACACTGGAAGATATGACCCTGTTTCTACGTCTGCTGGCCCGGTCAGCAACGGGGCAGGAGTTTTCGGTGTACAACACCCTGTCCAGCGGCCCCCGCCGGGAGGGCGATCAGGATGGCCCGGAAAACTTCCATGTAGTACTGGTCGATAACGGCCGCAGTGAGATGGTCGGCACTGAATTTCAGGATATGCTGCGCTGTATTCGCTGCTCTGCCTGCATGAACCACTGCCCGGTTTATGGTGCCGTTGGCGGTCACAGTTATGGCTGGGTCTACCCCGGCCCGATGGGGTCGGTACTGACGCCACAGATGATCGGTATCGAAAAGGGCGGCATGCTGCCCAATGCCTCTACCTTCTGCGGTAAGTGTGAATCGGTCTGTCCGGTCAAAATCCCACTGCCAAAACTGATGCGTCACTGGCGTGAAGATGAGTTTGAGAAACACCTGCAACCCAAGGCCGCACGGTATGGTCTGGCGGGCTGGGCATTCCTGGCTAAGCGCCCGGCGCTGTATAAACCCTATACCCGTATGGCCAGCTGGCTGATGAAAACCTGGGCCGGGAAAAATGGCCGGATAAAGAAACTGCCCCTCGCCGGAGGCTGGACCGACTGGCGTGACATGCCCGCCCCCCAAGGCAAAACCTTTATGCAGGCCTGGAAAGAGCAACAAAAAGCGGGAGAACAGCCATGAGCCGTGCAGACATTTTAAGCAATATCCGTCGCGGACTGAACCGCAGTCAGGATGACAGCCAACGCCAGCAAACCGTAGCCAACCGCTTAGCGGCCAAAGCCAACAACCTGATTCCAGGCCGGGCGCAGCTGCCGTTTACTGAACAGGTTGAACTGTTTAAAGCGATGGCAACCGAAGCGGTAGCCGAACTGATCGAGCTGGACAGCCTCGAACAGGTTCCGCAGGCGTGTGCCGACTGGCTCTCCGGTCATCACTTTAATCAGCTCATCAGCGCCAGCAACACCGAGCTTAGCCAACTGGACTGGAGCCCGTTAGAGCAACAGCAGATCAGCCGCATCGAGCGGGTGGCGCAGGCGGGTGATATCGCCAGCCTGACGCTCAGCTTTGCCGGTATCGCGGAAACCGGAACACTGATGCTGCACTCCGGCGAGCAAAGCCCGACCACCCTGAACTTTCTGCCAGACAATCATCTGGTAGTGCTATTTCGCTCAGCCATTGTCGGCGTTTACGAAGAGGCCTGGAAAAAGCTGCGGGATAAGTTCGCTGACTCGATGCCACGTACAGTGAATATGATCACCGGCCCCTCCCGCAGTGCGGATATAGAACAAAAGCTGCAGATGGGCGCACACGGCCCGAAAAAACTGATTATTCTGCTGATTAATGACTAACTGAAACCCAGGGGGCTGATCGTGATAGCGGTCAGCACCTCACCCTCTTCGGCCCAGGAACGGGTTCCAAAAAACAGGTCACAGTAACAAATCCCACACCACTGCCCCTCCCGCATCATAAAAATCATACATAAACACCGGTCTGTGTACTGATATCATGGTTAAATATCCAAAAATACGGTACTAATAATGCCATATTACCGATAACCCAATTCAGACCGCAGGAATGCCTTTGTGCAGGCGACTAAGCAGTGCAATCGGGCACAAGAGGCCCGTCAACAGATGACCAGCCGTTCAGCAGTGTTATCCCTTTTACTGCTGTGTACACCGGTCTTAGCCATAGACCTGAGTTCCGAGCCGATTATCCCGATCAAACCTGCCAGTGGCTTGAATCAGGACAAAGTCAGCCTGGGCAGAGCGCTGTTTAATGACCCTCGCCTATCCTCTGACAACAGTATCAGTTGTGCCAGTTGCCATAATCTGGAAAACGGCGGAGCGGATGACACCCCCGTGTCCGTCGGTATAGAGGGCGCTCTGGGTAGCGCCAATACTCCTACGGTGTATAACAGCAGCCTTAACTTTGTCCAGTTCTGGAACGGCCGGGCTGCGGATCTGTCAGAGCAGGTGAATGGCCCGGTACACAACCCTGTTGAGATGAACAGCAACTGGCAGGAGATCGTCGGCCGTTTAACTCAGGACGCGGCCATCAGGCAGCGCTTTGACAACCTCTATAGCGATGGTATCAATGGAGATAACATCCGCAATGCGATCACCGAGTTTGAACGCTCGTTATTAACCCTGAATGCACCATTTGATCGCTGGTTGAAGGGTGATGCAGCGGCCCTGAGCGAGACACAGAAACAAGGCTACCGGCTGTTTAAATCCTATGGTTGCATCAGTTGCCATCAGGGCACCAATGTGGGGGGGAATATGTACGCCCATTTCGGTGCAGTCAAAGACATTTCAGTTTATTTCAGCGAACGGGGAACCCCTCTGAGCGATACTGATCTGGGCCGTTATACCGCCACCAGCGATGCCGCTGACCGCTACCTGTTTAAGGTTCCCAGTCTGCGCCTGGCCTCACGCACCCCGCCTTATTTTCATGATGGCTCAGTCAACAGGCTGGAAGATGCCATCAGGATTATGGGGCGCTTTCAGCTAGGGCGGGAGATTCCGGATGAGCATATCGCCGCCATCAGTGCCTTTATCGAATCTCTGGCCGGCGAGCACCCGGAGCTGAACCGATGATCTGGTTCAAAGCACGGCTCTACCTCACCTCAATAGTTGCAATCATACTGCTCGCCTGCCTGTTTTATCTGCTGCATGACGAGAAGTATCAGTCCGGCCAGAAACGCTCAGAGGTTCTGTTACAACTGCAGGTGCTGGATAACGCCCTTGATCTGGAAGTTCTGTTAATCAGCTCGATGCAACAACAAAACTATGATGAGATCGTCAAGCTTACCAAACAGCTGAAAATGCAGGAAACCGACCCGGAAACAGCCAGGCTCTTTATAGAGCTGCCCGCCGAACTGGGGGCCAAACTTAAACAGTATCGTCTGACTCTGGATCAGCGAGCCCGGCTGACAGAGCGGATTAAAACTCTGGCAGCGACTATCCGTAACGGTTTGAACTATATGCCCATGCTGCTCAAACGGATTGAGGAAAGCCAGAGCAGCAGTCTGCCCAGAGCCGAACAGATCGTTAACCTATTGTATCAATACCATATTTTTCGTAGTGACCTGGACGCTCTGGAAATTAAAAACCAGCTGAGTGCACTCGCTGACAGCCGTGCAGACAGCGTTACCGATCTGATATTTCATATCCACGCAAACCTGATTGCTCAGACCCAACTGACGCAGCTCCTGGCAGAATATAAACAGATTCCGAACAAAACAGCGTTCAACCAGCTCTATAGCAGCTATCAGAACTACCGCACTAAAGTCGCCCAGCAAACGGAGTATTTCAACTCGGTGCTGATCGGGTTAACCACGGTACTGATACTGTTGCTCACCTTTCTATACCTGCGCTTAATCCGCTCCCACCAACAGACCGAACAGGTTCGCTTACGCCTGAAAGATGGGGTGGATAACATCCGCGAGGCCTTTGCCCTGTTTGATGCTGATAACCGGCTCATCCTCAGCAATCGCAATTTTTGCAGCTACTACCCCTGGATCGGTGAGCTGCTAAAACCCGGCGTTCATAAAGAAACCCTGCAGCAAGCGATTGACGCAAAGTGTAAATATCTGCAAGACAACAACTCCGACCTGCGACTGGTTCAGCAGATCGACAATGGTAACTACTACCTTTGCAGCAATAGCCCCACCAACGAAGGCGGTGAAGTCTGGGTGCGGGTGGATATTACCGAAGCCCGTCGCGGCCAGCAGGAGCTGCGTAAACTCTCCCGCGCTCTGGAACAGAGCCCGGCTGCCGTGGTAATTACCGACACCAACGGTGTCATTGAATATATCAACCCGAAGGCAGAACAGGTCAGCGGTTATACGCTGGAGGAAGTCACCGGCAAACGCCCCAGTGTGTTCAGTTCCGGCGATATATCGCCCGTTAACTATCAGGATATGTGGCAACAGATGCTCGCGGGTAAGGCCTGGCAGGGCACCTTTCTCAACCGGCGTAAGAATGGCCAGTTATACTGGGAATCGGCAACCATTTCAGCGGTAAGAGACCTGCGGGGAGAGATCACACACTTTGTCGCCGTCAAGGAAGATATTACTGAGCGGCGCTCTACCGAAGAGCAACTACGGATGAATGCTGCGGTATTTGAAACCACGAATGAAGGCATCATCATCACCACGCCGGACGCCCAGATCATCTCAGTAAACCCGGCGTTCACCCGCATTACCGGTTATACGGCCGAAGAGGTGATTGGAAAAAAACCACAGATATTTCAGTCGGGTAAACAGAAAGAAACATTTTATCAGGAGATGTGGCTGACACTGGAACAGGAGGGTAGCTGGTCTGGCGAGGTGTGGAATAAACGCCGTGACGGATCGGTGTACCCCCAGTGGCTATCCATCGCGGCGGTGAGAAACAGTGACGGACAGTTAGAACAGTATGTTGCCGTGTTCTCAGATATGACCCAGCGGAAAAATGATGAAGAAAAAATTCGTCAACAGGCCAACTTTGATGCCCTCACCTCGCTGCCCAACCGGATTATGCTCAAGCGGGAACTCTCACGCATCCAGCAACTGTGCGATCACAACGGCCATAGCTGTGCCCTGCTGTTTATCGATCTCGACCGTTTCAAAGCGGTAAACGATACCCTCGGGCATTCGGTCGGGGATGAGATGTTACAACAGGTTAGCCTGCGGCTGGCATCAGTGATCCGCGATACCGACCTGCTGACCCGTTTCGGTGGTGATGAGTTCGTGATCGTCCTGGAGGATATCGCTGCCCCCAAAGATGCAGCGCAAACCGCACAACGGGTGATTGAGGTGCTCATTCCGCCGTTCCAACTGGCGGGGCGATCACTGTATATCGGTGCCAGTGTTGGTATCTCCTGCTATCCAACTGATGCCAGCAGTGGTGAGTCAATGCTGCGTAATGCGGATATGGCGATGTACCTGGCGAAAGACAAAGGCCGTAATCAATACCAGTTCTTCAACGCCGAGATGCGTGAACATGTGAAGAATAAGACCGACATTGAACAAGCCCTGCGACTGGCATTGGAACGCAATGAGTTTGAGCTCTATTACCAGCCAATCTGCAACCTGAATCAGCGTAAAGTGATCGCAGTGGAAGCACTGATTCGCTGGCATCAACCCGACAAAGGCCTCACGGGGCCGGGGGAGTTTATTCCACTGGCCGAGGAAACCGGCCTGATACAGCCGATCGGGCTATGGGTATTGCAACGCAGTTGTGAACAACTACAGCAGTGGCACGAACAGGGGATTGATGATCTGCGGATGTCGGTGAATGTCTCCAGCAATCAGCGTCATCTGGGATTCAATGCCCAGGTGGCAGAAAAGATTATCAGGCAGGCAGGGGCGGACCCGGGCAAACTGGTATTTGAGATCACCGAAAGCATGTTTCTCGACAGCTCTGATGAAGCGGTGACCTGGCTTAACCAGTTTAAAGCGCTGGGGGCTCAGCTGGCGATTGATGACTTTGGCACCGGTTATTCATCACTCAGCTATCTCAAGCAGTTTCCTATCGACAAACTAAAAATAGACCGCGCCTTTGTCCGCGACCTGCCCGATAACAAGGAGGATGCGTCACTGGTCAGCGCGATAATTGCGATGTCTACTAGTCTTAATCTGGAGCTGATCGCTGAAGGGGTAGAAACACTCGAACAACTGCAATATCTGCATGAGCTTAACTGTGCCAATATTCAGGGTTTCCTGCTCAGCAAGCCGGTCACAGCAGAACAACTGCCTGCAGTTATCCAACAGATAGAATCTTCATTCCCAGCATTGATACCCTCTGACTATGAAATCTGACGCAGCGGTTAACAGCAGCAAACAGAGGGTAGAACGATAAAAAACCGCCAGTGTCGGCGGTTTTTATTAAGTGTCAGGCGCGGCTAATGCACCGCGACGTAAAACCTCTGCTCACGCCATGATGTCGATATTCTGCCCCAGTGAGGACGTCGGATCGACGGCAGTGATCGCTGCACTTTCCAGCAGTTGCAGAGCCATTGCCCCTTGCAGTTCAATATTGTCTTTTACTTTGCCAGCAACAGCCAGGGCAACGTCGTTCTGTAACGAAGCCTGCTGATATGCTGAAGCGGAAGCTGCGGTTATTTCCATCGTAATACTCCTACGCGATGTAAAGGATATCGGCAGCAGTCTGGAAACTTGAATAATAAATCAAACAAAAACTGGACTTTTTATAACTCACTCACCTCCGACAATGCGCCACAACGCTGCTCTAATGCCAACTGAATAAAGTCACGTATTCCAGGGAGGCTGCGGCGATTTTTCATCCACACCACATGCTCAATCACCTCATCTGTCGCCTCGATAATCGGCAACACAGTTAAACGGGGATCAGGACGAATATCCTGTTCCAACGCAAACCCCACCCCCAATCCATGGCCCACCGCTTCGGACATATCCAGGCGACCATCGACGACCACATTGCCGGATACCGTCAGCTGATGACGGCCAAACAGTTCTTCCAGTAACTGTTGGGTACAGGCTTCCGGTTTGTAGACAATCAGCGGTTCAGCCGCCAGTTCGCTCACCGACAGCGAACTCTTCTGTGCCAACGGATGATCCGGCCGCAGCACCGCCACCAGCCGGTGCGAGGAAAATGCCAGCCGGGACAGCTCGCTGTTCTCATCCAGCAGCGGGAACAGACCAATATCGACATCACGATTCAGCACCAGTGCCCGGCACTCGGAAGTGGTCACCGACTTTATTTTCAGGGTCGTCAGCGGAAACCGGCGACTAAACTCCGCAATCAGCGGCATAAAGATGATCGAAGAGGCATTGGCAACCTGCAGGGTCATCTTCCCGGGGCTGAGTGTTGGATTAGACAGCACCTCAATCGCCGCTTCCAGATCATGATACTGACGGGTGATCTGATACAGCTGATATCCCAGATCGGTTGCCCGGACCCCTTTACTCAACCGTTCCAGCAGTGGTGCCGTAAAACGCGATTCCAGCTTGCGGATCTGGGCCGTAATGGCGGGCTGGCTCACCTGCAGCAGATCGGCTGCCCGGGTAAAATTGCCCGCCTGCAGCGTCGCGTTAAAGGCGCGGATCTCGGCCATAGAGTAGTCCATATCAAACTCTCTCCTGCACGAAACTATTAACCGCTTGTCCGTCACTCAGAACATCAAACGGGTCATCAAACTGCTCGTCGAACGACTCTGCAATCTGCAACAGATCAGGACTGCGCGGTGGTCGCCCCTCGGGCGAGTTCAGCAGCGGAATAGAGGCGATCAGTTTCTGGGTATAATCCTGTTGCGGGTCAAGGAAGATCTGCCGCACCGTGCCCTGCTCCACCAGCTCGCCATAGCGCATCACACATACCCAGTCACACAGGTTGGCGATCACACTCAGGTCATGGGAGATAAACAGGATGGTCAGCCCCAGCTCATCTTTCAGCTGTTTCAACAGATTCAGAATTTCCGCCTGAATCGACACATCCAGCGCCGCAACCGATTCATCCGCAACAATAAATTTGGGGTTGCACACCAGCGCCCGGGCGATGCTGATGCGCTGTCGCTGACCACCGGAAAACGCATGGGGGAAGCGGCGCAGGTGCTCCACCTCAATATGGCAGCGTTTCGCCACCTCGATCACCCGCTGATCGGTCTCGGCGCGGTTTTTCGTCAGTTTCATCGCTTCCAGCGGTTCCGCGATAATATCGCGCACCGTCATCCGCGGATTCAGCGAACTATAAGGGTCCTGAAACACCAGTTGCGCGGTGCGCGCCAGCCGTTTGCGTTTAATCGCTTTGCCGGCGCCAAACTTCACTTTCTTTTTGGTGTGATGGTATTCAACATGACCGCTGCTGATCGGTGCTGCCCCCAGCATCGCCTTACCCAGCGAGGTCTTGCCGGAGCCACTCTCGCCCACCAAACCGATAATCTGCCCTTCCGGCAGATCCAGGCTGATATTCTTCACCGCGCTAAACAGCTCCGTTTTGCGCCCCTTACCCGACACCGGATAGCTGATCGACAGATCCTTCACCGACAGCAGCGGCTCCGGCGTATGTTGCGGCGCTTCCGGCAGATTTTCCAGATGCGGCAAGGCATCCAGCAGACGACGGGTATAGGGGTGTTGCGGCTGAAACAACACCTGGTCAGCACCGCCCGCCTCGACCACTTCGCCCCGCTGCATCACCGTCACATTATCGGCAATTTTGGACACCACACCGAGATCGTGGGTGATAAACAGCATCGCCATCCCCAGCTGTTCCCGCAGTTCCATCATCAGGTCCAGCACCTGCGCCTGAATGGTCACATCCAGTGCGGTAGTGGGTTCATCGGCAATCAGCAGTTTTGGCTGAGTCGATAGCGCCATGGCGATCATCGCCCGCTGACGCATGCCGCCAGAGAGTTCAAACACATACTGATCAAAGCGTTTCGCCGGATCGACAATACCGACCCGGTCGAACAGTTCGATACCGGCGCGACGGGCCTGATCTTTGTCATAGCCCAGATGGATCTGCATGGTCTGAATAATCTGATCACTGATGCGGATGGCCGGAGCAAAGCTGGCCATCGGCTCCTGAAAGATCATCGACACCGCATCACCGCGCACCAGCCGCAGATCACGACCGCGCAGTTTCAGAATGTTCACATCCTGCCCCTGATGGTTCAGAGTGATCTGGCTGGGATGCTGAATCACCGCATTACCCGGTGCCAGGCGCATAATGCTTTTTGCCGTAATCGATTTGCCCGAGCCACTCTCCCCCACCAGCCCCATCACTTCACCGGGACGGATGCTCAGATTGAGATTATCCACCGCCCGTACCCGACCCTCATCGGTATTAAAATCGATAGTCAGGTCGCGAATCTCAAGTAAATTTCTGCTTCCGGTCATCACTTTTTCTCCGAATAGGGATCAGCGGCATCGCGCAGGGCATCACCGACAAATACAAACGCCATAATCAGGAACACAAACACCAGCACCGGAAAGAACTGCCAGACCATATTCTGCTGAATGTCCGGGTCCTGCGCTTTTTGCAGCAGCACTCCCAGACTGTTGACCGGCTCGGTCAGCCCTAATCCCAGGAAGCTGAGGCTGGTTTCCGCCAGAATCACATAGGGGAAGTTGATCAGGGTGTCGACGATGATATAGCTGGTAAAACTGGGGATCAGATGACGCCAGATAATCCGCCAGGTGCTGGAGCCACACAACTGTGCTGCCAGCACATAATCCTGATTACGTTCGGTGAGAATATGGGTGCGCAGCCGCCGCCCCAGAGTGGCAAAATCCAGTGAGCCAATCACCACGGCAATGGCAAAGTAACGCTGCACCGGGGTCAGATCGAGCTGCGCCAGCGCCACGGCACAGGCGAGGTAGATCGGTATCGGCGGAATCACCCGTACTGCTTCGGTGATACTCATCATAATGGTGTCTACCCGGCCACCAAAATAACCGCTGACACCACCGACAAACAGCGACGCAAACAGCTTCACCACCAGCGCCACAATGGCGATACTGATGGTCACCCAGACTGCGTGCAGGGTGCGACTGAAGACATCCTTACCATCCTCATCGGTGCCCATCAGGTGGATCTGCCCCTGCTCAACGCCGAACAGATGCCGGTCCCAGCGCAGGTCCAGATTCAGACCGCCCACGCTCAGATCGATCAGACTGTACTCCCAGCCTTTAACAAAGAACTGAATATAGCGGCGCTGCTGCTTATCCACCTCAAACTGGTTCTGGCTGGAGGAGTTCAGCGCACCGCTGGAGGTAAACGCATCCAGTGCATCCAGGCTGCCACCGGCCAGCGCCTTCAGATCTATTTTGCTTTTCGCTTTGGTATAGGTGTAGGTGAACGGTCGCAGCGAGAAACCGTTATCATCCCAGAAGTAGATCAGCTGTGGCACTCCGCGCCGGTACTCAGCATCGGCACCGCGAATAGTCGGATCAACCGGGGAAAAGAATCCGGCAAAAAACCCCATCAGCACCAGCGTACCCAATATCCAGGCCGCTACCACCCCGGAGGTTTTGCGTTTAAAGCGCGCCTTAATCAGCGCCAATTGTCCGGCGGTGTAGTAAGACTCATCATTTTCTGGCTTCTGTTTACGCCGGAAGCGGGCTAATAGTGCAGTCATCATCAGTTCCCCAATACACTCTTACGTACACGTGGATCGATTGCCGCCAACACCACATCGGTTATAAAGTTCATACTGATCACCACCAGCGCCACCAGAAACAGAATACCGGCCGCCAGTTCCTGATCGTTGGTCATAGACAGCGCCTCGATCAGCAAGGCCGCCGAATCGGTCAGGCCGATCACCACCGCTACAATCGGCAGATCATTAAACACCCGCTGAAAGTCAAAACCGATGGAGTTAAACAGTGGGCTGATGGAGTGACGCACCGGATAACCCGCCCAGAGAGCAACCCCGTCTACGCCCCGGGCGCGGGCCGCATCGACATAGAGCTTATTGGACTCATCCACCACCAGCGCACGCACCGTTTGCAGCTGCAACGCAGTGGCCGACCAGCCGATAACGAAGATCGGCAACCAGATATGACCGAGAAAGTCATACAGTTTGCCGGTGCTAAAACCATCAGCGCCAAACCAGGGCACATTGGCCCACTGGTCGGAAAACAGCCCGGTAGGCATCGGCTCGCCAGCAAACACATAAAGCAGAATAATCGTCAGCGCCAACAGAAAGTTAGGCAGCGCCAGGCCCAGATAACTGATAATTCGCAACAGCAGATCCAGCACTTTTTGCAGGCTGAGAATCGCCGTGCCGAGCAGCTGTTCGGCTTTGCTGTGTTGTGGGTTTTTATCCGTCCAGGATTTATTAATGGTGAACGCGGACAGGATGCCAAACGGCACTGCGATCAGATAAGCGAATACCAGCCCGGCAATACAGAACATAAAGCTCATCCAGAAACGGTCGCCCAGTGCCAGATTCACCGACTGACGCTTGGCACAACTAAAGCCCAGATCGCCGCGCAGGGTCAGGTTGGTGACCCAGCGGCCCCAGCGTTCCGGCAGTGACTTATCCAGCCCCATACGCACCCGTTCTGCCTGAATATCCGCCTGAGTGATGGTCTCGCCCTGGGTGTTTTTATAGGCGATATACTTCTCGGCACAGTCCCCTGGCAACACCTCCATCAGCGAGAATACGATGCCGCTTACCAACAGCAGGGTGGCCAGCGCCAGCAGATAACGATTGAACACATAATTAAAATACTGACTGTCGCGGCCACTCCACCACAGCAGCCCGCCGACGCTGAGGAGAATCCACAGCAGCCAGGTAGCAGATAAAAATTGAATAATCACCATGATGGCCTCAACAATAAGCGCTTTTTAAACACACATTTCTCGACAGAGTTTTGCTTCAGCTTACTCACCCAATTCCCAGTGCTGAGGATTGGGTGAATAAACTGCGTTTAACCGATAAACGACTAAAAGGGAGAGACACGGCCTCTCCCTTTTACAGGCAGTTAAGGGTTATTTGCCCAGATACCACTGAGTTGGCAGGTAGGGATACATGCGATAGAACTCATACGAGGAGGTCTTTGGCACTTCAAAGTTTTTCAGCGCATCGCTGTAATAGACGGGAGAAACCGCTTTTACCGTACCGATGATAAACAGGTCATCCACCACCCGGTCAGCGATCTGGCTGCCCACTTTGTTAGACTCTTCCGTACCCGCTTGCAGAGTCACGAAGCGATCCGCCAGTTTCTTCATCTCAGCGACAGTCGCAGGCGGGGCAACACCTTCAGCACCGTTAGTGTCGAGATACTGCGACCACAGCATACCGGTACGCAGATCGAAGAAGCTGCCATACGGCGGCACCAGGGTCTCGGTGTTGCTGGCGATATTGGCCAGCGGACGGCCCATCACCCAGCTCAGCACACTCAGGTCGTTGGCTGTCTGAGAGTTACGGTACTCATCTGAGGTCACTTCCTTAATGGTGGTTTTCACCCCCACATCGCTCCAGCTTTTTGCCACGATCTCAACCACTTCAGTGGGGGTACCCTGAGTGGCGTACTGGATGTTCAGCTCAAATTTCTTACCGGATGGCAGATCCCGCAGGCCATCACCGTCTTTATCCACAACACCGGCTTTGTCCAGCAGTTCACCGGCCAGTTTCGGGTCGAACTGAATCCAGCTGTTTTTCTGTTTATCAGTGATAAACGGCGTGGTATCAGCGTCAAACCCGGTGTACTGGGTGGGTGTACCCAGTCCGAAATAGGCGATCTCATTGATCTGATTACGGTTCATGGCAACCGACATCGCCCGGCGGAAGTTAACGTCGTTAAACACCGCCCGCTTCTCGATATCTTTATCGGTCAGGTTGAAAGCGATGGTGGTCTGCGCGATGGTCGGACGCAGCGCCACGGTATATTTGCCCTGCTCTTTGTTTTCCAGCAGCACCGGTGCCTGCGGCAGGTTAACCGCCTGGGCTTTATAGTCGACATCACCGGAGATCAGCTTCGCGGTCTGAATATCTTCATCGCCGATAAAGACTTCGTTAATCTCATTGATATAGGGCAGTTGGTTACCCGCCGTATCCACCTGGAAGAAGTAAGGGTTAGCCACCAGGTGACGTTTTTCCAGGGTATCTTCAACCACCAGATGCGACTCAAGGGTCGGCATAACGGCGGTGTAGCCGGCTTTCACCAGACGTTCAGTGGCGGCTTTATCTCTCAGCAGCGGCGTCGGGATATCTTTCCAGTCAGACTGACCGTAATAGAAGTTAACCAGCGCATAGCCGTCGTCGAAGCCCAGTGACTGCGCCAGTTTATCGGCATCTTTGTTAAAGGTTGGGTGGAATTTTTCCAACAGATGCTTGGGCAGGAATGGCTGGGCATAGTCCTGGGCAAAATTATCCAGATAACCCGGCGCCGGTTCATTCATGGTGAACTGCACGGTGGTGTCATCCAGGGCTTCAACTTTCACCGGCTTACCAGCCGACAGGAAGCGATCTTTTGGCTTCTCAATAACATGACTGTCCATCAGCATGTTGTTGTACCAGAAGACAATATCGGCGGCGGTAAACGGCACACCATCAGACCACTTATGGCCTTTGCGCAGGTTCACTTTCAGTACGGTGAAGTCAGGGTTCCATTCCCAGGATTTCGCCACGTTAGGCACGACAGTTGCCAGGTCATCGCTGAAACGTACCAGGTTTACATGGCGCACAGACAACAGATCAGAGGTGCCGGACTCAGTCGCTTTAGAGATGCCATCCAGCACACCGCCATACACACCGATGCTCTGGTAAGGGGCAATCACTAATGGCTCCTGCGGCAGGCGCTGGGCCAGGGGTAACAGTTCAGGGTTACCGGCTATGCGACTATTGAGTTGACTGATCGCCGGGTTTTCACTGAAGTTCAGGGTGCAGCCCTGCTGGCTTTCAAATTCCGCTTTTTCAAACAGATGTGGATAGGCACCACCCGCGTCGGGTCCGGTAACCGCCGGGCATGCAGCCAGTGCGTTACCCGCCATCAGTGCCATAGCACCTGCGATGAAAAGTTTAGACATGGTTTTGCTCCTGTCGTGATAAGGGTTGATCGTGGGTTGGGGTAGATCGGTTTAACTCTGAGGCAGTCGATTTCGGAGCGGTCCATGTCGGAGCTGTCCATTTCGGAGCTGTCCATTTCGGAGCACTCCATTGCAGCACTGGCCAGTTGCGCTGACTGGCAATCGCCAGCAGCGGTTGATCGGGATTAGCGGCCACCGGGAATGCAACCTGTTCCAGCAACGGCAAATCATTAATGGAATCACTGTAAAACAGCGCGCCGTCGAGGCTCTCCTGCTGCTCCGCCAGCCAGCTATGCAGGCGGGTCACCTTGCCTTCGCGGAAAGTCGGCACACCACGGACATCACCGGTATAAACGTTATTCTCGGTGTGCAGCTGAATCGCCAGCAGATCACTGACCCCCAGCTGCACCGCCACTGCCCTGACAATAAACTCGGAGGTGGCAGAGATAATCAGCGGCCGCAGCCCCTGCTGTTGATAATCGGCCAGCAACTGCCGGGCTTCGGGATAGATTCGCGGGGTGATATAACGCGCCACAAACGCGGGCATCAAGGCATCAATCTCATCAACGGAGAGATGCATCACCGGCTCCAGCAGAAAACGGATATAGTCAGCCAATACCAGCGTCTGCGCATGATAGCGCTGCATCATCAGCGCATCCTGTTGCAGAAAATCGGCCGCAGCGATCCCCTCATCCACCAGAAACTGGCAGAACAGAGTGCAGCTGTCACCGGCGAGCAGGGTTTCATCCAGATCAAAGATCGCCAGGGTCATCGGTTCAGCCCTTGATTAAGCCCTTGATTAAGCTCTTGATTAAGCTCTTGATTAAGCTCTTTGTTCAGCAGCGCAGCCGCCACCGGCTTCTGATGGCCTTCAATTCCCAGCAGCTCACACACCGTGCCGCACAGTTCAAGCTGCCGGGGAGCGGCATCCGCATCATGGGAGAAGCCATCACCGATCACATAGAGGGGGACGTCACGCTCCTCAGCCAGGGTACCGCCATGGCTTTTGTCGATATTCATGCCGTGATCGGCGGTGATCAGAATCTGATAACCCGCGTCGATCCACTGCACCAGGTGCTCAGAGAGATAAGTATCAGAATGGCGGGCGGTATTGCGATAGTGAGCACTATCTAACCCGGCCCGGTGACCGGCATCGTCGATATTCATCGGATGTACCAGGAGAAAATCGGGATCATGCTGACGACGCAGCCATTCAGCGTCCAGATAGAGGTGGCTATCCGGGTATTGATCCTGATGGTAGAAGATACCGTGCTGAATCAGCAGTTCAGGATCATCGGTAAAACGGTCACGCACCGCATCGTAGGGGCAGCGGTTATACAGCTCACTAAACCAGTGATAGGCCGCCGCTGCGGTGGTTAGTCCGGCACCACGGGCCAGACTAAAGACACTTTGCTGATCAGAGTTGCGGACAATATGGTTGTGAACAATACCGCTCTCGGCGGGTGCGACACCGGTGAGAATCGCTTCATACAGTGGCCGTGACATCGACGGCAATTCAGACTGCAGTTTATACAGCGTCGCCTTTCGTCCTGTCGTCTGGCTTAGTTCCACCAGCCCCTGAATAAATCCCATACACTGCTGCGCGGTCTCATAGGCAAGACCATCCAGCACCACCAGTATCACTTTGTTCGACATATCTTCAACCAGACCCGAATTGCATATCATGGGTCAGAAGCTTACGGACGAATTGTGAATCCCAGAGGACAGATAAAAGATATTTTTATTACAACCCTATAGAAACAGTTGTAAGGCAAAGTTTTAGTTATACATCTGAATGATGAGTTACGTTGAAAGAAGCCATTGAGCGCCCTTACTGAAAGGCAGTCGTAGGCAGAAAAAGCAAACTCGCTATCTGGCAGCAGAAGCAAGGTAGCGGCGTCTGAGTGACCCCATCAGCCGCTAAGATAAAGCCTGAGCGATTACTGCATCAGGACATATTCACCCGGCGCATCACGCAGCACAGGATAACCCTTATCCGGTGCACCGGTTTGCGGCGGTTTGATCTCGCCTTCGGAGTGCTGTCTCAGCCAGGTCTGCCATTGCGGCCACCATGATCCCTCCTGGGAGGGAGTGCGTTCGCTCCACTCTTGAGGCGAAACATACTGATCCGTGCTTTTCATGGTTTCGATCTGATAATGGCGGTGCGGATGCCCCGGTTCACTGACAATACCGGCATTATGACCACCACTGGTCAGCAGGAAGGTGACATCGGTGTCGGTGAGCAGCTTGATTTTGTACACCGAGCGCCAGGGAGCCACATGGTCTCGCTGCGTCCCCACAGCAAACACCGGCACCCGGATATCGGTGAGGGCAATGGGCCGTCCGTCGACAATATAGTGCCCCTCTGCCAGATCATTGTTGAGAAACAGATCGCGCAGATATTCGCTGTGCATCTTATAAGGCATGCGGGTGGCATCGGCGTTCCAGGCCATCATATCGTTCGGTGGCGTACGCTTACCGAGCAGATAGTTCTCGATCATCCGCGACCAGATCAGATCACGGGAACGCAGCAGCTGAAACGCGCCGACCATCTGATGGCGGTCGAGATAGCCCTTGTCCCACATACTGTCTTCCAGCCACGCAAGCTGATCTTCGTCGATAAACATCAGCAACTCGCCCGCTTCCTCAAAGTCGACCTGGGCGGCAAACAGGGTGATGCTTTTCAGCCGGTCATCGCCCTCCCGCGCCATTGCTGCGGCAGCGATGGACAGCAGTGTGCCGCCAAGACAGTAACCGACAGCATGAACCTTCTGTTGCGGCACGATGGCATTGATCGCCGCAAGCGAGTCCATAATCCCCTGCTCACGGTAATCCCCATTGCCCAGTTCACGGTCTTCAGCCCCGGGATTTCGCCAGGAGATCATAAATACCGTATGCCCCTGATCCACCAGATACTTCACCAGCGAGTTTTCCGGAGAAAGATCAAGGATGTAATATTTCATAATCCAGGCGGGGACAATCAGCACCGGCTCAGCGTACACATCCGCCGTTGCCGGGGCATACTGAATCAGCTCGATCAGGTGGTTCTGATACACTACCTTGCCCGGCGTCACCGCGATATTGCGACCGACCTCAAACGCTTCCATGCCAACAGCAGGCTTTTTCTCGACTGAACGCTGCCAGTCCTCGATAAAGTTACGGGCCCCCTGATAAAAATTAAGCCCCCCCTGCTCCTGCGTCGCTTGCTGAATGCGCGGATTGGTCAGAGGGAAGTTGAGTGGTGACCACATATCCAGCAGCTGCCGGGCGATAAACGGACGGATGGCGGCGTGGTGCTGTGTCATCCCGCGAACAGCAGTGGCTTCATCCCACCAGCGCTCGGCTTGCAGGAACGCCTGCTGGTAAAAATTATAAGGCCACTGCTGCCACGCCTCATCATCAAAGCGCTGGTCCTGAGGCAATGGCTCAACACAGCTCTCCGATGGGTTCTCTGCCAGCTCCGGCCCCAGAGCCTGACATACGGCAAAACGGGCAAGAAACTTCATCTTCTCGGCCGCACTTTGAGCCAGCAAAGCCTGTTTACCGGGAGAGAGGGCCAGATGGCTGATCCAGTCCATATAGGTTAAACCCAGAGCGACCGGCGATACTCCGTACACCTTCCCCAGCACCGCATGCAGGATGCGGTCGATCTCCGGCACATCATCGGTCGTCTCAGAAAACGATGGCAACTTATGATGTGGACCGATAAAAGAGGGTTCTGCCTGCGGCGCTTGCGATGACGCGGCAACTGCTTCGTTGTCTGGTTTCAGATCTGGCGTTGTTGTTAATGTCAATGACATGTTGAACTCCTGTTCTTCTGGCCATCCAGCATCTGAACGGCCCCTATCCTCAAGGCATTACGATCATCGCACTGCCCGATATTTATCTACCTGACCGACGGCGGGTATCAGCATGTTGGCAGCCCATGGGGAGCCTCAGCTAATCTGTATGACTACTGACAACCGGCTTCCGTTCCATCCTGCGCCGCAACCACTGTTCACTGATAAACATAGTCGTCTTACAGCTGCGCTGTCTATGACTCAAATCCAGATTATCCCGAATCGATGACAACCCGGATACAGAGGGTAAAAAACCGCAAACAAGGGAACTGTCAAAGGCAGTAAGATAACCCTATCCGGGCAGGAATACCCTTTGAAAGTGGTGCGTCATGCCGGTGAGATGGGCAGGAAACAGGCAGAGGAGACCCTCTGCCATTCAGGTGCCTGTCAGGCCAGCTGTTGTTGGTATTGCTGGTGATACTGGACAATATCTTCGATGGTCAGCACCGGCATCTGATGAAGGTGGGCAAAAGCAACGATCTCAGGGGTTTTGGCCATACTACCATCGGGGTTGGTCAGTTCGCAGAGAACCCCCGCCGGGGCTAACCCTGCCATCTGCATCAGGTCTACCGTGCCTTCAGTATGACCGCGGCGGGTTAAAACGCCCCCCGGACGCGCACGCAGGGGAAAGATATGCCCTGGACGGGCAAGATCGCTGGGTTTGGCGTCGGCACAAATAGCGGTTTGGATGGTGGTCACCCGGTCCTGAGCCGAGACGCCGGTGGTGACCCCTTGCCGCGCTTCAATTGACACCGTAAAAGCGGTCTGATTCTGACTATTGTTGACAGTCACCATCGGAGGCAACTCCAGTTGATCGGCCTGAGCATCCGTCAGGCACAGGCAGACAATTCCACTGCCTTCACGGATCATCAGCGCCATCTGCGAGGAGGTAAGACTTTCTGCGGCATAAATGATATCCCCTTCATTCTCGCGGTCTTCATCGTCTAAAAGCAGCACGCCCTGACCATGTCGAAGGGCTTCAAGGGCGCGTTCAACACGCAGAACAGGGTTACCGAATTCGGTAAGTAAAGAAAACTGATTCATGGTTTAGCTCCTAAAATTTAACCAGAATCAGGGCTGTTTTTGAGGGATTAAAAGCAACACCAAACAAAAATGGGCAGACGTGATTACGCCCACCCGGTATCTGATGTGTTTATTCATTCTCTCTCATCCGGACTATCACCGTCGGCTCTGGCATTGGACCAGATCTGCTGACCTCGACGAATCGAGCGCTCGTGGGCTTACCTGGTGACTGTCTGTACGCAGCACCCTGTCTACCACCGGTGGGGAATTACACCCCGCCCTGAGAATTTTAATCACAAAGTTATAACCGGCAACGATTGCCGACTAAGCACCACTACTCAGTAAGTTACTAAGTCAGCGACGCTGATGATCATGTTAATTCCTTATAATGCAGAGGTGAAGCAGAATCTGACGACAAACATTCGCACGTGACTTGATTTGCCACACATTCTTGCGTTTTTTGCCATTGCGATGGCAGGTGGTTTTGCTTAAGTTCAGATATCCTGTTCTTACTCATAGAGAATAATAAGCATGGAATGCAAAATGACTCACAAAACAGTTCTTTCCTCCCTGATAACAGTGCTAATGGCGTCTCAGATTCAGGCGGCGGATTTCAGTAATACCTATTATTTTGGCGATAGCCTCACCGACTCCGGCTCATTTCTACCGCTTCTGCAGGTGGTCGACCCGACGTATAGCGGGGCCGCTAAATTCACCACCAACCCAGGCCCCGTCTGGTCTGAACTGCTCGCCGGTCAGTATGGGGTAACGCTGAGCCCTGCCAACCAGGGCGGCACTAACTATGCGGAGGGCGGTGCCCGCATTAGCGGCAGCCCCGGTATTGGAGCGGCGCCTGCCAGTGGCGCAACACCAATTGCAACCCAGGTACAAAATTACCTGAGCGCTAATGGCGGTGTTGCTGATCCCAATGCCCTGTACACACTCTGGGGTGGAGCCAATGATATCTTCTGGATCGCTGGCGGCGGCGTGCTTCCGGCTGACATCACCAGTTATATCACGACCACCACCGGCGAGCAGGTACAGGCACTAGCCGCACTGAAAGCGGCGGGGGCACGTTATCTGCTGGTGCCAACCCTGCCCGATATCGGCGCAACCCCCTTTGGCGCGTCTCAGGGGACAGCCGGTGCCGCCAGCCTGACCGCTCTGTCTGCGGGTTATAACAGTGTTTTACTGGCTACTCTGCAGGCGAGTGGTGTCGAGGTGATACCGGTCGACATGTTTACACTGCTTAAGGAGGTTTCAGCACAACCCGCAATGTATGGTTTTACCAATGTTACTACGCCTGCGTGTGGAACAACGTCATCACTGCTCTGTGTTGAAGGTGCGGGAGGGTATGCTAGCGGAACTGACCAGACATTCCTCTATGCGGATGGTGTGCATCCAACCAGTGGCGGCCACCAGATTATCAGTGATTACGTGCAGAGTGTTCTCACCGCGCCGGCCTTTGCCGAAGGTCTGGGGCGTGCTGTTCACTACCAACAGCTTGCCCTGGTTGATTCAATTGATGGGCGGCTGGCACAATCTTTTCTGCAAGCAGAAGACAGTACCGATCTGTGGGTTATCGGAGAGGGCGGTACGGGCAACGCCGAACTTGAGGGCAGCCGGGCCTCTGTCGGGGCAGGTATTACCCAGCGTAATGCCGATCACAGTTTCGGCTTTGGTTTTCATGTCAGCCGTGACGATGTTGACCTGTCGGGTGGCTCTGTCGAGACCCAAGCCCGATCCTTCAGTCTGTACAGTGGCTGGCAACGTTCCCAATGGCAGTGGCAGACCAGTATTGTCGTCACCAAAGGTGACTACGACACCCGTCGTAAGGTTGATCTTGGACCAGCGACACGCACCGTTAAAGGCAGCACCGAGGGAACCCAGATCAGTATGCAACTGGGCGTAAACTACCTGTTTAGCAGTGACTCCCTGAGTCATGGCCCCATTGCGCGACTGGGCTACCAACTGCAGGATCTGTCTGGATTCACCGAAGAGAGCTCAACCGGCAGCGCCACGGCGATGAAATATGACAGCCAGACCCGTAATCAATTCACCGGCAGTCTGGGCTGGCAATTGCAGTCGACACAAGGGCGCTGGCAACCTTTCGCTGCGGCAGTCTGGACACAGAGTTTCGGTAACGATCCAGACCCGGTCTCAGTTGCGCTGACCAGTATGCCCAACAACCGCTTTAGTCTGCCATCTGTCAGCGAGGATGACAGTTATGGTCAGATTACGCTGGGCATCAATGGCCAGATTTCAGAACAAACCTCATTGAGTGGCCGCGTTGTGCAGATGGTCGCCAACGATGATAGTGAAGATACACGCCTGAGCCTGGCGCTTAACTTTAAGTTCTAAAAGAAAATATGGACTAAAAGATAAAGAGAGGTTGATGTTTGAGGCACATCCCGATTACTGCTATTGGGATTCGTGCCTCAAACCCACCTAGCGGAAGTAAAGAAGAGTGAGAAAAAGCGACAGATTTTTTGCAGCAAGTGACCCTGCCCGACGCTATAGGTTTTATCATGTTTGCTCAGGCTGGATAATGAGTGCTTATTTTGCTAGCAGGTTATTACGCCCTTTATGACGACATACCAAATGTATCTTGTGATGTGGTAAGGGGAGGCTAAATCAAGGTTATACTTACTCCAATGTTTAATATCGTAGAATCGAAAGATAAAAAATTTATTGAAGAGATGAATCTTCTTCTCAGAATGAGAGGGCTAGAGTCTGTCGTCAACGCTCTTGGTCAAGATGCTGCGGGTAATACAATCTATGCTGTCCAATCCAGTTTAGTTGATCATCATGAAAAAGGGCTTCATTTGATATTGAGTGATCGTGCATTTTTATCTGACGTTATTAACCCTCAGTATTTAGAAATTCTGTATGGTCTCAGGGGAGGAAATTCAGACGATATAGTGAGTCTTATTAAAAGCCCACGCATTCTTAAAATGTGGGCTATCACCGCAGTTATTGTTTTAGGGTTAGTGATCTTTATCAACTGAGAAATAAAGAGGTTCCGATAAATCACCTCAGCCTCCTCTGTGTTCTCTGTGCCCTCTGTGCCCTCTGTGGTGATATTTGAGATCATTCAGTCGCTGCTATGACCAACATCTGTGCTCAGCGAAAACTCTAATACGCTTCCCTGCTCCTTAGTCAGCATTGCTGCGTATCTCCCGATTCAATGCCGCCCCCAGGCGATGAAAGTAACGCTGAAACGCAGCGTTGATTCGCTGTCGCTGCTCGCCTTGCGGATAAAGGCCGTGCCGGGCTTCAGCTGTGGCTTTCGTCCCGGAGACCAGAAAATTATTCGAAATAGCCGCATCCTGAACAAAGGCTTCAAAAGACCGGGCGCACAGTTCTTCAACCTGGCTGTAGTAAACCTGATTCATCTCCCTGTCGATCTTAACGGATGCCTCAAACAGCTCACTGGGAGACTCACCATTCTCATCTAACATTATGGCTTTGAAGCAGGCGTACAAATCATCATTCAAGGGATGAACCACCGGCGTCGCATCTGCCAGCCAGGCTGTTGACGCAAACATCCCTGTCGGGGCATCAGCAAACGCCATACCGCCGAGGTAGTGGTCCAGCGCATGAAACCACTCATGGGCAATACTGCCAGGCCCGGCATTTTTAGCCAGCGAGAAGCACCGGATGGATGGCTGATAATGCGCCGCGACACCGGGACGCCCACCGATCCCATACTGCAAAGACAGGGTTCCGCGCAGGGATATCAGCGTCTCGGGACTGTTTAAGATGCTCATCAGATCCACCAGTGCATCATAAAACAGTCCGGCGGCCCTTTCCTGTTCCGGCTGCGTCACCCAGCGACCAATGCCGATGGTTCTGAAATCAAAGCGTTTTCTGACATCAAGGAAGGTAACGGGTTGCCCCTGTCGGACAACGGGGCCATGGCGATAAAATTCACGGGATAAAGTCATAACTGCAGAAATACCATAAAAACGGTTTCTTGGGAAAAGCCGCAGCTATTTTGTTCATTACCTATCTGACCGATACCGGAAGGTGCCGCCCTTCACAGAAACGGCATAAACCTCGTTAATCTGCGGTTATTGGCCGGGGTTTGCTTCGACACTCTGTAGCAAACGCTGCTCAATCTCTGCCGCAGGCACCGGTTTGCCAAAAAAGTAGCCCTGCATCTGCTGGCAATGGTGCTGTAACAGAAAATCATACTGCTCTTTGGTTTCCACTCCCTCTGCAATCAGTTCCATTTTCAGGCTTTTAGCAATACCAATAATCACTTCAGTGATTGCGGTATCGTCCTCTCTCTCAGGAATCCCCCGAATAAAGGACTGATCGATCTTGATCTTATCGAAGGGCAGATTTTTCAGGTAAGCCAGACTGGAGTAACCCGTGCCAAAATCATCCACCGAGAGTCGCACCCCCTGTTTACGCAACTCATTAAGGATACGGACAATTCGCTGAGTATCCCGGATCAGCGCGCTTTCTGTTATTTCCAGTTCCAGATATTCGGCTGGCAGGCCATGTCGGCAAAGCGCGGCCATCACCTTCGCAACAAAATCGGGCTGGCGCAGCTGCACCGCTGAAATATTCACCGCCATGGTCAGCTCAGGCATGCCGAGATCAAGCCAGCGCCGTGCCTGAAGACAGGCCTGGTTTAAAACCCAGTCGCCAATGCCGTTAATGATACCGCTTTCTTCCGCCGCCGGGATAAACTGGGCCGGGGATATCTCCCCCTGTTGCGGATGGTGCCAGCGGATTAAGGCTTCGACGCCGGTGATCTGTCCGCTGGCTCCGTCAACCTGCGGCTGATAGTGTAAAATAAACTCCTGATTCAACAGCGCAGAGTGCAGATTTTTATCCAGGGTAACGCGGTTAAGCACCCGGGCATTCATCTCCTCAGTGAAGAAATGAAAGCCTCGTCCCCCTTCTGCTTTGGCCTGATACATGGCGGTGTCCGCGTTCTTCAGCAGCGTAACAATATCGGGACCATCCTGTGGATAGACACTGATACCGATACTCGCCGTAACCCGTAGTTCGTGCTCATTGACCACAAAGGGAGGATCAAGCTCATCGATCAGTCGTTGCGCCACTTCTGCCACCCGGGTCAGGCTGGCATACCCCCGCAACAGAACGGCAAATTCGTCACCTCCCTGACGGCTGATAGTGTCCTGATCCGTCAGACTTTGCCGCAAACGTTCTGCCACCTGTACCAACAGCTTGTCACCCACTCCATGACCGAGGGTGTCATTAATATCCTTGAAGTGGTCCAGATCAATAAACATCAGCACCAGATCCGCCCGGCGGCCCTTTGTCTCAGCCAGTGCCGCCGCCATCCGTTCTTCCAGAAGAGCCCGGTTTGGTAAGTCCGTCAGTGGATCATGCCCGGCAAGATGTCGCATGCGTTGCAGTGTTATTTCGTAAGCCGAGGTCATGCGTCCCGCCAGCGCCAGTGCCGAGTCGTAACTACGCAGCCAGACTACAATCCAGCCTAACAGTACACCGCCCAGGACGACGATGCCGACAATACTCCAGCCTAGCTGCTGGTACCATGCTGACAGCTGATCGCTCTTAGTGTGGCCGATAATCAGGTAGAGCGGATAGGGGCCGACCTTACGCACCATATAACTGCGTTCCACATTATCCACTACAGAGATGGTCGTGTACTGGGTATCGCTGGCACCACTGGCGATAAAATCACGCAACAGTGGACTCATGATAGGTTTACCCAACTGTTCCTGTGTCGCGGGGAAACGCGCCAGCATGCGCAACTTTTCATCAACCAGAGTCACACTGTACGGTTTTCCCAGATTGAGAGACGCATAAAAGTTCTCGAAAAATTCGGCTCGTACAGCTGCCTGGATCAGCCCTGCAAACTCCCCCCTGTCATCATTGATACGCCGACTGACAGTGACCACCCAGTTATGGGTGATGCGGGCAAACAACGGTTCAGAGATGACCAATTCGCCGTTAGGGTCGTCACGATTATGTAAAAAATATTCCCGATCACTGATAGTCGCGGAATGGAGAACACCACTAGCATCGTAGATAAACCGTCCCTGAGCATCCGCCACACGAAGACTCTGTGATTCACCAATCAGCGCAAGGTGAGACGCCAGTATCTGATTCATAACGGAGGGGGCTGGGCGAAGGTCTGCTGGCGTTTCGGAGAGTTTTTGCTGCACGGAGAGCAGAACTGTATCGATCTTTTTGAGGGTAGCATCAGCCTGACTCACTAACACCTTCGCCAGACTCGTCTGCTGAGTCAGCACCGTTTCTAACTCCCGCTCTCTGGCATGGTACAGGCTGAGGGAGATCAGCACGATGTAACTGACAAAGGCAAAAATAGCAAACGCAATGATTGCAGCACGCCGCCGCCATTCAATGCGGGAATAACGAAGAGGCTTGTTCACAGATACACCAACGCAGCCTAACTGAGAGAATGACCATTCTATGACATTCTCACAGTATAAAACCAGTCAGCTTCATAGCCTGCTTTTTTTCACGCTAATAAGTTGTTTTCAATCAAGAAAAACGGTGCTTAAGCGGACTGACCCGGGCTATCTCTAAGCCCGACAGCTCTGAGTGTAAACCCGCCCGCTCAGTTAAACGTCTGTTGGCTCATTTCGATATCAACCCCTGCTGTTTGTCCCAGTCCCGGTAGTTAAACACCTGTCCCTCTGCCCGCACCCGGGCAATTGACTCCAGATCCAGCTCGGCATAGACCCACTCGGCCCGGTCTGGCGAGCCTTCAACCAGGATGCCGTTATCGGGAAAACCATAATCGACCGGAGTGTAGATGCTGGCCCGGCCGGTGTTGACGTCGACCGCCTCTGACCAATCCGCCCGGCCAAAGGTGGGGGATTGCAGCACATAACACTGATTCTCCAGAGCGCGGGCCTGACAGCCGATCCGTACCCGGTGGAAACCGGCTTCAGTATCAGTACAACTGGGCACCAGTATCAGATTAGCCCCGGCTTCAACCTGCTGCCGGGCAATCATAGGGAACTCTGAGTCGTAACAGATATTGATACCGAGTTTGCCGATATCAGACTCTATCACGTTGATTTTTCTGCCTGCCGCCACCCGCCACTGTTCATTTTCGAAGCGGGTCATGATCAGTTTGTCCTGATAACCGATCAGGCCATCCGGGCCATAGAGGTTAGCGCGGTTGCGAAACGAGCCATCCGGTTGCTGCAGCGGGAAAGAGGCCGCTAAGATCATCAGATCAAACTGCCGTGCCAGCTCGATATGTAACGCCTGCCATTGCGAATAGAGAGGCTGCATCGCGTCCAGCTGACCATGAAGGTCTTTATAGACAGTATTCCCCAGCAACGATGGTAGCTCCATGCTGCCATATTCCGGAAACAGCAGCAGTTTCGCCCGGTTATCGGCGGCGGTTTTTACCCAGCGGGTTAACTTGTCGCCATAATCTGCCCATTGGGTAAAAAAACCGATGTCATACTGAGAGACCGCTACTTTGACGTTTTTCATCCACTGCTTCCAAATCTAACTGCACCCATATCGGCCAGACCATCTGACTAAGTGCTTTACCTGATTTACAACCGTTTCATCCAGAAGGTCATCGGCTTGGGCGATTCATAAGGTTCGCCTAACTCTTTCCAGCTGAATGTGGTGCTCAGCTCCGGCTGTTTACGGTAACCCCGTTTACGCCAGAAGCTATCAAGGGGCTGATAATCAGCGGGCCGGGCCGGATGGTCATCGGGACGCTGCACGCCACAAAAACAGCACAAGTCAAAGCCGCCAACTGCACGGGCATGAGCCTCCCGCTGCTGAAAAAACTCAACCCCCGCCCCCTGCCCCCGATAAGCGGGGAGCAGCACCGATTCACCACAATAAAACACCCTGTCGAGATCAAAACCAGCATCAATAAAGGGCTGCTTCACTTCCTGTGTTTCATGCTGCAACGGGATACCGGTGGAGGCACCAACAACGCGGTCACCATCGAAGGCTAACACGATGACACTGTCAGGTGCCTGAATATAGGTTTGCAGGTAACGCTCTTCGTAGGCCAGATCACCGTCATAGAGATAGGGCCAGTCACGAAAAACCCGGATGCGCAGTTGCGCCAGTTCAGGAATATAGTGCGTTAATCCTTCACCAGAGAGTCGTTTAAACCTCAGCATCGCTGATCAGCCCGCCACCTGAGCAATCCAGTCTTGCAGATTGTAGTAGTTGGTCACCCTGGCAACCTGCCCTGCGCGGATATCAAAGAAAGCACCGGCAGGCAGATTGTATCGCTGTCCGTTTGCTTCAGGCAGTCCCTCATCAGTCGACAGGTATTCGCCTAATACGGTGAACTCGACGGCCGCACGGTCACCCGCTTCGTTGGTGGTGATAGAGATATCAACGATCTCCTCTTTGTAATGGGCGTTCATGCGCTGCATAAACTGTGAAAAAGCCGCTTTACCCACTTCCCGGTCACCCTGATTGATGTCATGAATAACATCATCGGTGAGCAAGGCTAAAAACGCAGCCATATCCTGACGGTTAAAGGCGGCATAATAATCGGTTAACAGTTGTACGGTTGCCTGATTCATAAAGTCCTGTCCAAAGTCGCTACAGATTGTCGCGATCTGATAAGAAAGCCTGAGCGCACCATTTTATGACATAAATCCTGTGATTCAATTACTTAAAAGGAGGTAACCCCTGCTGCACCATGGTACTTGCGCTATCGGCAACAGGCTTGTCCCAAAGCGACCCGATATCCAGTCAAAACCGAGACGCTGGGGATACGTGAACGGAGCAGACTTAATGGAGTACTTCCGGCAATGCTGATGGCCATTTCTGCTGTGTACATACGCACACATGCCATCTCTCTGAGTCTGTCCTGGTATAATTCAGGCACAAAAAAGCCCCCATCATTGCTGATGGGGGCTTTTTAGAATACGACTTAAATTATGCAGCGTCTTTAGCAGGCGCTTTCGCAACTGGAGCAGGCGCAGCAGTCACAGATTCTTTAGCAGCAGTCAGGATAGACTGAACTTCAGCAAAATATGCTTTAGTGCTTTCTGCAGCAACCTGAGCTTCGGTCTGCAGTGCTTCAATCTTAGCTTTAGCTTCTTCTGATTTAGTCGTTACAAAAGCAGTAAAAGCTTCAACGTCTTTGATTGAAGAGAAAACTTTGAAATCAGCCTGAGCCTGAGCAATCTGTTTCTCAAGAGCAGCTTTCTGAGCTTCAAATGCTTTCGTGAAGGTTGCGGTGTTCAGTTCGATCAGCTTCTGCACTGGAGCGCCAAAAGCGGAGAAGTCAGCAGCAGGAATAGTCTTAAACATGATGTGTACCCATCTGGAAATTTAGTTGATGAAGTGATGGTACAGCCTGCTATGTTGCAGTGCAACAATTATCTGAAGATATACTATTAATTTTCTATTAAATAATTAAATTAAAAGAAGATATGCCGAAAAAATAATTTTGTGCGATTGCAAAATACACTGTCATTACATGCCCTTAGGGGAAATTCAGTACGCTTTTTATCCCACAGAAGAAGCCCCTCTTTTTCGCGGTGATCTATACGGTACAGATCAATAAAGCCGGAAAGTGTGTTTAGCCAGACTGAACACACGGAGATAAGTCTCAAACAGGTTAGTCGGACAGCATCCCGGCTAACAGGTCAAACACCTTTCTGACGCGCAGACTGGTATGCAGCTCCCGGTGACACACCAGCCACAGGGGCAAAACCATCGGCGGGCCGAACGACTCAAATGCACGCACAAACGTGGGTTCCTGGTCGCCGACAGGCTGAGGAAACAGCCCTAACCCCAGGTGGCGTTTAACCAGCTCCCATTGCATCAATTGAGAAAGGGTTACAACCCTGATGTTCTCTGCGGATAACGACCAGCCATGGCTACCGCTGTTGAGCAATTCCTGCAACCGGTTATTTTGTTCAAAGCCGATGATCTGAATAGTATTTAACAGCTGGGCAGAGGTAACGCCCTGATAGGGAGCCAGGTATTTCGCTGTACCATACAGCCAGATCGGGTCTTGCCGCAGTTTGCGCACGATCAGATCGGGCTGCGTAGGACGAAAGCTACGCAGGGCAATATCCGCCTCCCGCTGTTTCAGATTAGCCACCTCATGGGACACCTGCAGATCCAGTGTGATGCCGGGCAGCTCAGTGCGAATACGTTCAATTACCGGCGGTAACATAAATACCGCTTCAAGTTCACTCACGGCGACGGTCACGGTTCCCTCCAGGGTTTGCGACTGTCCTGATGCGGCCAGTGATAAGCGACTGGCGGCCTCACCCATCGCCTGCACATGGGCTACCAGCCCCTGTCCGGCCTCCGTCAGTTTCAGCCCCTGCCCCACCCGTTCAAACAGGGTGACGCCCAGCTCAGACTCAAGCGCTGCCACCTGTCGCCCCAGCGTTGGCTGAGTCAGGCCCAGCGCCCGCGCACCAGCAGACAGAGACCCCTCCTCTACCGTCACCAGAAATGCCCGCGCCCTGTTCCAGTCAAAATTCACCGCTTTCCAGTCCACACGACCCCCTCTGCTATCCATACAAATATCCATACAAATATGCATACATAGCAGGCATTTTTTGCCAATTTAGCCTGCATAAATAACTAAGTAAACTATTTGAGGTTTATATCTGTTCTGAAAAGGATCAACGGTTTGAAAACTATCAATGAAATTCGACTGGCACGTCTGGCAGGCTGTCTCTATCTGCTGCTGATTCCGATGGGAGTATTTGGCATACTCTATATACCCCAGTGGATTGAAGTTGCGGACGATAGCAGCGCAACCCTGGCCAGTCTTGCAGTTCACGCAACCACAGTACGCCTGAGTATTCTCTGTGCTTTCGCGATTCAGCTTACCCAGCTGTTTCTGGTGATCGCACTCTATTATCTGCTGCGTCCTTATGGCGTGATCGCTGCCCGGTTTATGGTGCTATTCACGCTGGTCACCATCCCCATTGCGCTGTTCAATGAGCTGAGCCATATCACCGCACTGCTGCTACCTGAATCCGACCTGCTCCGCGGAGTATTCAACCCACAGCAACTGAATGCTCTCACCCTGTTCCTGCTGGAGCTACACCGGCAGGGTATCATGATCGCCCATCTGTTCTGGGGGCTGTGGTTAATGCCGATGGGTTATCTGGTATACCGCTGCGGCTTCCTGCCAAAAATCATCGGCCTGTTACTGATTATTGCAGGTATCGGTTACTGCCTCGACACGGTCACATTCTTCGCGTTTGCCACTGACCGTTACCTGATTGCCCAATATACTTTTCTCGGGGAAGTGTTACTGCCAATAGCACTGTTATGGCAGGCGTATACAAGGTCGAAAATGCTGTGCTCACATAACGCTCAGTCCCCTGTCTGACGTTGTTCAGGAACTCCACTGCTGGCTGCTTTCATGAAAACTTTTAACAATGGCGGCCAGCTTGTCAGCATCAATCGCTTTGCAGATTTTATTGGCCGGTTTTTTAAACGTTGGCGTATCCTCTGCAGCCACCATAGCATTGATGACCGACTCCTCAACCACTTCAACGGCCGCCATATAAAAGTCGTCAAACACCTCATCGTTAAGGCACTCCATGCTACCCATCGCCCCCGACAACTGAGGCAGATCTTTAACATTAGCAGTGCTGAAGGCGAGAAAGATATCTCCGGAATTATTACCACCCGGCGAGCCATTACGACCAATACCGATCGCTGCCCGCTTGGCCAGCCGTTTTAACTGGTGAGGCAGCATCGGCGCATCGGTCGCCAGTATGACAATAATCGACCCCTGCTCATGCACTGCATGGATACGATCGCCGGTCATTAGCTTACCTACCGGTGCCCCCAGTACATTCAACCAGGGGCGAATTCCATGGTTGGCCTGCACCAGTGCCGCAACCGTATAGCCACAGCCATCAACTTCAACAATACGCGATGAGGTACCGGTGCCTCCTTTGAAATCATAGGCTATCATGCCGGCCCCACCTCCGACATTACCTTCGGCGATCACCCCCTCTTTGGCATCATCCAGGGCATCCAGGGCATCCTGTTCGGTGACATGCAGGGCATTGATGTCATTAAGAATACCATCAAAGGTTTCGGCAACCACCGGCATTGCCCAGAGGTGATTATTCTTCCAGGCTTCACCGTACTGTTTAATGGTCCACTTAACCGCCGCATGATGGGTAATCCCTATGCCGTGGGAGTTAGTAATCATTATCGGACCGGTAAAATAACCACCATCCTGAATCCAGTGTGTGCCGGTCATCTCGCCATTACCATTGAGTGCATACATTCCTGCCCAGACCGGTTGTGGAGTGGTGGTCCGTCCACGGGGAAGAATAGCGGTCACGCCAGTGCAGGCGGGAGATACCGGATCATTGTTAATCAGGGTTTTATAGCCAACTAATACACCAGGAACATCGGTGATGGCATTGTTTGGCCCGGTCCTGCCAGGAAACGGCAATTCCAGAGCGCGTGCTCGTAGTTTGGTCATCATCACAACCTGCTAATCCTTAGTGTGTGGCATTTTTAGATTTGAAGTAGATTCCTGCCGACGCAATAATGACTGAGAACATCAGCATTAAGGTGGCAATGGCGTTGATCTCCGGCTTAATACCCCGCCGGATCATACCCAGAATAAACACCGGCAAAGTGGTCGAATCAACGCCGCTGATAAAGTAGGTAATCACCAGATCATCCATCGAGATAATAAAACTCAGCAACGCCCCACCGATTACACCGGGCAGAATCAGCGGCAGCGTCACGCGACGAAATGTCTGCCACTCATTGGCTCCCAGATCAGCCGATGCGGCTTCGGTGATAGGATTCATCCCTGCCAGACGAGAGCTCACCACGATAAAGACATAGCTGGTTAAAAAAGTGCAGTGACCGATGATGATAGTGCCATTGCCCAGGGTAAATCCGGCGCCGACAAAGAAGATCAGCAGAGCAATACCCAGCACAATATCGGGCATCACCATGGGCACAAACAGTAACATGCGATAGAAAGATTGCAGTCTGAAGCGAAACCGTGCCAGCGCCATGGCTGCACTGGTGCCCAACAGGGTCGCCACCAGGGTGGCACTAGTGGCAACAATCAGACTGTTTTTCAGCGAACTGAGCAGTTGATCGGTAGACTCCACATAGATAGCAGACTCTGACAGCGTATTGGTCATACCGAAAATACTGCGATACCAATCCAGGGTAAAACCATCCCAGATCATGATATTGATCGGGTTTGAATTGAACGAGTAGATCACAATCAGCGCGACCGGGGCATACAGAAAGATAAAAAAGAAGATACTGTACGTTGATAACAGGCGCCCTAAAACCGTTTGTTTCTTCATCAGATGCTCCTATAACGCTGCCTGATTTCTGGTGGATTTATACAGATAGATGGACAGAATAATCAGCATCAAAAGTATGATCACCATGGAGAGGGTCGCACCAAACGGCCAGTTGCGGGCATAGAGGAACTGCTGTTCCACCATATTGCCGATCATCAGCACTTTCGCGCCTCCCAGAAGATCTGGGACAATAAAATTCCCCAGGCTTGGGATAAACACCAGAATACATCCGGCAACCACCCCTGGCAGAGTGATCGGCAGAATAATCTTGCGGAATGTGGTTAACGGTGAGGCTCCCAGGTCCTGCGACGCCTGCAGCAGATTTCTATCGAGTTTTTCGACGCTGGAGTAGATTGGCAGAAACATAAAGGGGATAAACACATATACCATACCGATGATCACGGCGGTGCCAGAAAACATCAGGTTCAGCGGTTCTGATATCAGCCCCAGCGTCTCAAGAAACTGATTGGCAAACCCGGAGTTGCGCAGAATCAACACCCAGGCATACAGCCGCACCACCATACTGGCGAAGAAAGGCAGGGTAATCAGAAAGATACAGATATTTTTCTTCTTATAAGAAAGCGTTGACACCCAGAACGCCACCGGATAGCAAACAACTAAGGTACAGATCACCGTCACCAGAGCCAGCCCTATCGAACGCAGCAGAATCTCCAGATAAACCGCATCAAACTCCTCATAAAAACCATCGGCCCAGCCAAATACCCGGCCATAGTTCCAGTGATAGAAGTTCCACTCTACGCCACCATACAATCCGGGCTCCAGAAAACTGTAGATCAGCATGATCAGCAGTGGCCCAATGAAAAATGTCAGCAGAAACAGCGTCGTCGGTGACAGCAGGGCAAACAGCGTCAGCTGTTTTCGGCTTAGTTTAAACACACTCATACATGCCTCCGGCTGGAAGGGATGGTGTGCAGGGCATCATGTTGAAAATACAGTTTAACGACAGAACCTTTTGCCAACGGTGTGCTGGTACGTCGGACCAGTGCTGACACCCCCATGCCGTTAGGCAGTTTGCCATGCAGCTGATAATCGGTGCCGACAAAGACGATCTGATCCAGTTCCAGCGTGAATGAGGCATAGTCAGCGGAATCGGCGGGGGGCGTAAGTGACAGGTGTTCCGGGCGCAGTAGCAGATCAACAGATTCCCCTACCGTCAGGGAGCGGTCGGTAGTGATCAGGGAAAAGCCGTTACAGTCGACCTGTATACCCGCAGCACTTGTACTGATCACCTGACCACTGAAGACATTGCTCTCCCCGATAAAGGTGGTTACAAAGTGGGTCTTGGGCCGGTGGTACACTTCATCAGGCGTGCCCACCTGTTCGATCTTGCCACCGTTGAGGACCACAATCCGGTCAGACATGGTCAGGGCTTCTTCCTGATCATGAGTAACAAAGATAAAGCAGATGCCCAGCTCCGCCTGAAGATTTTTCAGCTCTATCTGCATCTTCAGGCGCAGGTTTTTATCCAGCGCAGAGAGGGGTTCATCCAGCAATAACAGCTTTGGCCGGTTGATAATAGCCCGCGCCAGTGCCACCCGTTGTTGCTGACCACCCGACAGCTGCATTGGGGTGCGTTTTTCAATACCCGCTAAGCCAACCATCTCCAGCGCTTCGGCAACCCGGCGGTTACGCTCGCGTTTATTAACCCCGGCAATATCTAAACCGTAACCCACATTGTCACCCACGGTCATATGGGGAAAGAGTGCATATGACTGAAAGACGGTATTCACCGGACGTTTATGCGGCGGCTTATGAATGATAGATTCACCATCCAGCATAATATCGCCGCTATCCAGCTCTTCAAAACCCGCAACAATATTAAGGAGTGTGGTTTTACCGCAACCGGACGGCCCCAAAAGCGTAATAAATTCACTCTGCGCAATCGACAGATCAATGCCATCCAAGGCTCGTATCGCATCACCTTCCGGCGTAATAAACTGCCGATGTGCGCGGTGTATTTTTACGTATTCTGATATCTGGACCTGGGTATTCATCGCTAACCTCGAAAAATTAAAGTGGCGGGATACCCGCCTGAGACGCCTTGATCAGGAGGTACGAATCTTAGTCCATACGCGGTCATACAGCTTGATGCCTTTACCCAGCTCTTTAAACATCTGCAATTTGGCTTTCACGTCTGCCGGAGGGTTAATACTTGGGCTGTTACGCAGATAATCCGGCAGCAGTTTGATCGCTGCTTTATTCATCGTACCGTTAGTTTGCTGCTTGGTGTTTAAAGCGGCGATTTCTGGCTGAGTGAAGAACTCAAGAAACTTCTTTGCATTGGATTTGTTCGGTGCAGTCTTCAGCACACACATGTTTTCCTGATACATAGTGGCGCCCTCTTTCGGAATAACAAACGCCAGATCATCCGGGTTTTCAAATACGTAGAGCATCGCGCCCACATACCATTGCGCGGCAGCAATATCGCCGGACTGGACCATGGGGATGCTGTCATAGGTAAATGCAGAGATATTATCTTTTTGCCTGATGATGTAGTCCTGAGCAATTTTCAGGTCATCCTTTGAGGTGGTGTTAACGCTTTTACCGTGAGTGATCAGGCCGACACTGATAACTTCGCGCATATCCTCAAGCATAGCGATATTATTACCCTGGGCAGGCAGGGCAAAAAAGTCAGCCCAGGAGGTCAGTTCAGGGACCTGCTTTTTGTTGTACAGAATACCGACACTTCCCCATGCATAGGGCAGGCAATACTCACCGTTGGGATCGGATTCTGCGGTAAGAAAGCTGGTATCGATATTTTTAAAACCCGGCGACTGGTTAATATCTGTTTTTTCTAACAGGTTCAGCTGCGCCATGATGTCCTGCATATGCACCGACGGAAAGATAATGTCATAGCCGGTCGCCCCAGCCTGAAGTTTCGCCAGCAGTTCCTCGTTGGAGGAGTATGTATCCAGAGTTACCTTAATCCCGGTTTCTTCGGTAAAGCGGGTCAGCACTTCAGGGTTTATATATTCACCCCAGTTGTAAAGATTGAGGGTTTCTTCAGCCAAAACCCCATTTGAAAAGCTAGCGGATGCGAGTGCGATACCGGTAATGGCAAGTGCTTTTCTGACACTTCGACTACCTGTTACAGAAAGTGAGTTGTTCATTATCTTACCTTTAAGCTGAGTCAATAGATGAGTGATCTGGCCTGTATCAGCACCGTCATTTCATTCTAGTTTGTGGTATTATTCTTTCAATATCAGAATGTGTTATATTTATAACATAATGAAAACTCCTTTAGTTTCATTAAATTAACTATTTTTATCGATACAACAGCTCACAAATTGATCAGAAAAATGCACTATCCTGGTGGCCTCTCAGATAAAACGCACCAACTGAAGGCATAGTTAACATTCACACGGTTGGCATAACAATGAAGAATACGTTTTCATCAAATCCAGAACATATTGCGACCTCAACCGCCCAGAGAATTCAGGAGCTGATCCCTAATGTAACCAAATCTGAAGCGCGGGTGGCGCAGTTTATTTTGCTGAATCTCGATCAGATCAGTTACGAAACCGGAGCATCCATTGCTGAAAAAGCGGCGGTTAGCCAGATCACCGTCAGCCGTTTTCTGAAACGTGCGGGTTATCAGGGGATCTCGGCTCTGAAAGCAGAACTGCAAAAAGAGTTTATTCCAATGGAGGCTGCCGATAGTGAGCGACTCTCTGCTAATACCTTCTATCAGGACAACCTGAAACTTGAGCTGAAGGCGATGATGCGCCTCTATGAGCAGTTTGAAACGGCAAACTGGGAAAGTCTGGTGCGCTGTGTCAGTGCGGCCACACGGGTTTATGTCTCGGGCTTTCAATCTATCCGTGGTGCCGCTGAGGACTTTAGCCGGCGATTATCTCTTGCCAGAGACCGTGTCCAGTACCTGTCCCCCCATGACAGTATGCTGGGCGAGTGGCTGGAGGAGAAACCCAGACTCCATTCCGGTTATGACACGCTGGTTATCCTCGATGTTGTCCCTTACGCGCCGGAAGGACGACTGCTATGCGAAATCGCAGTAGAAAAAGGGATGCAGGTTGTGATTATCAGTGATGAATTTTGCCACTGGGCCAGCGAGTACAATGCCCATGTAATCCACTCGAAATCAAAATCGGGACTGTTTCTGGAATCCACCTGGGGCCTGGTTCTCAGCGCCAACATCTTGGTCGATGCCGTCGCCCGCCGATCAGGTAAAAGTGAACACAGAATTAAACGCTGGCAGGAGATGGCGAAACGTTTAGAGCTGTTTTAGTGGCTCGGTAAACCTCCCTGAACTCAACGAAAAAGAGCGCCTGATAAGCGCTCATTTTATCTTGCCATTAACCTCTAACAGGTGTCTGATTTCAGGGCTTCTCTCCCGCTGCCAGACGCATTTCGATCTCTTCCAATACCGGAATCAGATCGGCGATGCTGTCGATCACATAGTGAGCACCGGCACGGTTGAAACGATCATAGGCTTTAGTACGCAGCACATCCTGCTGATCTTCAGTGAGTGCACTCCACTGCGCCAGACTCATACCCACTTCGTTACCGCTGATCGCTACGCCTACCGTCCACATACCAGCGTTCAGCCCTTCATCGATACCGGTAAGGGTGTCGTCAATCTTGACGCAGGCGGCAAGTTTTTCCACCCCCAGTTCAATCGCATTCATCATCGCCATATAGGGATAGGGACGGCCTTTAGGCACCTGTGTCGCACAGACATTTGACTGGGGGGTATAGCCCTGTGCAGCGGCACGCGCCAGCAGGCCTTCGATCATAATATCGGCATAGCCGGTATTGGCCCCGATCATCACGTCGTTTGCTTTTGCCCAGGCGACAACCTCCGTCAGCCCGGGAATCAGCACTGCGGTTTCGGCAATGGCGGCGATCTGCAGAGGCACAAACTCGTTATACATACGGTCAATATCGGCTTGCGTCGGTATCTCGCCCTTCGCCTCAAGCCAGGCTGCGCGGATGCGCGGATGGTTACACAGCTGGCGGATATGCTCGCGCTTCTCGGTGCCCATCGGCCCCCGGGCTTCCTCTTCAGAGATGGGCACGCCCTGACTGGCAAACAGCCCCTGAAACGCACGAATCGGTGCCATCGAACCAAAATCGACGGTAGTGCCTGCCCAGTCCATAATAATCGCTTGTAAAGACCTTGCGTCTGTTCCGCTATATTGACCTTCGTAACGGTGCATTGTTCTCTCCCGGCAGTCATTTCGACCCGCCAACATCAAGTTAAGGGTTTGGATTGCCATCGGCTATCTGCATCTCATCAAGCACCGCAGACATTGCCTCCAGCAGACCGTCGATCTGCTCATCAAACAGCTGGCCTATGCAGCCCAGCCGGAAACTGTCGGCCTGGGTCAGTTTGCCCGGATAGATAATGTAGTTCCGCGCTTTTAGCAGATCGTAGAAACGCTGAAAGCTGAAATTTGCATGCCCTGGTGCAAAGAAGGTGACGATGATGGGGGATAACCATTCATCCGCCAGCAGGGTTTTAAATCCAAGCTGGCGCATCCCCGCCACCAGCCGTTGCTGATTACGCTGATAGCGGGCAAAACGACCGGCAACGCCACCCTCCTGCTGATGCTCTTTCAGCGCCTGAATAAAGGCGGCCACCACGTGCGTCGGTGGCGTAAAGCGCCACTGGCCGGTGTTCTCCAGGTACTGCCACTGGTCATACAGATCCATACTCAGGGAGTGCGCATGGGTGGCGCAGTGCTGCAGCACCGTTTTACGGATCAGCGCAAAACCAAACCCCGGCACCCCTTCAAAACACTTATTCGCGGAGGAGATAATGGCATCAAAGCAAACCCGGCTGCTATGGATATCAATAGCACCAAAAGCACTCATCGAGTCGATAATCAGCCCCCGGCCGTGCTGCGCAACCACTTCAGCGATCTCAGCCACAGGGTTGAGAATGCCCGAACTGGTTTCACAATGAACCAGCAATACATGGGTTATGCCTTTATCCTGTTCCAGTATGGCGGCAACCTCTGCCCTACGGGGTGGCTCATAATCACCCTTATCCAGGGTGACGTAATCCCGGCCGATATAGTCGAGAATTTTTGTCATCCGCTGACCATAAGCACCGTTAATCAGCACCAGCGCTTTACCCTGTTTTGGGATCAGCGTGCCCAGGGTGGCCTCAACAGCGAAGGTGCCACTGCCCTGCACCGGTACGCAGACAAAAGCATCCTGATCATCAACAAAACTCACCAGCTGATCACAAACCGCTTTGGTCAGCGCGCGAAAGTCACCGTCCCAGGAGCCCCAGTCATGCAGCATCGCCTGCTTAACACTCAGGCTGGTGTTGATCGGTCCGGGGGTTAACAGCCAGGGCTGCACGGTTTTTTCTATCTGACTCATACTCACTCCTGCGACATCAGAGCACTCTCTGAAGAATCTCAACGGTCGCTATTATCGGAGATTGAGCGGCAGATCACAGTGAAGTTTTAATGAAACACTAAGGGTGAAACTTGTAGATATCACCGCTACTTATAGGATGTTAGCGACAAATAGCCGCAATCAGAACAGACTGATCTGGGGTGCCGAGATGCCATCAAGACTGTCATCGAGAAACATCAGAATGCCGTCGGCAATGGGCACCAGCTGACGGTCGAGATAGTGTTGATAGTCGATTGGCGAGGTGGAAAAAGACACCGGCTCAGGGCCATTTACAGTAATCAGATATTCGATATGCATGCCGGAGGCGATATTGCCCTGACGGTTGTTTTTCTTTAATTCATCGTAGGCTTTCTGCGCCGCCTGCACATGGGGTGGACGGTTCTTCTGGTACTCATCTAACGGCCGGCGCAACCGCTTACGATAGACCAGCTCGTTATCCAGTAAACCCGCTTTCAGATCATTAACGGTCTGTTTCAGATAGTCGGTGTAGGGGGCATCACTGAAGATCAGCCGATACAGTTCCCGCTGAACTCTGCGGGCCAGTGGCGTCCAGTCGGAACGGACCGATTCCAGCCCTTTAAAAATCAGTTCTTCGCTGCCATCCGCAAAGTGACGGATACCGGCATAACGCTTCTTGGTGCCCTTTTCTGAGTGGCGCATGGTCGGCATCAGAAAACGGCGGTAGTGGGTTTCATATTCCAGTTCCAGATGGCAGGGCAAACCAAAACGCTGCTGCACCTCGTCCTGCCACCATTGATTGAGAAACTGTTCCAGCCTGCGTCCCTCTTGCGGCGCTTTATCCACCGGGAACTCATCCCCCAGCCAGACAAACACCGAATCGGTATCGCCGTAGATCACCTTGTAACCAAACTGCTGCTCAATCTTTGCCTGGGTGCGGGTGAGAATCTCATGGCCACGCAGAGTGATTGAACCCGCCAGACGCTGATCAAAGAAGCGACAAACATTAGAGCCGAGCACCCCATAAAAGCTGTTCATAATGATCTTAATCGCCTGGGACAGCGGCGCATTTTGTTCCGCTTTAGCCCGGTCCCGCGCCTGCCACAGACGTTCGATAATCTCCGGCAGAATCGCCTCTTTGCGGGTGAATATCGCATGATTAAAACCCGGTACCAGGTCCTCCGGGGGACATTCCGTGCCGGTGCCCTCCGCCAGCGCATAGGGGTCAACCATAAAGGTGCGGATAATACTGGGGTACAGACTCTTGAAATCGAGCACCAGCACCTGATTATACAAACCCGGCCGGGATTCCATCACATAGCCGCCGGGCGCCCCCATCTGCGACTCCCCGGAGGCATACACCGGCGCCACATAACCTTTACGATGCAAACGGGGCAGATACTGGTTATCAAACGAGGCGGCTGAACCACCGACTTTATCCAGCGGCAACCCGGTCAGACGACTACGCTCGATCAGATAGTGCAGCAGCTGAGCATGTTCAAAGATATCCCATACCAGCTTGCAGTCTTCCAAATTGTATTCTGCCAGGCGGCGGGGGTCTTCACGGTAGACCTGCTGAATCTCCTCCCCCCGGTTAATCCCCTCATCCTGCTGATGGCCGAGCAATTTGCCCCGTTCCAGCAACTGATTAGAGACATACTCCAGGGAGAAACTTTCGAACTGCCAGGTCGCCCCTTTGAGGGTATCGATACCATCCAGCACCACCCGCCCGGCGATGCGGCAAAACCACTTGCCATTGGCCGACTCAATCACCTGAATACGGCTGCCATCACGCCCCAGATTAAGCTGCACCTGCAGCCGCCTGGCCCGTTCCTGCAGCACCCGAAAATCGAAACCAACCACATTCCAGCCGATAAAGATATCCGGGTCATAACGTTCAACCTCACGGATAAACGCCTGCAACAGTGCCCGCTCATCATTGACATATTCCAGCCAGGGTTCATTCGGGCCATCGCCAACAATCAGCACTTTGCTGAGCTGATCGGCGTAGAGACCGATGGAGAAGATCCGGTCCGCACGCATGGTCGTTTCGATATCCACCGAGAGCATCCGCAGTTGTGGCTCAAGATCGGCCGGTTGCAGCTTCACTGTCTGCTCACTCCGGCGAACCCGGGCACTGTCCTGAATAAAGCGTTCCATCAGAAACCGGTCAACCGGGCGAATATCCTCTTCGATCATCGGAATTGCGTAGGTTTGCAGCAGATCTGTCAGTTGCCGGTAGACCGCCAGTGAGCGGCTGTAGAGACCATACACCGGACGTTGCTGCAGATCCTTAAGGGGGAGCGATTGTAAGCGCCACCCGGGGCTGGATGCGGTGGAATTCGTAAGCTGAGTTTCCAGCAGTGATTCAATCCGGGGAATATCCTCTTCAAGGACAAAAAACACGCCTTCCTGACCCGGCACCGTCACCGGAAAAGCATGGTCACCGGATTTCAGCCAGAACTGAAAACTAATCCCTTCCGGGGTATCAAACTGCTGCCGGGTGAGAATAAAGCCGCTCGACTGATCCACTGGCTTATTCAACGCCGGAAGCTCAGGCAAATGGAGCAACCACTTCCAGGTCCGGGAAACGCTGCTTTACCGCGGCTTCAGCATCGGCGGTAAACAATAGCTTGATGTTCGGCCCGGCATCCATAGTGAAATACACCTCGACCCCGTCAGCCCGCGCTTGCCAGATAGTCTGCATGGCGGCGACAGAATCCGGTTGCCAGTACAGCAGCGGCGGCCAGGAGGCGATCATGGTCGCGTGCATCGACAGGGCGTTCTGTTCCGCCGTTTCGCCCAGTTGGGTAAAGTTCTTCTCGCTGATCGCCCGGTGCAGACGCTCCAGATCGGTGGCCGCCTGCAAGGGCCAGCTCTGATACAGATGCGCAGTCTCCACGGTGCGGTTCATCCCGGAACGGGAGTCCACCGCTTTCTCGGCGGTGCTCACCTTCACCAGACCGATTCTGAGGTCATCCCAGCGACAATCTAATGGCAGTGCAACACTATCCATACCATCTTCGCGAATGCCCATCTGCCACTCGACAAAGCCATCGTAGAGTGAACGGCTGGCACTGCCACTACCCATACGGGCGAAGGCTGACAGCACCTGCGGTTCGAGATTGAGACCATAAAACCGGTCCACCGCCAGCATCAGTGCGGCAAAGCCTGAGGCCGACGAGGCCAGTCCCGCGGCGGTGGGAATATTGTTCTCGGTTTCCACTTTGATGCAGTGGTCTGCACCACGGCGGAAAAGATCAACAAAGGCGATCACTTTAGCGGCGAACTTGTCATCCGCTGCGACCTGGCTGCCGTTAAGCCAGACCTCATCGCTATCGCTGACGGAGATTTTTGTCCGGCTGCCGAGATGCGCCAGCGAGATCGACAAACTGCTGTTAATCGGCAGATTCAGTTCGGCATCGCGCTTGCCCCAGTATTTACACAGGGCGATATTACTCGGGGCAAACAGGGTATCGGTGCTGTCGACAACCGGTAGAACAGCCGCTGGCAGATAGTGCTCAATCACTCGCTGTTTAGTGATGACTTTAGATATACTCAATGGTTACACCCTCCGCAGATACTGTGACCGGAATCTGTTCATAAGACAGTTGAAAGTCAGATGGGTTACCCAGGGCCAGCACACAGTCGCCCAGACCGGAACCGGATATCTTCGCCCCCAGCACGTCCGGTGAACTGCGCAGCGTATAGATAATCTCAGCCAGATCACGGTTATTTACCCCCAGGGCATCCATCAGCCCCTGATAGATATTCATCAGGCGGCCAAACTGCGGCCAGTCCGAATTATCCACGGCCCGCTCTGCCTGCTCGGTGGTCTGCCCCATCAGCCGATAGAGCTCAGCATAGAGCTCGGGAGCCTGAGCAGCAAACCCCTCAACCCGCTGCAACACGTCCGGGGTTTTCATCTTATAGCCAACATAGAACAGGCTGATCGTGGGGATACCCTGCAGCGCCCGAATCTGTGGCGCAACATCAACCGTTGCCACCGTATACCCCACCACGCCACCATAAACAGCGGCCACCAGATCAGTACCGGAACCCCGGCCATCCTGCACCTGATGCACCACCGCCAGCGATTCACTGAACAGAGCCTGTGGGCTACACTCATTACCTGAATAGGCCTGTAATGCGGTCACCACCGCCGCTGTCACCGCAGCCGAGGAGCCTAAACCGACGGTATGGGAAAACTCTGAGCGGATCAGCAGCTCAAAGCCACCCGGTAGCTTCGCCACCTGACGCTCGATGGCGGTCAGCACAAAACTCAGCGCTGGCTCCGGTTTAAGGCTATCCAGGCTGGCACTGTACTGTGCCAGTTCAGAATCGATAATGACGCTCCGGTCTTGCCGCGGAGTCAGTGTCACGGTGATGCGCTTATCCACTGCGCAGGCCAGTGCCCGCTGACCAAACAACACCGCGTGTTCGCCCATCAGCATCAGACTGCCCGGGGCGGTTACCTTAATCTTCAAGACGGGCTCCCTTACTATCCTCTTCAATCCGCATAAAACTATAGCCGTATTGCTGACAAAGTGCGTGCAGATCAATAGCGGGGGCATAAGCGATCAGGGCTCCGGCGGAATCACCGGACACCGAACCGGCACCGCTCACCTTGGCCGCCCCACCAAGTTGTTCCAGCGCAGCGATAAAGCGCTGTACCACGTCTGGCACCACACCGATCCGGGTTAACAAACGATGATTTTCGCTGATCAGCTCGCGGGGATCAGCCCCCGTAGCAATAACGCTGCTCAGTTGTTGAGTCACCTTGGTAAATGACTGCCATATATCCGTTGCCGCAAAACGACTGCGGACATAGTCAACGCAGTCGCCGGTGCCCACGGCTGGCGCGCCGGTATGAATATAGAACCAGCCACTGCCCAACTGTACCGGCAGCTGCGCTATCTGCCCGTCCTGCACCTGCACCATCCCCCCATAACTCACGGTAGCAGCATCAATCAGTCCGCCACGCCCATGACAGAGACGCTCGCAGAAGCGTACCCGCTGAAACAGTTCAGCCGTATTCAAGGGTTGCGCAAAAAGAGTCTGGCCCAGAACGGTCACCGCAGCGCCCAGTGCCGCAGACGACCCCATCCCGGAGCCGAGGGGTAGCTGCGAACGGATCTCCAGGGTTAAACCGCTATCAGGATCGGTCTCCTGCAGACACTGACTGAGGGCATACAAAGCAAGCTGATGGGGTGCTTCGAGAATCTCCCCGGCACTCAGCTGGCCCTGTTCAAATTGAGTGAAACGCTGATTCAGTCGTGCAGTGAGTTGGCGCAGCTCAGGCCAGCTGATCTGCGTCTGCCAGCCCGCTTCAGGCAGGCTTAGACGCAAACCGTTAACCGCAGCGGGCAAACCGTGACAATGGATATAGCGGTTAACCGCCAGAGCGATGGCCGGTGCCCCATAGACTGCCGAGTGTTCTCCACTGAGAATCAGCTTACCGGGGGCACACGCCTTCATGAAACAGAGCCTTTAACTGAAGCGCCCTTAGCAGGCGATATATTCACGCTTATGATGGGAGATCCCCGCCAGACGGAATCGGCCGGTGGTGCCTTCGGACTTAGTGTGCACGCCGCCATCAACCGGATCGGTATCGTTATACAGCGCCAGATACTCTTCGTACGTGACTTCACTGCGGGCATCCAGCATCAGCTTATGTTTCTCACCGTGCAGGCATTTTTCATAACCGGCAACGATTTTACCGGAGAAAAACTCAGCCACTGAACCAGAACCATAACTGAAAAAACCGATACGCTTACCGGCCAGGTTATGCTTACAGTTTTCCAGCAGCGAGGCCAGACCGATATACATTGATGCCGTATAGCTGTTACCGATGATTCGGTTATACAGCAGCGTATCCTCAACCTGAAGATCCAGTAGTTCAGGCGTCAGGCCACTGTGATTGATACGTGCCAGATGCTTATGCGCTTTCTGTGCCATACGGGTGAAAGGCAGGTGATAACAGAAATGTTGGAAATCGGTGAACGCCAGCGAACTGACTTCACAGAAGTGTTCCCAGGCATGTTTCAGCGATTGCAGATAGATTTTAGTGGAGTATTTACCATCCACCAGTGCGGTTGAACGGTAATTCGGGCGCCAGAAATCCATCACATCTTCGGTGTGATTACCGACTTCAGGGGCGAGTTCCACCAAACGAGGGTTAGCCGTGATCAGCATGGCAACTGCGCCACAGCCTTGCGTAGCTTCACCGGAGGTACCCAGATCATAACGGGCCACATCAGAGGCAATCACCAACACTTTCTTTTCCGGCTGCCGGGCCACCAGCGCACAGGCCATCTGAATCGCGGCGGTGGCACTGTAACAAGCCTGCTTCAGCTCTACTACACGACAGCGTGATGTCAGGCCCAGTAAACGGTGGACATAAACACCCGCAGACTTCGACTGATCGATACCGGTCTCGGTGGCAAACATGACGGTGCTGATAGCATCGGTGCCAACCCGCTCAATCAGAGGCAGGGCCGCGTTTGCCGCCATCGTCACCACATCTTCATCCGGGGCGGGCATTCCCATCTTTTCCTGCCCGATACCCTGATAATATTTGTCAGCATCTATTTCCTGGACTTTAGCCAGGTTTTTCAGATCCAGATAATAGTTGGAGGTGTAAAAGCTGATTTCATCAATACCGACGGACATACGTACTTAAAATCCTCAACGCTCGCCCAGAATGAGAGCCCGATTCATAAATAAACTGTTCACATCCGGCATTCCCAACAGAAACATAGCTGTGGTGAATTCACGCCGGCGTTGCTCTATTACCCTGACCACTGAATCGGCGGAATCCATTGCCGGTTTCAGGAACGGTGCGGCCATGCCGCAGAGCGAGGCGCCGAGTATAACAGATTTAACCATATCAATCCCATCCCTGAGACCGCCACTGGCGATGAAACCGGCACTATTTTGATACGGTTGCGCCAGTTTAAGCGCTTGCGGCGTTGGAATACCCCAATCCTGGAAGCAGAGGCCCAGATCATCGCCACTGTTTTCACTGCGGTGATGCTCAATGCGGCTCCATGAAGTTCCGCCACAACCGGCCAGATCAAACCACTTGATACCGGCGGCGATGCCTGCCTCAATATCCTGTGGTGACAACCCCGCCCCCACCTCTTTCAGCAACACCGGCTGCTGTAAACCCGCGGCTACCTTAGCAATTTTTTCCTGCAGGCCAGAAAAGTTAGTGTCGCCCTCAGGCTGCACTGCCTCCTGCAACGGATTCAGGTGCAGATAGAGGCCATCAGCCCCCAGATGATCAACCGCC
>NZ_JBNKYN010000026.1:0-52791 GCF_050300915.1 Amphritea sp.
ATATCGGCGACATCGCTGCAGCGTCAAAGCACGGCAGAAATAATGATAAATAATTGAAACATATTTCTATATTAGCATTAGAAAATATCTAAGCAGATTCGATATTATTAAGACCGCTTCATTCACTAAGGTATGATGTAATACTCATCCTTCAGGACACTTATCGCCTCCTCCTCACTCATATTTGCAGAGTCACAGAGAATAATGCCATCGGTAATAGGAACTGAAGTAATGTCACCATAGGCATATCCGATGCCACCCACGAAGGAGATAGCAATTCCGGTAGAGCTCGACTCGCCGTCCACCAGCAGTAAGGATTTATATGCGCTACCAGCACACAGACTCTCTGCCCGTTTCTGCCAGTTTCGTTGGGTTGCTCCTTCCTCCCTCCAGAGTATCGCCGAATCAGCTTCTCTTATGAAATACAACCCTGGGCGAATCGTTTTAACAAAACTCCTTTGCTGATCAAACTCATTTGTTGAATTACTAGCGCAACCAGCTAAAAGAGCAAGTAGAAACGGTACTAATAAAAATTTCATAGGCGTTCCTTGAAATTATTGAGGATTACAATCGTCATACTCCTCAAAACTATCTTGCTGTGCGATATTTGACCCAGCCTGAGTACTCCATAGCTCAGCAGTACAACGTCCTGGGCTCTGAGTTATATCGCCCAGCAGCCTGATTTCATAGTCTTTGCCTGATTCCGGCGTGAATTTTACAATCGATGAACAGCTACCATTAAATGGCCCAGCCACGGTAACCATAAACAAGTTCACTGGCTCGTTTACAGCGACATCAACGCCCTCGGCATTAACCTCAGCGATCAAAGGGTTGCCTTTATCGAGTACCATAAAGCGGGTAGCTTTATTCTTCCCAATCTCTTCGTGACAGGTTTTGAAAGTCTCCAATTTAAACAATGTTGAAGTGTAGCCTAACAAAGGAGCTGTGATATTTCTGGTTACCACTACGTTTGCAGTATCAGTATTTTGCGGAGGCACATAATCCTGCACTGAAGCACAGCCAGTCAGAACCAGAAGACACGAAAGGGCTGAAATATTCTTTTTCAACATACCTATCCTTGATATATAAAACCGATAATGTTACTGGTTTGCAAAACCAGCCGGTCAAAACTTCAATTAACTCAGAGAAAAGCCTAGTGACAGCTACTGCATTCTCGTCCGCTGAAAATGAGTAAAACTCATTGATCAGTTACGCGGCCCACTTCACAGATCGGAGCCAGCGTGTTTCCATAGAACGGGGATATTGACAAAAAAACAGAAGAGTTACAAACAGATGAGCATCAATCACTACCCACAATGAGACACCCACTAATAATCTGGCATCGGCAAGTATCGCTACGATGTTCAAGCCCTGTGGGTCTTGCCTAGCCTCTGATACGCTCTAACATCGCTGTCTGAGAATCAACGGCGTGGTAGGCGTCCTCTAACAACTCAAACCCGGTGAAGATAATCTCCAGCGCCCGGTCGTTGGTCAACAACAACACGATGGTATAGTCTTTGGTTTTTTCGATCTCATAGGCACCGGATTTAAACCAGCTGTTGGCCAGTTCCAGCTGTTCCAGATAGTCTTTACGGGAGACTGAGTGAAACTCCAGTGGAATGGTATCATTGCCTTTAAACTGCACCGCAGTATAGGTTTTAGGCACAGAGAGAAAATCCCGTTTAGTGGCATAGACAACCGTCAACAGTGACTCACCCTTCGGACTGTGACTAATAAAGGAGCAGTCGGTGCCAGGCTCAGTTTCCAGTGCGGGAAGTTCTGAAAATTTCTTTAAAATCATGCTAAAAAATATCCTGTAAACGATTATGACGCAGCGCTTTCAGCGTACCAGCTGAGCGACTTTTTGCCCATGTCCACTGTCCTGCAACCCCTGCACAATTCGTAATGCAGCATAGGCATCATTGGCCGCATAAAGTAACTGCGCATCACTCAGTTTTGGCAACGCCCAGTTAGAGGTTGAGACTCGTTTTGATTTGTTAAACTTCTGCTGAAACTGAACCGCGACAGCGGCTTTTACCCCCAGCTGACGCCGGTAACCCAGTTCTCTGTAGACCGTATCGAGATCGAGAATGCTCTGAATCTCGACACCAAATTTACGCCGGATATGGCTGCGGTCTGACTGCAAACCAAAACCCGCTTTAACAACCTGTTTCGCTTCCAGCACCTGACGGATAAGCGGGTAAGCCTCCTGATCATGCAACTGAAAAATATAGCCGGTCGAAGCTGTCGACAACTGCACCACATGGGGGCCATCAGAAGCCTGATCTTTACGAAACACCGGTTTTGATTCGGTGTCAAAGCCAACTAAATCGCAACTCAGCAGATCCTGAAGAGCGGATCTCAGCGCCTCAGCGCCACGGGGTTGCTGTATCTGTTCCAGCACCATGCCCGAAAACGGGGGCAGCAGAGCGATCTCTTCCCGCGTAGGAGGCAACAGTTTCTCTTTCATTCAGCTCAGCTCTTCTTCGTGCTTTTTGCCAACGCCTTGGCCCAGACAGAGTTAGTGTCAATCACCGTTTCTTTAGCAGCCGTATCAGCCGCCACCTTTTTAATCGCGGGCTTAGCCGTGCTATGTTTTCTCTGGCCGGGCTTTTTCACATCGCGTTTTTCACCTGCGGGCTTATCAACGACAAACTGAACATCCGCTGCCTGACGTTTTTCAGCAGAGGGTTTACGAACCGGTTTAGCCGATGTAGCGACAGCAGTGGCGGTGATTCGCTGAGGTTTATCTGCTTTAACGGAAGGGGTTTTATCACGCATCTGGCTCTGCAATCCACTGAGAAAATTGCGTAGCACCTGATCCTGACATTCACGATAGTTCTGGTGACCCTGCTTACGAAACAGTGCACTCAGCTCATGTTTACTCAGTCTGACGCCAGCCAGTTTTAGAATTGCCAGAATATCGTCAGCGGTCAGATTAAGGGCGATCTTCAGTTTGCGAAAGATAATGTTGTTATTCAGCCGCTTCTCCGCCACCGGCTGGTCCCCCTCCTGCCGGCCCCGCTTTTCGATAATCAGACCATTGAGGAAGCTGGCCATCTCAACATCGGGCATACGGACATAACCGCTCTCTTCCTCTTTTTTCAGCCAGCTGGTGAGCTGCACCCGGGTTACCGCCAGTTCGGCATGACGAAATACCCCAATCATTTTGGTATCACTGAAATCAAAGGTATAGCGCAGGCGGCGCAGAATATCGTTATTGGTCACAAAAAGAGTCCGGACAGTAGAGAATCAGGCCGTCACTTTAACACGATACGCCCTGTTCAGCCCGTATTCTTTAAAACCTGATGGCAGTCAAAACAGTCGTTTGAGGCTTAATAGCCGCGCGCTTTATCGACAGACTGAGGAATGCTGCCTTCGGCCAGATAACGACTGATATTGTCGGCGACAATGCGGCTTGCTGTGGTGACGCTGGTGGGCGCTGAGATATGCGGCAACAGGGTAATATTAGGATGTCCCCACAACGGCGATTGCGGTTGTAGCGGTTCCTGTGTGAACACATCCAGCACCGCATGACTGAGCTGTCCCTGCCCCAGAGCCTCCAGCAGATCCGACTCAACCACCGTTGCGCCGCGGCCAAAATTGATCAGTGCTGCCCCGCTTTTAACCTGTTGAAAGAACGCCCGGTCCATTAAACCCTGGGTATCAGGTGTAAGAGGCAGAAGATTAACAATAATATCCACCTCAGCGAGTAGTTCTGGTAACTGCTGCTCCCCAGCGTAGCAGGCAACAGACTCAATATGCTTAGCTGACCGGCTCCAGCCTGAAACACGAAAGCCATTATCCACCAACCGTACAGCGCACTTCTCGCCCAGAGCACCCAGTCCCAGCACAGCAATGTGCCGGTCAGCTGCATCGGTATAGGCGAGTTGCCGCCATTCACTAAAAGACTGCTGCTGCCGGTATTGAGGCATATCACGATGCAGATATAGCACCCAGGCCAGCACCGCTTCAGACATAGTCTGTGCCAGTTGCGGATCGGTCAGACGGACAATTTCAAACGGCAGATGTGACAGATTAGCCATCATCCCCTCGACACCAGCCCACACCGAATGGACCCACTTCAGCCGGGAGAGTTGTGCAACCTCTGCCGGATCAGGATTCGCCACGATAGCGATCTCTATCTGCCCCTTATCTACCTCAGAGAGTTGAGAAAACTCACGGATATCACAACCGGGTAACTGCGTTTGTATTGTATCTATCCAGTCACAGGTTTCCTGACGACTGAGCTGATGTATAAAAGGGATTAAGGAGCGCATGCAGATCTCGTATTACCGTGTTCGCAAACGACTATATAAAATAGAGGTTGCCAGCACTTTCACTATGATTTTTTACATCATCCATAAAGCGTATAAATTCATCAATAGGGAGCGGCCGACAGAAGAGATATCCCTGCCCTATCTCACAACCCAGTCGCATCAACTCATTCAGTTGATCCTGAGTTTCTATTCCTTCGGGGCATACACGTAAGTTGAGTGATTTCCCCAGCGCAATAACATTTTTTACGATCGCCAGGCTGTCAACATTATTAGCCATATCCTGTATAAAGGACTGGTCAATTTTCAGGACATCAATATTGAACTGCTGTAGATAGGTCAGGCTGGAATAACCCGTTCCAAAATCGTCCAGCGCGATAACAACCCCCTGATTATGTAGCGCTTCTATATTCTGTTGGGCGACCTCAATGCTTTGCATCAACGCACTTTCTGTTACTTCAAGTTCCAGCATTTCCGGCGGCAAACTACTCTGCCCAAGGATCGTCATAACCCTGTCAACAAAATCAGTCTGCTTCAATTGCGAAGCCGAAACATTCACCGCAACCGGCACTTCCGGATGATCCGGAAGCCATCCGTCGGCATCAGCACAAGCGATCGCCAACACCTGCGCGCCCAGCTCGTCAATCAGGTTCAGCTCCTCAGCTATCGGAATAAAATCACAGGGTGAGACCAGTCGTCCACTTGAGTCGCGCATTCTGACAAGAGCTTCAACACCAACAATCCGATACTCCCACAGGGAGAACTTAGGCTGATAATGCACCTCAAAGCTCTGATTCTTGATGGTTGTACGGATGAGTTGCTCAACGGCATGTCTCGATAGTAAAGCTTCTTCCAGATGATTGGAAAAAAAGCAGTGACGCCCACGCCCTTCGTACTTAGCCCGATACATCGCCACATCGGCCAGACGCATCAGATCTTCTTCATCGGTGGCATCGTCGGCCGCAATACTGATGCCCATGCTCACCGACAGACTGCACTCCCCCACATTCAGCTTGAATGGCGCATCCATCTGACGATGAATATTGATCGCCATACATTCGACCTGGCTGACATCATCAATATAGGGAATCACCATCGCAAATTCGTCACCACCAATTCTGGACAGTATCGAACGGGGCCCTCTCAGTCTCCTGAGCCGGTCTGCAACCTGTTTTATCAGGCTGTTCCCCTGACTATGGCCTAACGAATCATTGATGTATTTGAAGTTATCCAGGTCGATCAGAATTACAGCTGTTTTCAGATTAGACGCATCAGTTAAGGCAATAGCATCCTCAAGCCTTTGCTGTAACTGAATCCGGTTAGGCAGACCGGTCAACTGATCATAGTGAGTCAGATAATCCATTTTATCCGAGATCGCTACTGTCTCACTAAGATCGCGGAACACCATAACCGCACCGTTGATGATACCATCAGGACCAACCACTGAAGCAACACTCCCATCGATGGGATAGACCCGGCCATCCTGACTGATCAACTGGCTATTAGGGGGAAGAGAGTGAACCGACTGGTTTACCAGTACATGCCGTATTGAGCCATCCGCTGTGCCGCCACTCAGTCCGTTACGTAAGATAAATACCCTTTCAACAGGCACGCCGTATGCCGCTGAGGGTGACACCCCTGTTAAACGTTCAGCGAACGGGTTGATATAGGTGACGCAACCTTCGGTATCGATGGAGATAACCCCATCCCCCATCACGTTAAGAATGACATTATATTTGTCATTTTTAAGTTGCAGATCGCGCTCAGCTTTTTTCAAAGAGGTGATATCCAGAAGAGTCAGTAAATATCCCTCATCACCATTTACCGGGTTTGGTGCCAGGAAGCTCACCTGAAGGTAGCGTTCAATACCGTTATGCAGATAGCTTATCTCGGGGGCTGATCCTGGTCTTTGCGTAGCAAAACGTCTGAACATACGGGCCAGCCTGAGAGGTAAAAGATCATCAACCGAACGACCGAGCATCTCATCAGCAGAGAGACCAAACCAGCTACCATCGAAATCATTACTATATCTATTTACCCAGTCGCTGGTCCAGTAAGTGACCTGTACCGGCAAGCGGGAAATCATTGATTTTAATTGCTGATGTTCCTGTTTAACCTGTTTCATCTGAGCAGATTGCTGCAGGTGATTTTTCACTTTCAGGCGACAGTTTTCAACATTGATCGGTTTAGTCAGATAATCGACACCTCCAGACCCCAGCGCCTGAGTTTCGATCACTTCGCTTTCATTTGCCGTAATAAAGATGACAACCGGATGTTCAAAATCAGGATCTGCCTTGAGAATTTCGCACACCTCGATACCGCTGAAATCCGGCATACTGATATCAAGCAGGATAAGATCAGGTCGATATAACCGAGCCTGCTGCAACGCAGTTTTACCACAATCCGCTTCGATGATCTCAGCCATACCACTGACAGTGTCTGCTAACAAAAGGCGGGTAGTTTCATCATCATCGACTAATAGAACTGTTAGTGGAGCTTGGGTATCCATTCTCATTATTCCCATACTCATATGCGTTAGGACTAACCCAGTCTTTAGAGGTATTACTGAAACACTCTGTTGCAACTAACCAAGCCTGTCGGATATGTAGGTTATGAACCAATTATAGACAATCTTTAACATTCTACTACTATATAAATTCTATTCTGGAGATAAAAAAACCATCTAAAAAACCACAAAGAATGTAAGTAATATATTGATATTATTAAATTTTTAACAAAGTGAAATTGACGCCCCGACAGACATAACCCAAAATTAGTAACAAAAAGGACGTAATTAAACAGTCTCACTAAAGAGGTTGCGAATGCAGATAGTCAGCGGCAAAAACTGATAAAGCTATGAGTTTATTCATGTTATGTCAGCCGCGACCGGTAGCGACATTAAGGCTTGCTGCTTTTATTAACTATTTTGTTATCTATCTGCCTCCCTGCACTACCGGGCAGACAGACTCAGGGAGAGTTATATGCAATCAGCATTAAAATTACGTCAGTTTCATCTGGGAGTGGCCATTGCCGTTATATTATTCCTAACGCTCTCAGCAGCCATTTATCTGCAGGCACAAACCAGTATCAGAGGAGATCTGTTCGCCAATCAGAACCAGTCTCTGAAACAGATTGAACACTATTTGAATGATCAGCTAGACACTCAGCGCAAGCAAATTCTGTTTATTTCCCAGCTCCCGGCCATTGAGGCGATTGTCTATAAACTGACTGATGCCGGCACCTCTGACTCTCACGAAGCGCCCAGCCTGAATCAATGGAAGCAGCATCTGCAACAAACGTTTCTGGCATTTGTGAGGACAACCCCCGACATTCGCCAACTCCGCTTCATTGGTATCGCCAATAACGGACGTGAGCTGGTGCGAGTTGATAGCCGTGAGGGCCAACTCAGTGTCATTTCCGAGCAGAAACTCCAGTCTAAAGGTGATTCAGCCTATTTTAAGGAGATAACACACTCAGCCGATGAGTCGGTCTATTTAAGTGATATTGAGTTTAATCGAGAGTCTGGCAAGATCGAATTGCCGGAATGGCCCACCTACCGCCTGGCGGTCAGAGTATATGATGCCGACCATACACTATTCGGCTTTGTCATTATTAATTACAACGCCGGGCCATTACTGCAGAGATTGAACAACATGAACCATTCAGGTGGTGTATTTTTGCTCAATAACCGTGGTGATTTTGTGTTACATCCCGATCCGGAGGTCGCTTTTGCTTTTGAGCGGGGCAACCCATTCACCTGGCAAGACTATTCCAACCAGACAGAACTGCTTAGCGGATCACAACACTGGCAACAGATAAGAACGCCTGAAGGTGATATGCTGAACTACATCGCCAGCCAGATTAATCTGGGAAGCAATAGCCAGCCAAGACCGTTCACCGTTATTAAGACACTGACAGAAAACGCTATACAGGCGCAGATATATAAACATTTCCTGGCAACATTCGCCGGCTTGTTGATCGTCTTCACGATTGCACTTAGCGTGATTGTTCTCTACCAGAAAGCCCTCTCGACCCGCAGAGAGTTACTGAAAGCCCAAAGCAATTTCCGCGCAATTGTGCTGGGGTCTTCAGACGCGATCATTACCGTTGACCAGGACGCCTGCGTGAAAGACTGGAACCCAGCAGCCGAGCGGCTGTTGGGCTACAACGCTGAGACACTGCTCAACCTCAATATATGTCACGCCATAGCGGATACCGATGCGAGCAACCAGTGCCTGCTATCGGTACAGGACGTCATTGCTGATGGCAGGATACGCACGAATGAGGTTGAGATAAAAAACCGTGAAGGGCAGATCCGTCATGTGGAGATGACGCTCTCGGCAATTAAGGATAATAGTGATTCCCAGCACACTGCCACAGCCGCAGTGATCATTCACGATATTACGGCGCTTAAACAGGCGCAGGCGCTGCAGCTTAAGCACAATGAGGCACTGGAGCAACAGGTTGAAGCACGCACCCGTGAACTGCAGGACGCCGTCAGTGAAGCCCGGGCAGCCACCGAATTAAAAAGCCGCTTCCTGGCCAATATGAGCCATGAGATCAGAACACCGATGAACGGCATATTCGGTATGCTGGGATTACTCCGTAAAGGGCCGCTCAGCCGCCGCCAGCAACAACAGTTAGAGCTGGCAGAGAGCAGTGTTAAATCGCTGACCCTGCTGATCAACGATATTCTGGACTTTTCTAAAATTGAGGCCGATAAGCTGGAGCTTGAGTTTATTGACTTTGATCTTCACAGACTGCTGCACGCCTGTGTCCAGTCGATTTCGTCTGTCGCCTACAGCAAAGATATTGAGATGATCGCTCATTTGGTGGATGTAGACATCCCCTGGGTCAATGGAGATTCAAACCGGATTCGCCAGGTTGTCAATAATCTGCTCAGTAACGCCGTCAAGTTTACCATGACAGGACAGATCTGCCTCAAAGCAGCCACCTATATGAAGGATGACAAAACGCTCTGGCTGAGCTGTTCAGTACAAGATACCGGCATCGGCATCAGCTCAGAGAAACTATCCGGGATCTTTACCTCCTTTTCCCAGGAAGAGAGCGGAACATCGCGACAATATGGGGGCAGCGGCCTGGGGCTGACGATCTGCAAACAACTCTGTCAACTCATGGGTGGTTCGATCAGTGTGGTCAGCGAAAAAGGGTATGGCAGCACCTTTTCCTTCAGCATCCCCCTCAATCCAGCGACCACCAAAGCAGCCTCAGCATTTAAACCGGACCTGGGCGGCCAGGGGGTCTGGATAGATGCAACACAACCCAGCACATCAGCCAATCTGACGAAAATTTTTCATAGCTGGGGAGCACGTGTGACGCTGTCAGATGCAAACCAGTTTCATAATATATACCCATCGCCCTCCTACGACCTGCTGGTTGTTGATTCAGTCAATTACATCCGGCTGAAGCCCGGTATTGAGCATTACCTGCAGCAGAGCAACCCATCAGCGCAGGTGATGATCATCGATAACTGGCACGCCCCGGACCTGATTGATCCGGCGGTTCTGGATTCAGACACCGTGTTAATTGACTCACCGGTGACGCTGGTCAACCTGTCAGCAGCCCTTGAAGCATTAAAGCTCGACCGCAGACATACCGAAGGGGAGCCGCCCGTTTCAGATACACCACAGCTAAACTTCCATAACCGTAACCTGCTGGTTGTCGATGACCACCGGATCAATCGTGAAGTACTTCAGGGACTGCTGGAAGACTATCAGGCCCATATACTGCATGCACAGAACGGCCAGGAGGCCATTGAGATCCTCCGCCAGCAAACCGATGATACCGTGCTCGCCATTATCATGGATTGTCAGATGCCAGTGCTGGATGGCTATGAGGCGACCCGGAAAATCCGTGCCGGGGAGGCGGGCCCAATCTATAAGAATGTCCCGATCATCGCCTTAACCGCCGCGGCCCTGCAGGGCGAGAAAGAGAAGTGCCTGCAAGCGGGTATGAATGACTATCTGAGTAAGCCCTTTGAACCGGAGACACTAAAACAGCTGCTGTGTCAGTGGCTGCCCCACGTTATTGAAGCCCCGGCCCCGGTTAACCGTGCAGAACTGCTCACGCAGAGTGACGCTTCACAAGCCCCCTCGCCGCTCTGGAATAAACACAAGGCATTGCAACAACTGAATCAGAAACAAGCGCTGTTACAACGTATTATTGAGATCTATCTTAAATCCGCCCCTCAGATTCTGAAGACTCTTCAGGATGCGGCACAATCTGGCGATACCGCCGCGCTGATCAGTGCAGCGCACAGCTTAAAGGGCACCTCCGCTAATGTCGGAGCAACCCGTATCGTGGAACGAGCCCGTCTGCTGGAGCTGGAGGCAGCGCAGATGAGCGGCCATGAGATTGCAACAGAAGTGTCACATCTGACTGAGGATATTCAGCAGTTCAGCGGTTTACCGGAACTGCTGAAATTCATGCAGGCGACAGACGTTAAAAGCAATGATGATAAAAACACTGCGGACAAATGAGCTGGTGACAAATGTACTGGTCACTAAAGCCTCAACAGATCACATCTGGCTCCAGAGGTTGAAGCTTTAACCGACTCAGGGAAGTTGTGAAGCTTTTACTTCAGTTTCTTATAAACAAACAGCAGAATAAAGGCACCAACGGTTGCGGTTGCAATGCTGCCAAGGCTCAGACCATTGAGCGTACCAAAACCGATCAGGTTACCAAGATAACCCCCAACAAATGCACCGGCAATACCCAGCAGAGTGGTGATGATAAAACCGCCACCATCCTTCCCTGGCATAATCCACTTTGCCAGTACACCTGCGATTAAACCTAAGATAATCCAGGACAAAATCCCCATAACCACACCCCTTTTATATTTCCTAAACTGTTATAAAAGATCAGTTTAGCTCAAACCGCAACGAAATTTCTCCATATTTTTCATACTCTAAGGTGAAATCTGCCTCAGGATCAACCTCAATTACCCCGGCATAGGAACTGGTGATCACCAGCTGACCCGCCTTTATATCGATACCCCGCTGGCTTAGAAAATTAACCATCCAGAAGAGTGGCTTTTGAGGATAGCCTGAGGGATGTTTGCCCTCTATTTGTCGGCATCCACCTTGCAGCGAAGGATCCGTAAGAACAAAGCGAATGTCTGATGCAGCACAGGCCTGTTCAACAGTGATTGACGGGCCAACAAAAAGCCCCTGATTAAACAGACAGTCGGCCAGATGGTCGAGATAACTAACTGAGTCGGGTTCAGCATAACGACTCAGAATCAATTCCAGTGCCAGATGTGCCCCGGACAGGGCGTCCAGTATCTCTCCTTCACTGTAGGGTTCCCGTCGATGCGGCAGATCACACCCGAAACGAAAGGCGATCTCTGGCTCAATTTTGCACACCCCCTGATCCAGCTGAATCGGACAGGGTGAATCGGTGCAGATAGTGCGGCTAAAAATCGGCGCGATTACCGGGACATTTTCCAGCCCATCAATAGCGATAGGCAGTGCACATTTCCAGCCGCCAACCCCCTGCCCGGCTAATTCCATCTGTGCAATCAGTGACTGCTGAATCGCCAGCGCTTCTTCTGCTGTTGCAGGGTGCTGTTCCGGGGGCAAAGGTCCGCTGATCTGTTGATTAAGGCGGCGGGTAAGCAAAGCCTGAGCCGCTGCCCGGATATCAGTTTGCTGCATATGTTGTCCAAGCCTGGTTATGAACTCATCGAAAGCACTCACTTTACTGCAAAGTCTGGCAATAGGAAGGGGTGTATAACAAATTGACGGAAAATAAAAAAACCAGTGGCATCGGAGGAGATGCCAGCCGGTTTTTGGGTGATGGAAACGGTAAAGGTTGCTCTGGTTATTGACTGTTCAGCAGCATATTCTGGCCTGCGGGAGCGCCCTCAAACTCAGCCATGGCATCCAGCAGGGCGTCCCACAAATAGCCGGCAGACGCACTGTCACTGAAAATTGAATAGACGGTTTTCCCGGCCATCTGATGATGACAGATAATGCCGCCGACTCTGGCCAGCGAGGTCATCACCAGATCGCCGGGGGTAAAGCTTTCCTCTCGCAGGTCGACAGCGCAGACTTTAGCCATAATATCCGCCAGATGCTCACCCGCCAGCGCCAGCCAGGTATAGCTGTCGTGGCAGTAAACCGGATAGATACCGGGGCCGCTCAGCTGTTGCTGCAGGGCGTCCAGATCGAGGTCCGCGGAGGCTCCTGGCAATGCCAGCACCCAGTACTCGGTACGTCCTAAGCGCAACACCATGACGCCCTCGTCGGAGACGGTCAGGGTGTTTGGCTGTTGCGGGTGCAACAGTCCTGCGGCCAGCAGCGCCTCACCCGCATTAGGGCCACGCAGACCGATACGCGGGCGCACCGACAGATCGATCAGGCCGGTGGCCGGATCACCCTGTTGCGCATAGCTGAGCACCTGGGCAGCACCTGCCACTTCGGCAAACTCGGCTTGTTGATGAGTACGATAGATAAAGCTACGGCTGTTAAACAGTTCAGGTTTAATCACAGTCATGGTCACATCTCCTGTCTCAGGTTGTCAGGATCGTAGAACGGCAGCTTAACGACATCCGCCAGAATCTCTTCACCATCAACCCGAATACTGATTTTCGAGCCGGGCTCACTGTCCGCAATATCCGCGAACGCCAGGCCAATAATGGACTGACTGACCGATGAGTACTCACAGGAGGTCACGTTACCAGCAATCTTATCCCCTTTCAGCACCAGATGGCCCTCTTCCGGTTTAGTGCTGTTAAACGGCAGTTTAAAGCCCACCAGTTTTCTCGTTTGCGGCTGCGCCATCACGATATCCACCGAACGACAGCCAACAAAGAACGGCTTCTTGCGGTTCACCGCCCAGGTCAGATCCAGCTCTCCGGGATGGCTCATACCATCGGTATCCTGGCTGACAATCAGATGACCCTTTTCCAGGCGCAACAGACGCTGGGTTTCGACCCCGAACGGCCGGATATCAAAGGCTTTACCCGCCGCCATCAGTGCATCCCAGAGCGCCTCACCGTAACGGGTAGGCACATGGATCTCATAGCCCAGTTCGCCAACAAAACCAACCCGCAGCAAGCGTGCAGGAATACCGGCCACCGTGCCTTCGCGATAGGCCAGATAGGGGAACGCTTTCGGGCTCAGATCAACATCGTCCACCAGCGTTTCCAATACTTTACGGGAATCAGGGCCCGCCAGGTTGACCGCAGCAAAGGCCGAGGTAACATGAAGAATATCCACCTGCAGACGCCACTGGGCGTTCCATTTCGTCATCTCCCGATAGACCCGCTCGACACCACTGGTGGTGGCCGTGACATAGAAGTGATCGTCAGTGATACGACAGGCAACACCATCGTCGATCACCACACCATGTTCATTGGTCATCACCGCATAACGGGTTCTGCCAACCGGCTGTTTCAGGAAGGCAAAGGTGTAGATACGGTTCATAAACTCGGCGGCATCCGGGCCACGCACTTCGATTCCACCCAAGGTGCTGACATCGATCAGCCCCACCTTAGAACGGACATGCTCTGCCTCTTCGCGAATCCAGCGATCCCGTTGCGCCGCATCGCCATAATAGGCAGGACGCCGCCAGTTACCGGCAGGGATCATCTTCGCCCCCAGCTCCAGATGACGATGATGCATCGCCGTGTGCCGCCGGGGATCAAAGATCCGCCCCGCCAGATGCGCCAGTTTTTCCGGGGCAAAAGGTGGACGTGCGGTGGTCACACCGGTTTGCGTTACCGTGCGGTCGGTTGATTTTGCCACCAGCCGGGCGGTCGGCAGCGCCGAGTGACGGCCCTGTGATGGCCCCATACCCACCGTCGAAAAACGCTTCACCAGCTGCACATCGCGATAGCCCAACCGGGTCGCGTTGACGATATCTTTAGCCTGCAAATCCTCATCGTAATCGACAAACTCTTTGCCTTTAGGGTGGCAGAAGATCGGCCAGCTGAAGTTAGGTTTAGCCTGACAACTAACAGGCTGTTCAGCCTCATCACTGAGTTGAAGATTACGCAGTGCCCGTATTGCGGCATTACTGCCATCCGCAAGTACCGCATCGAGACTATGCAGACCATTCACAGAACCCGCAATATGCACGCCCTGAGGAAGACCAGACAGCGTAAATTCTGCAGTATCATCATTATAGGAAAGCTGTGCACCGGCCTGGCACAGCAGTTGATACGCTGGCATATAACCCGCAGACATACACAGCAGATCACACTCCAGCAGGGTCGCCATTTCACTTACTTCACCCTCAGCAACGATGCTGCGGATATCGACGCCGCGAATATGTTTATTGCCTTTGGTGGGTAACGCTTCATAGACGGTGCTGTTCTGAATAACCTGCACCCCTTTCTGCTTCACCGCACCCAACAGTTCCGGCCAGGGGTGCTCTTTACGCAGATCAACAATCGCAGCCACCGAAACACCGTTGGCCAACAGCTCCAGAGCGGTGAGATAGCCATCATCATTACCGGTCAGCACCACCGCGGTGCTACCGGGTTTCACCCCATAGAGTTTCATCAGCCGCGTCGCCGCGCTACAGAGCATAATGCCGGGCAAGTCATTATTACGGAACACCACATGCTGCTCATAGGAACCGGAGGCAACGATGCACTCCTTAGCCCGCAGCTTATACATCCGTTTGCCCTTAATCAGCGGCAGATAGTTCTCGGTAAACCAGGCGTTACAGACGGCGTCGGTCATCACCTCAATATTGCTGTGGGCGGTGACTTTTTCGATCAGTTGCTGACGCAGGTTATCCGCCCGCAGGCCCTCAATATCGAAGCGGTTATAGGTCAGCGCACCACCCAGCAGCGGCATCTCTTCAACTAATAACACTTTGGCACCGGCATCAGCGGCTTTTAGTGCAGCACTCATCCCCGCCGGGCCAGAGCCAATGACAACTACATCGGTGAACAGGTATTTTTTGTCGTAGTATTCCGGCTTAAACTCAAGGTCCAGCTTTCCCAGACCCGCTTTCTCGCGGATAAAGCTTTCCCACTTGTCCCACACCCCCATCGGTTTGAAGAAGCTGCGGTAATAAAAACCGACCGGCATAAAACGGCCAAAGTGTCCCAGATAGGCATCTTTGTCCCCTTCCAGGGTGCCATTATAGTTCTGCCCCTCGACACTGATCCCTTCACGGATCATCTCACGGTCAGCCAGCACATTGGGCTCTCCGCCCAGCTGCACTAAGGTATTAGCATCCTGACCCGCCATTGTCAGCGGTGCCCGGGGACGGTGGTATTTAAATGAACGCGACATCAGCCACTGTTGGTTTGCCAGCAACGCACTGGCTATACTATCGCCTTCAAAACCTCGGTATTGCTTACCTTCAAAGCTGAACGACAGCGGTTTTTCCCGATCGATCAGCAACCCCATCGGGGCGTTAAGGCGCTTCTCGCTGCTCATGCTTGTATCTCCTCAGGCTGACCACTCTCAGCTTTTTCGGCAAAGTCGACCCGGTGGGTGAAAATTTCAGAGGGGTCATAGGTACGCAAAATCTCATCGCTGCCGGTATGACGCTCGGCAATAAACCAATAGCCGGACGGCGCATGCAGCCACCACTCAGTAACGACACCGATCTGGTTATCGCTATAAAACACGTAATCGGCCCACTCTTTATCAGTACAGTTGTTCGGGTCGGGCATCTGACGCAGCTCGCCACCATGGACAAACTCATTACTATTTCGGGGTCCGTTCAGCGGACAATTAATAATTTTCATTGCAGATTCCTCAGTGACTGGCCGCTGTCGCGCCCATCTCATTAACCTGACGGAAGCTATCAAACCGCGCCATAGAGAACGGTTCGATCAGCTCCGGAACCTTGCCGGTGGCCACCAGCTCGGCCATGGTTTTGCCGCAAATAGGCGTTGATTTAAAGCCCCAGGTGCCCCACCCCGCATCCAGATAGTAGTTATCGACCGGACTGAGTCCCATGATTGGACTGTAATCCGACGTCATATCGGTCAGGCCCGCCCACTGGCGCATCAGTCGCATATTCGCCATAAAAGGGAAAAGCTCGACCGCATGGGCCAGCAGGCTCTCTTTCAGATCCATCGTGGAACGGGTGCTATACAACGGGTAAGGGTCAGAGCCACCACCAAACACCAGTTCGCCACGCCCCGTCTGCTGCACATAACAGTGCAGGGCCGGTGAACTCACCAGCGGATCAAGGAACGGCTTAACCGGCTGAGTCACCATCGCCTGCAGCGGATAGGTAGTGACCGGCATACGGATACCCGCCATCGCGGCCACCACCGAACTCATACCGGCCACCGCCTGCACCACACAACCACAGCTGACTTTGCCGCGGTTGGTGTCTACCGAGGTCACCTTGCCATGCTCGACATTGACACCGGTCACTTCGGTGAGCTGATGTAGTTCAACACCGCGCTGTGTAGCGCCTTTAGCATAGCCCCAGGCCACCGCATCATGACGCGCCGTAGCGCCATCGATATGCCACAGACCTGCCAATACAGGCTGATCTGCAGGGTTCATATTCAGGGTAGGCACCAGTTCGCGGATCTGCTGTGGATCGATCAGTTCGGTTTTGCCACCAAAATGTTTGTTCACTTCGGTGCGCTGGCGAAAGCCCCGCACCGCCGCATCAGAATGTGCCAGGGTCAGCTGCCCCCGGCGGGAGTACATGATGTTGAAGTCGAACTCGTTGGACAGTTCCTGGAACAGTTTTACCGACTCACTGTAAAACTTAACCCCTTCAGAGGTCAGATAGTTGGAACGGATTACTGCGGTATTCCGGGCGGTGTTGCCACCGCCCAGATAACCTTTTTCCAACACCGCGACATTGGTAATACCGTGGTATTTGGCCAGATAATACGCCGTCGCTATACCGTGACCGCCACCGCCGATAATCACTACATCGTAGTGAGGCTTCAGCGCCGACGGTGCCGGCAGATCCGCATTCTTTTCAAACGGGTAGTCTTTATTCAGACCGTATTTCAGTAATGAGAAAGGCATTAACCTCTCCTCCATTCAATGTCGCATCTTCTGAATTTATTCACGGGGCTATTACACATCTGCCGGTTCAATAGACGCTTGTTCAGAAACCTGTTTTCGTGCTGCAGTGAGGGTGTTTTTCATCAGACAGGCGATCGTCATCGGCCCGACGCCGCCCGGTACCGGAGAGATCGCAGCAGCAATCTCTGCCGCTTCGCTGAATGCCACGTCACCCACCAGGCGCCGTTTTCCATCTTTCTCGACGGCATTGATACCCACATCGATCACCGTTGCACCCGGTTTAACCCAGCTACCTTTAATCATCTCCGGACGCCCTACCGCAGCCACGAGAATATCCCCCTGCCGACAGATCGCTTCGATATCCTGAGAACGGGAGTGAACAATAGTCACCGTGCAGTTGGCTTGCAGCAGCAGCGCCGCCATCGGCTTACCAACAATATTGGAGCGCCCTACCACCACCGCATGTTTTCCTGACAGATCCCCCAGCGTCTTTTCCAACATAATCATGCAACCCATCGGCGTACAGGGGATCAGCGCAGCACCGCCAGAAGCCAGTGCACCGACGTTGAGCGGGTGAAAGCCATCAACGTCTTTCTCTGCTGCGATCAGGCGGATGATCTCCGGCTCGCTGAGGTGTTGTGGCAACGGCAGCTGCACCAGGATGCCATGAACAGAGGGATCGTTATTCAGCTGCTCAACCAACGCATTAAGCTCGGCCTGAGAGGTGTCGGCTGGCAGCCGGTGTTCGCTGGATTTAAACCCTGCTGCCGTTGCCTGTTTCACTTTATTGCGCACATACACATGACTGGCCGGATCATCCCCCACCAGCACCACCGCCAGACCCGGGATCACACCGCATTCAGCGATAAACTGACGGGTATCTAGTGCCAGCTGTTCGACCACCGAGGCGGAGATTTTTTTTCCATCGATTAAACGGGCCATATTCAGTACCTATTTAAAAACAACGGTCTTATTACCATCCAGAAATACGCGACGCTCGGTATGCAGCTTCACCGCCCGGGCCAGCGCCACGGTTTCGGTATCCCGGCCAACAGCAACCAGCGCATCTGCCGTAAAGGTATGGTCTACCAGCTGTACCGATTGCTCGATAATCGGGCCTTCATCCAGATCGGAAGTCACATAGTGAGCCGTTGCTCCGATCAGCTTAACGCCGCGGGCATGCGCCTGATGGTAGGGTTTGGCCCCTTTAAAACCGGGCAGGAAGGAATGGTGAATATTGATCGCCCGGCCACTCAGTTGCTGACACAGGCCATCACTGAGAATCTGCATGTAGCGCGCCAGCACAATCAGCTCAGAGCCGGTCTCTTCGACAATCTCCATCAGCGCAGTTTCCTGCTCAAGCTTGTTCTCTTTGGTCACTGGCAGATGGATAAAGCGGATCCCTTCGCGCTCAGCCATCGGCCGCAGATCTTTATGGTTGGACACGATCGCGGTGATCTCCATATTGATCTCGCCCTTGTGCACGCGATACAGAAGATCATCAAGACAGTGGTCAAACTTGCTCACCATGATCAGGGTTTTCATCGGTGCTTTAAACGACACCATCTCCCATTTCATGTCGAAACTGGCCGCGACGTCAGGAAACTCCTTCTGCAGATCGCTTATCTGATAACCGCCACTTTCAACATGGAAACGCGCCCGCATAAAAAAATTACCGCTGTCCTCATCATCAAACTGCGCCAGTTCGCTGATATAGCAGCCGCGCTCGGCGAGAAAAGTCGTCACCTTGGCAACAATACCGCTACCGGCAACACAGCTGGCTCTTAATACAATCTCATTATCTGCTTCGTGCTTACTCATGATGGCAGACTCCATAGTCTCCGATGGTTATTCATATAGTCAGGTAAACAGGGGCCGCACAGGGCGTTTAACGTCCTGTGAGACTCCGTTTAAAATGTTTGTGGGTGCTCAGAGCGCTCGCGTTTTACATAGCGGCTTTTAGTACCCTTTGCCTGGAATCCAGCTGGTGCCAGCCAACGGCACATTCGCCATTGCGGCAGACTCAACAGTCAGTGCGACCAGGTCTTCCGGTTCCAGGTTACGCAGATCGTTTTTACCGCAGGCCCGGGCCAGAGTCTGTGCTTCCAGGGTCAGTACGTTGAGATAGTTCGCCAGACGACGACCCCCTTCAACCGGGTCAAGACGCTTCATCAGCTCTGGGTCCTGAGTAGAGATACCGGCAGGGTCTTTACCCTCATGGTAATCATCATAGAAACCTGCCGCTGAACCGATCTTGTTGTACTCCTCCTCGTACATCGGGTGGTTACAACCCAGCGCCACCAGCGCTGCAGTACCAATAGCCACCGCATCCGCGCCCAGCGCCATACACTTGGCAACATCGGCACCGTTGCGAATGCCGCCAGAGACGATCAGCTGGACTTTGCGGTGCATGCCCATCTCCTGCAGTGCACGCACCGCCTGAGGAATAGCCGCCAGTGTCGGAATACCCACGTGTTCGATAAACACATCCTGGGTTGCCGCCGTACCGCCCTGCATCCCGTCAACCACGATCACATCAGCGCCAGCTTTGACCGCCAGCTTGACATCGTAGTAGGTACGGGTAGCGCCCACTTTGATATAGATTGGCACCTGCCAGTCGGTAATTTCGCGCAGTTCCTGAATCTTGATCGCCAGATCATCAGGACCGGTCCAGTCCGGATGACGACAGGCGGAACGCTGATCCACCCCCATCGGCAGAGTGCGCATTTTTGCCACCCGGTCAGTAATCTTCTGCCCCAGCAACATACCGCCACCGCCGGGCTTAGCACCCTGCCCCAGCACCACTTCGATAGCATCGGCTTTACGCAGGTCATCCGGGTTCATACCGTAACGGGATGGCAGGTACTGATACACCAGTTTGCTCGACTGACCACGCTCTTCAGGGGTCATACCGCCATCACCGGTGGTGGTTGAGGTGCCCATCAGCGATGCGCCACGACCCAGCGCTTCTTTGGCATTGGCCGACAGCGCACCGAAACTCATACCGGCGATAGTGACCGGAATATCCAGCACAATCGGTTTTTTGGCAAAACGGTCACCCAGGGTTACTGAGGTATTACATTTTTCACGGTAGCCTTCCAGCGGGTAGCGGGACATACTCGCGCCCAGAAACAGCAGGTCATCAAAATGGGGCAGCTTACGCTTAGCACCGAAACCACGGATATCGTAGATACCGGTCGCAGCCGCACGGCGGATCTCGGTCATCGTGATGCGGTCAAATGTTGCTGACTCGCGCAGACCATCTTTAACTTTAATATCTTCACTCATCGTCTTGTCCTCGAAATCAGCCTTAGTAAGCGGAAGTGTTATCCACTTTAAAGTTGTATAACTGGCGGGCAGAGCCATAGCGTTTGAACGCCGTTGGATCTTCGTCAACGCCAGCACGGTTGAGCAGCTCGGTCAGCTCTTCGATATGCTCCGCGCGCATCTCTTTGGCGATGCAGTCTGCACCCAGTGATTTCACGGTGCCTTTAACGTAGATATGGGTTTCATACAAAGAGTCACCCAGTGCATCGCCCGCATCACCACACACAACCAGTGATCCGGCCTGCCCCATAAAACAACTCATGTGGCCGACGTTACCCTTCACCACGATATCCACCCCTTTCATGGAGATACCACAGCGCGCCGCCGCATTGCCTTCGATCACCAGCAAGCCACCATGCGCCGTTGCACCGGCAGCCTGAGAAGCATCGCCTTTCACCCGTACACTGCCGGACATCATGTTTTCCGCCACACCCTGACCGGCATTGCCGTGAATGGTGATGTGCGCTTTTTTGTTCATACCGGCGCAGTAATAGCCGGTCGGGCCTTTAATATCGACGGAGATATTCTGATCCAGACCGCAGGCAATATTGTGCTGACCTTTAGGTTCCAGTACTTCCCACTCCCGCTCGGTACACTCAATCGCCTGGTCGTGCAGCGCCTGGTTAAGATCGCGTACTGTCTGTTCGGATAAATTAATCGTTTTCATCATTCTGCTCCTTAATGGCTGCTGCGTTCCCAAACGTAGATAGTGGCGGGCTCTGGTTCCCAGATTCTGGCGTTTTCAATGCCCGGCAGGGTTGTCAGGGCCTGATACTCGGAGGCCATGGCAACATAATCGTCGGTTTCAGCCATTACCGCAGGTTTGCAGGCGATCGGATCACGCAGTACCGCAAAACCATCGCGGGTGCCGATAGTAAAGGTGAAGAAACCATCCAGATCTTTCAGTGAGTTAGTCAGGGCTTCATTGAGACTATCGCCCTGCTGCAGACGCCAGGTCAGGTAACCGGCCGCCACTTCTGAATCGTTTTCGGTTTCAAAGACAATCCCTTCGCGCTTGAGGTTTTCCCGCAGACGGTTATGGTTCGACAGTGAGCCGTTGTGTACCAGACAGAGATCCATCCCGGTTGAGAACGGGTGGCTGCCCTCCATGGTGACTGCAGATTCGGTCGCCATGCGGGTATGGCCTATAATGTGGCTGCCCTTCATCCCTTTCAGATTAAAGGTCTCAGCGATATTCACCGGCAGACCGACCTCTTTAAGAATCTCAATCGACTGACCGGCACTGAGGATCAACACCTCAGGTGCGGCTTTAGCGATAAAGGCTTCAGCCACCGCCGCACTGGCCTGGATTTTAAAGACCGCCACTTTGCTGTTTTTAAACCATTCAACAGCGGTATTCAGCTCGGCCCTGGCGCTGTCAGCCAGCGCAGCCCAGTCATAGTTTTCGTCCGCATGACGCAGGGTCAGCTTGATGCTGTCATCTGCCACTTCATCACCATAAATCGCGAAACCGGCACTGTCCGGGCCACGATCCGTCATGGCGATCAGCATCGGTTCAAACAGCGCACCCAGCTGACTTTCCAGAGCCTTGTTCTTCAGGTAAAGGCCAACAATTCCACACATAGTTATGTCCTCTTAAATCGACAATGTAAGCCTTCCGGGCTTAGAAGAATTCTGCGTAACGGTTGATCTCCCAGTCGGATACATGCCGGCTGTAATCGATCCACTCATCGCGTTTAACTTTGATAAATTCACTGACAATCTCTTTACCCATCCGCTCTGTCAAAACCGTGTCAGCTTCAAGGGCGCTGATGGCGTCATTCAGATTCTGCGGCAGGATTTCAATCCCCTTCTCCTGGCGTTGCGCTTCTGTCAGGGCATAGAGGTTGATGTTCTCAGGCTTACCCGGGTCCAGTTCGCGCTCAATACCATCCAGGCCTGCGGCGATAATGGCGGCATGAACCAGATAAGGGTTACAGCCGGAATCCGGCAGACGGAACTCAAGACGGCCATAGGGCACCCGTACCATCGCCGATCGGTTGTTGTCACCATAGGCGATATAGGCTGGCGCCCAGGTCGCGCCGGATGCGGACCCGCCCACCACCAGACGTTTGTAAGAGTTAACCGTTGGCGCAGCAAACGCACACAACGCCTTAGCGTGATGCAACAGACCGGCAGTGAAGTGATAGGCCATTTTCGAGAGGCCCATACCATTGACATCGCTGTCATCGTTGAACAGGTTTTTTCCGCTGTCATCGCAGATCGACAGGTGAAAGTGCATACCATTACCGGTGCGGTTGGAGGCAGGCTTTGGCATAAAGGAACAGACCATCCCCATATCGTTGGCGATCTCTCCTGCTGCCATCCGTACAAAGGTGAAACGGTCAGCAGATTCCAGCGCGTTACCGTAGGTGTAATTGATCTCAAACTGACCATTGGCATCTTCATGGTCGATCTGATAAACATCGAAGTCGACCGCCTGTAATGATTCAACCAGGGTTTCCAGGAACGCCCGTGAACGGGACAAGCCTTTGTAGTCATAACATGGCTTAGCCAGCGTATCGGTATCATCGACGGTTTTCAGGCCGCCATTGCTGTCCCGCTCGAAGAGATAAAATTCCGGCTCAAGCCCGGTATTCAGCGTCCAGCCTTTATCTTCCAGCAGTTTCAGCTGACGTTTCAGCACCACCCGACTGTCATAGGGATGAGGTGCGCCGTTAACATAACCTTCACAGACAATACGCGCATAACCCGGCTGCCAGGGCACCGCCGACAACGTACTGAGATCACCCCGGGCCATGAAATCCGGGCCATGTGGCTCCATTCCCATACCCCATACAGCAAAACCCGCAAAACCTGCACCGGTTTCAACAACATCCATCAGGCAGTTCGCCGGCACTGATTTAGTTTTGGCTACACCGTGGATATCAACAAACTGAGCCAGTACATATTTAATGTCGTTATCCGCAATAAACTTTTCTGAATCCTGTGGCATGGTAGCCCTCCGTTTGATGCTGAGGCCTGCTCTGAGAAGGAGCAGATCCATAATATTTCTCAACAGTAATTTTTTATGATTAATAAGAAAGCAACCCTTATGCCAGAAAACCTCTTTTTATGAATATTTATTTCCTGACAGGATAACTTATTGATTTATATGAATCTGGTAAAAAAAAATTCTTTGTGGGAATATACGGGGTGTCAGAAATAATCACAGGCAGCATGGACAGGCGCACAAAGCTGGTTCACCGCGCCCCAAGAAAGGGCAATCAGATGGCAGAAAACAGAGGTCAGAAATTCGAGCTGGATCACTACATCGGCATGAAAGTGAAAAAAGCCCGTATGGAAGAGGGTCTGAAAATAACCGATGTGGCACGCATCTCAGGCATCAGCCAGGGGATGGTCAGTAAGATTGAGAATGCTCAGGTATCTACCAGCCTGGAAACCCTGAGCCGACTCTGTTCTGCTCTGGGAATGCCGATATCCAAACTGTTTAATGATTTTGACCGGCCCGACGGAGGTGCTCAGTTCACCAAATCCGGTACCGGGCTGGAAGTGGTCCGACGCGGAACGGAGAAAGGCCACACCTACCAGCTGCTCACCTACCAGCGCGGCGGGAAAAAATCCTTCGAACCTTTTCTGATCACCATGGATGACCTGGCCGAGGTGTTCCCTACCTTTTCCCATCCGGGTGAAGAGTTTATCCATATCCTCAGCGGCAAGATCGTCTACCGCCACGGAAATCATCTCTATAATATGGAAGCCGGCGACAGCCTCACCTTTGATGCCGAGATCCCCCATGGCCCTGAAGAGTTGCTGGAGGTGCCGATCAAGCTTCTCTCAATTATTCATTATGATGATAAAAGCTGAGAGGCTCAGATGACTGAGCGTCTGCCCGAACACAGATAAGAGAGGTCCCGGCAATACCGCGGGGCCTGTCACTCTATTTGGCCGCGGGTTCCTGTATCAGGCCCCGACTCAGAAACACCTCTTTGGCGACAAACATGCCGTTTAAGGCCGCAGGGAATCCCGCGTACACCGCCATCTGCAGTATCACCTCAATAACCTCCTCAGGTGAACAACCGACATTCAGTGCCCCATTTATATGAACGGCTAACTGTGGAGCACAGTTAGCCAGCGCCGTCAGCGCAGCAACCGTGCCAATCTCCCGTGATTTAAGATTCAGTCCCGGGCGCTGATAGATATCGCCAAACGGAAATTCAATGGTGTAGCGAGCCAGATCGGGACAGATAGCCTGCAGGCTATCAATCACCTGTTGCCCGGCGTCACCATCAATCTCGGTGAGTTTTTTTAACCCTGATTCATATCGTGTTGATACCATTTTCCATTGCTCCTACGTGAGTTAACGAAGCAATGCTAGAGGTTAGAGTAAACTCTAAGTCAAGGACTTTTAAGCTCAGGGCTTATGTGACTGGTAATACTCGATTTTCGCGTCCAGCGCTTGCAGATGTTCAAGCTCTTTCTCCAAACGCAGTCTGAGCGCATCGCGATGCTGTTCTAACAGTGTGCAGCGCGTATCGAAGGTGGTATCTCCAACGGCACGCAGATCGGCATAGTGCCGGATCTTCGCCAGCGGCATGCCAGTGTCTCTCAGGCGATTAATGAACCGAACCCATTCGACATCTTTCGCCGAATAGCTACGATGCCCACTGGCATTTCTGGATATATTGGACAGCAAGCCAATCTTTTCGTAATACCTCAGGGTGTGAGAAGAGAGTTGGGTTAACGCTGAAAACGTTGAAATATTCACGCTATGTTTTCTACTGCAGCTGATGCCGGGCATGTGGATTGTCACCGCTGGCCATCGCCCAGTGATGCTGCTGATGGTGAGCGCCATACGCCATCAAACCGATGTAGCCTAAACCCCGGATCTTACTGATCTCATCAGGATTTTCTGTGGTGGTTGTCAGAGTATAGCGGTCACCACTTTTCACCACCTGCATCAGCCATCCGGATTCACGCTGTAATTGCGCCGGATGCGCTTTGAAAATCCTATCCAACGCCTCAGCAGACCGGGCGGTGTTCGGTTTAATAATAGCCTCAAGCCCGTGTTGAACAGGCGATTGAGAGATCACCTCAACATTCAGGGTCATCTCATTCATATCCACTAAATGTTGCCTCAACGCCTCAATATTCACCTTGCTCCAGTCGGTATCCGGATCGCTATTCAGCCTTGCAATCACCTCCTGAATAGTGCCGAAGGCATCATTGCCCGCTTCGGTCAAAACGGTTGCAGAGGCCCCCATTGAATGATCATGGTGCATCATTACTGAGTCTTCAGCGCTAGCAAAAGCAACCACACCATTGGTGAACAACGCGGTAAACAGAAGTGAGTTCAGCTTCATTATTGTTACTCGAAAACAGGCGCGTCGAAGTCGACACTCTCATCGCTATAGGCGGTAACGATCACATCCTCAACCAACCCTGTTTCGTCCTCAACCTGAGTCTGAAAAAAGTTCTGAATCTGCTGTCTGCGACCGTGGGCAGACCAGGCATCGGCATCTTCCCAGATCTCATTAAACACGATCGGATATTCGTTACGGCTGGCACTGGGATGATCGATCTGACGCGTCAGCATATATTGAATACAACCCTCCTCCCGATAAGAGTCCGGCTCCAGCCTCTTTAACACCTCAAAGAGTTCCGTCTCTTTTCCCTGTTTCGGCTTAAATTGAGCTAATACATATACGCGGCGGGTCATCGATTTCTCTTTGTATTTTTGAATAAGTTAATAGATAGTAGTTGAAAACGGGATGAACAGGAACTCACAAGGGAGATAGCCCCTCGCTAAAAAGCGTCAGTTTTTTTGTAATATCAGAGAGACTTAAACTAGACTGACATCTTAATCGTATCCATACTCAGGGTTACATTTTAAAAATTTTCCCAACCGATAGCGCTGTCATAAGCAGTAGTTGTATCACTGTTTTCTCAATATTGAAGCCCAGGTTCCCATTAACCAGTAGGGAAGTGCATAGAACACCCAGGCACTGAAAAGAGATTGAAAAAGGAATTCATAAATTGGTTAAGCATACTGTAACTGAGGCCCACTTTGTCATCCTGCTGATAACCTCCGCCCCCCCACAGGTGTTGTCAGTCAGTGACGAAATCGAATCTCTGCTGGGCTATCAGCCCCAAGATTTTATCTCTGGAAAAATTTCCCTCAAAGAGCTGATACATAACAACGATCAGGATATCGCGACCAGACTGTTTGAGCCTGATTTAACCCATGACAGCGATGGTTTCAACATTCGCCTCAGACAGGCAAATGGAAAAATTCGTATTACCAGAGGTGAGTTCAGTAAAAAACCCTCAGCCAGTGGATCGAATATTGAACTAGAGCTGTTATTGCAAGATGTCACAAGCCTGTCCCGGTCATTAGAAAATAACATCAGAAACTTAAACTTCCGAACACTGATGAAGAACACCGATGATTTCATCTTTTTTAAAGACCGTAATCATACATTTACCGACATAAGCCAGACCCTGGTTGACGTATGTGAAGGTGAAGCTGAGTCCTGGACCGATCTGATTGGTCTGACAGACTATGAGGTGTTTCCCGAAGAGTATGCTGATGAGTACTATCGCCTCGAAAAACAGATATTTGCAGGGGCTGAGCTGGTACACGAAGTTCAGGAGTTTATCAAAGAGGATGGCTCTGCAGGCTGGGTTGATAACCGCAAATACCCCATACATGATGACAACGGCAACATTATCGGCTTATTCGGTGTTGCCCGTGAGATCACCAATGAAAAACGTGCTGAACAGCGTCAGATTCGATTGATTGATGAACTCAAACGCACCAACGATGACCTGAACAATTTTGCCTACATTGCCTCACACGACCTTAAGTCACCGTTACGGGGTATCGATCAGTTGGCGACCTGGATCACTGAAGATCTGGGAGACAACATTGATAGTGAAACCCAATCTCATCTGAGACTGATGCGCAGCCGGGTCAGCCGGATGGAGTCACTACTTGACGATCTGCTCACCTACTCCCGCGTTGGCCGAACCAATGACGAAGTTACTCAGGTCAGTACAGCCAGGCTGGTCGAGAATATGTTTGAACTGGTCGCAACGAGTGACAAACAGATATCGCTCAATATTGCAGCGGATATGCCGACGCTGATGACCCAAAGAGCGCCGCTGGAACTTATTTTTCGCAACCTCATCAGTAACGCCATCAAACATCACGACAAAGACCAGGGCAATATAACCGTCTCAGCGCGCCCGCTTAGCAATGCTTTCGAGTTTGAAGTTAAAGACGACGGCCCCGGCATTCCGATTGAAAGTCAGGAGCGCGTGTTCGGCATGTTCCAAACACTTAAACCCAGAGATTCGGTTGAAGGCAGTGGTATGGGCCTGGCACTGGTTAAGAAAGCGGTTGAACATGTCGGCGGCAGCATCCGCGTAGAATCCGAGGGCAAACACGGCTGTCGTTTTAAATTTATCTGGCCAACCACGATTTCCAGGAAGAATAGCTATGACAACTGACACTTACGACGAAGTGACTATCCTCCTTGTCGATGACGATGATGTGGACGTCATGGGCGTACAGCGAGCGCTGAGAAAATTAAAGATACTCAACCCGGTCGTCAGGGCTCATGACGGTATTGAAGCGCTGGAACTATTACGCAACTCAAACGCCGTAAAACGCCCCTATATCATCCTTCTCGACCTCAACATGCCTCGTATGAACGGATTCGAAATGCTGACAGAACTGCGTCAGGATAAGTCGCTTGCCAGCTCTGTCGTATTTGTACTGACAACATCAAAAGCGGACGAGGACAAAGTCGAAGCCTATCAGCAGAATGTCGCTGGCTATATCGTAAAAAGCAACGTGGGTGAAGGCTTCATGGACTTAATCCAGATGCTGGATCGCTACTGGCGTGTGGTCGAATTTCCAACACAAATGTCTGGATCAAAAGAATGAACTCGCCAATGCGGCTGTTGCTCATTGATGATGATGAAGTTGATCGTATGGCTGTGATTCGGTCGTTGAAAAAAAGCACGACCAATGTCAGTGAGGTTATCACCGCAGCCACAGCATCTGAAGGTTTGGAACTGGCGTCCAGAGAGCACTTTGATGCAATCCTGTTAGACTACCGCCTGCCGGATCAGGATGGCCTCGCCGTTTTGCAAACCCTGCGCAGTGGAAACTTTGAAAGCGGCACCGTAGTGATGCTCTCCCGCCACGAAGATGAGACCCTTGCTGAACGATGTCTCGAAGCAGGCGCGCAGGATTTTCTGCTTAAAGACGAAGTCAATGGTCGCCGACTGTATAGAGCGGTACGGCAGGCACGACAACGCTATCAGATACAGGATGCCCTAAACCGCAGCCGGGAACAGCTATTGGAGTTATCTGTACATGACCCTCTGACAGGCTTACTTAATCGTCGCGGTTTTGATAACGCCATGAAAAAGGAGTTCGCCCGTGCACAGCGTAGCGACAGCAATGAACTTGCACTGTTGTTGCTTGATCTGGACGATTTTAAAAATATTAACGATATTCACGGGCACGCCACAGGCGATCTCTTGCTGATTGAAGTGGCGCAGCGATTAAATACTGTCATCCGTGATAATGACTATCTTTGTCGCCTGGGTGGCGATGAGTTTGTCATCGTAATGACCCTTCTCGAACATGAAGAACAAGCCGTCGAGCTTGCAAATCGTATTTTTTCGATACTGCAACAGCCGTTTAAAATCGGCACTACAACGGCAGATCAGAGTGTCACTGCCAGTATCGGTATTGCTATGCTTGATGGCAGTGACGACCACACTGAAGACCTGCTGAAGTGTGCTGATATCGCGATGTACCATGCCAAGAAAACCGGCCGTAACCAGTGTCAGTACTACTCTTCTGCTCTTCAGCAACTGGTACAGTCGAGAATTCGCATCAAAAACGATTTAAGTGTTGCGCTGGACCGAAATGAGTTCAGAGTCTTTTATCAAGCCCAATTCAACGCTTCAGACCGAAGCCTCGGTGGTGCCGAGGCGCTGTTAAGATGGCAACATCCTGAACTGGGTCTGTTATCTCCCGACGTGTTTATGCCCATCGCCGAAGAGACCGGACTTATTGTCAGCATAGGGAACTGGGTATTACACGAAGGCTGCAGGCAACTCAAAGAGTGGCAACTCAACTATCCTGAACTAGCGGGCAACATGACCATCGCCATTAACCTGTCACCCGTACAGATAAAGCAGCATTCGTTGTCTACAGCAGTACATAATGCTCTGGACAAACATGCTCTTGATGCAAACTGCCTTGAGCTTGAGATCACCGAAAGCGCGATGATCGAAGACACCACAGCAACCGCAGAGATTCTGTCTGCAATTTCTCACCACGGTATTACTTTTTCATTAGACGATTTTGGTACCGGATACTCTTCACTTGTTCATCTGAAACAGTTCCCCATCAGCGTACTCAAAATCGACAAAGGGTTTGTCTCATCCATTGAAAATGATGATAAAAATAAGCGCCTGCTAATCGCCATTATCGCCTTTGCTAAAGCGCTGGAGATGTGCGTTGTTGCCGAAGGCGTAGAAACCGTAGAACAAGCGGAAATCTGCACTGAATACTCTTGCGATCTGCTGCAAGGATACTACTTTGCGCGGCCATTGCCTGCAGACCAGTTTGAAGCAACCTTCTTTTCAAGCTAAGCAGATAAATCTAGCTCCCCCGCTCCGGTAGATCTTTAAGCAGGTAAGGTGACGGGAGGGACTAACCAGGACGGTCCCTCATCAGCAATATCCAGCAGGGATGGCCGAAAGCGCTGTATACTCACTGCTTTGAAGCTCAGTCAACAAACTCTGATGCCCTATAACCCAGCTGAAAAAAATGCCCTGACCCGGTAAATCAAAGCATCAATAAACCTCTGTTGAGGCGGCGTAATCTGCCGTTTAATATAATCAGAGATCGCCTTATAAAGATCGGTTTCAGCGGTCGCAACAGCGTCTACACCTCTGCGGGCCATGCGTCTGACAACACTTTCACTGCTGATGGCACCAATAACCGCATCACAGTCCGCCAACGGATGAGGCTGATCTTCCCTGTAGTGATGCAACACCATCGCCTTAGGCAGAATCAGCGTTCGTGACGGTTTAAGCCGTTGCGGCACGCTTTTGACCCGGTCATCACAGCCCTCTATGGCTTCAATCTCAAAGACAACCCACTTACGCCATCTTCCTATATCGCCTGCCACGGTTAACCCATCCTGACTGGCTACAGCAATTCGCATAGATCCTCCCCCTGCTTTCAATCCTGTACAACGTTAATAACCCTTTAATATGGCGACATCAATAGCCTCTTTTCCAGCTATTGATCAGAAATTGATCCAGGTCGGTTAGCGCATTAAAAAACTGCTGACATTCACCCTTAATTGCCTGTGGGTCACTGCATTAGGTAAGTTGATTTAATGTCCAGATCAGGGCTCAACAGCACTGATGTGCATTGACAAATTAACCCCTGGTTATTTGTTATTGTTATTTTTAGCCAGTTCGCCTCTAATAACGCTATCAATCGCTATGGATGGTGAGCGTTTACCCTATCCAGGGTCTCTCCTTGCTTCAAGTGATCAACCTTCCCGCTGCTGACTAAACGAATACCATGAGCTTACTTGCCCGAATTTTAATTATATTCACTACTTTTTCTTATTCACTCGCAGGAAGAATCGCCCAGGCCGATGAGTGGAATGTGGGCTTCAACACACTTCAGGTGTCAGACCCAGAGCTGGATTACGACATTGACGTTGCAGTATGGTACCCCACCCAGGAGAGCGCGAAAGCTGAGACGGTGGGGCCGGCAACCCTGTATGTAGCCCGCGGCGCCAAGCCAATCGCCAGGACTCATGGGCTGATACTGATCTCCCATGGCTTTTCCGGCAGTTTTCTCGGTCACAATGATACGGCGCAGTTTCTTGCACGCCAGGGTTTTGTGGTGGCCACGCCAACCCATCCTGACTTACCCGGCCTGAAGTCAGGTAAACCAGCATTCGATCCGTTAGTGGTACGGCCACGTCATCTCCGGTTGGTCAGCAACCGGCTCTTGAATCATCCGCAGTTTAAAGCGGGCTTTCTGCAACCTCGTGTCGGCGTTATTGGCTATTCTTTAGGGGGTTACACCGCATTGGCAGCCAGCGGTGTGCAGCCCGACCTATCAGGTTTAGCCGCTTACTGTAGCGTTGAGATTAACGACGCTCTGTTATGTTCACCTGAAGCAACCCAGCGTTTCGCCACTATCGCCGACCAACTGCCACAGCAAAAGATTGATCAGCTAGCAGCTATCGTGCTGCTTGCACCCGCGTATGGGCCGCTATTCTCTGAACAATCGCTGGCAAAACTCGATATTCCGGTTCGCTTGTTTAGTGCAGAAAAAGACCAGGAGCTGGATAACCGCTACAACGCTCAGCATTTTGAGAAGTTTCTTGGCAACACCTCAGCCAACGAGGTGATCAAAGATGCGGGTCACTTTGTCTTTATGGCCCCCTGCCCGGATGCCCTGAAACACGCTATTCCGCTTTTATGTGAAGACAACAAAAATGTTGATCGGCTATCGGTTCACCAGAAGCTGAATGAAACGATTGGGCACTTTTTTGCGCGTGTGTTTGGGCAACAGAAAACGGACGCTTAATCTCTCCCGACCGGGTGCTGCATAACAGTGCTAACAACCGGTTTAAAACCTTCATACCCCTTTGGCGTTCATTGAGTCAGGGGCATTTTTAACCGTAGGCAGAAAAGAAGCTGACCCCACCAGCCTGCCCTGTAACTCAAAGAGCGTCACTCACTCCATCATCTCAAAATACTCAATATGATCGCTTTTCAAAACCAGCCTGAGGTTATGAAACCCCGAGACAGATACCCGCTGCGGCCCTCTCTTACTCAGGTAGTTCGCGTACACCACAACATCGATTGCAGACCGATGCCTCCCGGGTAAAACAACCGCCTCGACAATGTCACCTGGAGGTATCTCAAGGGAGATCAGATCAGCCTGAAGGCCGAGTATCGGTTTCAGAGCATCCCGTGCAGCAAACCACTCTCCAGCATCGCTGGGTAACAATGTTGCCGCACGGCTGCTGTAGATAAAAACCAGGTCTACCGCTGTGGATGATTGATCGTTGGCATCGGGCAGCGCGACAAGCTGAAGGCTTTCAAGCTGACTGCCCTGGCTCTCCACTTGCACAACATCACAACCGGCAACCAACGCGATGCTAAGATAGAGTCCCAACCAACATAAGAGAGTAGCGCCTCTGTTGTGCCTATGGGTAACCTGCTCTTCTATCCTTTCATCCCTTTTTGCCAAACAACGAAAAAACTGGCCAAGCCATTTGATAACTCGTTTCAGTCTCATAAAATATACGGCACCATGTTGACCAGTTGAATATTCATTTACACTGGCGGCCTGTACGGATTGCAGACGTTAAATACAACAAGGATTTCTCTCGATGCAAAGTTCACCGAATGTTCTGCTAATGGTAGCGGCAATATCAAGCGGTTGCGCGGCATTATTACATTTTGCCTGCGTTTTTCTGGGTGCCCCCGGTTTCCGGATACTTGGCGCAGGAGAGCGATTGGTTCGCATGGCCACACGGGGCAACAGTTACCCTTTTATCGTCGCTGTTCTGATCGGGATAATGCTCGTTATCTGGTCGCTCTATGCCCTATCAGGTGCCGGCGCGATCCCCAGGCTGCCATTTGTTAATGTCGTGTTAGTTGCTATCACTGCAGTATATCTACTGAGGTCTGTTGCGTTCCCTCTGCTAAAACGGGTAATCCCGGGTAACAGTGATCAGTTCTGGTACCTCAGCTCACTGATTAGCCTGGCAATCGGTTTGCTGCATTTATTCGGCCTGATTCAGGTTTGGCAGACGCTTTAATACCGCTGCATATTCAGACATTCGAACCAGCGCCTCACGGAACTCAATTTGCCCTTTGGCGGCATTAAATCGCATCTTACAGCCGTCGATGGCAAATATTTCCCGACCGAACATCCTCCCCGTCATTTTATTCGAGACATCAGGGAGAGTCTGCCTCCCCTTCTTCCTCATCCAGATTGCAGTTGTCCGGAAACCCGCCCAGACAACCGTCTGGACTCAGCTTACTTCCAGAGCCGATATGAAAAAGCCCAGCACTCTTTGATCTGAGTTCTCAGGGTTAAAGTCAGCAGGAGCTGCAGCTTGCGGTGTTAAGATATGAACAGTCACGAGACCATCTCCGAATGCCTGCTGATGCCTTGAAAGTGGAAGGACGATCCTCTGCGGTTTCTTATCAATAACGAATTCAACAGGTGACTGGAAATTGACTGAAAGAAATGTCTTGAGCGGCGTAATGTAGTCCATGCCTGCGACCGTCAGCACAAGCTCCTCTGCATCAGGATCAGAAACACGAAAAACCACAAGCGCTTGTCGGTTTGTCCAGATAAAGCCTTCCTCTACCGAGTCAAAACCAGGCCACTGAGACAGCACTTGAGTGAGATCTGGACGACGGTCAAGGCCGTATTGTCCGTGGCGAATGAGAGTAAAAACAGGGGGCAGCGATGGAAGCCGGCTGACTTCATCACGCGATGCCTCATCGTTGCTGGTCGTTCTGACTCCGTGGATATCATCTCGATTACTCAGCCGACTCCACTGATCGAATTGCGTCATGAAATGGTCCCGGCAGCGATCAAGTGTGGACATCAGCACTTGCGGATCACCTTCCCCTTTTTGACGAAGCCATTGAACGTCTCGCACACGCTGCGCAAGCACCATCAACTCAAGCGCGCCATAGCGCTCCCGCGAGGCTTTACGCTGGTCTCGACTTCCCGCTTTTCGATGGCTATTCGCTGCATGCTGCCGCCAACCGACCAATGGTCTTATCAGATAGTGGTGCGTTCCGAGCATCAATGCCCTGGGGCTGGTCAATAGATCCATACCATATGGGCATAATTCCGGATCAAGGGGCTCGAATGCCTCGATCACTGACCGATGAAAAGCGGAGGTTGCTCCGAGGCTGGTCGGCCAACCCCAGTGATCGGGTATCGTTGTTGGATCCGAGAGCACAGTATCTGCTCTTGAGTGCTCGTACAATCCGCAGGGAATACCGCTGTCGGTTAGCAAAACAGCGTTACTCGTCACCATCCGACAATCAGGGTCCAATGCAAACTGGTTAAGAATTGCATCAAGGCGCCCTGGCAACGTGATGTCATCACTATCAGCTTGAATGATGATCTCCCCCCGCGCATAGCGAACAATGTCGGGCACCATAGCGTGACCTCTGGGATGACCATTACGTATCACAGTTGCCGCAACGTCGGGGCGGCTAGCCAGCCTCTCAAGTGCAACATCGAGTCCACCATCAGTCGAACCATCGTCGATCAACAGAAGCTCAACATCGGGCCGCCACTGCTCCAGAAGACTGTCGATCTGCTCACCAATCCATTGAGCATGGTTGTGCAGTGGAATGAAAACCGTGGCTAATAGATCGCCATTGGGGTTAGCAGCGTCCCCCGCTTGCTGGTCTGGAAGTTGCGTGGTCGGTGGATTCTCCGCCAATGGCGAGTGCTCCTCAGGCTCAGACCAACGTGATATGGCCGCAGCAATCTCATCATCGTCATAATAGTGCCGGACACCAGGGTGAGCGTAGATTTTTTCAAGAGCTTGACGAGGCAGTCGGAAACACTCTAGCAAGGCCTGATAGATGTCGGCTGTTGGTTTTTCACTACCTACATTCTCATAAGGTAGCGACGTATCTATGTCAGGGAAAAGCTCCGCCAATCCTTTTTCAATCGAAAAAGGAGCATCCTCATAGCGGTAGATCATAAGCCGGAAATTGTCGTTCTCAAAGATTGAGTATCCGGTCTCCCTATCGATCGGTGTTTCCTGAAGCGAAAAACCAAAAGGCTCTTCAATTTCCCGGTACAGCCATTCAAATGGAGTTCGGATCCCCCAATGAAGAAAAACATCGGAAGAAACGTCATCTCTCGGGTCATTTAACCAAAGATCTGTCGCCCGATCAGCAAGAACCCGGGCCGTTTCTTCTGCTGACGGCCGTATACAATCTTTTAGGGCAATTTCGAGATTCTGCATGATGACAGACAGAGAGTGCGAAATGGGATCACGAACCCCGGTCAAAATGGTTATCACCTCACCATTTTGCTGCGCATCGTCGATACGCTTTTGGATCAGCGGAGCTTCGTCGAGAAAATTGGAGTAATTATAGGTATCGGCCCCTACTGTCGAGGAAAATGCCGAAATGGGGTCAAGTGTCCATGACGTCAATCCATGACTGTGAAACGCTTCTCCCGGAAATTGTCTCTCAAGCATTAGATGCAACGAAGTACTACAGACTTTTCCGTAGGTTTGGATAAGAATCATGTCGCGTTCCCCTCTGAATTGGCTGGGGTGTGAAAACTGAACACCTTTAAAAACCTGAATTTTTCCATATACATCTCAACAGTGCGGTCGCTCTCGATTTCAAGGCGGGCTCTCACGATCGCACTGGCACGGTTGCAGACCGCGGGCCCTTATCGCGCGAACAAGCTTCTCAGACTATTAGCAACGTGGCTTTCAATCCGTCCGGCTTTGTATCATTCGTCAGGAATCTCATTGGGCACAGCCGACAGGCCTCTCGTAGTACGAGACGCGAAGCCCGGAGCTCCCCGCGCGAAAACTCTGGCCGGATTGCCAATGACAAAAGCACCTTCTGGAATAGGACGATGCAACACGGTGGCGGGCCCCACTGTAACACGGTTTCCCAAACGGGCCCCGGTAGAGCATAGACTTCGGAGACCAAGAATACATTCTTCCCCGATCACTGAGCCAGTAACGAAGGCCCCCGACAGCACCGAGCTAAAGGCGCCAATTGTAGAACCACCACCGATTTGACTACCTGTGCCGCACCAGGTGAATGGATCGATCACCACACTTGACGCGATCACTGCTTGACAGAGAACGATGGAGCCCTCACCGATCTTGGCATTTGGCCCAACCATGCTGCGCCGGTCTACAAAGATCTCCCAGACGAGATCACGAGGTCGCAGACGTTCGACGACGGCACGACGAACGCTTGGATCGCCGAGCGCCATGAATACGGATTGCCCCGCCTTAAGTTGATCCGGGCCGGTACCCAGAATCGGCAGTCCGTATAAAGTCTGCCCTGCTTTACCATCATCATGAAAAGCAGTACAGACCCACCGGTCGTCTCCCGCAAGACAGTCATACAAGATCGCGCCGAGTGCGCCAGCGCCGAAGATGACGACCTCTTTCGGTCCAGAGTTGATCATGCGTTTTCCTATTGAGAGCTAGACGGGTAAGGCTTCTATCCAAGCGAGAACCCTCACCATCTCCCTGCATCTGTTAAAATTATAATTTTACTGGAACAAGTTCCATACGGATGGAGTTTCCGGTTTTGCTGTTTAACTCAGTTGATCCCAGTCTCTTATATTTAACCGGCACCAGGTTTCGTAAACCTCCAGCCATTTCTCAAAGCTGGCAATGTCAGACGTATGATGACGAAAATCGCCCATGACCTTACTATAATTAGAAACATAATGTCGACATGTGGCGCAATCAGTATTGGGAATACAACAATCGTCGTCATCCCACGACAGATCAGTTCTGTATTGACGATGGTGAGGAGTTTTGAGAATAGTGCAGTTCGTCGCAACACCGGTTTCAGGGTCGAGCGCAAATTGAATTGTGGGGCTATTAATTATCTCGTTGTAGTAGGACGAATAAATTAATGTATCCGGAAAGCGAACAAGAAGCTCGCTGATCGTACTTTTTATAGTATCCAGGTCTTCCAGGGTCAGGGCGTAATCGTCATCAGGTTTACTGAAGCGTCCTTTTCCTTTCAAGAGGATTTCATTGGGCATATCCGAGCCAGCCTTACCGTACCAACGAGTAGGGCTGTAGTGATTGAACGAAATCCTGGCGCCATGCTGATGGCAGATCTCAGTGGCTTCCACCATTTCACTGATATTCTGATGATTAATCGTGAAAATAAAAATTGCCCGCGGATCCTGAGCAAAATTCTCCAGCCCTTTCCTAAAAGCATGCCTGCCACGCAAGCGGGCATCCGTTTCATCAACCCCCCAAAGAGAAATGTGCAGCATAAAGGGCAAGTCTTCTGCAATGGGCAGGGTTCCGTTGGTATAAATAATGCCACGATTCCAATGCTTTGCGGCGATCGCAAGCCTCTCCGGCACCTTTGCAGGTTCAGCCCCCGCAAAGTGAGGCATAGTCACCCCACGCTTGACCTCACTGGCAAACAACGCATCAAATTCCTCAAGAGTTTGATCATCGCTAAAGCTTGATGAACGATCACCCTCAAAAAAGTAGCAGCCTTTACAACGAAGATTGCAGCGGTTAGTAATATCATAGCCGGAAATAACCAGCCTATTCGCATGATTTTTGATTTTCTGATATCGCAACTGCAACGATGGGTCAGCCTGAAAATAGTAATCGAGTCGACTTTTTTTTATTATTGAATATCTAACATCCAAGCATTGTTTGGAAAAATCTGACCAATATAAAGTCCAGGCACAATGCTACGCCTGTACCTGCAGATCGTTGGCTCATGGGGGTGTAAGGAGTATCTAACTCGCTTGATACAAGTTCAAGCTACTAAGGCCAAGCGTTTTCGCCATATCCTCAGATTCCTCTCTGTATTTCTCAGCGAACAACTCTTGAGAATAGGGCTGCCAGAAACCATCCTGTATTTCGCTATAATCATGCTGTATGCGATAGGCCAACCGCCCCGGTACCGAGTCTAGCCGGCGATGTAAGGTGATTGAGTTGTCAAACAGCATAAGGTCATTGTCACTCTGGTACTTATGATCAAAGATATATTGATCAGTTAACAAGTACTTGTTGACTTCTTCGAATACTTTATCTGCTTCAGCCTTAGTCATTCCACAAATACCATACGCCGTATTTAGTGGATAATGTAACCCCTTGATACCTCCAGGGCTCGTGATGACCATGGGGATTTCAACATCATCAACTGGACACATATTAGAGCGCCCGAGTTCGTCGTCTAGACGAGGATTTATCAGGCCCGGCATGTACCTGTGAGTCAAGACCATCTCGTCCAACTCTGAACGAAACGAATCACTGACTGATTCATAGTAATCCGCGGTTTGCAAGAAACCCGTTGACGAACCAACCATACACTTCTCGCCGAGCAAAGCCACACCAGGAGTGAAAGCTAAAGTTCCGCCTTCATTCGAGTGCCAGAGCAGCTCACCTTCATCGAATAAGCCCATCGGCCTTCCTTTATCATCTTTTATGGCACTCACACGGGCGCGGACCCTGGAATGCTCTTTCATGACAATCTTGTCTTCTGGATCCATAAGATTACTGTCATCATGACTCAGGTGGGCAAGTTCACGCAATGAAGATGTACCGTATTTCTTCATCATTCTATAGAATATGCCGTGCTTGGGATTACCAAATTTCTTCATCCATTGCAGCTGCTTCTTACTTGAAAGGTTGCAGTTACGGATAATGGTAACTAAGTTTTTTAAATGGATGTGACCGATCTCTTTCCATTCTTCATCTGTTAGATTTTCAAAGTCAACGTCATCTATATAAACGCCGTAACTCCCCATACCATTGATGCTGCTAACTTTCATCGGAACCTCTAATCTTCATCGTTACCTAAGTGGGCGTCGAACATTATGCGAACGTGCTCCGTTAATAAAGCTTTCCATATGTGAAAGCTTTGCCGGACGTACTCATTTTCGTCAACGCAGCGTTCAATCTGCCCCCTCCCTGGGGCCTTACGCTGAAATGGTTCTTTAGTCACATCGCTGGCTGGTGCATCGGGGGAGGACAACGGATGCACACGACAAAACACTTACACTCCAACGCCCGTTCACAATACAAAAAGAGCATGTGATTAGCAATAAGCGCGCCCCCTCACATACAGTCATTCGTAAGAGATCAAACCAGACTACTGCTTGTAGATGAAATCATAATGAGCACCATAAACCACAAAGCGGTCATTCACCGTTAATCTGATGAAATTCAACACAGTTGCCGGACAACTTTATCTTAGGCGATGATGGGCAAACCGTGCTTCATAAAGAGATTAAAGCCAAGCCTGAACCCTTATCAGATCGTCTGAATCCCTATCCAGGTCACGTATCAGAGTGTTGAATGTGTGCATTGCGGGTGCAGGATTACAGATTTCTAACATGCACATAATATCGATTTTATTCTGGGAATAAGCTCAGGTTAACGTAGCTGGATCAATGACACTGCCCTGTCGAATCAAAAGCGTTTTTACCACAGAGGACACAGAGCACACCGAGAAAAGAACTGATCCAGTTAAGGTAGCTGGATCAATGACTCTGACCCTATGATTGGCCCGGCTCTATAACTAATACTGCGTCATCAGTATAGACATCCATGAGGGCATCGAAATTCTCAGCAACTATAGCTTTGTCTGCCTTTTCAATTTGAAGCTGTACGGGATGTTGATTCACTTTCTCATTTCTCCTTCATACATAACGTCTAAGAATTAAAGGGCTCTAACCCCTTATTCTGCGCTGTCGATTCAAAAGCGTTTTTACCACAGAGGACACAAAGCACACTGAGAAAAGAACTGATTCAGTTAAAGTAGCTGGATCAATGACTATGACCCTATGATTTGCATTTTTATAAAGTGCCTGTCCTATCTTTTACTTATCCTATCTAAACGTGTCCTATCTAAACAAGAATACCCTGGCGCGTACTCTATAGCACCAACAGAAAATTCAGGATACTCTCTAAAAACTGAGTCAGTCTGAATAGTTATCGCCGTATTTGAGCGTATAATTAGTTTACCTTCTTCTTTTTCAACTGGAGATATTCCATCATTTTTAAGATACAGAGTTACGGGTATATTGCCACCATACGTCATGGAACACAGCAACTTACTATAAACTTTTGGTAGAAAAAGCAGCAGACTTAAGGTTATAACTACAACTAGCGAAGACACTGATGCAATCCATATTGGTATCATAGGATTTAGTATTTTTGCACTTAGCAATGCTTTGTTCATTAGATCAATTGTAGTTATAGGATCATCATTCCTATCTATAGACTCCCTCACAGGATCAATATTGATTCCATACATAGAAATCGCCCATACTCTATGTGGTTTTAATGCCAATTTTATTGAATTAATTAGCTTTCTTTCAAACTCTTCATCATTTGTAGCCATTTCTTCTGAGTGACCTACAATTCTTTCAAACATTTTACGAATATAATACAAAGGCAAACCAACAAAGAAATACATGAGGGAAAACGCCACGAAAAGGCCTAGAAGTAATAAAATAGTAAATGCACTTACGGTTGGACCTAAGTAAGGGATACCTTCAAACGGGGGGCGAACTCCAATATTTAGAGCATAGCTATATGCCGCGTATTCGCTTATCACTCCGACACCTAACCCGGCAATCACACTTACAAACAAAGAGATACTGATTCTTGTAAATATAGGAAGAGTTAAAAATTTCTTAATGAGTTTCTTTAACATTTTCTATTTATCATCTTTCTTCAGGCCCTGAAATAACTTTCTCTGAAATACCGTCGTGGTAGAGCGCCCCGTTACCGAGGCGACCCCACACAGATCCGGACGTGCGGAATTACCGCATCCGGCCCTTCAATAATATCTTTGCCCGTGTAAAACACAGGCTCTCAATCCTACGGCGAGACGTAAGGAGCGTCCGACCGAGCGTTTTGTTAGGGCTATATCAGACAATAACGTCATCCATTATCTCTATTATGCGTCTTGCATTACCAAAATATGTAATCACATCAGTTATGCTTGCACCGGGGTTCCCGCCGTGTGCAAAATCATTTCGCGCATCAACCAATGACTGTAAAGAATCAGTTAAGCTTTGCTTGTTTGGTTCCATATTTAGTTTAGTTTTGAATTCACTTTTCCAGTTTTCGTCGAATTCTCCTAGAAACCTGCAAATCATATCAAATGAAGGATTGGCAGATCCTTCTCTGATTCTTTTGCTAATAAAGCGCTTTACTTGCTTTTTGCTTCTGTGCTCTATGTAATCAGCTATAACTGTTTTGAATGCGTTTTCGATCGTTCCACAGGCCCTGATTACTGAATATTTGGTTAGATAAGGAACAATATTACTAGTCAAACCAAGGCCTGTTATTATGCCTTGAATGCTGGCTAGCTCGGTCTGACAGATTGTTAATTGCTGATCAACATCCGTGTTATTCATAACCTAAACCATACAACCGATCACAAACTTTAGAGATTCTTGTAATTATGTTGTCTCTTGTCATTGTTTCCTTGGTAATGGCGAACCTATAATCCTCATCCTGTAGCAGGCCCCTTCTGGCTGCCTCTGGATCGGGCGGTATTACATAGCCTCCATGCTGAATAGCGTAATCGGTAGCTATTAATATTGAGTCAAATATTGTGGGACTGAATTTTTCAACAAGCTTGTCTGGTGTTGTTGGTGAAATATTATGGAAGACACTTGTTCCAAATGTATTATGTATTAATTCAATAGAGCTGTTGAATCTAACTGAAAATTGTTCGAGTTGATCGTCAGTAGGATTTTGGTTTTCTTTCATGTATAGATCAAGGAATCTTCTTAATGAGATTCTTTCTCTATCATCTTCTTTAAATTTTCTAGAGCTAAGAGCAAAAAATCTGAGTATGAATTCCATGTCTCTCATTCTAGCGTCTGGTTTTTCTAATCCGAAGATTTCTCTCCATTGATGATTTTCATTAATCTCAAAAAGCAATGAATTAAGCCTTCCCTGTGCTACGCAATTTCTTATCTCTTGCGGCATCAAAGACCTTCCTGAAGTATTTATTCTCTCGAACACCTGAAATAAACTGGTGTCGTCATTCTGGGGTTCTTGTTGTATAAATATGATTGCGTGAATTGTTGTGTTTCGTATTTTCCGTTGTTCTGTATCGGTTAGTTCTGTGAATGCCTTGCCTCTCCACCTGCTATTGATTTTCTCCGATCTAGACAAGCGAAATACTTTTCCATCCGTAGAAAATATCCCTTTTACGAAATTATGGACAGTCATTATGCGCTGGTAGCCATCTACAATTAATAGCCTTTCATCAGGCTGCTGCGCCAAAAATATACTTGGAACCGGTAGACCTAGCAAAATTGAATCAATAAATCTTGATGCTTCGGTTCGATCCCATACATAATTCCTTTGAAGCTCAGGTTTAAGGAGTTCCTCATCCTCGTAACGTTCTATTAATTCTCTAAATGAGAGATCTGCACCATAAGATGAAATTCTAAACAAACTATCATCTGAGTAAGAATCACCATCTTCTTCCTTTATATGCTGAACAACATCTTTCTGTTTTTTCATAAGAGTCTCATTTATTTGTATTCTTTATTTCTGTTGCCCTAACGCCGCAAATAACCGGAGGAAAAAAGCAGAGCGACGAAGGAGCGGTGCTTTTTGCCGTCCGAGTTAATTTGCCTTCTTAGCCAATTATTCATCTGATATTGAAATATCACGGCCAACTACAACATTCGAGTTGCCTCTCACCTTATAAACACCACTTTCCACATCAGATGAGCTATCAAAGTTGAGCTTGAAACCTTTTAGTGAAATTACTATTAATGACACAATGCCGCCAATAGCAAAGAACAAACCTGGAGCAGCATTCAATAACTGCCCAGAAATCTCTTTGCTTTCGATGCTCAAACTCGCCTGACCAGTAACACCAAGAATAAATAATTTATAGCCAAGGTAGATTGAAAGCCCAGAAATTAGTGCTGGTATCATCTTTGCGAAGAAGTACAGCGTAAACATTAGATTTGGGTTGATGCCATGTAATTGTACGTTTTTCACTTCTTCTCCATTTCTTATGGCTAACAGCTAAATATACGACAGTGGATTTGGAGAAATACGACAAGTTGTCGTATATCACAGTGTCTGATCAGGTTAGAAATCCCACCCAACCTCCTGAATTTCAAGAAATTGAACGCAGATTCTACTGTGTGAAAACACGACAGTTTGTCGTATATCTGCAGAAATACGACAAAATGACCATTAATAAGATTTATTCTCACTCTGACTCCCTGAGCTGAGGTGTTGTTACCCCTTGATTGATCAATACTTGCATAGAAAAGCGCATTGAGTCATTGTTTTACAGATCTTCACTTTCCCTAACCCAGGGCACTAACGACACCCTGTTTTTGACGCTCGAGCGACGAGCAAGTCACGCTTTGTGTGACATTCTAACCACTAGCCACCAGCCAGCGGCGCAGCCGCGATCTAGCTACTTTCTCAGCTTTATTAAAAAAGGCCAACACATCTCTGTATCAGCCTTTTCAAACAACCAAACTTAATTCAAAAAATCATAACATCTCAACCGCTACCGCGGTGGCTTCGCCACCACCGATACAGAGCGAAGCGACACCCTTTTTCTTACCCTGGTTTTTCAGTGCATAGAGCAGCGTGACCAGAATGCGGGAACCGGATGAGCCGATGGGGTGACCCAGTGCACAGGCACCGCCGTTAACGTTGACTTTCGACGCATCCAGCCCCAGTTCACTGATCGCCAGCATGGTGACAACGGCGAAGGCTTCGTTGATTTCATAGAGATCAACATCGTCTTTGCTCCAGCCTGCCCGGGTCAGCACTTTATCAATCGCACCGATCGGCGCGATGGTAAATTCGGCGGGCAGTTGGGCATGGGTTGAATGTGCCACGATCCGTGCCAGCGGTTGTAAACCGCGTTTCTGTGCTTCGGATTCACGCATCAGCACCAACGCCGAACCACCATCGGAGATGGAGCTGGAGTTCGCTGCGGTGATGGTACCGTCTTTTTTGAAAGCAGGTTTCAGCTGACGGATCTTATCTTTGCGGGCATTGCCCGGCTGTTCATCGGTATCAACCAGTGTGTCACCCTGTCGGGTTTTCACTGTCACCGCAGCAATCTCATCTTTGAAAGCACCGCTCTCAATGGCCGCCAGCGCTTTGTCCAGTGAGCCGATAGCGAAATCATCCATCGCCTCGCGGGTGACATTGAAATCATCGGCGCTTTTCTGGGCGAAGCTGCCCATCAGGCCACCTTCGTAGGCGTCTTCCAGGCCATCAAAGAACATATGATCGATTACCTGCTGGTGCCCCATACGCATACCGGCACGGGCCTTAGGCAGCAGATAGGGTGACAGGCTCATGTTTTCCATGCCTCCGGCCACCATAATATCGACCTGGCCCGCCTTTATTTGATCGTGCGCCAGCATCACCGCTTTCATGCCCGAACCGCACATCTTGTTGACCGTGGTGGCCCCTGCCCCATCGTGTATACCCGCCGCGCGGGCCGCCTGACGGGCGGGTGCCTGACCCAGCCCGGCGGGAAGAACGCACCCCATAATCACTTCATCAATATCACTGCCCTGAAGAGCAGCACGTTCAAGCGCTGCTTTAATCGCCGTGGCGCACAGATCAGGAGAGCGCACCTCACTCAGAGCCCCCATCATGCCACCCATTGGGGTACGGGCCGCGCTGACAATTACAATTGAATCCTGACTCATAAATCTCTCCAATCCCACAACCATGTTACGAAATGCAATTACTCAAAAGGTAATAAGCCAAAAAGGGCACAGGACTGCACCCTTTTTAACTTAAAAATAGTTAACCAAAGTTCTTTTTAACCAGCTTCTGGAACTCTCCGACAATACCGCTGCGGAATGCCAGCACACAGACGATAAAGATAAGGCCCATGATGATATGAATATAGTTGCCCAGCTCACCACCCGAGAGCATATTCTGAATCGAGATCACCACCCCGGCACCCACCAGCGGTCCGAAGATGGTGCCCATACCGCCCAACAGGGTCATCAGGACCACTTCCCCTGACATATGCCAGTGAACATCGGTCAGTGACGCCAGCTGGAATACCAGTGTTTTTGTTGAACCGGCCAGCCCTGCCAGCGCCGAGGAGATAATAAAGGCCACCCACTTGTAATCATTGACGTTATAGCCCAGCGATACAGCACGGGGTTCATTTTCCCGGATCGCTTTGAGGATCTGCCCGAAAGGTGAATGCACCGTACGCTGCACCAGCCAGAAGCCGAAGATAAAGATCGCCAGCACGAAGTAATACATGGCAAAGTTATCGTTCAGGTCGATCAGGCCAAACAGTGCTCCGCGGGGGACCCCCTGCAAGCCATCTTCACCACCGGTAAAGGGCGCCTGCAGGTAGAAAAAGAACGCCAGCTGCGCCAGCGCCAGGGTCACCATAGCAAAGTAGATTCCCTCGCGCTTGACCGCCAGCTTGCCGTAAACAGCCCCCAGCAGCCCGGCCCCCAGGGTTCCCGCCAGAATTCCCAGTTCCGGCGTCAGGCCGGTGTGCAGCATCAGATAACCGGTGATATAACCGCCGGTCCCGAGAAACACCGCATGACCAAAAGACAGCAAGCCAACAAAGCCCAGCAACAGGTTGAAAGCACAGGCAAACAGCGCAAAACACAGCAGTTTCATCAGAAAAACCGGATAGACAAGGCTTGGTGCCACCAGTGCTATGACGATCAGAAACAGATAGAGCTTATTTATTTTTATCATCTCATTTATCCCCTGCCAGATGGCTCAGGCCTCTTTACCAAACAGACCGGCCGGCTTAACCAACAGCACGATCACCATAAACAGGAAGATGACGGTAGTGGATGCTTCCGGATAGAAAAACTTCGTCAGCCCTTCAACGACCCCCATCATCAGACCGGTAAGAATCGCCCCACCAATCGAGCCCATGCCACCAATAACCACAATGGCAAACACCACGATCAGAATATTGGAACCCATCTCCGGACTCACAGAATACACCGGCGCCGCCAGCACCCCGGCAAAAGCGGCCAGCGCCACCCCAAAGCCAAAGGTCAGCGTGGTGATCAGCGGTACATTGATACCGAAGCCCTGCATCAGCTGTGGGTTTTCCGTACCGGCTCGCAGATAGGCGCCCAGCTTGGTTTTTTCAATCACCCACCAGGTGCCCAGACAGACCACCAGCGAGCTGACAATAATCCATGCCCTATAGTTAGGCAGATACATAAACGGCAATTTAGTACCGCCTTTCAGCTCAGCCGGAATCTGATAAGGCAGACCGGAAGAACCATAGAAATGGGTAAACAGCCCTTGCAGCACCAGAGCCACGCCAAAGGTCAGCAACAGACTGTAGAGGTGATCCTCATTGGCGATGGGACGCACCAGAAAGCGCTCCATCAGGATCGCCAGAACACCAACCGCCAGCGGCACCAGCAGCAGCGCCCACCAGTAATTGATGCCCATATAATTGAGAGCCATCCAGGCAAAGAAAGCGCCGAGCATATACATCGCGCCCTGCGCGAAGTTGATAATTTTTAACAGACCAAAAATAATCGCCAGACCGAGACTCAGCAGCGCATAGAATGAGCCGTTGATCAGCCCCACCAGCAGCTGTCCCGACAGCGCAAACAGATTTATACCAAATATCGTCGCCATAACATCACCCAGAGAAGCAAAGATGGTGTATGCAACCGTCCCCTTCAAGCCGGTTGCATACAGTCCTTTCAGACTTACTTTTATGAAAAGACCAGAGGGTATGCAGCGACGCTGCACGCCCTCCTGATTTCAGGCTATTGCTTAAGAATTACTTGAAATCACACTCAGGCAGCATCGGATTAAACGCAACATCACCCGGAATAGTCGCTTCGATGTTGTAGATATCATCGGAGGACTTACGGCTTGCAGCATCTTTGATGCTCACCAGCAGCATATCGTGAACCATCCGGCCATCGTTACGCAGGTAGGCATTACGGGCGAAGAAATCATCTGGCTTAGTGGCCTTCATCTGCTTCATAACCGCATCGGAATCATCCGTACCCGCCGCTTTAACGGCATTGAGGTAGTGCATGGTCATAGAGTAAGCACCGGCGTGTGGCATGGCCGGGATAGAACCGTGGCGTGCTTTAAACCGGGCAGACCATTCACGGGTCTGGTCATCCAAATCCCAGTAGAAACCAGTGGTCGCTTTCATACCGGCAGCGATAGCAGGATCGAGCGCCTGGGCGTTAGGGGTGAATACCAGCAAGCCAGCAACATCTGTGGTTTCTGTCAGACCAAATTCTGCTGCGGTTTTCAGCGAGTTAACGAAGTCGGTACCAGCGTTTGCCAGACCAACCACATCAGCGCCTGAAGCCTGTGCCTGCAGAACATACGAGGAGAAGTCTGTGGTGCCCAACGGTGCGCGTACCGCCCCAACGACTTCACCACCACTGGATTCGATAACCTTCGTGGCGATCCCTTCCAGCGCGTGACCAAAAGCATAGTCTGCTGTGATGAAGAACCACTTCTTCTTACCGGATTCAACCATCGGCTTAACGGTACCGTTTGCCAGCGCCGCGACGTTATAGGTCCAGTGTGCATTGTAGGGAGAGCAGGCTTTAGTGGTGAAAGCATTACTGGCAGAGGCCGAGATCAGTGCGATCTTCTTAGCGTCGGTCAGCACTTTAGTCACAGCACCTGTTACCGATGAGGCCACCAGGCCGGTTACCACATCAACATTCTCATCTTCAATCCACTGACGCACTTTCGCAGAGCCTACATCCGGCTTGTTCTGGTCATCAGCGCTGACAATCTCGATTGGTTTACCGAGCACAGTGCCGCCAAAATCTTCGACCGCCATCTCGACGGCGGTAACACAGCCCTGGCCACAGATATCAGCATATACGCCGCCCATATCCGCCAATACACCGATTTTAACCACATCATTAGAGATGCCTTCGGCCTGAACACCGGTGGCTGCGGCCACGCTCATCGCTACAGCCAGTAGGGTCTTCTTCATTGCTTTCATTTTGTCACTCCTGCTTGAGAACTTGTTATTTTTATCGAACTTCATGTTTAGAGCTTTTTTACTACAACGCTTTTTCGGGTTTTAAACCCCCAGATAGGTATTCAACAGTTCCGTTTTTGCTTCCAGCTCATGTTTCTGAACCTCTTCTACGATATGACCATGTTCCATAACGTAGTGACGATCAGCGATAGGCGCAGCAAAACGGAAATTCTGTTCAACCAGCAAAACTGTCAGGCCCCGCTCCTTGAGCATCACCAGAACCTCAGCCAGTTTTTGCACAATGACCGGAGCCAACCCCTCTGTAATCTCATCGAGTAACAGAATATTGGCACCGGTTCGCAGAATACGGGCCATCGCCAGCATCTGTTGCTCTCCGCCGGAGAGGCGGGTCCCCTGGCTATAACGACGTTCAGCCAGGTTGGGGAAAATGTCATAAATCTCTTCAACGCTCATACCATCGGAGCGAACGTTGGGCGGCAGCATCAGGTTCTCTTCCACATTCAGACTGGAGAAGATACCCCGCTCTTCAGGGCAGTACCCCACCCCCAGATGGGCGATCTTATGAGCGGCCATACCGATGGTTTCATTACCATTGATATTGATCTTGCCGGTGCGACGCCCCACCATGTTCATAATCGCTTTCAGAGTGGTCGACCGGCCAGCCCCGTTACGTCCCAGCAGGGTCACCAGCTCCCCCTGCATGATGGTCATATCGATGCCGTGGAGAATATGAGATTCACCGTAGTAGGCATGCAGATCACAGATACGCAGCTTTTCACCTGTTGAGCTCATGCAACGTCCTCCTTCTTCGCAGCATTCGCAGCAGCGGTTTCTGCGGCGATGGCATTGGCCACCTCGTCATCTGCTTCAACCCCCATATAGGCTTCACGAACACGGGGGTCCTGAGACACGGTTGCATAGTCACCCTCGGTAAGAATGGCGCCTCGCTGTAATACGGTAATCTTGTCGGCCAGCTGCGCCACCACATGCAGGTTATGCTCAACCATCAGAATGGTGCGGTTAGCAGAAACTTTTTTAATCAGATCGGCCACCACACTGACATCTTCGTGGCCCATGCCCTGGGTCGGTTCATCCAGCAGCAGCATCTCAGGGTCCAGCGCTAAAGTGGTAGCGATCTCCAGCGCGCGTTTGCGACCATAGGGCAGGTCAACAGTCACGGTGTTGGCATAGCCTTTCAGCCCCACCTCATCCAGCAGTTCAAGAGCCCGGGCATCAAGTTTTTGCAAAACCTTTTCCGACTTCCAGAAATGAAAGCTGTTACCCTCTTTTCGTTGCAGGGCGATGCGCACATTCTCAAGTACTGAGAGGTGCGGGAATACCGCTGAGATCTGAAATGAACGTACGATCCCTTTACGGGCGATCGCCGCGGATTTCATATAGGTGATATCTTCACCGTTGTAGAGAATAGTGCCTCGGGAGGGTGTCAGAAATTTCGTCAGCAGGTTAAATACCGTTGTCTTACCGGCACCATTAGGGCCGATCAGCGCGTGTATTGTTCCCCGCTCAACCTGAAGATTTACATCGTCAACGGCGGTAAAGCCCTTGAATTCCTTAACCAGATTCCTGGTTTCGAGAACGTAGTCGGCACTCATGCAGAACCAGCCTCACATATATTTGTTTTTATTATCGGATGGACAAAATAACGCCTTGCCCATGTCAGCCTTGCAGCCAAGTTAGCAATTTCCCCTACAGGATAACAAGTACTACTTTAGTATAATAAGCAGCATATAAACATAACAATAAAGATATTTTTATATAACTTTCAATAACTTAAAAACAATCCTACGAAATGTAACATTCACGCCTGTTAAAAAAACATACTTTACGTTTACGTAAACTTCCGCTACATTAAATCCCATAAGCGTCAGGAAGCAGATTATGAATACACGTACTTTTTCTATCAGTGAGCTGGCAAGTGAGTTTGATGTCACCACACGCAGCATTCGCTTTTATGAAGACCAGCAGCTGCTCTTTCCCACCCGTCGTGGGCAAACGCGCATCTACAGTGCCCAGGACAGAGTGCGGCTGAAACTGATTCTCAGAGGCAAGCGGCTGGGCTTTTCGCTGGCAGAAACCCGGGAGCTGTTTGCCCTGTGGGATGAAACCCCAACCGGCAGTATGAAACAGCTGCAGTTGCTGATGGCCAAGATTGAAGAGAAGAAAGCCGCCCTTGAACAGCAGTTAAATGATATCGCCATGCTTCAGCTGGAACTGGACAGCGCAGAGAGTCGCTGCCGCGAAGCGATGGCTGATCTGACGGCGAAAACGCTCTAGACCGTCCAAGCAGTTCAACAGGTCAGCGGATAAAGATTTATCAATAACGAAGTAACAACAATAAACATAAACCGGAGACGAAACCGGCAGCGACAACAAACCTGCCCTATCGACTCACTAAGCCAGGTGGACAGAAAATGATTGCACAGTACAGCTCACTTAATTTCGGACTCGGCGAAACTCTGGATATGCTGCGGGAGCATATAAACAGTTTTGCGGCGGCGGAGATCGCTCCACGCGCCGAGCAGATCGATCATGACAATGAGTTTCCCAACGATCTGTGGCGTAAATTCGGCGATATGGGTCTGCTGGGCATTACCGTGAAGGAGGAGTACGGCGGCGTCGATATGGGGTATCTGGCACACATGATCGCGATGGAAGAGATCAGCCGGGCTTCAGCCTCTGTTGGCCTCTCTTACGGCGCACACTCTAATCTCTGTGTGAACCAGATCAACCGTAACGGTACCCATGAACAGAAGATCAAGTATCTGCCAAAACTGATCAGCGGCGAACATATCGGCGCGCTGGCGATGTCTGAGCCGAATGCCGGTTCCGATGTAGTTTCCATGAAACTGACGGCCCGTGACAACGGCGACCACTACCTGCTGAACGGCAACAAGATGTGGATCACCAACGGCCCGGATGCCAACACCTATGTCATCTATGCCAAGACCGATCTGACTGCCGGGCCTAAAGGGATCACCGCCTTTATCGTTGAGCGTGATTATCCTGGCTTCTCCCGCCATCAGAAACTGGACAAACTGGGGATGCGCGGCTCTAACACCTGCGAGCTGGTTTTCCAGGATTGTCCGGTGCCTAAAGAGAACATTCTTGGCGAACTGAACGGTGGTGTTAAGGTGCTGATGTCCGGTCTCGATTATGAGCGTCTGGTGCTGGCCGGTGGCCCACTGGGTATCATGCAGGCAGCCATGGATATCACCATTCCCTATACCCGCGACCGGGTTCAGTTTGGTAAAGCGATTGGCGAGTTCGAAATGGTACAGGGCAAAGTGGCCGATATGTACACGCTGATGAACGCCTCCAAGTCCTATGCTTACACCGTCGCCAATGCCGCGATGCGCGGTGAAACTTCCCGTAAGGACTGTGCAGCCGTCATCCTCTATACCGCAGAGATGGCTACCAAAATTGCCCTGGATGCGATCCAGCTGCTCGGCGGCAACGGCTATATTAACGAGTTCCCCACCGGTCGCCTGCTGCGCGATGCGAAACTCTATGAGATCGGTGCCGGTACATCGGAGATCCGCCGGATGCTGATCGGTCGTGAGCTGTTCCTGAATAAGTAAACCCATTTTCCATCAGTGGACGTTATGGGGAACGGTGTTCTGCACCTCCCCACTTTTTTCACTGTGAATCATGACGAATTCGGACAAGGCGTCTTTTAACATTAATCAGACAGACGTGACGGATAAACAGGTTATCCAACGGCTCTGAGAGAGTGTTAACAGTGACGCCGGAGAGATGTAATGGCAACGATAAAAACAAAAATTAATCCCCGCGCAGAAGAGTTTCGTGCTAACTACGACGCCATGGACGCAATTGTCGGCGACCTGCGGGATAAAGCAGCACAGATTCACCAGGGTGGCGGCGCCAAATATCAGGAACGTCACCTCTCCCGCGGCAAACTGCTGCCCAGGGAACGGATCAACGCCCTGCTGGACGAAGGCTCGCCCCTGTTAGAGCTATCACAACTGGCCGCCTATAAGGTCTACGATGACGATGTACCCGCTGCGGGTATCATTACCGGTATCGGCCGTGTCAGTGGCGTTGAGTGTATGATTATCGCCAACGATGCCACCGTTAAGGGCGGCACCTATTTCCCACTGACGGTGAAAAAACATCTGCGGGCACAGGAGATCGCCGAACAGAATCACCTGCCCTGTATCTACCTGGTGGATTCCGGTGGCGCCAACCTGCCACAACAGGATGATGTTTTTCCCGACCGCGATCATTTCGGCCGTATCTTCTATAACCAGGCGCGCATGTCTGCCAAAGGGATCCCCCAGATCGCCGTCGTCATGGGCCTCTGTACTGCGGGTGGCGCTTATGTCCCGGCGATGGCGGATGAATCCATTATTGTGCGTAATCAGGGCACCATCTTC
>NZ_JBNKYN010000027.1:0-5527 GCF_050300915.1 Amphritea sp.
AAACAGATAAACAAAAAAATTGGGAGGCAAACGCGCTTCGACCAGTCGCAGAATAAAATAACTGACCAGCGACGGGATGACGACGGTACAGAGCCCGTTTACGGCAAAACCGTCCCACCCCTCCCGTCCAATCAGGGTCGTTCCCAACAGCGCCAGACTGGCTGACAGAATCGCCAGATCCCAGCCAAACATCAGCGTCAGCACCGTCACCCCCAGAAAATGAATTCCCAGCCCAGGAGAAATTCCAGCGCGCATCTGCCACAAGATCATCAATCCGACGGTCGTACCCAGAAACAGGTGCTGCAGTTGTCGACTACTGATCAGAGTGGACCAGGGTGCAGACCAGATGGCCACGCCCAGCAGGAGAAAATAGCCAACCTGTGCAAACCAGAACCAGAAGCCAGTAATCAGCTCTGTGGTTAAATTCATATCCGTATCCGTTTAATGAACTCTGCTGAGTTTAGCTGCCTTAGAGTAAAAGAAGGTTGTTACAGCTCATTAAAATGGCATCTTCATAGCCAGTCTCTGCCGGATAGTAGTTTTTACGCACACCATCCTCCTTATAACCTAAACGAGCATAGAGTTTTCTGGCAGCCTCATTGGATCTGCGCACTTCCAGCAGATTTCGACTGATACCACAGTTTTCCAGCTGCTCATGAACGAAGCTTAGCAACTCCCCCGCCAGCCCCTGTCCACGAGCCTCAGGTCGAATGCCGATCTGCAACAGCTCCGCTTCATCCAGAACAGTCGTTAACAGGGCAAACCCATTCAGTTGCTCATCCTGCCACAGGCCATAACAGAGATAACGCTTACCTCTGAGATACGAAAGTAACTGAGCATCAGACCACGGAGGCGTAAAACAACAGGCTTCAAGTTGAGCCAACTGGGGAAGGTCGGACGCTTCAAGCGGCCGCAAATCATTATTGTCCATTGGTGGCAGATTGCTTTTGCAGGTGGTCGAGCAGCGGCTGAAGATCACTCCAGACGTCGCGTTTACAACCAGGTAACATCATCATCTCGGTCAGACTGGCAGAGGCCAGGGTTTTAACACTGGAACGCAGACTAAACAACATGCCCCGCAACTGATCCAGCGGTTCAGGCCGCTCCAGCACCATCTGTGCAGCGGACTCCCCCAGTAGCAATACGGTATTCACCGGGCTCTTTTGCAAACTTTTCTTCAGTTTATGCTGAACGGTAAGGCGTGCCTGCTCAGCCCCCTGATCCAGTGATTTACTGGCAAACATCGGCCAGGGCAAAGTGTAATACTCCGTTGTCGTCCCCCCCGTCAGACCGATAGAACGGAGAATTTTATCTAATAGAATCTGATGATGGGCATCGGCCTGACCACTGTTTTGCGGTGTGCGGGCGGAGGCCGATAGTGGCGGCAGGGAATCGATAACCAGACAGTCCTGATACACCATAAAGGCCAGTTTAAACGGCTTCTGCTCGGTTTGCTCAGACACTGACGGTAGCTGCAGATCGGCCGGTGCAGACGAGCGGTTGATATCATCAGCACCTGCGTCGATCTGCGCTGGAGCAGGGGCGACTGAAGCAGAAGTGGGGGTAACCGGAGCAGGAGTTGGCGTCACTGAAACAGCCGCGGGCTGAGTGATCGTGGCAGCAACTGCTGCGGGCTGTGGAGAGACACTAACGCTGGCGGGTTTTGGCGCAGAACCAAAGCTGGCACTCAGCTCAGCCCGAGCCTGTCTGGCAGCAGTCGCACGATCGGCCGGATTCAGAATCGGAGCCGCAGTCGCTCCCTCACCGTTAGCCAACACCCCGGCGGTGTCATTTTCTGGCCAGCAGTACTCCCATACCCAGTCCGGGGTGGGGCGGGCACCGGGCAGCTGTCGACGAGGCAGCCAGCTGACAATGCCCAGCGTTTCCAGATACTGATGACGCAGTGACTGCTCCATTCTGTTATTCCCTTTACCCTGAGTGGATAGCGTCAGTTAAACCTGCGGATGAGCTTTCTCTTCAGTGGACTCAAGCATATTCAGCGCATGGATATAGGCTTTAGCCGAAGCGATGATGATATCGGTATCGGCCCCCAGACCATTAACGATACGGCCACCCTTTTCCAGCCGCACAGTCACCTCACCCTGAGAATCGGTACCGCTGGTGATCGCATTCACTGAATACAGTTCCAGCGTAGCATCAGACTCGGCAATTGAGGCAATCGCTTTAAACGCCGCATCCACCGGCCCACTGCCAGCCGCTTCAGCCGTGCGCTCACTATCGCTGACCATAACGGTTACTTTAGCTACCGGCACTTCTCCGGTCTGCGAGGTCACCGACAGGCTACTCAGTTTAAACTTCTCATAATGAGACGCACGGGTATCACTCACCAGCGCCTGCAGATCTTCATCGAAGATCTCATGTTTTTTATCTGCCAGATCTTTAAACCGGGCAAACGCCGTATTCAGCTCGGCATCCGACTCGAAGGTGGTGCCCAGCTCTTCCAGACGGGCACGGAAAGCGCTGCGCCCGGAATGTTTGCCCATCACCATCTTATTGGCGTTCCAGCCAACATCCTGAGCGGTCATAATTTCGTAGGTTTCGCGGTGTTTCAGTACGCCATCCTGATGAATACCGGACTCATGAGCGAACGCATTAGCCCCCACAATTGCCTTGTTTGGCTGCACCGGAAAGCCCGTCACACTGGAGACCAGTCGCGAAGCTGGCACGATCTGCGTGGTGTCGATACCGGTATGTAACCCCAGTACATCCTGACGGGTGCGCAGCGCCATAACCACCTCTTCCAGTGACGCATTACCGGCCCGTTCACCCAACCCATTGATAGTACACTCCACCTGACGTGCACCCGCACTGACGGCGGCCAGGGAGTTAGCCACCGCCAGGCCCAGATCGTTGTGACAGTGCACAGAGAACACCGCCTTATCGGCGTTCGGAATCCGTTGCAGCAACTGTTGAATGGTGTGACCAAACTCCTCTGGTACCGCATAACCAACGGTATCCGGAATATTGATGGTGCGGGCACCGGCATCGATCACCTGCTCGATAATGCGGCACATAAAGTCCAAGTCTGAACGGCTGGCGTCTTCCAGCGAAAACTCAACATCACCAATCAGATTGCGGGCGCGCTTCACCGCATAAACCGCTTGCTCCACCACTTTGTCAGGGTCCATCTGCAGCTTGTACTTCATATGGATCGGCGAGGTGGCGATAAAGGTATGGATACGGCCGGAATTGGCATTCACCAGCGCTTCACCGGCGCGGTCAATATCGGCATCCAGTGCCCGAGACAGAGAACACACAGTACTGTCTTTGATGGTGTCGGCAATCGCTTTAACCGATGCGAAATCACCCGGAGAGGCGATCGCAAAACCTGCTTCAATCACGTCCACCCGCATCTTTTCCAGCTGCTTGGCAATCCGCAGTTTCTCTTCCCGGGTCATTGATGCGCCAGGGCTTTGCTCACCATCACGCAGGGTGGTATCAAAAATAATTACACGGTTATTATCGGTCATGACCGGACTCCAGAAACTGATTTGCAGCGACCCTATAAGATGCGGCGAACAAATTGTATTGATTAGTCTGAAAGGGGATCGGCAGCTGGCGGGACTGTATAGCAACAATCAAAAAATTGCCGGAAAATTAAGGCCATATCCACTATATTATCTGATACTGACTAATATAACTTCCTGATGGCTATTTGCAACTTAATGACATACAAATAAGTCTCTGCCAGCCTCTAAACTAAAGGGATTCAGCCGATGAGCCTTGATCATTTTGATCAACCAGTAGACCGCCATACAACCTCCAGCCAGAAGTGGGAAAAATACCGCGACACCGATATCCTGCCAATGTGGGTCGCCGACACTGACTTTATGGCCCCTCCCGCCGTTATTGAGGCGCTGCAGGCCCGGGTTGATCATGGCATCTTTGGCTATACCAACACTCCGTCTGAACTCAGTCAGCTGATTATCGAGCGGATGCAAGAACTCTATAGCTGGGAGATTCAGGAGGAGTGGTTAGTCTGGTTGCCAGGGCTTGTATGCGGCCTTCATCTGGCCTGTCGCAGTGTCGGCGCCAGTCAGGATGAGGTCGCCACCGCCAAACCGGTCTATCCTCCCTTTATGTCCGCGCCCCGCTTATCTGATCGACGCCTGATTACCGTGCCCATGATTGAACAACAGCAACGCTGGCTGATCGATTTCGACGCCCTGGAACAATCAATTACCAACACCACCACCCTCCTACTGTTCTGCAATCCACATAACCCGGGCGGCACCGTTTACCGTGAAGATGAGTTGCAGCAACTGGCGGATATCTGTTTGCAACACAACCTGACGGTTTGTTCCGATGAGATTCATTGTGATCTGATTATGGAGCCGGGGCTGAAACATATTCCGCTGGGATCACTGGACAGCAAGATCGCCAGCAAAACGATTACGCTGATGGCACCCAGCAAAACCTTTAACATTGCCGGTTTGGGCTGCTCTTTCGCCATCATCCCCGACCCACAGTTGCGCAAACAGTTTCAGCAGGTTCGCAAAGGGATCGTCCCGGACGTTAACCTGCTCGGTTATACCGCAACGATGGCCGCCTACAAGGAGGGTGGCGAGTGGCATCAACAGCAACTGGATTACCTCAAAGGCAACCGCGACTACCTGATGAAAGAGATTAATCAGATTCCCGGGCTGAAACTCAATCCGGTAGAAGCCACCTATCTCGCCTGGATCGATGTCTCCGCCGCAAAACTGGAAAACCCCGCCCACTTCTTCGAGCAGGCCGGCATCGGTATGTCGCCGGGACGTGACTTCGGCGATGACCGCTTTATGCGCCTCAATTTCGGCTGCACCCGCAGCCTGCTGATTGAAGCGGTAGACCGGATACGCCGGGCGATGTTAAGTCAGCTGCCTGGGGGGTAGCTCGCTTCGCGAGGGTCGCGAGAACGTCGCTACGCGACTTGCTAGTGGTTAGACGTAAAACTTCGTTTTACTTGCTAGAAAAAACGTTGATATTTTTAGAATAAGAACTGATTAAAAATGAAACACTTACCGAATTGTGTATTTTAATATACACGAAAGAAAGCCCTCCGACTTCTGGAGGACTTTCCATCCTGAAGAATGCGACCACCAGCACCTAACCAGCAACAGACATACATTTATCAGTAACGATTACATTACTTGTACCGGCAATAGCCATTTTTCTTACTGCCTTTCCACGTGCAAACCTTAATGCCACTGTCATTCCTGAAGCTTTGACACTTACCTTTAGCATTATTTTGATCATTTTTAATAGCACTACAACTCTGCTTATCAGCTTCCTTTTGAGCTGCTTCATCTGCTGCACTATTTCCGTTTGAACCGGTTCCGCCTGTACCTGTTCCTGTACCTGTTCCTGTTCCTGTTCCTGTTCCTGTTCCTGTACCTGTACCTGTTCCTGTTCCTGTTCCTGTTCCTGTACCTGTACCTGTACCTGTACCTGTTCCTGTTCCTGTTCCTGTTCCTGTTCCTGTTCCTGTTCCTGTTCCTGTTCCTGTTCCTGTTCCTGTACCTGT
>NZ_JBNKYN010000027.1:5626-48575 GCF_050300915.1 Amphritea sp.
TTCCTGTTCCTGTTCCTGTTCCTGTTCCTGTTCCTGTTCCTGTTCCTGTTCCTGTTCCTGTTCCTGTTCCTGTTCCTGTTCCTGCTCCAGGAGTAGAAACACTTGCAACGGTGCATGAGCCAGGGCTTGGCGCGGTACCCGAGCGACAGCTATCAGGCAAATAATCTGTTGAAACACCTGTTCCAGGGGGGGACATGCAGGTCCAGCTGGTCACATAGTTATTGTTACATTCAGGCACAAACTGGAGAACCTTATGACTACCCAATTGCTGTAGTTTATAGCTAACATTGACAATGCCATCGGTGATCCAGATTTTTTCAACATAGTTGGTTTCGTAATCACTCGAACTCAACCCCAGATCCGTTTCTGTAACGGGCACCTTGCCGGTACTCATTACCTCCTGCGCTATCTGCAACTTAACCCCATCAGCCATGCTAAACCCTTCGGTGACTTTAGCCCGGGTGACATAACTGGTATACGCAGGTATAGCGATAGCGGCAAGAACCCCGACAATTGCCACCGCAATCAGAATCTCTATCAGCGTAAAACCACAATCTCTCTTTTTCATATCGGGTCCTTCCATCTTTACTTACAACAAATCAATAGCTGAGAGGTCTACTGCATCAGAAGCGATCAGCTAAACACTGCTCACACGGGCTACTAATTCTTCTCGTTATTCAAAGACACACTGACTAAAAGGTAACCGCCAGCCAACCTGGCTTCAAGCATTTATTAACCGGTACAACACCCTTTCATGTCGCAGAGCAACTCTTTATAAGAAACTGATCAATCTTGCTTTGGGCTTTTCTGGCAAGTCGCGAAGAGACATTCTAACCACTAGCCAGCCGCGCAGCGGCGATCTAGCGACTGCCCCTCTCAGGCCCGATCAAACGGCAGAGCGATCACATCACTAATCTGCTCCGTTCCCAGTGCTAACATGACTAACCGATCCAGCCCCATCGCTACCCCAGCGCACTCAGGCATGCCGTTTTCCAGTGCGTCAACCAGCAAGCTATCTGTCGGTCTGACGGGCAAGCCTTCGGATTGCCGCTGGGCGATATCCTTAGCAAAGCGTTTTGCCTGCTCTGCCGCATCGGTGAGCTCATAGTAACCGTTGGCTAACTCCACACCGGCGATAAATAGTTCGAAACGGCAGGCCACCGGCTGGCCATCCGGGTCTTCAGCAACCCGTGACAGAGCAGCCTGGCTCGCCGGATAATCATAGACAAACACCGCGCCTTTATCGGTCAGCTGCGGCTCGATCACATGGGACATCAACAGATTCAACCAGTTATCCCGGTTGTCATCTTCCATCTGAATATCGATATGCTGACGGGTAATCGCGGCCAGTTCCTGAAGCGTAACCGTCTGTAGCTCAACGTGCAGGTATTGCCGAAACAGCTCGCTATAGCTAATACGCTGAAACCCTTTCATGCCGATAACCGGCCCCACCAGCGCTTCAACCTCATCCATCAGCTGAAGGTGATCAAAGCCGGGACGATACCATTCCAGCATGGTAAATTCCGGGTTATGGCGACGGCCGCACTCGCCATTACGAAATGCTTTACAGATCTGGTAGATCGCACCACTGCCGGACGCCAGCAGTCGTTTCATCGCATACTCTGGCGAACTTTGCAGATAGCGGGCCTGCTCCTGCTGTCCAGGCAACGGATGGTAGCGACACTCGATGGTATCGATATAGGGGTCGCTCACCGCCGCCGAGGTCATCAGGGGGGTTTCCACCTCCAGCACATCCCGCGCAGCAAAAAACTCACGGATCTGCGCAAAGATCTGCGCCCGTTTGCGCAGATTTTCCAGCGGCGCCGTGGCACTCCACAAATGACTCATCGGTGATTACCCTTAAATAATAGTTTGCCGCGATAATCATCTTCTGTAACCACGGCATACTGCTGTTTTGTACATCTCCGCGCCCGCGGCATACCGTACATCCTGACCATCGCCGCTCCTGCGCATCCCTGCGCCCGCGGCATACCGTACATCCTGTACATAAAAATGGCAGCCGTGGCTGCCATTGGAATCGTAGAAATTGAATTGAACGCGTTAAGAGCACATTGCTAACCGCTGTATAAGGCAGTTAGCACAAGCGCAATAGCGCCCAAACAATTTTTATGCGCGGGACACGTACTCGCCACTACGGGTATCAATTTTCAGCACATCGCCCTGTTCAATAAACAGCGGCACCCGTACTACTGCACCAGATTGCAGCTTGGCCGGTTTAGAGCCACCCTGGGCGGTATCGCCTTTAAGACCCGGATCAGTCTCAATAACTTCCAGCTCAACAAAGTTTGGCGGTGTTACGGATATTGGGTTGTTATTCCACAGGGTGACCTGACACTTATCCTGCTCTTTCAGCCACAGGTGTGCGTCGCCAATAGCGGTTTTATCGGCAGCGACCTGCTCATAGCTGGTTGGGTCCATAAAGTGCCACATCTCGCCATCACTGTAGAGATACTCCATATCGGTATCCATTACATCTGCACTTTCGGCTGTTTCGTTCGATTTGAAGGTACGCTCCCAGGTACGGCCAGTAAGCAGGTTTTTCAGCTTAACCCGGGTGAAAGCCTGGCCTTTTCCTGGTTTAACGAACTCAACGTCTACCATCGAGCAAGGGTCTCCCTCAATCATCACTTTCAGGCCGTTTTTAAACTGGTTGGATGCGTAATTTGCCATATCGATCTCAAAATAGATTAGACTCAGGTGAACCGTAGCCACCGCAAAATTGACACACATTCTACTTGAAAGGAGAATGCGAGCAAATTTTCCAGCGAAATTATTCTGATATGAACTCATCTATGCAGTTACCGGACACCTGGCAGACCCTCCTGAGCCAGACTTTAGAGAGTCCGGAAGCTCTGATTCGTTACCTGCAACTGCCTGACTCACTGTTAGAGGGTGCCGATCGCGCCAGTCTGGAGTTTGCCATGCGCATCCCCAAACCCTGGTTGGATCGCATCGAAAAAGGTAACCCCGATGATCCGTTGTTACGCCAGGTCCTGCCTCTGAGCGAGGAGCTCAACGATGTTCCCGGCTTTATCCGCGATCCGCTGGATGAGATAAACAGTAATCCGGTAGATGGACTGATTCATAAATACAATGGCCGGGTGTTGGTTATCCTCACCAGCGCCTGTGCGATTAATTGTCGCTACTGTTTCCGACGACACTTCCCCTATGCTGAGAATCGTCTGGGGCCACAGCAGTGGCAAAAAGTTCTCGATTATATTGCAGCTGACGCCAGCATCACTGAAGTGATCTTTTCCGGCGGAGACCCTTTGGTCGCCAGTGATGCCCGCTTACAACAGTTGATCTCAGACCTTGAGCAGATCCCACATCTGACCCGGTTACGCATTCACAGCCGGCTACCGGTGGTGCTGCCTCAGCGGATTACTGAAACCCTCACCGGGATTCTGAAACAAACCCGTTTCAACGTGGTGATCGTGATCCACAGTAACCATCCGCAAGAGCTGGACGACGGGGTCGCCGCTGCAGTACAGCGACTGAAACAGGCCGGCGTCACCGTTTTCAATCAGGCGGTGCTGCTGCGGGGCGTCAATGACCACATCGACACCCTTAAACAGCTGAGTGAAACATTGTTCGATATCGGCGTACTGCCCTATTACCTGTTCACCTTTGACCCGGTGAAAGGCGCGGCACACTTTGATCTACCGGATGAGGAGGCGAAACAGTTGCTGGGACAGTTGCAGGACCTGCTGCCAGGTTATCTGGTGCCAAAGCTGGCCCGTGAGATTCCCGGACGGGGGGCAAAAACCCTGTTATTCACTGGTCAGGAATAGATAACCGATGGACTCAAAATCACAACAGTCTCCGATACAAACCGTTCTGTTGTTTATCGCCGCACTGATGTTTGGTTTTGGCGCACTGGTACAGATTGCCGATCAACGTAACCAAAGTGGTATCGCGGTGCTCTACAAACCCTTGAAGACACCGGCCGATATTATTCCCCTGAGTAATCCGGTTAAAGCGGTCGCGTATACCTCAGTGGTATCCCTGGCAAAATTGCCCGTTGCTGACAAAAAACAGCGGTTTGTGGCCCTGCTGCTGCCCGCCATTCTGATTAGCAAACAACATCAGCAGCAGCGGCGTGACCGCCTGGTGCAGTTACTCTCTACCACCAGCCTCAGCAGCACCGATCAGGCCTGGCTGGAGCAGCTGATGACACAGTATGATGCCAATTCACCGACACAACTGCGCCAGCGTATGGTAGACCTGCCCAACAGTCTGATTCTGGCGCAGGCAGCGATTGAAACCGGCTGGGGCAGCTCACGTTTTTTTGTCCAGGCGAATAATGTCTTTGGCGTCTGGTCATTTGACCCGTCAGAAGCACGGATTATGGCCCGTCAACAACGGGATGGGGAACCGGTCTATGTCAAGCGCTACGCATCGCTGCTCGGATCGATAGAGGATTACTTTCTCACCCTCGGACGCGGCAGTGCTTATGCAGAGTTACGCCGGGCGGCACGCAACACGCAAAACAGCCTTGCACTGATACAACACCTGCACCGGTATAGCGAGCTGGGCGATGACTACGTCACACGCCTGGATTCGATGATCCGTCAGAATCAGTTAACCCGTTATGATAACTACCATCTGCAACACTGAGGCCCCTGGGGTTTCTTGGTTCTAGCGATCATCAGCGCCACTCACCTGTTGTAACAGAACATCCAGAGGTGTCGGCAAACCCAGGCCGTAGCCTTGTCCATAATCAACGCCGATCTTCCGTAGCAGCTCACAAATTTCATCATTCTCAACAAATTCAGCAATCGTGGTTTTGCCCATTACATGGCCGATGTCGTTGATCGATTTCACCATCGCCTGGTCCAGCTCGTCATCGAGAATACCCTTAACAAACATACCATCGATTTTGAGGTTATCCACAGGGAGGTTTTTCAGATATGCAAAGGATGACAGGCCACTACCAAAGTCATCCAGCGAGAACTGACATCCATAGGCCTTCAGCGCATTAATAAATCGCTGCGCTTCTACCAGGTTGGCGATAGCCGAGGTTTCAGTGATCTCAAACTTAACTTTATAGGGCAGCAGAACCGACGTTTCGAGAAAACCAATAATAACCTCTTTAATGTGCGGGTCTCCAAGGCTGGCGCCAGACAGATTGATCGCACAGCAACCGAAATAGTGACTGAACTGGGTAAAGTTCCGCTCCAGCCAGGCAAACGCATTACCCACGACCCACTCATCTATGCGGCCAGCCAGCTGATAGCGTTCTGCTGCGGGCAAAAATGCCCCCGGTGGGACAATATTGCCCTCCCTATCCTGCATCCGCAGCAGCAGTTCAACATCCGGTTTCAGCTGAGGGTTCTGCAACGGCACGATAATCTGACCGTAGAGCATAAAGCGCCCCTCATCCAGCGCAGAATTAATCTCTGAAACCCAATGCATCTCCCCTTCCCGGCGGGCCAGCATCTCATTTCCCTGAATATAGAGGTGCACCCGGTTGCGCCCTGCATCTTTGGCGGTATAGCACGCCGAGTCAGCCTGTTTCAGAATTTCAGTCATATTGGCGGAGTGCTCATTAATCGCCACCACACCAATGCTGACACCGATGTTAAATACCTGTTGCTCCCAACAAAACTTGAACTCCGCAATTGCATCACGCACGCCCTCTGCGACAATCCGGGCTTTATCGATTGGACAGTTCTGCAGCAGAATACCGAACTCATCACCGCCTAACCTGGCCAGGGTATCGTTTGCTCTCACCCTCCCCTGAAGAATTGCAGCGACCTGACGCAGGAGTTCATCACCGGCAACATGACCACAGGTATCGTTCACCACCTTAAACTGATCCAGATCGAGAAAACAAAACGCATGCTCACAACCGGGAAACCGCTGTGAATGAAGCAGCGATTGAAGACGAACCTCAAACTCTCGCCGATTGACCAGCGCTGTCAGCTGATCATGGCTGGCCTGATAACTAATCTGCTCTGAAATCAACCGGTTTTCGGTAATATCCTGCAGGGTAACCACGTAGTTTGTCAGCACCCCGTGAAGGTCATAAATCGGCGCGATGTTTACCTGTGCCCAGTAGTGCCCGGTCGATTTTTTCCGGTTGACAATCTCTCCGCGCCAGTTAGGGTTACTCAGCAGCTGAGGCCAGATATCGGTATAGGAAAGCGCCCCCTCCTGGGCAGCGTGAAGTATATTAATACTCTGTCCCACGACCTCTTCCGGAAGAAACCCGGTCTCCTCGGTAAACTTAGGGCTCGAATACTCAATCTCCCCACTGGGAAGCGTAATCATCACCATATTCGGGCTAAATTCGACCGCTTTACTAACTTTAAGCAGCGCTTGCTCTGCCCTGCGACGTTCTTCAACCTCATGTTGCAACGAAGCGGTTTTTTCCCCTACCAGCTGGCTGATACGCATCGTACGGCCCGTCAGCGAAAGCAACCAGCCCCCCAGTAGCGCCGCAAACATCATGCCGCCAAGCAGCACTATCCAACTACTCCACTGGGATAAATGTACAAAGAACTCTGGCTTCGCCCGATACTCAAACCGGTAAACCCTGCCGCCCGCTAAATACTCTTTCGTACAGCCCAGAAACTCATCCGCATTGGTATCTGATGACGCATATATCTGCTGCCTGCTATCTGTGGTATCAAAGACATCGACATCGATTTGTGATGCCAGATCCTGGTGTTCGCTCAGGACGAAGCGGATAAAGTCCTCTGCCCGGTAAACCGCCGCAACCACCCCTTCTGTCGACATTCCCAGATCCGCACCACCATGATTAACCTGCAGGTATGCAACAAAACCTTTCTGCTCTCCCGACTCCTGAATCAGCCTGATCGGGGAGGTATAAGCAGCACTGTTTTGCTCCCGTGCCCGTTGCAAAGCCTCCTGAGCCAGCGGATTACTGATCACATTAAAACCAAAAGCCCGTTTATTTTCAGCAAATGGCTCAACGTAAGTCACAGGGTAGTAATAATCTCTTTCAGGCGCCTCAGACAGCGTTCCATTGTCGCCCTGTTCCATGATTTTCAGTGGAATCGGGGACGATCGTTCGTAGTCAAAACGCCGCTCACCAGGAATGCGGGGAATCCACTCCAGAGCCTGTATTTCTGGGTAGCGCTGCAACTTATGGTGGGTAAAGTTATAAAAATCAGTGGCGCGGACGCCTGAACTGCTGAGAAAAAGGCCACGTAAAGAGTATAGAACCTCTATGCCGCCATCAAACCGCGCCTTCATGCTTGAGTGCAGCTGTTCTGCCTGTTGATTAAACTTCAGGTGCCGTTCCTGCGACTCATAATTTTTGGTTACCAGAAAAAGCATAACAATAATGAGCAACAAGCATCCCATCGGAAAGACTACCGCCCATTTCCGGCTGAACAAGGCACTCTGGCGGTTAGCAAACAGGGCCAGCAACATCGGTGCAACAACAATCGCGCCGATACTGTCGCCAACCCACCAGGTAAGCCAGCTGACAAGAAAGTTCTCCCAGCCAATAACACCAAATAACAACAGTGTCATAATCGCCATCAGGCTCGCCGTAAAGGATGCCAGGGGCCCAATAATAAGCAGAAAAAAAGCGATCTGTTTGTCATCAATCAGATCTGGCACCTCCCCCAGAAACCGGTGGGTCAGCCATACAGCACCAGCGGCCTCAAGAATAGCGGCCATGCTGAGTAAAAACATTAAGCCTAACGAGCGCAACAACGCCGCTGCACTGCCAGTATCCAGCCAGCTATCGGCATAAAATACCATTAACGCAACAAACAAACCGAAACAGGCACGATATCCCCGCAGCAGAATAGCCGCAATTGAAACACCGGCCGCAGGCCAGACTGCGGAGGCGTCACTGGGAGGGATCGACAGCAACTCTACCGATGCCTGAGCCAGTAACAGGTAGACCAGTCCGGGTAGCACATGGGTATAAAAAAGATCAGTAATGCGGTGCCGGGCTGTTTTAGCAATGTGTAGATTTGAAGACATACTGCAACTGGGTTCTCTTAGGGATGCTATCTGATTGAAAAACTATAAACAATGTACCCTAAAGCGCTACTAATATTGGGTAGATACTACTTAATCTGATACATTCTTCCCGCAGATTAAAAACCTCAACATACTTAATTAAACCGATTTAGAGCTGCTATTGAAAGATGCACTATTGTCTAACTTAGTCTCAGTCAACATCGAATCTAATAGCGATAATCGACAGACGCCTGCCACAAACAGCGAATAAAAACTTACCCGATAATACAGTACAACATCGCCCGATAACCGATAGTAACATGTTCGGCGGGCCCCTCTCAGCACTTTAAGTGAAGCATGCAAACTCAGGTGGTGTAAGTCGTGCGCGCCGCTAGCGACCGCCAGATGAGATCATGAAAACGCCTTAGATGCAGAGCAGCCTGCATCGGCACGGGAAAAGGTATCAGTGAAAAAGAGATGATCACTATCGGCGCCATAGTGATAACGACGAATAGCAATCATCCCGATTGAAACAAAGACAACAAATAGAATATAAGCTGTCTATTTACTGCTTCTGCAGATCAGACATTAACACGCCATGTTTTTACGATAGAAATGCATCAGATTATTTAACAGTATCAGTAACTCGCTTGCAATTTCAGACTCAGGCTTCTGGGTTCGCCGTAAGTGTTATAAGTATTCCAGCCCCCTAAACGGGTGTAGTAAGTCTGATCGGTCAGGTTATTCAGGTTCAGACTCAGCGTAACATGCCTGTTGAGAGGGTAACGCGCCATAGCATTGACAATCGAGTAGCCATCCTGACTGCGTATTGCCCAGCTGCCAGTCCCGGCTGAACTACCACTGACAGTGTTAACCCCCAACCCCAGACTCAGATGTTGCAGTGCACCGGTTCGAAAGTGACGCATCCCCCAGAGTTTTAAGGTATGTCGGGGTTCCCAGGTTGAAAAGACCTCGCCCTGACTCCAGCTATCGGCCAGATACTTAGTCTCAAGCAGGGTATATCCCGCCTGTATTTCATAATCCGGTGATGGTTGCCCAGAAACCTCTATTTCCCACCCCTTACTTTCTACCTCGCCGGCATTAAGGTAATAACCTACATGGTTCGGGTCCTGATAGGCTCTATTTGAATCCTGCAGTCGGAACCAGGCAATCGAAGCCTGAAGCTGGCCCGCAAAAAACTCAGACTTTAACCCTACTTCTGTCTGGCTTCCCTCACGGGGATCAAGCATCCCTCCGGCATAGGTTTCCCGGGACTGCGGAATAAAAATATCACTTCGGCTGATATAGGCCGACGTGCTCTTGCTAAAGTCATAAAGCAGCGCACCATAGGGAGTAAACTGATCACTGACATGAGAATCGTCTGACCATGCTGAAGGAGCCGCTGGCGCGACGCTGCGTGATTTGCCAGTATAGTCACTCAAGCGTCCGCCCAGGACTAATGTAAGCGGGTCAGCCAGACTCAAACGAGCCTGAGAGTAAAAACCGCTCTGGGTGGTATCGGTTTCACCGCCAAGGTCATAGGGCAGATTAAAATCTGGCACCCGTTCTGTCTGGCCAAATGGAATACCTGTCACCGTTGTCGCATTAACCCCCTCATAAGCAGAGTTATACGACTCGGCATTGTATCCCGCAAGCAGCGTATGACTGCGGCCAAAGAGTTGTAACGGCCCGGTCGCATACAGATCAACCGCAGTACGCTTATACTCATAATCCCGTTCCATGCGACCATAAGAGGTTGTCTGTGAATTAATATCGACACTGCTGCTTACATAGCCATCTTTAAAATAGAAGTCTTGTAGCCGCTGACTAACGCGGGCCTTCATCAACCAGCCATTATTCCACTGATGTTCAAGTTCAGCGGTATATTCCTGCGTATCCCAGCGCGATTCAGCCCAGTCAGCAATGGGGTTAGTCGAGCGGGAAACATCCATTAAGTGACCATCCGACCAGGCGGGGAGGCCATAAGAGGTCGCGGGAGTATCATCCTTTTGAATTGCCGCCGATAAGGACAACGTCGTATCAGAATTAAGATCCCACTCCAGTGTGCTGTAACCAAGCCAACGCTCCGTATGGGTTTTCTCGTAAAAATAATCCCTATCGGTGAATGACATAACCGCCCGGCCACGAACCGACCCGGATTCATTTAAAGCATCGGTCACATCTAATGCAACATGATAATTATCCCAACTTCCTGCAGATACTGATCCCGTCAGGGCAAATTCATCTTTAGCCCGCTTGCGGACCAGATTGACGACCCCTCCAGGACTATCGGTTCCAGTAAAAATGCCTGAAGGCCCTCTTAACACTTCAACCCTGTCGTAAATATCCAGATCAAACTGCTGCACCCCGGACAGACTTGAATATGCAGGAATACCGTCATACATAACCCCCAGAGAGTAACCCCGTGAACGCATCTGACTCTGGGTACTGTCATTGGCAATTACCGTCACCCCGGTAACCTGATTAAGGGCATCGGGTACGGTTTTGAGATTCTGGTCATTGATACGCTGCTGAGTTATCACAGACACAGAGTGAGGAATTTCCCGGGGAGCTAGTGGCTCCTTTCCTGCCACAGACAGAGGCTGTTTATAATTCGTCGATTGCTGCCCAACCACTTCAATAGTAACGGGGGCGGAGCCCTCATCAACCATTTCTGGTGCCGCTCCTGCATGTGCCGCCGAAGCACTGACAGCCGTTAAAAAGAGGCTCTGATAGAATGTTTTACGAGCGTCAGAAAGGGATGAAAGCTGTTTCTCAATCAACCCCGTTACTGTTTCAATATATCCCTTACACCCAGCCATACGTTCCTTCCTGAGATTTGAAAAAAACGTATCATACAGACAGCTGAGCGGCATTTAACCAGCCTGCGACCATATGTCGCATCTGATTGATATATATAACAAAAATTCAAAAACAGATGACTTTAACCCAAGCAATAAACAAAGGCTGGAGGAGCATTGAGTCAAAGAGTTACAAGTAACCGCAACTAAAGCCGGTCTGAGATGGAGAGCAAGAAGTATGGGTTAGCGATATGAAACAGGCAGGTTATTTTGAATATTTATTCAATGGCCTCTCGCCCTCCGCCATATAGCAAAATGGCCACTACATCAGCAAAAAGAGATAGAAGGGAAATATAATCAGCCTGATAGAGAAGGAGATAAATATATCAGGCTGACTCATTGTTGAGCGGTAATCTTACCAACAGATCAGGCGCTCGGGGCCCCGTAGTCATTCGCGTTCTGATCGCCTGCCAGACAGCCAGCCTCAACAAATACCCAGATAGCACCGATCAGTGGTACAAAATTCAACAGAACCCACCAGCCTGACTTATTCCGGTCATGCCAGCGTTTAACCTGAATAGCCAGACCGACCCACACCAACGGAATATACAGAACGGCCGTGACAAACATAAGCACTTCAGGACCAGTACTCAACGCGGTCAGCAAACCAAAAACAACCATTTCAGCGACAAACATCCCCAGCGCGGTAAGCCAGAAGATTTTGCGGCCAATACGCCCCTGAAATGAAAACAGTATCTGTTTTAAAGTCAGCGGAGCAACCGCCGAATTCGCTTCTAACAGTTCGGCCTTAGGCGCTTCATAAACATTTGTATTCATTAAATAATCCTTTATTCATAACTGATCAGCCCTGATCGAATAACAGTTACCTGGTTAGCTTCAAGGCGATCTGCTTAAGTGTATGGGTTAGTTGCTGGTGGTGAACCAGGCGCTATCAGATGATAGCGCGGCACAAGTTATAGAAACTATGAGAAATATCAAGTTTTATACGCTGAAACAGATCAGTTTCTCGGAGGCATCACCGGAAATGGCGTGACGGTACCCTTCACTTCGGTAATTTTTGCCGGCCCTTCATGCTTAACTTCATCGATGCGAATAATCGCCTGCATCGGAATATAACTGCGTTCCACATCTTCAAACTGCTTTTTAAGCTTCTCTTCCGAAGGGTCAACCACCATTCCGCTCTGACTGCCAAATACGATATTTTCTATCTCCAGAAAGCCCCATAAGTCACTTTGATAGACATTATGCGCATAGATCTCATAGATCTCGTTCTGATTAAGAAATTTTATCCGATAGATCGGGTCACTCGCCATGATTCACTGCACTCAAAAAGGTTAACAGCCGTTATTATGGGGGCACGTTAGCTGATTACAAGTGATTTCCTAAGCGGTTAAAAACTATGCAGCCGGATTGCCATAAAGTATAATTCCCGCCCTTTTAATTTTCCCAAGCTGTAGAACAGGTGTGCAATGGCCAAGAAGCTATTCATTAAAACCCACGGATGCCAGATGAATGAGTACGATTCCTCACGGATGGCAGATCTGCTGGGCGAAAGCCATGAACTTGAGTTAACCGATAATCAGGATGAGGCGGACGTACTGCTCCTGAACACCTGTTCAATTCGCGAAAAGGCTCAGGAGAAAGTATTTCATCAACTGGGCCGCTGGCGCAAGCTCAAAGCAAAGAACCCTGATCTGAAGATCGGTGTTGGTGGCTGCGTAGCCTCACAGGAAGGTGAAGCGATTCTCAAACGCGCCCCCTATGTGGATATGATTTTCGGTCCGCAAACCCTGCACCGCTTGCCGGAGATGATCGATCTCACCAACGCCGGCACACAGAAAAAAGGCATCGTTGATATCAGCTTCCCTGAAATTGAGAAGTTTGACCATCTGCCCGCCCCCAGGGTTGAGGGTGCAGAAGCCTTTGTATCCATCATGGAAGGTTGCAGTAAATACTGTACATTCTGTGTTGTCCCCTACACCCGTGGTGAAGAGGTCAGCCGGCCACTGGACGATATCATCGCCGAGGCGGTTGAACTATCTGAACAGGGGGTACGCGAAATCCATCTGCTGGGGCAGAACGTTAACGCCTACCGGGGAGCAACCCATGATGGCGATAGTGCCGACCTGGCCGAGTTAATCCGTTGTATTGCCGCCATCGACGGCATCGACCGCATCCGCTTTACCACCTCCCACCCAGTCGAGTTTACCGACAGTCTGGTCGAGGTCTATCGGGATGTACCTGAACTGGTAAGTTTCCTGCATCTGCCGGTGCAAAGCGGTTCTGACCGGATTCTGATGGCGATGAAGCGCGGTCATATGGCTCTCGAATACAAGTCACTGATTCGCAAAATTCGCGCAGCCCGGCCTGATATTACCCTGTCATCCGATTTCATAGTGGGTTTTCCTGGAGAAACCGATGCTGATTTCGAGGCGACCATGAACCTGATCGCAGAGATCGGTTTTGATAACTCCTACAGCTTTATCTACAGCCGCCGCCCAGGTACTCCAGCCGCGGACCTTCCCGATGATGTTTCAGATGAGACTAAGAAAGAGCGCCTGAATATTCTGCAACAGCGCATCACTCAACAGGCTATGCAGATCAGCCGCCGAATGGTCGATTCGGTGCAACGTATTCTGGTGACCGATTACTCACGTAAAGATCCGGGCATGCTGCAGGGCCGCACCGAAAACAACCGGGTGGTTAACTTCCGTTGCGACAATGCGGATCAGATCGGCCACTTTGCCGATGTGCGCATCGTTCAGGCTTATACCAATTCACTGTTGGGTGAGTTAGTCGGCTCCGAGCTTGATGGCACATTGCAGTGATATCTATTACCTGTCATCAGCGCACCCCGATAAGCTGCTAGACTGTTCTGACAAACAGTCATAACCAACGTTGTTGCATCTCTATTAAAGGATCCCTCTTTGAACACAGCGCAAACCATTCAGCTCACCCTTGAGCCGGATAACCCACAACATCTGTCCAACCTCTGCGGCCAGCTCGATGAGCACCTGCGTCTGATTGAACAGCGCCTGGGGATAGAGATCAGTAATCGCGGCAACAGTTTCAAACTGGCCGGGCAATCGAACGTCGTGCGCGCTGGTGCCAAATTGCTGGAACAACTTTACGAAGATGCCCGGCAGGGCGAGCAGATCACCCCGGATCAGATCCACCTGCTACTGCAACAGTCTGGGGTTGAACAACTGACGGGCAATGAGCCAGTGGTACCGGTGTATCAGGCGGATATAGCCATTCAGACCCGCAAAGCCCTGATCCGCCCTCGCGGGCCAAATCAGCAGGGTTATGTCCGTTCAATCCTGACCCATGATATTAATTTTGGTATCGGCCCCGCAGGGACTGGCAAAACCTATCTGGCGGTCGCCTGTGCCTGCGAAGCGTTGGAGCGTGAAGAGGTAAGCCGTATTCTGTTAGTTCGCCCCGCCGTTGAAGCCGGTGAAAAACTGGGCTTCCTGCCCGGCGACCTGAGCCAGAAGGTAGACCCCTACCTGCGCCCACTGTATGACGCCCTCTATGAGATGCTCGGCATTGAACGGGTCAGTAAACTGATCGAACGTAATGTGATCGAAGTTGCCCCGCTGGCGTATATGCGTGGCCGGACCCTGAACGGCTCGTTCGTGATTCTCGATGAGAGTCAGAACACCACCCGTGAGCAGATGAAGATGTTTCTCACCCGTATTGGCTTTGGCTCAACGGCCGTTATCACCGGCGACACGACCCAGATCGATCTGCCCAAAGGGGTTCGCTCCGGCCTGATCCACGCCATTGAAGTGTTGAAAGAGGTCAAAGGGATCGGCTTTACCCGGTTCACCTCCAAAGATGTGGTGCGCCACCCGCTGGTGGGACATATTGTCGATGCTTACGACCTTTACGATAAGCGTCAGGAGCAGCAACAAGCCCGGCAACCGGATAATCAGCAGGACAGAAGATGAGCTATTTCGTTGACCGCCAGTGCCAGATAGAAGATTCAAATCTCCCCTCTGAAGAACAACTCACCGAATGGGTCAGCACGGCCCTTAAAGGCCGTCTGGATGCCGCCGAGCTATCAATCCGCATTGTTTCTCCCGAGGAAAGCCGCGAACTCAACCACCAATACCGGGGCAAGGACACTCCCACCAATGTATTATCCTTTCCTTTCGAGATGCCGGAAGGGATAGAGCTCGATCTTCTGGGGGATCTGGTGGTTTGCGCTGAGGTAGTTACCCGGGAAGCAAAGGAACAGAATAAGCCATTATTCAACCATTGGTGCCACATGGTTATACATGGAGTATTGCATCTGCTTGGATTCGACCATATAAATAACGCTGAAGCGGAAGAGATGGAACAACTGGAACGGGAGATTCTTGCCCAACTGGACATTCCTGACCCCTATTTGTTAACCGAATAAGCTAAATGCCGAAAAACGGAGCACCACATGAGCGAAGAGCGATCGGGAAATGGCCAGAGTAAATCCTGGCTGGGTAAACTCACCCAGATATTTTCTGATGAACCCAAAACCCGTGAAGACCTGTTAGCAGATCTGAAAGATGCCACCGATGAGAACGTCCTGGATCAGGAAGCGTTCAGTATCATTGAGGGCGCGATGCAGGTTGCCGACCAGCAGGTGCGGGATGTAATGATTCCGCGTTCACAGATGGTCGTGGTGGAAGCAGATCAGACGCCGAAAGAGTTTTTACCCATTATTATCTCGTCTGCCCACTCACGCTTTCCGGTTATCGGCGAAAATCCGGATGATATTCTTGGGGTATTGCTGGCCAAAGACCTGCTATCGCTGATTCTCGAAGATAACAATCTGGAAAATTTCGACATCAAGCAGCATGTGCGCAAAGCAACCTTCATCCCGGAAAGTAAGCGCCTCAATGTGTTGCTCAAAGAGTTCCGCGCCACGCGCAACCATATGGCAATTGTGGTTGATGAATATGGTGGCGTCTCGGGTGTCATTACGATTGAAGATGTACTTGAACAGATTGTTGGGCAGATTGAAGATGAGCATGATGTTGAAGATGACGAGGGCAACATCAAACCTTTTGACGATAACGGCTATATCGTCAAGGCGCTGACCCCGATCGAGGACTTTAATGAGTTCTTCGATACCGGTATGCCAGACGATGATTTTGACACTATCGGTGGACTGGTGACACAGAAGTTTGGTCATCTGCCACGCAAGGATGAGACGGTGGAGATCGATGCATTTACCTTTAAAATACTCAGTGCTGACAACCGGCGTATCCGGCTGCTTCAGGTCATTCGGTCAGAACCGGCCAAGCAATAATGACTAAGCGCACACCGTTCATCTTCCTGCGCGTTATTCTCTGTCTGCTTGCCGGAGCCATCGCGCCATTATCCCTGGCACCTTTTAATTACTGGTACCTTGGCGGTGTGTCAGTTGCCCTGCTGTTTGTACTGTTACACAACTGCTCACCCCGGGTAAGTGGCTGGCTGGGCTGGTGTTATGGCCTGGGGTTCTTTGGCAGCGGCGTATCCTGGGTATTTGTCAGCATTCATGAGCACAGCAGCGCCTCAGTGGTGCTGGCGGGGTCGATGACGGCTCTGTTTGTCGCCGCACTGGCGGTTTTGTTTGCCTTGCAGGGATGGCTCTACAACCGGTTTTTCCGCAACGCTATCGGCTTCTGTGCGCTCTGGATGCTGTTTGAGTGGTTGCGCAGCTGGCTGCTGACTGGCTTCCCCTGGCTCTATCTTGGCTATGGCATGATCGATACGCCGTTAGCGGTGTTCGCACCGCTGGGGGGAGTATGGCTGCTCAGCCTCTATGTCGTCGTTACCAGCACTCTTCTGGTAACCTTTGTTAAACGCCTCAACCAGCCCTTACAGGCAGCGACAATCCTGATGATCCTCGGCCTGCCTCTGGTCGCCATTCAACAGCATCAGATCCCTCAAAACTGGACCACCCCGGTCGGCGAGCCTATCCGTGTTATGGCGGTTCAGGCCAATATTGCGCAACAACAGAAGTGGCAACGTAGCGCACTGGAAAATATTCTGCAAACCTATGTCGATCTCAGCCAGGACAGCGACAAAGTCGATCTGCTAATCTGGCCCGAAACCGCCATTCCAACCTTTTACAAGAAAGCCAGCGTGATTCTCAGTCCGTTCACGCAGATGCTGGAACAGAACAACACCGCCATGATCAGCGGTATTCCAACAGTGTATAACGATCCTGAGCACCCCAAAGGCAAGCGCTATACCAACAGCCTCACGCTGTTTGCCGGAGGTAATGGCAGTTATGACAAGCAGCGGCTGGTACCTTTTGGGGAGTATGTACCACTGGAACGCCAGCTACGCGGCATCATCGACTTCTTTAACCTGCCGATGTCTGAATTCAGCCTGGGATCACCTGACCAGCCCCTGCTGGAAGCCGCAGGCAGTCAGATTGCGCCGTTTATCTGTTATGAGATCGCCTATCCGGAGCTGGTCCGGCAACAAAGTCTGACCAGCGACCTGTTACTCACCGTCAGCAATGACACCTGGTTCGGCCATTCCAGCGCACCGGCACAACATCTGCAGATTGCCCGGATGCGGGCATTGGAAACCGGCCGCTGGCTGATTCGCGCGACCAACAATGGCATCAGCGCCCTGGTCAGTCCTGACGGTAAAATCAGCACCACGGTGCCACAATATGAACAGGCGGTAATGGTCGGTCAGGTGCAGAAGATGCAAGGTCTGACTCCCTACCAGGAGTGGGGAATCAAACCACTGCAGGCGGTAATCGGGCTGATGTTACTGTTTGGTCTGTTCACCGCCCCACGGAGCCGACAGTCGCGTAAAAGTTTCTGATCCGCACTTCGGGCAGGGCTCTAAGCGGCTGGTACTGGTGTGGGTAACCTGCTCACTGCAGTCAACACAGACAAAGGTGCCAGCCGCCGCGATATCACCCACAGTGTATTGATCCTCGCCGTCCGCCAGGCGCTGCTCTAGCTCAGTGATGCCAATCCGGGTGCGGTCGGCCAGATCCATCAACTGTCGGGCCACGGTCTGCTCAAGAAAGTTCAGATCAAAATTAAGCCAGGCAGCAATGCCTTCACCGGTTTCATGTGCATAATACCCCAGCTGTTTCAGATCTTTTTTCAGATAGGCACTGAGCAGATCCATCTCATCGCGGGTCATCTCTTCGGCGGCCAGTTCCAACTCAACAGCCTCCTCTATTTTCTCCTGCAGATAATCCCAGGAGCGGTGCTCGGCGGATTCAAGATCCTCACGTAACCGGCTTAGCACCCGATCATATTGAGCACTACGATCTTTACCACTGCTATTGTTGCTCATATCCATCTCCAAAGCCGACTAAAAACTATATGTACCATTGCATATATTGTATCCTATGCGCCACAGACAAAACATTCCATTGACCGGCATCCAACCATCGCCGGTTTTTATCATCAGAGTCGAAATGAACGAACAATATAAACCGCAGCATATTGAGCCTGAAGTCCAGAAACACTGGGTCGACAATGAAAGCTTCAAAGCCACTGAAGACCCGTCAAAGGAGAAGTTCTACTGTCTCTCCATGTTCCCCTACCCGAGCGGTCGGCTGCACATGGGGCATGTACGCAACTACACTATTGGCGATGTCGTTTCACGCTATCAGCGGATGCAGGGCAAAAATGTCCTGCAACCGATGGGCTGGGATGCGTTCGGTCTGCCTGCGGAAAACGCGGCTCTGAAAAACAATGTCCCACCCGCCAGCTGGACCTATGAAAACATCGATTACATGCGTAATCAGCTGGACCAGATGGGCTTCGGTTATGACTGGAGCCGTGAGGTTGCGACCTGTCACCCATCATACTATCGCTGGGAACAATGGTTCTTTACCCGCCTGATGGAAAAAGGCCTGGTTTACAAGAAAGATTCTGAAGTGAACTGGGACCCGGTTGATCAGACCGTGCTGGCTAACGAACAGGTGATCGATGGTCGCGGCTGGCGCTCTGGTGCGCTGGTTGAGCGCAAGAAAATCCCCCAGTGGTTCCTGAAAATCACCGATTACGCCGATGAACTGCTGGATGATCTGGATAAGCTGAGCGAGTGGCCTGAACAGGTTCGCACCATGCAGCGCAACTGGATCGGTCGCTCTGAAGGTGTCGAGTTAAGCTTTCATGTCGATGGTTTTGGTGAACTGGACGTCTTCACCACCCGCCCTGATACTCTCATGGGTGTCACCTATGTCGCCGTAGCGCCGGGCCACCCGCTGGTACAACAGGCTGCAGTAAACAACCCGGAACTGATAGCCTTTATCGACGACTGTAAAAACATGAAAGTGGCCGAAGCTGATATGGCCACCATGGAGAAGAAGGGCTTTGCACTGGGAATTGAGGCAACTCACCCACTAACCGGGCAGAAGGTACCGGTCTGGACCGCTAACTTCGTATTGATGGACTACGGTTCTGGCGCGGTGATGTCGGTTCCGGCCCATGACCAGCGCGACTACGAATTTGCTAAAAAATACAACCTGCCGATCAAGCAGGTCATCCGTCCGGCGGATAACAGCGACGCTGACATCGATAAAGAAGCCTTTACCGACAAAGGCATTCTGATGAACTCCGGCAGTTTTGATGAGCTGGATTTCGAAGTCGCCTTCAAAGCGATCGCCTCCGAGCTGCACAGTAAAGGCAAAGGTAAAGTCACCATTAACTACCGTCTGCGTGACTGGGGCGTATCTCGCCAGCGTTATTGGGGCACACCGATTCCAGTCATCAACTGTGACAGTTGTGGTGCCGTGCCGGTGCCTGAAGAGCAGCTGCCGGTTATCCTGCCAGTCGATGTCACCTTTGACGGTGTTGGTTCACCCATCAAAAAGATGGATAGCTTTAAGAAAACCAGCTGTCCGAAGTGTGGCGCAGATGCCGAACGGGAAACCGACACCTTTGACACCTTTATGGAGTCCTCCTGGTATTACGCCCGCTACGCCTGCCGCAATGCTGACACCATGCTGGAACCAGACGCCGCTAATTACTGGCTACCGGTGAATCAGTATATCGGTGGTATCGAGCACGCGATCCTCCACCTGCTCTACTCCCGCTTCTTCCACAAACTGATGCGCGATGAAGGCCTGGTAAACTCCGATGAACCGTTTGAACGTCTGCTGTGTCAAGGCATGGTGCTGGCGGATACCTACTACCGTGAAGACGACAACGGCGGCAAGATCTGGATCTCACCGACCGAAGTAAAGGTTGAGCGGGACGAAAAAGGCCGGGTGACTAAAGCGGTGCATATCGCCGATGGTGAGCCGGTTGAATCAGCAGGCATGGGCAAAATGTCCAAGTCGAAGAATAACGGTATCGATCCGCAGGTAATGATCGATAAATACGGTGCCGATACCGTCCGTCTGTTTATGATGTTTGCCGCACCACCAGAGCAATCGCTGGAATGGTCTGATTCCGGCGTTGAGGGTGCTCACCGTTTCCTCCGCCGTCTGTGGAAACTGGTCTACGACCACCTGCAATACCCGGGTGAGATGGTAGCGCTGCAACCCGACAGTCTGGACGAACGGCAAAAAGAGCTGCGCCGTAAAACTCACGAAACCATCAAGAAGGTGTCTGATGACGTCGAACGTCGCCAGACATTTAACACCGCGATCGCCGCAGTGATGGAACTCAGCAATGCGATCAGCCGCTTTGTTGATGCCAGTGATCAGGGCCGTGCGGTTGTCCGCGAAGCACTGACCGCTGCAGTGCAGTTGCTGGCCCCCATCGTGCCGCATATCACGCATCAGCTATGGGCAGACCTGGGTAACAGCAGCAGCCTGCTGGATGCACCCTGGCCGGTGGTGGATGAAGCCGCAATGACCCTCGCCAATGTGCAGATGGTGGTTCAGGTAAACGGTAAAGTACGAGGTAAGATCAACGTCCCCGCCGACTCCGATGAAAGTGTCGTGTTACACACCGCCCTGGCTGATGAGGGTGTGCAGCGCCACATGGAGGGAAAAACCATCCGCAAACAAATTGTGGTACCAAATAAACTCGTCAACATCGTTGTCGGATAAGGGGTCAAGGATGAATCGCTGCCAAAACCGGCTTTCAGCCACACTGTTGCTGACTGTTTGTTGTCTCATGCTGTCTGCCTGCGGGTTTCACCTGCGGGGCAGTGCAGAGATTGCAGAACCGTTGCGGCAGCTCACTCTGGTCACTCCGGAACGCTCCCGCAGTCAGCTTGAGCCGGTACTACGCAGACAGTTGGAAGCCAATGGCATCAGCGTTAATACCGGCTCTGGCTACCTGCTGAAGATCATTTCGGAATCCCGCTCCCGGCGTGAAGCCACACTGGGGGCAAATGCCGATATCGATGAGTACGAGCTCACCACCAAAGTAAAATTCATGGTGAAAGACCCGCAGGGTAATCCTCTGCTCGAACGTGAAGTCCTTGCCGAACGCACCTATGACTACGATGCGAACAAAGAGACCGCCAGTACAGCGCAGGAGGCTCAGCTCTATCTCGAAATGGATCAGCAGCTAGCTATTCAGATCATGCGTTTCTACGCCAACCTGAAGCCTGCGAGCCCTTAGATCACGATGAAGATAAAACCGGAGCAGCTTGGCAACAAACTCGGCCCGCAACCGGCCCCGGTTTATCTGATCACCGGTGACGAAACCCTGCTGATAGAGGAGAGTTGCGACCTGCTGCGCAAACACCTCAACACCCTCGGTTTCTGTGAACGGGAAACCCTTCATGTTGAGGGCGGGTTTAAATGGGAATACCTGCTGGAATGCGCCAACGCACTTTCCCTGTTTGCTGAACAGAAGATTATCGAACTGCGACTGGGCAGCCATAAGCCTAACAAGCAGGCCAGTGACATCCTCCAGGAATACCTGAAACGCCCCGCCGAAGATAATGTATTACTGATCATCGCCGACAAGCTCGATGGTACTGCGAAGAAAAGCGCCTGGCTCAAAGCGATTGATCAGCAGGGCATTATCGTCGAGATCTGGCCAGTAGACCTGCAACAGTTACCGGGCTGGATCAGTAACAGATCCCGACAAATCGGCCTGACGCTGGAACACGATGCGGTTCAGCTACTCTGCGAGCGGATCGAAGGCAACCTGCTGGCAGCCAAACAGGAACTGGATAAGCTCAATCTGCTCTATGCTGGCCAGACGGTTACCGCGGATATGGTAATGGACAGCGTCTCCGACAGCTCCCGTTACGATATCTATGGCCTGACCGAGGCAGCTATCCAGCAGCAGATACCCCGTTGTAATAAAATTATTGAAGTGCTCCGCCAGGAAGGCACCGAAGCCTCAGTCGCGTTATGGGCTATCGCCCGGGAGATTCGTTCACTGCTTGTGATTCAGAACGGTCTGCAAAAAGGCACGCCATTCGACACCCTCTGTCAGCGTGAGCGGATCTGGGGCAACCGTAAAAATCAGATGCGTAACGCCGCGCAGAGAATCCCCACTGACCGCCTCAGCCATATGCTCAGCCGCTGCGCCGAAGCCGATGCACAGATCAAAGGCGCTCTCGGCGACCCCTGGCTGACCCTGACCGGAATCACCCTCCAGCTTGCCGGAATCGAGCTTAACCTGGAGCGGTAAGAGCAAACGCCAGAACGCCGCGCCACAGCTGCCAGACGGAAAACGTCGTATTCCCTGCCAGAAAAAGCAACAGTTACCTGAGCCGCATCATCGTTGCAATATTGACCTCCCTTGAGAATGTAGGCGATACTCAAGATTAGCTCTGCAGAAGGATTCTGACTGTGATAACAATAAGATCTGCCATATTATCAGTTTTATTTACACTGCTACTTAGCGGCTGCTCTGACAGTGCCCCTGAAACAAGCTCAACCAATGGCAAAGAACTTTACAACCTTTACTGCGAGAGTTGTCACAAAAGTGATGGCAGTGGCAATTTTCTGAAAGGCATTCCCGCTAACAGACTGACCCGCCTACAGGGAGATCAGCTGGTAATGCTTATCCGTCAGGGCGACCCTTCAAGACCCGACATGCCAGCGTTCACCAATCTCACCAAGCAGCAAGCCTCCGCGATAGTCGATTACCTTTACAGCCTCAGGATTTATTAAATTTAAAACAGGCCGCCGTTAAAAGCAGACCGCTGAACAAGTTCAGCTGGCTAGAACGCCGCTTCGCGGCTGCCCGTGGCGAGACGGAAAACTTCGTTTTCCTTGCTAAATAACGCGTTTAAAAGACGGATAGTCACCGCATCTGGCAGCACTTTTTAGCCGGGGGCAAATGCGTATCTGAATGCTTATACCCGCAGCAGAGACTCATTCAACCCACAGTTGATAGCAAACAAAAAAGAGAGCCGGGCGGGCTCTCTTTTTTAGTTTTTCTAACCACTGGCAAGCGGCGCAGCCGCGTCTGGCTACTGAACTAAAGAGTGGGTAACCTCAGTTTCCAGCATGATATTGTCATCCAACGGGCAGCGATGGCACACCTCTTCAAGAAACCGGGCTTTCTCTTCATCGCTCAGGTCAGCATCGATCTTCGCTCTGACGGTGATGGTCTGGAAGCCTATCCGGTCTTCGGTGGGCTTGCCCAGCAATCCGGCAGGGTTCATGGTGCCGTCAACATCAATATCGATGCCACGCATCTCAATTTTTTGCTGAGTTGCAGCGATACGGGCGATACTGGCAATGCATCCACCCAACGAAAAAAGAAAAAACTCCAGCGGAGTCGGGCCTTCATCGGTCCCACCCGCCTGTTTTGGCTGATCAATGGTAACTTTGTGCCCCCGGATATCAGCATGTACCTGACAACCCTCTTTCATGGAGGTCGAAACCGAGATAACTTTACTAGCAGACATAACAAACACCTTAAATTAACAACATATATAAGAAAACTCTAATATATGTATTATGCCACAACCGGCTCCGTGATTTAAAGACTCAGACAGGTTGTAGTGAAAGTTTAATATCTGCCAGCGTCAGGGATTCGCGGTTGACGCGCTGGCAGGAAGTATTCACAAACAAAAACCAGTAACGCAGCGAAAGCGATCACTTTTGCAAACAGTTGCGCCTGTGAATAACCACCCGTATGCCCGGACATAATCATCAAGGCTGCCACCAGTAACAGGAAGACAATAAACAGGTGCATCGGTCTGCGAAAACCAATGTCTGATAGCTTCGCCGTTTTAACCGCAGCCACAGTGACCAGCATCCCCAGCGCGCCGCCTACCAGCACATCAACCGGCCAATGCGCTGCTACCATCACCCGACTCAGACCGATCAGTCCGCCTAACAACAGCAGACCAAGACGCAGGCGCCGATGATCGAAGAAGTAATAAGCCACCGCGACAAACGCAAAAGCGGTAAAAGAGTGGCCGGAGGGGAAGCTGCCGTTTCTCAATGCTTTTCCCACCAGGTTATAGTCACCCACCAGGAGTGCCACAGGAGGACGCTCAGTACCAAAAAGTGTTTTCAGCCCGTGAGTCACCAGGGTGCCATAGATGGCAGCAATAAAAAGCACCCAGAGTAGTTCTGGTTTACGCCGGGCGACAAACAGGGCCAGCGTCAACACGAAGGTGGTATCCCCCATAAATGTAACGATCTGCCAGAACGCTGCCGGAAAATAGGGGGTAAACTGATTAAACAGATGAAATGCGCCGTGATATCCGGCCACCAGCCAGAGCAGCAGTGCAACGCCGAGTAACACCAGGGCGATCTGGGTTAACCGCTTTAATGCCTGTGCATCATATTGATCATTGAGACTGTGCTTCGAGCTATCCAGCCGGACAGGCAGTTCGGCAACGATAAAGCACTGTTTAATTTGTGCCAGCAGGCTTTGCATCACGCCACTCCACCAGTCTGATACCACCCTTACTGAACAACAGATCTAATACAGCATCGGGGTTTTTCTGCTGTAATTTCAGAAAATTATCCGCATCGGTAAAGATCACATCACCCGCTTCGGGCGACCGGTCTTGCGGCGTTATAGCATCCCGATAGACACTGAAACTAGGGCGATGCACCCCATAAGCAACCACATGTTTGTCACTCAGTGTGCGGGCGATAACCGCCGCTTCCTGAACCGGTTGCTGCTGTAACCCGGCCATCACCTGAATAAAGAAGGTAAACACAAACAGCGTCTGAATAAAGCCGATAGCCACAAACTTAGCGGGCCGTTCCAGTTTCTTGGTAAAGATCACCGCCAGCGTTAACAGCAGAGCGATAATACTCGCCGCAATGTAGGGCATTCCGACAACCTCCCAGACCCGCCCCAGCATCTCCTGCTCATAAAGTTTTCGGCTAGTGACTGCGGCGGATTGCAAAATCCAGGGCAGCGCGACCATCAGCACAAAAAACAGCAGCGGCAACACCAACCCCCAGCCACGAAACAGACGCTCCCGGTAATGGGCAAACAGCAGCAGCAAACCACTGATACCGTAGACCACATAGTGGGGCAGCTGAGTACCGGACACCGATACCAGCACAAACACCACACCCAGCCAGATCATAAGATAGAGGGTAAGTGAGTCCTTACAATAGTCCCGCAGATGACGTAGCAGGGTAAACAGCGCGGAGCTGAACGGCAGTAGTACCAATGGCAGCGCGATGAGGTAATACCAGAGCGCACCACCATGACCTTCCCGGGTGTCACTGAAACGCTTCAGATTATGATCCAGCAGGAAGCCCTGAAAGAAACCTATCCCCTGATCCTGATACACCAGCCATAACCACGGAGTAAGGATGACCAGTAACAGCACCCAGCCCGGCAGATAAAAGATGGCCGCCAGCCAGCGCCGCCACTCCCCCTGAATGATATAGAAGATGCCACTGACCAACAGCGGTACCAGCACCGCTACCGGCCCTTTAGCCAGCAACCCCAATGCCATCCACAGATAGACCCGCAGCAGTAGCGAACGTGCCGGATTCTGCCAGTGACGCCACATATCCAGCAGGGTCAGGGTCATAAACAGGTTGAGCCAGGCATCGGCGATAGCGGCCTTACCGATAATCCCGATCCACAGGGTATTGGCCATAATCAGCACCGCATACAATGCGGTCGTTCGGTTCCATTGCTGAGCGGCAAATCGGTAACACACCAGCAACCAGCAGCTGGCCGCAATCGCAGAGGGTAGCCGCAGGGAGAACTCGCTCAGATCAAACAGTGAAACACTGAGCGCCTGAAACCAATAACTCAGTATGGGTTTGTCGTAACGGGGCTCGCCATCCAGATAGGTGGCGGCAAAATTGCTATTGACCAGCATCTCCCGGGTGGCTTCAGAGAAGGCTCCCTCATCCAGATCGAAGAGAGGAAAGCCCCAGATATTCCAGAAGAACGCAAAAAAGAGAGCGGTGAACAGCAGCCCGTAGTGGAAGAGGTTAGTTTGGCGCAGAGTCGGCGTCATGCGCAGAGGTCTCATCCGTTACGTCAGGCTGTTGCGTAAACCAGCGCCCTTCATCGTCATTGTTCAGTTTTTCACGCAGGGTATAACCACGAGTGTTCGAGGTTTCAAAGAAGATCCGTGACATCATCTCGGCCAGTACGCCGGTGGTGATAAACTGCAGCGAAACCACCAACAGGAAGATGCCAATCATAAACAGTGGCCGGCTACCGATATCCTCACCGAGGAACAGTTTAACCCCCATCAGCCAGGTCATAATCAGAGACCCCAGTACCCCCATCCCCAGACCGAGATAACCAAAAAAATGGCCCGGACGCGCTTTGAATTTGAGGAAGAAGAACACCACCAGCAGATCAAGAATAACCCGGAAGGTGCGTGACAAACCGTATTTAGATTCGCCAAACTGGCGGGCATGGTGATCAACCACGGTTTCACCAATACGCGACGGTTGAGTCACAGAGGCAACCCAGACCGGAATAAAGCGATGCATCTCACCAAACAGACGCACCTGTTTAATCACACTGGCACGATACACTTTCAGGCTGCAGCCATAATCATGCAGACGCACACCGGTTACTTTTGCAATCAGGCGATTGGCCTGACGAGAGAAGAACTTACGGGTTGATTCATCTTCCCGCTGTTTGCGCCAGCCCTGCAACATATCCAGATCGCGCTCTTCCATCTCCACGATCATGCGCTGGATATCAGCGGGATCATTTTGCAGATCGCCATCCATAGTGACAATAATTTCACCCCGGGCCGCATCAATACCGGCCTGCATTGCGGCGGTCTGACCAAAGTTACGCTGCAGCCCCACCACCCGCAGGTGATCACCCCACTGCTGCTGCGCCTCGTAGAGACGGTTAACAGTATTATCCGGACTACCATCATCGACGCAGATAAGTTCCCACTTACCGGCATAATCACTGAGGCATTCATGCACCCGCTCAACCAGCGGAAAGACGCAATCCTCTTCTTTATACATCGGTACGACGATTGATAATGATTTCATAAATTATCCGGATTCAGGTCATTAAAAGTGTAAGCGGACTCTATCACAAAGCCCTTTTGATATGAAGGTAAAGCCCGTCATAGCAGGTATTGCAGGTCATTCCGTTTCTGCCTGCAAGGCCTCCTGACGGTGAAAAATCTTTGCCACCAGCCACCCCAACCCGAAGGCAACAAATGACATCAGCAACAGAAACAGATGCAGCTGCACTGCCACTTTAAGCAGCGCTGTCGTATCGATGGCATAGAACTGTCCGGCCAGCACAAAAGCAGCTTCGAAAGTGCCCGAACCAGCAACCCCATGAATTGGCAGAATCGAGGAAAGATCAGCAAGCGCCACACTGGTTACCGCCTGTGTCAGGGTGAGCTCGGACAACTGCAGCACCACCCCAAGAAACGCCAGTAGCTTAGTCAGCCAGATGGCGTAGGTGGTGAGCACGATGGCGCCAAAATGCCCGCCCCGGGTTGGCAATACAGCCAGCGCCTGCGCCAACTTTACCAGTTTCGGGTGACTGAAACGCCCCAGCAGCCAAACGACTAAACGTTTGCCCTGATCAAAGAGTAATAATCCCACGACCGTCACCAGTGCCAGCCCCACGGAGGCTAGCGGATTAAACTGCCATACCGCCAGCACACCCGCAACGGATAACAGCGCCACCAGGTCCAGTAACCGATAGAGCAACAGGTGCGAGGATGAGCTCATCAGCCCGATACCAAAATAACGCTTAATCAACACCGGAAACGCCACCTCACCGGTACGCATCGGCAGCAGATTATTGAGTAGATTATGGTTGGTACTGAGATAAAACATCTGTGGGTAACGCCGGCCAGGCAGCTCAAAGCTGATCCTGATCCGCAGTGCACGCAGGGCATTACTGCTGAGTGAGAGGACCACCAGCAACACCAGCGTCCCCAGGGAAAAGCCCTGCCAGGAGGTCAGCAGGCTATACCAGCCGATCTTATACTCCACCACCGCCAGGGTGATGACCAGGATCACCACTGACAGCAGTAGTTTAAGCAGTTGAGCGCGACGCATCAGCTGATTTTTTCACCTTTAGCCTGCAGATCAGCATGGTAGGAAGAGCGCACCAGCGGGCCACTGGCAACCTGTGAGAAGCCCAGCTCTTTTGCCACCCGGGCATACTCAGCAAACTCTTCCGGGGTGACATAACGATCTAACGGCAGGTGATCGCGACTGGGCTGCAGATACTGACCGATGGTGAGCATATCCACATCGTGCGCTCGCAGATCTTTCAATACCTCGATGATCTCCTCTTTGGTCTCACCCACCCCAACCATCAGGCCGGACTTCGTCCGCACATCCGGACAGCGCTGCTTATACTTCTGCAGCAACTCTAGTGACCACTGATAATCGGCACCGGGGCGAACCTTGCGATACAGACGCGGTACGGTCTCCATGTTGTGGTTAAACACGTCCGGGGGCGTTTGTTGCAGAATATCCAGAGCAATCTCCATCCGTCCACGGAAATCCGGCACCAGAGTCTCCACCTGAATCGATGGTACCGCCTTACGGGTCTCGGTGATGCAACGGGCAAAGTGCTCTGCCCCGCCATCGCGCAGATCATCACGGTCGACCGAGGTAATCACCACATAGCGCAGTCCCATATCCGCAATCGCTTCAGCCAGTTCAGCAGGTTCATTTTCAGGCAGTGGTTTAGGCCGGCCATGAGCAACATCACAGAACGGACAGCGACGGGTACAGATATCCCCCATTATCATGAAGGTGGCCGTACCATGGCTGAAGCATTCGCCCAGATTCGGGCAGCTGGCCTCTTCACAGACCGACGCCAGCTTATGCTTACGCAGCTTATTTTTGATTCCCTGTACTTTGGGCGAGGTACCCAGAGATACCCGCAGCCACTCAGGCTTGCGCAGAATCTGATCCCGCTCGGTGGGAATCACCTTAACCGGGATCCGCGAGACCTTTTCCGCTCCGCGCAGTTTCACACCCGCTTCAGCACGCTGCGGCTTATCGACTACCGCCGCTGCAGTTTGCACTTTTTCACTATTCTCAGACATCTGTACCTTCCAACGAGTTAGCATTGGTGCGCTCGTTATAGTCGAGTCTTTTCACCAGTATTTCTGTAAGTGAATCCTTAACGGACTCTCTGTCGAGGGTATCGACCAGGTTTTTCAATCGGGTAACTGCCATACCGGCATAACCACAGGGGTTGATCCGGTTAAAAGGTTCGAGATCCATATCCAGATTAAAGGCCAGTCCGTGAAACGAACAGCCTTTACGTACCCGCAATCCCAGCGAGCAGATTTTTGCTTCATTGACATACACACCGGGCGCATCTGCCCGGGCATAGGCTTCCACACCATAGCCTGCCAGCAACTCAATAATACTGGCCTCCATCCGTGCGACCAGCTCTTTCACACCAAACTTTTTCCGTCTGAGATTGAGCAGCAGGTAGACAACCAGTTGTCCCGGACCGTGATAGGTTACCTGACCACCACGGTCGACCTGAACGACAGGAATATCACCAGTGCCGAGCAGATGCTCTGCATTGCCCGCATGCCCCTGAGTAAACACCGGGTGGTGCTCCAGCACCCAGATCTCATCGACACTGTGTTCGTCCCGTGACGCGGTAAAATCCTGCATCGCCTGCCAGGTCGGCAGATACTCCACCAGGCCCAGGTCTCGGATGACTATAGTTTCAGGTTGCGGTAACAACGGCATCACATCACCATCTGCACACGACCCGTGCTCAGAAGATCCTGATGCAGCGCTTTCAGCTGTTCATGGCCTGTGGCTGTAATTTTCATGCGAATTGAGGTGAAGGTGCCTTTACTGCTGCCCTGAATCTCAATTTTATTGATATCAAGATCCGGCACATGGACACGCACCACCTCGATCACTACCTCCTGAAAATCAGGCCCATCGCGGCCGATTACCTTAATCGGGTAATCTGCACAGGGGAACTCAATCTTTGGTGCTTCTTGCTCAGTATTCTCTGCCATAACTATCTCTCAATCACTCAACCGTTCATCAGATCATTTTGATAACGGGTAAACAGGTCAAACATTCTCGCCCATAGCGGCCCTTTGTTGCCATCAGCCACCGGCTGACCATCAATTTCCAGCACCGGCACTACCGCCCGGGTAGAGCTGCTAACCCAAACCTCATCGGCAGACATCAGACGCTCATAATCGATATCCACCTCCTGGGTGGGAATACCGTTTTCAGCCGCCAGCTCCAGTATCAGCTCCCGGGTTGTCCCCCCAAGAATCTCGGAGCCACGCTTGGGTGTGTAGATCACCCCTTTATCCACCAGCATCAGATTACAAGAGGCTCCTTCGGTCAGCAGTCCATCGCGGATCATCAGCGCTTCCTGCACCCCCGCCTGACGTGCCTGCTGCATAACAAGAATGTTGGGTAGCAGGCCGGTACTCTTGATATCGCAACGGCCCCAACGCAGATCAGCGGTCACTATTGCCTTTACCCCGACAACCGATTCCGCACCGGCGGCGTAGATATCTTTAATCAGGCTACAGCAGGCAAACACCGTCGGCACCATGTCTGCATCATAGATATGACTGCGGTGACCGGAACACCCCCGGCTGATCTGCAGATAGACAGACAGGTTACCGCCGCCATTCAGTTCAACCAGGTGAGTTAAGATGGATTTCCAATCATAATCAGCCGTAATTTGTAATGCCCGCAGACTGTAGTCCAATCGTTGCAGGTGCTCATCCAGCCGGAACCCCTGCCCCCGATAGAAAGGAATCACTTCATATACGCTATCACCAAACAGAAAACCCCGGTCAAAAACCGATATTTTCGCCTGCTCTTCGGCGATAAATTCACCATTCAGAAAGACTGTTTTCATCTTCATTTAACGACAGATGCCCGAACTCAGGTTATCCGCCAAGCCCGGGCATCCATTCATCAGACCCCCTGGGTCAGTTGATCAGATTATAGAAGAATAGCGCAATAGCATCCCAGATACGTTGCAGCAGTCCCGCTTCAGCAATACTTTCCAGAGCGATGACCGGTGCTTCAGCAACCACCTTGTCCTCAATCATCACTTTCAGGGTACCAAAGCGCTGGCCTTTTTCGATCGGTGCTTTAATTACCTTATCCAGATCCAGCACCGCTTGCAGCTGCTCACCCTCACCCCGTGGAATGGTGATCGCCATCGCATTTTCCAGCCCCACTTTCAGCTGATTCTGCTGCCCGGCCCACACTTTAGCTGTTTCCAGCACCTGACCGGCATCATAGAGTTTATGCGTACGGAAATAACGGAACGCATACGCCAGCAGTTTCTGACTCTCCTGTGCCCGCGCCTCTTCACTGCTGGTACCCATAACAACGGTAATCAGGCGCATACCGTCCCGTTTTGCGGAAGCCACCAGACAGTAACCTGCGGCATCGGTATGGCCGGTTTTCAGACCATCGACTGAATCATCCCGCCACAGTAACTTATTGCGGTTTGGCTGACGAATCTTGTTATAGGTGAAATACTTTTCCGAATATACACCGTACTGTTCAGGATATTTCTGAATGATCGCCTGGGCCAGCAGCGCCAGATCATAGGCCGAGGAGTAGTGTTCCTCCGATGGCAGCCCGGTGGCGTTCATAAAGTGGCTGTTTTGCATACCCAGCAAAGCAGCATGCTGGTTCATCATATCGGCGAACGCAGCTTCACTCCCAGCAATATACTCAGCGACAGCAACACTGGCATCGTTCCCCGACTGGATAATGATCCCTTTCAGCAGGTCACTCAACAGCACCTGGGTGCCTTCCTGAATAAACATCCGTGACCCCGGAGCACGCCAGGCTTTTACCGAAACCGGCACCAGGTCGCTCTTACTGACATTTCCTTTGGTCAGTTCACCTTCCAGAATATAGCTGGTCATCATCTTAGTCAGACTGGCGGGGGGAAAGCGCTCATTCTCCCGGCTGGCCATGATCACTTTACCCGTATCCGCATCCATAACGATATACGCCCGGGCAGCCACCTGAGGGGGCGCAGGGGTTATCTTCGCGGCCTGAGCGGACAGCGAGGAAAAACAGAAGAAGAGAAGCAACAGGCGAAACGGTAAGGAGCGAAAAACAAATTTTCTAATCATAGTGTTTTATAGATACTTTTTTTACGGTTACAGAGGGTCCAGATACAGCTGAGACCGGCAAATAGCCTAAAGGTTCGACCGATAGTCAGCGGTTTCCTTTAGCCAAATTTTTTAACAGCGCCTAGTCTACCAAATGTGGACGAAGATAGCCTGCCGCTTCGACTCTTGACACCAGCTCAGCCAGATTCGCATTCAGCTTTACAGGACCAACCTGTACCCGATAGAGAGTGCGGTCCTGCAGTTTTAGCGGCACAATTCGCACCTGATACCCTGGCAACATCGTTTGCAACTGTTGTTTTGCCTCAATTGCGGTAGCTTCCAATCCAAAGGCGCCCACCTGCAGATAACGCGCTCCGACGGCAGGATTGACAGCTTCCGGCGGTGCCAGTGCACGGTTTCCTGTAGCAATGACGGCGCTTGAGGAGTTGGCCCAGCTACGTGGATCAATCGCTTCTACCTCGACGTTGGCGGTGCCGCCGCCGAGCATATCCAGCTTGGATGCCGCCGCATAGGAAAGATCAATGATCCGCCCGCCATGGAATGGCCCCCGGTCATTTACCCGCACGATCACCCGTTTGCCATTACTGAGATTAGTCACCTGAACATAACTGGGCAGTGGCAGCGATTTATGTGCGGCACTCATGCCATACATATTATAAGTTTCGCCATTGGAGGTCAGATGGCCATGAAATTTCTTACCATACCAGGAAGCGACACCACGTTCTTTATAGCCACTGCTTGATGCCATCACCGTATAGCTTTTACCTAGTACGGTATAGGGACTCCTGTTACCACCACTACTTCTAGGTTCAACCCGGGGCACAGCATCCGGCACATGGGAAACATCGACACTACCTGAAGGGCCATAATCTTTCTCGACAGCGTAGCGCCCACTGGGCGCGGAAGAACAGCCGCCCAATACCGCTACCAGCGATAGCCCTACCAGGCCAAGAATTATGCGCTTCATCACTTAACCTGCGCGCCGCCGGACTGATCCGCAAGCAGCTGATTACGCTTCGCAGCCACCGCCTCACTCAGCTCATACACCGCCATAGCATACAGCGGGCTATGGTTATAGCGCGTGATCACGTAGAAGTTCTGCAAGCCAAACCAGTGCTGAAACTCACCCTCGGTTTCCAGACGCAGCAGAATCGCTTTATTCTCAGCATTCAGGTCGGTGCGGGTACGAATCCCCCGTTCTGACCACTGCGCCAGGGTCAGCTGAGGTTTCAGATCAGCGTTGATCCAGCTTTCATCTGCCAGCTGTTCCATCACCACATTGCTGCGCACCGGTTCGCCGGTTCTCCAGCCATGGGCGCTGAAATAGTTGGCGACACTACCGATCGCATCAACCGGGTTATTCCAGATATCTTTCTTGCCATCGCCATCAAAGTCGACGGCAAAGTTGCGGAAACTGCTGGGAATAAACTGGCCAAAACCCATCGCGCCGGCATATGAACCTTTTAAGCTGAACGGGTCTGCATGCTCTTCACGCACCAGATAGAAATACTCTTTTAGCTGCCCCTGAAAGAATTTTCCCCGGGGAGGGTAATCAAAACCAAGGGTAGATAATGAATCAACCACCCGGTAGCTACCCATATTCCGGCCGTAGCGGGTTTCAACACCGATAATGGCAACGATAATCTGCGCAGGCACAGCATACACCCGCTCAGCCCGTTGCAGCGCATCCTGATACTCATTCCAGAATTCAACACCCTGGTTGATACGCTTATCCCGCAGAAAGATATTGCGATACTCACCCCAGTTAAGGCGTTTTTCCGCCGGACGGGAGATCGCTTTGATAATACTGTCCTGGCGTTCAGCAGAGCCCAGCACCGCTCTGATCTCAGCTTCATCGAAGCCTTCGCTGACCATCTCTGAGATAAACGGCTGCGCTGCAGGGTGATCTGCATAGCCATGGGTATGATCTGCCGCAACCGCAGCGCCCCATACCAGACCGGCACTTAATACAACGCCGGTCAGCAAACCTGAAAATCTAGTTCTGAACATATCACCCTACCTTATTTGCCATAACAGCCTGGCATTCCTTAAACGATTGAGTTGCGATACCGGCACCTCAGCTGAATCATGACTTTATCACAGTGGCACCAGAACAAAACCGCTGAGTTATTATGTTTATCTGACCTTAACCCTTAATGACTGATCATCTGCCGGTGTGCCTGCACCGACATCAGCAAACCAAAGCCAGCCATCAGCGTTACAATCGAGGTGCCACCATAGCTGACCAGCGGCAGCGGCACCCCCACCACTGGCAGGATGCCACTGACCATACCGATATTGACAAATACATAGACGAAAAAGGTCAGCGTTACACTACCCGCTACCAGACGCCCGAAACTATCCTGTGCTTTGGTTGCAATCACCAGCCCCCGGGCGATAATCAGCAGGTAGATAACCAGCAACACCAATATCCCGATCATCCCCAACTCTTCGCCCATCACCGCGATAATGAAATCGGTATGACTTTCTGGCAGAAAATCCAGTTGCGACTGAGTCCCCAGCATCCAGCCTTTGCCCTCAATGCCACCGGAGCCGATGGCGGCCTTTGACTGGATAATATTCCAGCCAGCCCCCAGAGGGTCACTCTCAGGATCAAGAAAGGTCAGCACCCGTTGTTTCTGATAATCCTTCATCACCATCCACAAGCCTGGCAAACCTGCCGCTGCGACCGCCAGGGCACCAAATATATAGCGCCAGTATATGCCGGACAGCAGCAATACAAACACCCCCGAAGCGGCAATCAATAAGGATGTTCCAAGGTCGGGCTGCTTCATAATCAACACCACCGGCACAAAAATCAGCACCAGGGAGATCACGATATGCCGAAAACTGGGGGGCAACGGCCGGTTAGCCAGATAACAGGCAACCATCAGCGGTAACACCAGCTTAACGATCTCGGCGGGCTGGAAACGAAATCCGGGCAGGGCGATCCACCGCTGCGCCCCTTTGGCTCCCACTCCCACCAGCAACACCGCCAGCAATAAACCTAAGGAGATGACATACATCGCCGGTGCCCAGCGGGCAAACAACTGCGGGCGCAGCTGGGCAAAGACGGTCATCACAACCAGCCCCGCGCCCATCCTTATTGCTTGCCTAACCACATACCCCATATCGCCACCGGAAGCACTGTACAGTACCAGTAAGCCGTAACCACAGAGCACCAGAATAAACAGCAGCAGCCAGGCGTCCAGCCGGGTATAGGACCACAACCCCCGGCGTCGTGCCAGGTGAGGCTGGGCATCAGGCATAGTGCGCTGGAAATCAGCCATCAGTTGCGACTCCAGCCAGTTCGTCGATTTCAGCATCCTGTTTTTTCAGCGCCATAAATGCGTCAATCACATCCCGCGCGATCGGCGCGGCAGTACTCGAACCACCGCCGCCATTTTCGACAATCACCGATACCGCAATCTCTGGATTATCTGCGGGTGCAAAGGCAATAAACAGCGCATGATCGCGATGGCGCTCTGCCATGCTCTCGGCGTCATAAACCTCATCTTGCTTGATCCCCACCACCTGCGCAGTACCGGTTTTACCGGCAATCTGGAAGTCCAGCCCATAACCAATTTTACGGGCAGTCCCTCGTGGACCATGCACCACTTCAACCATCGCGTCGATAATCCGCTTCCAGTACTGATTACTTTTCAGTTTAATATCCGGGAGTACCGCTCTGGTTCCTTCCATACCAGTGATTTCAACAACACTGCCTTCAACAATTTTGTCGGCTTTATGTTTGTTGTGCTTCATCACCCCTTTGAGCATACGCGGTTGTTTCCACTCGCCACGATTAGCCATCACTGCTGACGCCGTTGCCAGCTGCAGCGGCGTTGCCAGCATCCAGCCCTGACCGATACTCAGGTTAAGGGTATCCCCGGCAAACCACGATCCCCTGCCGGTTTTTTTCTTCCAGGCTTTAGAGGGCAGAATACCCGGCAGAGCTTCCGGCAGATCAAGGCTGGTGACCTGACCAAAACCAAATCGTCCCAGATAGTCAGAGATAATATCCACACCGGCCCGGTTGGCGACATCGTAAAACCAGACATCGCAGGATTGATAGATCGCCATATCCAGTCCAACTGTTCCATGACCGCCATGTTTCCAGTCGCGATACCGGCGTCCACCGCTGGTCAGAGTATAAAAACCAGGGTCAAATACTGTATGAGTGGGGCTCACAACACCACTGTCGATAACCCCCATCGCCACCATCGGTTTGATTGTTGATCCCGGCGGATACTGCCCCCGTAACGCCCGGTTAAAAAGTGGCAGATCAGGGGATTCCCGCAGGTCTTTATAGTCCTGGGTACTGATTCCGGTGACAAACAGGTTGGGGTCATAACCGGGGTTACTCACCAGCGCCAGAATTCCGCCAGTTTTCGGATCGATAGCCACAATCGCAGCGCGGCGTCCCTCCACCAGTTTTTCTGCTGCTTGCTGTAAACGAATATCCAGATAAAGAACTATATCTCTGCCGGGCACCGGATCAGTTTGCTCCAGCACCCGCATGACCCGCCCACGGGCGTTGGTTTCAACCTTCTGATAGCCAACTTCGCCATGCAGCAAGGGTTCATAAAACCGCTCAATTCCCAGCTTGCCGATATAGTGTGTCGCGCTGTAATTTTTTGGATCGACCCGCTTCAGCTCTTTTTCGTTGATCCGCCCAACATAACCCAGGGCATGCACCAGACTCGCACCGAAGGGGTAGTAGCGAATCAGATCGGCTTCAACCTGAACCCCTGGCAAACGTTGATAGTTCACGGCAATGCGGGCAATCTCATCATCGGTCAGACGAAATCTCAACGGTACCGTTTCATAAGGCCGGCGACGCTGTTGCAGACGTTTACGGAACGACTCAACCTCCCGCTCAGTGATCGGTATCAGTTTTTGCAGCTCTGCCAGCGTATGTTCCAGGTCGCCCACCTTCTCTTTCAACAGCGTCACGCTGTAACTGGGGCGGTTATCGGCCAGCAGAATGCCGTTGCGGTCATAGATAAGCCCGCGGGTCGGTGCCACCGGCTGCAGCTGAATCCGGTTATCATCGGACACCGCCGCCAACTGGTCGTGCTGAACGACCTGCAGGTAGTAAAGTCGGCCGATCAGCACCCCGATCAGCAACAGGACGATGACAAAAGCGATCAGCGCGCGCGAGAGGAACACCCGTCCCTCTTTTGTATGGTCTTTCAGACTATCAAACGCTGACATCTACACAATTCTTCACTGGTCTGTATAACAGGTTATTTATGATAGGGGTGGCCCTGCAGAATGCTCCAGGCCCGGTATAATTGCTCCGCCAGCAGGATACGCACCAGCGGATGGGGAAGAGTCAGCCCCGACAGCGACCACTTCTGATCGGCGATAGCAACACATTCCGGTGCCAGTCCATCAGGGCCGCCGACCAGCAAACAGACATTCTGTCCGGACATCTGCCACTGCTCAGCCTGCCCGGCCAACTGTTCGGTACTCCAGTTGCGGCCGCCCACTTCCAGCGCAATCACCCGGTCACCTTTGGGAATCGCCGCCAGCATCAGCTCGCCTTCCTGACGCTTTGCCCGGGCCAGATCCGCACCTTTGCCACGATGCCCAAGAGGGATCTCCACCAGTTCCAGTGAAAACTCGTTTGGCAGTCGTTTCAGATACTCATTAAACCCTTCGGTAACCCAGCCAGGCATTTTGGTACCTACGGCGATAAGGCGTATTTTCATACTAAAAACCAGTTTCCTTTAAATCTATCTGGCAGAGGGATATCCGCTCAACCGTCAGTACAACTTATCTATTGCACTGTTTAATGCGCAGTATCCTGCTCAACTTCCTCATCGTAGCCCCAGAGTTTTTCCAGATCGTAGAAACTACGGGCATCGGGCATCATCACGTGTACCACCAGGTCGCCAAGGTCTACCAGCACCCAGTCACCGGTATCCAGTCCTTCAATCCCCAGCGGCATTAACCCCTGATGTTTCATCTCTTCCTGAACATGCTGTCCTATTGACATCACATGACGCTTAGAGGTTCCACTGGCTATCACCATCCGGTCTGTCACGGTTGATTTATTGGTTACATCAATCTCGACAATATCCCGTGCTTTCATATCATCAAGGGCTTCACGTACAGCGATGATCATCTGATCCATTTCCATTAGTAATTATTTACCTTCGTTATGTTGCTCAAAATTATAGAGCCTGTGTTGTTTTATATAACCCCAGACCGCATCCGGTATCAGATAACGGGGGGAGCGCCCTACCCTGATCAGTTCTCTGATCTGGGTGGCAGAAATACCCAGCGGGGTCAGTTCACGAAAAATCACATGACCCGCAGGGTGTTGCAGCATGGCGTCAATATCGTCAAGTTCATGAGTCCTGCTGACCTGTTGCATCTGCTCGCAAGGCTCATAGATCCATCCTGGCCGCTTCACCACCACGATATGACAGAGTTTCAGAAGTTCCTGCCAGCGATCCCACTTAGGCAGCGACAGATAGGCATCCATACCCAGTATCATACAGATCGGTTCAGCCGTACCGAGTTCCCGACGAAACGATTCCAGAGTCAGAACAGTATAGGAAGCATCTGCCGAAATAACCTCCCGGTCATCCGCGACCAGAGCCGGTTCATCCGCCACCGCCAGACGCACCATATCCAGACGCTGCTGACCGGTCCGCTCAGGTTGTTTACGATGCACCGGAGCCTTGGAGGGCATAAGAGTGACCTGCTTCACCCCCAGCCATTGTTGAATTTCAAGCGCTGTGCGCAGATGTCCATTATGGATGGGATCGAAAGTTCCACCCATGAAGACTTTAACGGATACGCTCATGCCGCGTTACTGACGAATATGACCGTCACCCAGCACCACATACTTTTGCGAGGTCAGGCCATCGAGGCCCACCGGGCCGCGTGCATGGATCTTATCTGTAGAGATACCGATCTCAGCACCCAGGCCATATTCAAAACCATCGGCAAAACGGGTTGAAGCGTTCACCATCACCGAACTGGAATCCACTTCGCGCAAAAAACTGCGCGCTTTGGTGTAGTTTTCAGTAATAATCGAGTCCGTATGATGTGAACCATAAAGGTTAATATGTTCAATCGCCTCAGCCATATTACCGACCAGCTTAATCGACAGAATCGGGGCCAGGTACTCGGTTTGCCAGTCCTGCTCGGTTGCGGCGTTAATGTTTGGTAGCAGCTGACGGGTTTTGTCACAACCACGCAGCTCAACCCCAATCTCCTGATAACGTTCGGCTAACTCAGGCAGAATATCCGCCGCACGGGCCTCATGCACCAGCAGGGTTTCCATTGTATTACAGGTACCATAGCGGTGAGTTTTCGCATTAATGGCAACGTTAATCGCTTTGGTTTTATCCGCATCGTCATCGATATAAACATGGCAGATGCCATCCAGGTGTTTGATCACCATCACCTTAGCGTCACGACTGACCCGCTCAATCAGGCTTTTTCCACCCCGGGGGACAATAACATCGACATATTGCGGCATGGTGATCAGTTCACCGACCGCGTCGCGGTCGGTGGTTTTAACAACCTGAACAATATTCTCAGGCAGCCCGGCGGCTTTAAGACCGGCCTGAATACACTCAGCCACCGCCGCATTACTGTGAATCGCTTCAGAGCCACCCCGCAGAATGGTAGCATTACCGGATTTCAGGCACAGGCTGGCTGCTTCCACGGTCACATTCGGACGGGATTCATAGATGATACCGATCACCCCCAGCGGCACACGCATTTTACCCACCTGAATACCACTGGGCAGATAGTTCATATCGGTAATCGCGCCGATCGGATCGGGCAGAGCAGCCACCTGACGTAAACCTTCGATCATGGTATCGATCTGCGACTGTTTCAGCTCCAGGCGATCCAGCATCGCATCATCCAGGCCCTTGGCCCTGCCCTGTTCCAGGTCTTCAGCATTCGCCGCCACCAGCGCTGCACGGGATGCATCAATAGCGTCCGCCATCGCCAGCAACGCGCGGTTCTTGGTGTTGGTATCTGCTTTAGCAATTTCGCGGGACGCGAGGCGTGCCTGCTGACCCAGTTCTGCCATGTATTGTTTAACGTTCATAACCATCCTGCTCCGTCGAGACCGGGCATTATAACCCGCCCGGCAGCGGGGGTCATCGACAGAGAAAGCAAAACAGCAAAAAAGCCGTTTTTGCCGCGTAACTAAGCTGTTATTATCTGCAGGCTCTACAGCCCGGGATTATTAACCGTCGGAATATGGATAAACCGCCACGTTTCACAGCCACTATCAATCAGCGCACCCGGCTGATGATGACACTTGCCTGTATTTTACTCGCAGGCATTCTGCTATCAGGTATCTACCTGAGTATTGTGGCGGGGAAAATAGCCCAGTCAGAGACCCGTCAACAGGGTGAACTGCTGGGCCAGCAAACCGTTACCATGATTAAACCTGCACTCATGGCCGGAGACTCCGTCAGCCTCAACTTTGTTCTCAGTCAACTGGTAAAACAGCCCCATGTCGCTGCAATTGTTCTCACAGACCCCAAAGAGCGTCTGCTGGGCCGGGCGGGTGATATAAAGCAGGATAATCTGATTCAGCAGGATGTACTGATCCGACAGCAGGATGAAACCCTGGCAATTCTCGAACTTTACCTCAATCCACAAGCCAGCAAGACCGCCCTTAACTCGTTGTTGATACAGGCAGTAATTCTGGCACTGATTACCGCCATTATCACCCTGACAGGCTGCTGGTTTAGCCTCGACAGCCGTACCCAGAAGGCCGCGGAAAATACCCCCGCACAGGATCCGTCACAACCTACCTGGCAACAGTCAAAATCAGCCGCAGATACTGATGATATCGACACAACAGCAGAACAGTTCCACGACACCCACCCGGAACAGCTGGTTGATCTGCTGCGGCCCGACAACGATGCACCACACATGCCCGGCTTTGCTCCCTTTTCTGATCATAAAGTCAGGGATGAGAGTGCGCTGTTACTCACTGAGGCAAATGAAGACACCGTTGTCGAAGAGACCGATCTGGCGTTACAGCCTCGCAAAAAAACACCCAATCCACTGTTTGAAAACAGTCAGCATGAGATTCAGCTTGACCTGTATGCCTTTGAACAGGAGCTTGAACTAATCGTTGCCGCAGAAGAAGCGGGCTATCTGCTTTATCTCGACCTGGCATCAGGCCACTCCGACAACCTTCACCGCGAAGAGCTGCAGGAGCTACAGACATACTACTACCGCATGCTCGATATGGTGATCGCCATCTATCAGGGTGAGTCAACCCGAGCCGACAACGGTGACCTGCAACTGGCATTCCTCAAGCCTCACAAAGATGATTCCCACGGCATCAATGCGATCTGCGCCAGCCAGCTCTTTAACCGCTTATATAAACTCTTCAACCAACAGCGTATCCGCAGTTTTAAACCGGTACTTAATCTGCATATGGCGCTGGTTCGCGGCCACTATAAGAAGCTCCCCCGAATGCAGGAAGAGGCCCGTTATCTGACCCACAGTACAGACAGCAATGAATTAATTACCCACACGGCGCTCAGCGAAGCACCCGATCTGAAAGTCAGCCTGCTGGCCGGGGCCGATATTATCCGGGCAGAAGAGGACAAAGTACTGGTCAGATCAGTCAACGATAACTACCAGAAGCTATTAGATAAACAGGCCCGTCATCTGCTGAGCAAGCTCTTCCCCTGAGTCCACTGACGCACCAACCATACAGATCAGTGATAAATAGCAGCAAACCTGTATCTGTCATGCACTTGTCTGATGGCCTATGCTCAGCTGACTGATCTGGCTAAAAGGACAGACACCCATGTTCACCGACCTGCTAATACTGTTCATTGCCGGATTTCTCGGCGGAGTGCTTAACTCCATTGCTGGCGGGGGTAGTTTCATCACCTTCCCGGCACTGCTGTTAGCAGGCGTCCCTCCCATTAGCGCCAACGCTACCAACACATTTGCATCCTGCTCAGGTTATATGAGTGGCACCTGGGCTTTCAGAAAAGACCTTCTGGCGATTAAAGATCAGCTACCGCGCTTTATTCTGATCAGCCTGTCAGGCGGTATCTGCGGCGCATGGCTGTTGCTACAGACTCCAGAGGCCTCTTTTGCAGCAGCGGTTCCCTGGCTACTACTATTTGCCACTCTGCTGTTTATCTTCGGCCGACAGCTAAACCGGACTCTCAGGCAGCTGGGAAGCCGGCATCGCCACGCCTCAGCTGCGGCGGCAATACTACTCACCGCTCTGCTATTTGGTGTGTGTCTCTATGGCGGATTCTTTAACGCTGGATTAGGCATCATCGCGCTCAGCTATCTGGCACTTGCCGGGCATACCGATATCAACCGGATGAACGGTCTGAAACTACTGATATCAACCTTTGTCTCGCTGATTGCGATCGTGCTGTTTATCTATGATGGTGTTATCGCCTGGTATGAAGGCTCTATAGTTCTGGTGGGGACAGTCCTGGGTGGCTATTTTGCAGCCCACCTATCGCGAAAATTGCCGCAACAACAGGTGCGCTACTTCGTTATGATTGCCAGCACCAGTATTACCTTGTATTTTTTCTATGATGTATATCGATAATCAACTGGTCGGATAAACGCAACCCGGCAACCATCACCCCACTGAGGCAGATCAGAATAATGGATATCGTGACCCTTCTGCTGTTTATTCCCACATGCTTCGCCCTGAACATGTCTCCCGGACCGAACAACCTGATGGCGATGAA
>NZ_JBNKYN010000028.1:0-46949 GCF_050300915.1 Amphritea sp.
CATAATCCAGCCGCTTACAGGGAGCCACGCTGGGCTGATCGGCATCCGGGGCTTTAGTCTGTCCCTGCGGCCGGCGGAATGTCTGGCCAGATACATCGATGGAAGAGCTGCGGCCGTGGTAACCAATTGGGACCCATTTGTAATTTGGCAGCAATGGATTATCCGGGCGGAACAGGCTACCAACACGGGTGGCATGAAACACAGAGGTGTAGAAATCGGTATAGTCGCCAATTGTACAGGGCAAACTGTACTCAACATCACCCTGAGGAATCAGACAGTTTTCAAGAACCCCCTGCTCTGCAGCCCCCTGTCGAAGTACTCTGGAAAGGGCCAGTCGCAGCGCCGACCAGACCGGTGCTCCGAGGGACATAAAATGGTTCAGGGTCGGTTCACTACAGGCATCCGCACCAATACCAGCGTCGCCGCTGAAGACAGTCCGGGCGGCGCTAAGATCAAGCACCTGATCGCCAATCGCCACTCCGCCACGGAATGACTCATCAGCCCCCTTACGACGAAATTCCGCAAAAGGCAGGTTCTGAATCGGGAAATCGGTATCAGGCAAATTTGCACAGCTCACCCAGCTGCGCAAATCAGGATTATGGGTTTCATTCAGTACAGGCATCACTCACTCTCTGGTGTCATTGTTCAGCAGCGTGCCCTTTTAGATTTTTTTAGCATCAAGGGCTGCGCCACGAAGGTCTGATGTTGATTGTTATTATCCGCCTGTACGTTACCAGAAGACAGGCAGGCTTCAATGCCCGGATATAAATTGACTAATTCCAAAGAGTAAAGAATAACTATCAATAGCGCGAAATGGTTACATTAGCGAGCCTGATCAATACATTATCTCTGCTCCTGTGATAGCTTTGGCACTAGTTTTACCCGGTAGTTCTGCTTATCAGGCGGAGATATCAAAGGTATCTGCAGGTATAGTTGTTAAATCCAACAGGGTTGGAAACGTTTTTCGAAGGTTTGGGACGTAAGGACATAAGATTGATGTCGGAATCAGTAGTTACTCTGAATACAATTTGCAGCCTGGACGTCTTGCACGCCCACACGACCGATGCCGCTTTAACGGTTCTGCATCGCATGCGCAGATCTCATGTAAGCTCGATCGTGATTATTGATCAGCGTAAACCGATAGGTATTATCACCGAGAAAGATATCCTCCGCCTGGTCAGTTCTGCTGAAATTGATCTGAGTAAACTGAAGGCCGGCGATATCATGACATCGCCGGTGAAAACCCTTTTCGGGGATTGCGATTTTCAACATGCCTATGAGCAGATGCAGCGGGAAAACCTGCGGCATATTGTTGTCATCAACCGGGATGGCAGCCTCAGGGGCATAGCGACTGAAACCGATTTTGTTCAGCATCTGGGGTTTGAATATCTGGCCGAAATTAAGCATGTCGAAGCGGTCATGGAACGGGTGATTATGTTCGTCCCCCAGGATAGTAGCCTGCGCTACGCATTCTCGGTGATGAGTGATAAGAAGATCAGCAGTGTGGTGATAGGCGACGGCAATAAAGCCGCAGGTATTCTCACAGAGCGGGACGTTGTCCGCTTGCTGGATGACCAGATAGACCTGAATACCGCCAGAGTCTGCGATTATATGAGCAGCCCGGTTGAAGTTATCGGCGTGGGAACGTCGTTACTGAAAGCCAGGCAAATAATGCAGGCAAAGCGGATTCGCCGTCTGTTAGTCTGCGACACGGACGGGCAGATCATAGGCCTCCTGACCCGGCAACACCTGATCGACCGGCTACAAACCCACTTTATCAGTATGATGCGTGATGCGATCAGCCACCTCAATCTAAAGCTCGAAAGTAGCCGCAACAAGGTCAATCACTACCAGGGCTTTTTTGAGAACTCTCCCCTCGCCTACCAGTCACTCGACGCCGAAGGCTTTATTCTTGAGGTCAATGCCTGTTGGCGTAAACTGATGGGATATGAGAGCCACGAGATAATTGGTACAGCATTTAAACAGCTGCTGGTCGCCGGGCAGGAAGAAAAGTTCAGCCACTGTTTTGCCTCATTCTCAAATCATGGATACGTTGAAAATGTCCATTATCAGCTACAAACCAGGACAGGAGAGGTCCTGGATATTCAGTTTGATGGGCAGATAGTGTGGGATGAAAAGGGTAACTTCCTTCAGACCCACTGTCTGCTGACCAATCTCACAGAAAAACACAAGATGGACTCGCAGCTTCAGCTGTTTCGTCAACTGATTGATCAAAGCCATGATGCCCTGTTCGTGATCGATGCAGAAAGCTCCCGCATTCTCGATATTAATCAGGCCACTTGTGATTATCTGGCTTATAAGCGTGAACAGCTGCTTAAAATGTCAATTACCGATATCAGCGATCTGTCGTCTGATCTTTCCCGTTGGCGGAAACGTCTGGCTAATATCGATGCCCGGGGAGGACTGTTTGAGGCAGTTCATACTACCTCTGACGGGCGTAAAGTCCCTGTTGAGATCAGCACCACCTTGCAAATGATCAATGGTAAACAGGTGGTCCTGTCTACCGTACGTGATATTACCGAACGTAAACAGGCTGAGCTGCGAGCGCGCAATGAGAGCAACTTCTTGCAGGCGGTGATTGATTGTATCGGCGATCCGGTGATGGTTATCGATACCGATTACAAGGTAATCAAGTCAAACCGGGCGGCAAACGATTACTACTTTAACTGCCTTTCCGGCGGCGATAGCTCCTGCTATGACATGGTCCATGAACAGGGTGTTCCCTGCCAGCACTGTCCGCTGACAGATGTGATGAACAACAGAAAAACCACTACCCGTATTCATGAGCATACCAGTAAATCTGGGGAAATCCGGACATTTGAACTGATGGCCAGCCCGCTTTACGATGCCGATGGCAATCTGGCCGGGCTGGTAGAGTCAAGCCGGGATATTTCTGACCATGTAACGGTCCGTAAAGCCCTGCTTGATAAAGAGAAGAGCCTTGATTTTCTGGCACATCACGACCCTTTAACCAAGTTACCCAACCGGTTATTGTTCGGCGACCGGCTTAAGCAGGCCATACGCCATGCGAAGCGCAATAAAACCGGCGTCGCCCTGCTGTTTATCGATCTGGATGAGTTTAAAGAGATCAACGATAGCTTTGGCCATAACCTGGGCGATCAGTTACTCAAAAAAGTGTCCGAACGACTCAAACACCATGTTCGCGAAAATGACACCATCTCTCGTCTCGGCGGTGATGAGTTTACGATCATTGTTGAAGATCTGATGAACGCTGATGATGCGGCGACTATCGCTCAGAATCTGCTGGCAGCATTTAAGGAGCCGATCGATCTGGACGAGCAGCTGCATATCAGTCTCAGTATCGGCATCAGCCTTTATCCAGATGATGCCGACCAACCTGAAGCGTTGATCCGCAATGCCGATACGGCGATGTACCGGGCCAAAGCCGCCGGCAAGAATCGCTATGAATTTTATACTCAGGAGATGACTGACCAGGCATTTGAACGGATTCTGATGGTCGGCGCCCTGCGCAATGCCATCGATAATGAACAATTTGTGCTGCATTATCAGCCGCAAATAGATTTGCGGGATAACAGCATCATCGGTGCGGAAGCACTGATTCGCTGGAAAGACCCACAGATGGGTACTATTGAGCCTGCCCGCTTTATCCCGATCGCTGAAAAAACCGGCATGATCAAGATTATCGATCACTGGGTGCTGGATACCGTGTGCCGCAATATTCATGAATGGCAACAGCAAGGCTATAAGGTGCCGCGCATCTCGATCAATATATCTGTCCGTCATTTTGGTTCGAACACACTGGCCTCAGAAGTTGCTACCATACTCGATCATAATCAATGCGACAGCGAGATGATTGAACTTGAGATCACCGAAGGGGTGATCATGAACAATCCAGAACGCGCCGGGAAAGAGCTGAAACAGTTACGGGAGATGGGCATTCGCTTAGCCATAGATGATTTCGGTACCGGTTACTCCTCCCTCAGTTATCTCAAAGCACTGCCCCTTGACCGCCTGAAGATTGACCATTCGTTTATCCGGGATATACCCGATGACATGAATGATCAGGCGATCTCCAGAGCCATTATCGCTCTGGCAGACAGCCTTGGTCTCGAAGTGATTGCAGAGGGGATGGAAACAGAACAGCAGCGACAGTTCCTGATTGATGAGCACTGTTTCTATGCCCAGGGATTTCTCTTCAGCAAAGGGGTGCCTGAAGATAAGTTCCTGACACTGCTGGAGCAGTCATAACCCGGGCTAAGCAGCATCTCTATCAGATCAATCACCAGCGCTCCTGCGGGGCGCATCCTGACTCACAACAGGAACAAACCAGAGAAACAGATGAAAACAGTACTGATTACCGGCTGCTCCAGTGGTATTGGCTACCACGTAGCGATCGGCCTGCAACAACGAGGTTACCGGGTTATCGCCACCGCCAGACAACAGAAGGATGTTGAACGGCTGCAACAGCTGGGGCTAGAGTCCACCCAGCTGGACCTGGAGCATTCTGCATCGATCCAGCAGGCAATGGACTGGGTTGAGGCAGAAACGGGCGGTGCGCTGTATGCCCTGTTTAATAACGGTGCTTATGGCCAGCCCGGTGCTATCGAAGATCTCAGCCGGGATCTCCTGCGTAAACAACTGGAGACCAACCTGCTGGGTTGGCATGAACTCACCTGTCGGGTGCTGCCACTGATGCGGCGTCAGGGTTCAGGCCGGATTATTCAGAACAGCTCTATTCTGGGGCTGATTACCATGCGCTTTCGCGGCGCCTACAACACCAGTAAGTTCGCGCTTGAAGGTTACAGCGATACCCTGCGGCAGGAACTGGACGGTAGCGGAATACATATCTCCCTGATAGAACCTGGCCCGGTAAAAAGCAAATTCAGAGAAAACGCCTTCATCGCCTTTCGCGACAATATCGACGTAGATTCCAGCCCTTTTCGTGAGACTTACCAGAAAGTACTGCAACGCCTGAGTAAAGCCGATGATGGCAATGATATGTTTACACTGGGGCCGCAAGCAGTCTTGACTAAAGTGATTCATGCACTGGAGAGCAAGCGTCCCAAACCCCGTTACTATGTCACCGTCCCCACCCATCTGTTTGGTTTTCTGCGACGAGTATTGCCTACCCGGGCACTTGACTGGATTTTACTCAGGGCATCCGCATCAGAGAATAAATAGGCGCGAAGCCAGACTTCTGATTAGATGCTCAAAGTTGAGAACCCACTTAAAAATGAATGGCTTAACTTTTTACGATATTTTAGAACAGGTATAAATCCCGCCGTAGGACTCTGACTGCGCTTTCAGCGTAGACTTAGTTAATTCCAGTATTCTGGATGACTCGCGGATATTCTGCGGGAACATACTTTCTAAATTAAGAAAGTTATCTAACTCTGGGTGAGACCGGTTCACCAGCGTAAACGCTTGCGAGGATAAAATAAGCGAGCGCCCGCTGAGCACCCAGGTTGAACGATTGCTGATGCTGTACTCTATTTCAGGAAAGTTTTGCATCCTCAATAGCAAGGTTCCAGAACCGTTAGCTCTGCCATCTGCAAAGTAGTTTATGTCATAGTCTACTTTCAGTCGCGTGCCTGCATCCTCCATAAAATGGTTACAGTGCCAGCGGCCATAGAGGTTTTTCTGCTCAAAGACGGTTGCATCATTTGTCTGAGCAGCAGTAAAGGTCGAAAACGAAATAGCGAATGCTATTGGCAGAGCGTTGCAACGCAGCATAGAGGCCCTTTTACAGATAGAGAGATCAGCGTTTCTGCACTGTTGCTGAAGTGCATAGCCTGAGTGTAAATAGCCAAGCTTGCTGGCAGCTTAACCGGATTAATAGACAACATGCCCGTATGAAATAAAAAAGGCAGCCTGCAGGCTGCCTAAAGGTAGTAAAACGTTTAATTAGAATGGGTCAGCTTACCAGGCCATTACGCCCCATGATCTCCTGAATTTCTGGCAGAGATGCGGGGTCATCAATGGTTGAAGGTACAGTGTAATCCTGACCATCAGCGATCTGACGCAGCAGTTTACGCAAAATTTTACCCGAACGGGTTTTTGGCAAACGCTGTACCACGATTGCACGGCGGAAGCAGGCTACTGCACCGATCTCTTTACGCACCATCGCAACCAGTTCGGCTTCAATTTGTGCGTCATCAATCTCAACACCGTTTTTAAGCAGTACCAGACCGATCGGCTGCTGCCCTTTCAGCGGATCATTGATACCGATTACCGCGCACTCAGCCACTGCCGGGTGAGCAGCGACGATCTCCTCCATCTCGCCGGTAGAGAGACGGTGACCGGCAACGTTGATAACATCATCGGTACGCCCCATGATGAAAATATAACCGTCATCATCTTTATAGCCGCCATCACCAGAGCAGTAATAACCCGGGAACTCATTCAGGTAGCCGGTGCGGAAACGCTCAAAATCGCCCCATACCGTGGGTAAGCAGCTTGGAGGTAGTGGTAGCTTAATAGCAATATTGCCCTGCTCACCGTTAGGTAGCTCATTACCATCATGGTCAAGAATATGAATATTGAAGCCACTGACAGGAACGGTTGATGAACCGGGTTTAGGCTCAAGCATCTCAACACCGGTCAGATTACCGCAGATAGCCCAGCCGGTCTCGGTCTGCCACCAGTGATCGATAACCGGCTTGCCCAGAGTCTCTTTAGTCCAGTGGTAAGTCGGCGGATCTAATCGTTCACCGGCCATGAAGATCGTTTGCAGCTTGCTCAGGTCATACTGTTTTAGCAGCTCTGAATCCGGATCTTCCTTTTTGATCGCACGGAATGCGGTTGGTGCAGCAAACAGCGCTTTAGCACCATACTCTGCACAAACACGCCAGAACGCACCGGCGTCAGGGGTCTTGATCGGCTTACCTTCGTAAACGATGGTGGTGCAGCCAGCCAGCAGTGGGCCATAAACGATATAGGAGTGCCCTACCACCCAGCCAACATCGGACGCCGCCCAGAACACTTCACCAGGCTCCATGTTATAGATCGCTTTCATGCTGTATTTCAGCGCCACGGCATGACCACCGTTATCACGCACTACACCTTTTGGCTTACCGGTGGTGCCGGAGGTGTAAAGAATATAGAGGGGGTCAGTGGCTTTAACCGGGGTGCATTCAGCAGGCTCTGCTGCAGCAACGGCTTCAACCCAGTCGATATCACGACCTTCAATCATCGCTGCCGCTACCTGAGGACGCTGGAAAATAATACAGCTATCAGGCTGATGTGCAGACTTGCTAATCGCCTCGTCCAGCAACGGCTTGTATTCGATCACTTTAGTAATCTCGATACCGCAGGATGCAGTAACAACCACCTTAGGCTCTGCATCATCAATCCGCACGGCCAGTTCGTGCGGCGCAAAGCCACCAAACACAACGGAATGAATTGCCCCCAGACGAGCAACACTGAGCATCGCAATAACCGCTTCAGCGATCATTGGCATATAGATAACAACCCGATCACCTTTCTCAACGCCCTGAGCTTTGAGCACACCGGCAAACTTAGCGACCGCATCCCGCAGTTCTGAATAGGTGTAGCGCTGTTTGGTGTCAGTTACAGGGGAATCGAAAATCAGTGCATCCTGATCACCGCGGCCAGACTCAACGTGATAGTCCAGAGCCAGATAAGCGGTGTTCATCTCACCATCAGCAAACCAGCGGTCTATACCATTTTCATCCTTACTCAGAATAGTTTCTGGCTTCTTAAACCACTTAACCGCTTCAGCTTTCTCAGCCCAGAACGCTTCAGGGGTTTCGATTGATCTTCTGTATTCTTCTTTGTATGACATAGCACTGGCCCTTCGCTGTAACCGTTATTATATGTTTCAGACCGGCAGTACCCGCTTTTATAGGCCTATCATTTTTATCTGCAGGTATAGCCTGATGGAACACACTCTAACTTAAATGCTTACAAAATAAAGTACTACAAAAGGCTAAATTGTCTACGATATGTAGACAGAATATGAGTTTGAGGCGATTTTTAGATCATTTATAGCGCGATAAAATAATGACTCAGATCAATTGTCGACAATCTATCGTTTATTGGAGGGTTCAGTCAGACATAAAAAAGCTGCCAGACGGCAGCTTTTCTGAAGCATCATCGTTGGTTGTATCAGTTACTTTCCTGGACTGCGATGCTGCTCTTAATACCGGTCATGACATTACGCTGATGCAGCTCTTCATCACTGACCCGGTGCGCATCATTTTCGTTCTTGGCGTTTTCGAAGTAACACAGGGTTGGTTCAAACGTCTCAGCTTCCTGTTCATTCAACTGCACATAAGAACAGATGATCAGCAGATCACCTTTTGATGCCCGGTGAGCCGCAGCACCATTTACCGAAATAATTCCGCTATTGTCCTCACCCCGGATCGCGTAGGTCGTGAACCGCTCGCCATTATTGATGTTGTAGATATGTATCTGTTCATACTCTTTAATACCAGAGCGTTCCAGCAACACACCATCAATTGCGCAGGAGCCTTCATAATGAAGTTCCGCATGTGTGACCGTAACCCGGTGCAATTTAGCTTTTAAGAATGTTTGCAGCATCGTATTAACCTGCGCCTCAATTAACCGGGTCTACCGGACTATCACCCTACTGAAAGTAGTTTCAGTAAATACCTGCCAGCAGATCGTCTTAGCAACGCCACTGACGCCAGACCAGGCGGAGCATCAGCTGCCGCCTTTTAGTCTCCTCACAGCCACCGCTGTGGAAATTTTTGCAACACTATTCCAGTCATGAGACAGAACGTTTTAATAAACGATGAATCAGATCGTACTAAAACTATAAGGTAACAATAAACATAACTAATGTTATGTTTTTACTGACCTTAATAAGCGGCGGCAATTGTACCAGTAATTTTTAAAAAATTAAGCGATTGTTACTGCGGGTTACTCTTTAATTAATCGACAGCGGGTGTCAGAGAACTCTCTTGATTGGTTTGCTCCGGCAGCAGAGAACTGATCATGAGCTGACCTCCCCTTTTACTAACGAAAATTTCACCGGTCTCTGATATTGCATCTGCTTTTGCGAATCTATATGATAACTATTATCATTAAGAAACAGATTATTACCGAGGCTTTCATGAAAAAACTGTTTATTGCAGCTCTGTTTGTTACTTCAACTACTGCGCTGGCAGCTGAAACCAGTTTTGAACTGGCAATCAAAGATCATATGTTTTCACCTGCAGAGATCAAAATCCCTGCGAATAAGCGCGTCAAGCTGCTAGTACACAACCAGGACACCACTCCTGAAGAGTTTGAAGGCGAAGACTTCACCCTGGAGAAAGTGATTCCTGGAAACAGCAAAGCATCCATCATGGTGGGGCCATTTGAGCCGGGCCGTTACGAATTTGTGGGTGAGTTTCATGAAAAAACCGCTAAAGGCGCATTGATTGTTGAATAATCACGCTTGTGTGAGGTAGCCCTATGCTGAGTTCTGCTGTTATTGTCTTCCGTGAAGTGCTCGAAGCCGCGCTGATTGTCAGTATTTTGCTGGCGGCAACCTGCGGTCTGCCCCGCCGCACCTTGTGGATCGGTGCTGGGCTGTTGGCAGGTCTGGCAGGGGCCTGCATCGTTGCACTGTTCGCCAGTTCAATCACCAGCGCTTTTGAAGGTACCGGTCAGGAGTTGATGAACGCCTGTATTCTTCTGATAGCCGTGCTGATGCTTGCATGGCACAACATCTGGATGTCGCATCACGCTCGCGAGCTGGTTGCTCATATGAAGAACGTCAGTGCTAAAATTACTGACGGCTCTCTGCCACTGTATTTTCTTGCGGTGGCGTCAGGTATGGCCGTGTTGCGTGAGGGGTCGGAAGTTGTATTGTTTATGTACAGCGTAACCGCCAGCGGCAGTTCTGCGAATGCGATGCTAATTGGCAGCTTAATAGGGGTTGTTGCCGGCATTCTGGTGGGACGTTTGATCTATTCCGGACTGCTGCGCATACCAACCAGTCGTCTGTTCCAGCTGACTGGGTGGATGATTCTGCTGCTGGCTTCAGGCCTTGCTGCCTCCGCCGCAGGATATCTGATACAGGCTGGCTACCTGCCCTACCAGGCGCCGCTCTGGGACAGTGGAGATCTGCTTTCTGAAAAATCTATACTGGGTCAGCTGCTGCATATTCTGATCGGCTATCAGGAGCGTCCGACGATTATTCACCTGGCTTTCTATCTGGTGACACTGGTGACGATTCTCATGGGAATGCGCTGGGTAAGCCGTCGTACTGACTTACGCCTACAAACCACCTGATCTATCTGTCAGACAATATGACCCGCCTGGATCGTTCACAGCGACCATGCGGGTTTTCGTTTTTCAGCATCCTTTAAAGACTCAACGCATTCCAGAGTAAGCGGTTTTACTCGCTGAATAACGTGTCGATTCGCGACAATACAAATATTATTCATCATCAAGTGAGAGTAACTCACCCACACACCGGATAAATTGGTTAAAATAGCCGCCTTTACAATAGGTTATTGGTAGGTTTACAAACGTGTCGTTAAATACTGTAGTAGATAAAACAGCTCAATTGAAACAAGCCATGTCAGAACGGGTTCTGGTTCTTGATGGCGGTATGGGCACGATGATTCAGGATCGTAAACTGAATGAAGCCGACTTTCGCGGTGAACGGTTTGCTAACTGGAATGTCGATCTGCAAGGCAATAACGACCTGCTGGTGCTGACTCAGCCTGAGGTTATCACCTCTATCCACCGTGCTTATCTGGATGCCGGTGCCGACATCATCGAAACCAACACCTTTAATGCCACCCAGATTGCCATGGCTGATTATGAGATGGAATCGATCAGCCATGAGATCAACCTGGTGGCAGCCCAGTTAGCCCGCCAAGTGGCCGATGAGGTGACAGCGGAAACCCCGGAGAAGCCACGTTATGTCGCCGGAGTACTTGGCCCAACCAACCGTACCTGCTCTATCTCCCCGGATGTCAACGACCCCGGATTTCGCAATGTTACCTTTGATCAACTGGTTGAAGCCTATACCGAATCGGTTGATGGACTGATCAAAGGTGGGGCCGATATCATCCTGATTGAGACTATCTTCGACACCCTGAATGCCAAAGCGGCTATCTTCGCCGTCGATCAGTATTTTGAAGATAACGGCATCAGCCTGCCAGTAATGATCTCTGGCACCATTACCGATGCGTCCGGGCGTACCCTGTCTGGTCAGACAACTGAAGCGTTCTGGAACTCGGTACGTCATATTAAGCCGTTATCGATCGGTCTGAACTGTGCACTGGGGCCACAGGAACTGCGTCAGTATGTGGAAGAGCTTTCCCGCATCGCCAATACCTTTGTCTCGGCACACCCTAATGCGGGCTTGCCCAATGCCTTTGGTGGCTATGATGAAACACCGGAGCAGATGGCCGGTGAGATCCGCGAATGGGCTCAGGCAGGCTTTCTGAATATTATCGGTGGCTGCTGTGGCACCACCCCGGCCCATGTTACGGCGATGGGCAATGCTGCCAACGAATACCCTCCCCGGCAGATTCCGGAGATTCCGGTTGAGTGCCGATTAGCCGGTCTGGAACCGCAGAATATCAGTAAAGACACCCTGTTTGTGAACGTTGGTGAGCGGACCAACGTCACCGGTTCGGCGATGTTTAAACGCCTCATTAAAGAGGGTGATTACGAAGCCGCACTGGAAGTGGCGCGGCAGCAGGTTGAAAACGGTGCGCAGATCATCGACATCAATATGGACGAGGGGATGCTGGATGCAGAAGCCGCAATGGTGCGTTTTCTCACCCTGATCGCCTCTGAACCGGATATCTCCCGGGTGCCGATCATGATCGATTCCTCCAAATGGGAGGTGATTGAAGCGGGCCTGAAATGTATTCAGGGCAAAGGGGTGGTGAACTCCAAATGGGAGGTGATTGAAGCGGGCCTGAAATGTATTCAGGGCAAAGGGATGGTGAACTCCATCAGCTTAAAAGAGGGTGAAGAGAAGTTTATCTATCAGGCCAACCTGCTGCGTCGCTATGGTGCGGCGGTAGTGGTTATGGCGTTCGACGAAGATGGCCAGGCCGATACTGAACAGCGCAAAATTCAGATCTGTGAGCGCTCTTATAAAGTGCTTACCGAAAAAGTAGGTTTCCCACCGGAAGATATTATCTTTGACCCGAATATCTTCGCCGTTGCCACCGGTATTGATGAACACAATAACTATGCACTGGACTTTATCCGCGCAACTGGCTGGATCAAGAAAAACCTGCCCTACGCAATGATTTCCGGTGGTGTCTCCAACGTTTCCTTCTCGTTCCGTGGTAATAACCCGGTGCGTGAAGCGATCCATTGCGTGTTCCTTTACCATGCGATTCAACAGGGTATGGATATGGGCATCGTCAACGCCGGGCAACTGGCGATCTACGATGACCTGCCGGAAGAGTTGCGTGTTGCCGTTGAGGCGGTGATTCTGAATACCGACGCTCAGGGCACCGACAAGTTACTCGAAATTGCCGAAAAGTATCGCGGCGATGGTAGCTCCCAGACTGAAGAGAAAGTACTGGAGTGGCGCGGACTGCCGGTTCAGGAACGTTTGTCGCACTCACTGGTTAAAGGGATCGCCGAATATATTGATGAAGATGTGGAAGAGTGCCGACATCTGTATGACCGCCCTATTCAGGTGATTGAAGGGCCATTAATGGATGGCATGGGTGTCGTTGGCGATCTGTTTGGTGCCGGTAAGATGTTCCTGCCTCAGGTGGTCAAATCCGCCCGGGTGATGAAAAAAGCCGTTGCTTATCTGATGCCGTTCATCGAGGAAGAAAAGGCCGGCGCCGCCAGTGAGACAGCGGGTAAGATTCTCATGGCCACGGTAAAAGGTGATGTTCACGATATCGGCAAGAACATTGTGGGCGTGGTGCTGCAGTGTAATAACTACGAGATTATAGACCTCGGTGTTATGGTGCCCGCCGAAACGATTTTGCGTACCGCTCGCGAAGAAAATGTCGATATCATCGGCCTCTCGGGCCTGATTACCCCATCCCTGGATGAGATGGTGCATGTCGCCAGAGAGATGGAGCGTCAGGGCTTTAATATCCCCCTGATGATTGGAGGTGCGACCACCTCTAAAGCACACACTGCGGTTAAGATTGATCAGGCCTACAACCGGGACCAGGTGGTACACGTTACCAACGCCTCCCGTGCAGTCAATGTTGCCAGCACCTTGCTTTCAAAAGAGCGCAAAGCCGCCTATGTCAAAGAGATTCAGGAAGATTATGAGGCAGTACGGCAGCGTTATGCCGAACGTCAGAGTCAGTCCCGCCGGGTTTCTCTGGGTCAGGCGCGGGCCAACAAATTCAGGATCGACTGGGACAGCTACACCCCACCGGTTCCCTCGCAACCGGGTGTTCAGACCTTCGAGAATATCGACCTAAATGAGCTGCGCGATTACATCGACTGGACGCCGTTCTTCCACTCCTGGGAGCTGGCCGGTCGCTATCCGCGCATTCTCACCGATGAGATCATCGGTGAAGAAGCCACTCGCCTGTTTAACGATGCTAAAGCGATGCTGGACGACATCATTGATAATAAAAAGCTGGAAGCCAGAGCCGTTATCGGTCTGTTCCCGGCGAACAGCATCAATGATGACGATATCGAGCTGTATACAGACGAAAATCGCGCCGAAGTGCTGATGGAACTTCACCATCTGCGTCAGCAGGTTGAGAAAACCGATGGCAAAGCCAATATGTGTCTGAGCGACTTTATTGCCCCTAAAACAAGCGGTAAAGCCGATTACTTTGGTGCATTTGCGGTCACGGCCGGTATCGGTGATCAGCTGATGATTGATGCCTATGAAGCGGACCACGATGACTATCACAGCATTATGGTGAAAGCGCTGGCTGACCGGCTGGCTGAAGCGCTGGCTGAATATATGCACGCCCGGACCCGTCGCGAGTTCTGGGGTTATGCCGCCGATGAACAACTGGATAACGAAGCACTGATCAGGGAGAAATATCAGGGTATACGCCCTGCCCCTGGCTATCCGGCCTGCCCTGAGCATACCGAAAAAGGTCTGCTGTGGAAGCTGCTGGATGTCGAAAACCGCATCGGCATGAGCCTGACCGACAGCTATGCTATGTTACCCACCTCCTCTGTCAGTGGCTGGTATTTCAGCCATCCCCAGTCCCAGTATTTTGGCGTTGCCAAAATCGGTGAGGATCAATTGGAATCTTACGCTAAACGGACCGGGATGGAGAAAACCGAAGCGGAACGCTGGTTGTCACCTAATCTGGGATACGAGCCAGAAGATAGCTAATTCTACGCCAGATAAGCTCAATGCAGAAACCGCCTCCGGGCGGTTTTTTGTTGTCGCCACTATATCAGGCTGAAGCGCTGCGAGTTTATGGATTCCAGTGATCAGGTCCCAGCAGGCGCATCTGGTTTTCAATCCAGCGGACCCGTTGCCAGACATAGTTACTGGGGCGGGCCACACTGAGTCGATAAGGGTTGGGCAACACCGCCGCCAGACGTGCCGCTTCAGTGGTTGAAAGCCGCTTCGCCGATTTATGGAAATAGGTCTGACTTGCCGCTTCTACACCATAGATTCCGGGGCCAAACTCAACAATATTCAGATAGACTTCAAGAATACGCTGCTTATTCCACAACAGTTCCATCATGACGGCAAAACCCGCTTCCAGGCCTTTTCGCAGGTAGCTCTTCGCAGACCAAAGAAATAAATTTTTTGCGGTTTGCTGTGTCAGAGTGCTGGCACCTCTGATGTTACCACCCTCCTGATTGTCACTCAGGGCATCGGCTATTGAATCCAGATCAAGCCCCCAATGGTAGGGGAATTTCTGATCTTCAGCGGCGATAACCGCCAGTTGCATCGCCGGAGATATCTGTTCCAGAGGCACCCAGGTATGGTGCGTATTTGCCGGATAACCTGTGGGTGGATTAAGTTCCCGCTGAATCTGCCACATCCACACCGCCGGGTCGACAAAGCGCAGCGCCAGTACCAGCAAAACAGGAAACAGGATCAGCGCCAGCAGCATACGGATCAGCCACTTGCGAATTGAGCAACGGGAAGCTTTCAAAATAGGGTTACCGCAGGGTTAAGAGTGACGCCGGAATAGGAATGATCATACCGAACATAGACTGTTTTTTGAACAGCACTCACAGATGATTCATTGCCTGTAGTGTGGTTAACTAGCGGCATGGATGAATTGATCGTAAACAGCGGACAAGATAATGACATTTGCCTTTGATGAGGTTCTGGTGGTTGGCGTTTCCAGCCGGGCACTGTTTGATCTTGAACATGAAGACAGTATCTATCAGCAGCAGGATGTTGAGGCTTATCGCCGCTATCAGTTTGCGCAGGAAGATAAAATCCTGGGTAAAGGAACTGCATTTCATCTGGTAGAAGCACTGCTTAGCCTTAACGCCCTGTCTGAAGAGCGCCTTGTTGAAGTGGTGGTGATGTCTAAAAATAGCCCCGATACCGGCTTAAGAGTGCTTAAGTCCATCCAGCACTACCAATTGGATATTACCCGCTCAGCCTTTACCGGAGGTGAATCACTCGCACCTTTTCTACAGGCCTACAGCGTTGATCTGCTACTGACGCGCCATCCGGATGATGCTCAGGTCGCGATTGATACTCAGGACTGTGCGGCTGCACTGATCTATGATCCGCCGGAAAGTTTCCAGCCAGACCGGGATCAGATCCGTATCGCTTTCGATGCCGACGCGGTGTTGTTTTCTGATGACTCAGAATATATCTACAAAACCGAGGGGCTGGAACGCTTTCAACAGAACGAGTCAGACAATGAAGATGTGGTGTTGCCTGACGGCCCGTTTGCCAAACTGGTCAGGGTGCTGTCCCGGCTCAATCAGAAACTCGGTGCCGACCGCTCACCACTACGGCTATCGATTGTCACTGCCCGTAACGGCCCGGCGCACTTGCGCGTCATAAAAACTCTGCGCCAGTGGGGAGTAAATGTCGATCAGGCGTTTTTTCTCGGCGGTTTGAGTAAAGAGCCGGTATTAAGTGCTCTGCGTCCACATATCTTTTTTGATGACCAACCGGCACATCTGCTATCGGCCTCGAAGCGGGTACCCAGCAGCCAGGTGCCCTATCGCAGCAATTCACGGATTCAGTCACTCAGCCAGACCGCGCTCATCGAAGCGCAGGACGAGAGTGACAGCTAAAACTGAAAACAGCAGCGGGAGATAAATTAAGCATTAAAGCACTGGATCGGTGGCCGGTTTAATTACCGGCTCCCGTTTACCCACCATCGCCACGACTCCGGCACAACTGACCAGCAGAATGCCCAACAGCGTATTCAGCCCCAGAACCTCACCCCACACCAGCCAACCCAGCAGCGCGGCCATCGCGACCGATCCGTAAGTATAGGGTGCCAGTTGACCCGCAGGTGCCATACCATACGCTTTGCTCAGCAGTAACTGCGCAACCGTCGATGTCGCCGCCAACACGACTAACCAGCCGAACTGTATGAGGGTCAACCCCGCTCCGGTGAGCCAGGCGGGTATCGCAGACAACAGTGCCGCAAAGAAGGCAAAATAGAACACAATCAGCTGAGGTGACTCGGTATCGGTCATCCGCCGTACCGTCACCTTTGCCAGCGCCCCCAGGCAAGCCCCGGTGAGGGCGATCAGGATGCCGATATTAATCGCAGCTTCTTGTGGGTTGATAATAAAAGCAACACCGATAAAGCCGACTAAGATCGCCAGCTTAACCTGCAGACGGATACGCTCCTTCAGCCACCAGAATGCCACCAGGGGAGTAAAGAATGGTGCCGTTTGTTTTAGCAGTGCTGCCTGCGCCAATGGCAGTTGCCCCCAGGTATAAAACAGACAGGTCATCGCGGTCACCCCCACACCTGCGCGCATCAGATGAAAGCGCAGCTTGGTGGTATGCAGCACAGAAGGCCCTTTGCGCACCAGCCAGGGCAGAAACAACATCAGCCCCAATAGGTTACGGAAGAACACAATCATCTCCGTGGGCAGCTCAGCAGACACCTGTCTGATCACCATTCCGGACAACACCAGAAACATCTCGGAAACCAGTATCAGTGCTGCACCAATAATAAAATTATTCGTTTTCATCATTAACAAAGCCCCTCTGGATAAACAGAGAGGCTTATAGTGCTCCGCAAGCAAAAGGATTAGCGTTAGAGAGCAATAACGTCGAACTGGTCATCCAGTTTGGCGGCTGCTGCTGGGCTGGTGACTACCGCAACACTTGCCAACTCAGGTTTGAAATAGGTTGCACCGACACGTTTCAGGTCTTCCAGGGTTACCTTGAGAATACGCTGTCGGAAACTCTCACGTTGCTCTGGCGTGCGGCCAAACAAGGCACTATGGTAAGCCTGCTTCGCCTCCCCGGCTGGCGAACCGGGTTTATCGATACTGCTCACCACACCAAGAATCGCTTCTTCCAGTTTCTGCGCCTCAAGCTCACTCTCTTGCAGCCAGATCAGCGAGGCATCAAAATCTGCCAGGGTTTCAGTCAGGCGCGGGTCCCGGTAAGAGAAGAAGCGGAATACCGCATCAGCGGAATCCTGACCTGCTCCGCTGCCGTAAGCGCCGCCCTTCTCCCGCACCACCCGATGCAGAAAGCCGTTGCGCAGAAAATCACCCAGTACCGTCAACGCCGCCGCATCGGGATGTTCAACCGCAACCGTTGGATAGGCTTTGGCGCAGAAGTTAACCTGGGTGCTGGTCGTCCAGGCTTGCTTAACACCCTTACGGATCGAAGGCAGGGTAAAGGGTTTAAAACCACTGTCATCAACAGCAGTCTGCCACTGCGCCGCCAGGGTTTCCGCCATCGTCTGCTGATGTTCGGCTTCCGTCACAATCAGAAAACGACGTGGGGCGTGGAGCATCTTCTGATGCAACTGCTCCAGAGATGCGGCCAGCTGTTGAAGATTTTCCTCATCGCGAATGGCTTCATCCAGCGCTTTTATTGCCCGGATGCTTTGCAGACCCCGCTGGTTATGCGCTAGTAGTCCGCCCGGTGATAACTGACTGACCGCCGCCATAATCGCAAGACTGTGGCCCTGCCCGGTGACACTCTGCTCTTTACGGGTACGCTGCTGAGACACCATCTCGCGAATCCGGCTCAGCTCATCAAAACGGACACTGGTAAGGGCTTTATACACCAGTTCCGTCATTTCAGTATTTTTGCTCAGCAGCGCTTTAGCGGAAAGCGTCATATAACCGCTGACTTTTTGCTCGTCCTCAATGTTGCCACGTACCGATGCGTAGGCACTGATACTGCCACACACCTGTGACTGCCATGCCTGGGTATCCTGATAACTCTTGCCGTCACACCCCAGTTCAGTCAGACAGTTGCTATACAGCGGAACCAGTTGTAGTTCTTCCTCGGTCAGCTCTGGCAGATCCATAATCACCTGCTGATACACCAGTCCATTAGTGCCCTGAGGGTAAAAGTGATAAGTAAATCCCCCTAATGATGCTTCAGTCCCCTGCGGAATATGCATCTGCCCAGGGACATCAGCGATCGTGACTTTTGGCAGTAGTGACTCATCATCGATCTGATTTTGCCGGGCTTCAAGCGCCTTTGCCCGGTCGATAACAGCCTGCTTCTGGTTGTCATCAAGGGATTGACGAATTCTTTCCAGTTTCGCCATTTCAGCCGCATCGCGTTTCTCCGCCAGTTTCGAGTCGGGTCTCAGCGTCAGCCTTACCCGGTGCGGGTTATCCAGCAACTCACGTACCATCGACGGAATAAAGTCTGGATGGGTAATCTCTTCGTGCAGCTTAGCCAGCACCGGATCAAGATTGAGCAGAGCAATCGGGTCGCCACGATGGATAGCGGAGGACAGAGACGCCAAAATCAGACTCATGCCGTAGGGATAACCATCACCGCTGATCTCCCGCTGGCTTAGCTCCAACTGGTGCAATGCGGCTTCAAGGTGTTCCTGAGGGACACCGTTTTCAGCCACTTTAGCAAGAGTGTCCAGTACCAGTTGTTCAAACTCAGCGGCTTTCTCCGGCTCACTGCCTTCAATCCCGCACATAAAGCCCATCTCACGGTTGGACTCTTCCAGACCACAGAGCGGCGAAGGCGATGCACCCAGGTCAGTTGATTCAAGGGCATAGCGCAGCGGTGAAGAGCTGTTATCCAGCAATACACGGGACAGCAGATTGGCTTTAAGCTGCTGCTCCAGATCAATGCTCGGGCCGAGCAACCAGGCCAGCACATGATGGGTTTTACCACTGCTGTCCTCATCGTCGAGCGCATAGGCCTCCTCTATCCTGACAGGCGAGAAGTAGCGTTTTTCATCTCCGACAGCGATCTCTTCATCCAGCTTATCAAAACTGGAGAGTGCCTGATCTTCAAACCGTTGCTGTAACTCCCCAACCGGAATATCACCAAACGTCATGAATACAGCGTTGGATGGATGGTAATGGGTTTTATAAAAGTGCAACAGCTGCTCATAGCTGAGATCGGGGATCGCCTCTGGGTCACCACCGGAGTTGTAATGGTAGGTAGTCGATGGAAACAGATGACGGGTCAGGGTCTGCCACAGATAGGAAACCGGCGAACTCATCGCCCCTTTCATCTCGTTGTAAACCACGCCTTTATAGAGCAGCGGACTGTCAGCGTTATCGGCCTCACTGAATTCAATGCGGTGTCCTTCCTGGGCAAAATCCAGCGGATCGAGGCGGGAGAAAAACGCCGCATCCAGATAGACATCCAGCAGATTAAAGTAGTCTTTACGGTTCTGGCTGGCAAAGGGATACGCGGTCCAGTCACTGCTGGTGAATGCGTTCATAAAGGTATTCAGCGACCGCCGGCTCATCATAAAGAACGGGTCACGCACCGGATACTTAGCACTACCACACAACGCGGTGTGCTCTAGAATATGGGCAACACCACAATTGTCTTCCGGCACGGTTCTAAACGCGACCAGGAAGACATTTTCCTGATTATCAGCGGCTATATGATAATGAAGAGCGCCAGTACGGGTATGGACATACTCCTGCATATCAATGCCCAGTGATTCGATGGTTTCCGTGCGCTTGAGTGTAAAAGCCGGGTGACAAGTCATAAGGTTATCCAATGTCTGTGATCTCATATCTAGATATAGCGATCATTGTAACTAAATCAACGTCTTTTGACCCGCTCACAACGAAGAAATGACAGATTACACGCAACTTTGACAGGAACTGAGCTACATTAACTAGCAGGAGGCTTCCGGCAGCCTCAATCTTTCCTCTATTGTCATGTTTTTTTCATCAATATTCTTTAGGTTGATACTGCCGGGAACGTCTACCAAATAGTTGTGTTCTTTGAAAAAAATCCCTATGTTGCACCGCAACAATATAATTGACATTATTGTATGCGGCTAATATAGTGGACAAAATTGCTGCAACGCACAAAGATTGAAACTCTTGCGATCACAGGTGAATAAACATGTACGAAGATATGATGAAAGACGTTAAGGAAAATATGAAGCCCGTTGTTGATATGGCTGAGATCAACAAAAAAGCTGCTGAGAAACTGATTGCCCTGCAGTCTGGTTACGTCTCTGATTTTGTTAACGCGACTATGGCGCAAATGCAGGCTCTGTCTTCTATCAAAGATCCTAAAGAAGCGATCGAGCTTCAGGTTGAATATGTTAAGACGCTTGAAGCTAAACTGAGCAGCGTTGCAGAAGAAGAGATGGCTGCACTTAACTCAGCTAAAGAAGAGTTAACCGCTGTTATTGAAAAAAGTTTTGCCGGCCTGGGCCTGAAAGATATGAACTACTTTGAAGACCTGAGTAAGTTCATGACAGCGGCTACAGCAACCGCTAAAACAGAAAGCAAACCTGCAGCCCCCAAAGCTGCGGCTAAACCAGCCCCTGCAAAGAAAGCCGCAGCCCCCAAAGCCGCTGCGAAGCCCGCCCCTGCTGCGAAGAAACCTGCCGCTGCCGCTCCGGCGAAGAAAGCCGCTGCTCCTGCTGCTAAAAAGCCTGTTGCTGCCGCACCTGCGAAGAAAGCTGCTCCCGTTAAGAAAGCTGAAGCTCCCGCTGCTGCACCCGCTCCAGTCGCTACACCAGCACCGGCTACGCCGAAGGCAGAAGACGCTAAATAAGCAATCTTCACCTAATAAAAAAACGGAGCCTTGGGCTCCGTTTTTTTATATTCCTTTGAAGGCCTGCATGCGAGTTGAGCTTCACAATATCTCAATGATCGCGTTTCAGCTTCAGAGCTTTTCACCCCGGGCCAGTGCCGGCAGTGTGCCTTCCAGCCCCATCGCAAAACGCATCACCTTGTTTTTAGCAGGTGCCACTCGTTCAGCAACGCCCAGGCCAAAGTTTCGCAGCAGTTTCAAAGGTAGCAGGTCATTAGAAAACACCCGGTAGAAGCCATCCATCACTTGCATCATCATCAGATTATGACCCCGTCGCTGCTGTTCATACTGTTGTAGTAACGACAGATCGCTAATCTCAACGCCCTGCCGATGACCTTTGAGAATAACTTCTGCCAGGACTGCCGCATCCAGTAAGCCTATATTCACTCCCTGACCGGCCAGCGGGTTAATCATGTGGGCGGCATCGCCTGCCAGGGCAACGCCCTCTTTGACATACTGCTGGGCGTGCTGGCGGCGCAGCGGAAAAGCACCTCGCTCAAGTAATGAATCAATGCTACCCAGCCGCTCAGGAAACGCTTTGCTCAGCTCATTAATAAACGGTTGGTCATCAAGTTTTAGTAGCCGCCTGACTTCAGATGGGCGGTTATACCACACCAGAGAAGCCCGGTTGCCCGAGAGAGGCAGAAAGGCCAGTGGACCATCAGGCGTGAACTGCTGCCAGGTGATATCCTGCTGCGGCAACTCAGTAACGACAGATGCAACCAGGGCATGCTGATCATAATCCCAGCTATGAACACCGATGCCAGCCGCCATTCTCACCCTTGAACCGCCACCATCGGCGGCGATCATCAGTTTACCGATCAGCTCACGGCCGTTCGCCAGTCGCAGCAGGCTACAGCCGGGAGAGTAGTCGATATCAACGGTTTCTGCGGGACAGATCAGATCAATATTGTCGAACTGACTCAGGTGTTCCAGTAGCGCCAGCTGAATGACTCTATTTTCGACAATATAGCCCAGATGATCGGCACCAATATCATTACTGACAAACTCAGTGGAGGCGCGATTTTCATCACTTTCCCATACTTTCATTCGCCGATAAGGGCAGACTCTGCGGGAGACAATGCCGTCCCAGACCCCCAGGGTTTTGAAGATCTGTTCTGAGGCGATGCTCAGCGCCGATACCCGCAGATCATGTTCTGAACCAGGCTGATATGGCTCGGGATATTGCTGTTCAACCACGGCAATTTTAAGATCGGTATTACCCAGGGCAGCAGCGATGGTCGCTCCCACCATACCACCGCCAACAATTAACAGATCATACCGGTTTTTCATCTTCTCTCCGCTAGCGCTAAACAGCCCATCTCAGGTTGTTGAAATGGCACTGAATTGTACCTTTCAGCCCAGGGCTTCTAAAGTGTTTTTAAGTGCGTTGGCCGGGCAATGGTTATCGATGGGTGCAGTATCAGCTATGCCATCAACAGCTGACAGCAGGTATAAAAAAAGCGCCAGCTGGCGCTTTTTTAACAAATGAAGGCTCAGAGCTCAGTAATACCACCCATATACGGCAGTAAAGCTTCAGGTACTTTTACCTTACCCTCAGCAGTCTGATAGTTTTCCAGAATAGCCACCAGCGTACGCCCTACCGCCAGACCAGAACCGTTCAGCGTATGCACCAGCTCAGGCTTACCGGTTTCCGGGTTACGCCAGCGCGCCATCATCCGGCGAGCCTGGAAATCTTCCATGTTGCTGCAGGAAGAGATTTCACGGTATTTCTGCTGACCCGGCAGCCACACCTCAATATCGTAGGTTTTGGCTGCACTGAAACCCAGATCGCCGCCACACAGGGTAACAACACGGTATGGCAGATTCAGTTTCTGCAGAATTTTCTCGGCATTACCGATCAACTCTTCCAACGCATCCCATGATTTCGAAGGCTCAACAATATGCACCAGTTCAACTTTCTCAAACTGGTGCTGGCGGATCATACCGCGGGTATCGCGGCCATGGCTGCCCGCTTCGCTACGAAAACAGGGAGTATGGGCGACAAACTTCAGCGGCATCTGTTCCGCATCAATGATCTCATCCCGGACGATGTTGGTGACCGGTACTTCAGCAGTCGGAATCAGATAGTAATCCCGTTCACCTGGAACCTTAAACAGGTCCTCTTCAAATTTAGGCAGCTGGCCGGTGCCACGCAATGAGTCTGCGTTCACCAGATAAGGGACATAGGTCTCTTCATAGCCATGCTCGGCGGTATGGGTGTCGAGCATAAACTGAATCAACGCCCGGTGCATACGGGCGATACCACCGCGCAGAACCGCAAAACGGGCTCCGGTAATTTTCGCCGCGGTGGCAAAATCCAGCCCACCGTTCTGCTCGCCGAGATCAACATGATCTTTTGGCTCGAAATCCAGCTGAGCAGGCTCGCCCCATTTCCGAATCTCAATATTGTTGTCTTCGCTCAACCCCGCAGGCACAGACTCATGGGGAATATTTGGCATCCCCATCAGCAGCGCATCCATCTGTTCTTGAACGACTCTCAGCTGCTCTTTGGCGGCATCAAGTTGCTCACCCAGAGTGCTGACTTCAGCCAGCAACGGTTCAATGTTTTCACCGGCCGCTTTCGCTTTACCAATATTTTTGGAGCGGGTGTTACGCTCATTTTGCAAGCGCTCAGACTCAACCTGCACATCACGGCGCTGATTTTCCAGCGCATTAAACTCGTCGACGGGAAACTTATAACCCTTTTTGAGCAGCAGCTGTGCCACTTCGTCCGGGTTAGCACGTATAATTTTAGGATCTAGCATAATGTCAGAAACAACCTTAAAGTCAGAACAGGCGAGTAAACCATAAGCCGCTATACAGGGCGACCAGGCAGAGCACTACGCTCATTAATATGTAAATTGCGGCGGACATTATATGCCCTTCTTGCAGCATGGTCACGGCTTCCAGCGAGAAGGTGGAAAAAGTTGTGAATGCGCCAAGAAAACCCACCATCAGCAACGGTCTTAATTCCGGGCTGATGCGGACCTTCTCCATGATCAGAACAAAACAGATACCCATCAGAAACGAGCCCAGCACGTTACAGAGCATCGTGCCATAGGGTAGCTTATACTGGGCATTACTAACCAGCACCCCACTCACCCAATAGCGCGCCAGAGCTCCGACAGCGCCGCCTGCGGCGACTGAAATCAGGTGTAGCATGGACTAATCCTTATATCGTTGTCTGCTACTGGCCCGGTCCAGCACCTGCAGATGTTCTAGTTTCTCGCCAATGCGAATCTCCAGCCCTCGCGGCTTGGGCTGATAATAGTGCCGGTCGGCAATTTCCGGCGGCAGATAACACTCACCAGCAGCATAGGCATCAGGCTCATCATGAGCATAACGATATTCAGCCCCATATCCAAGATCCTTCATCAGACTGGTCGGCGCATTACGCAGATGTTCTGGCACCTCATAACCCGGATCGGTTTTGACATCAGCCATCGCCTGATTAAACGCTTTGTAAACCGCATTGCTTTTCGGCGCACTGGCACAGTAGATCGCAGCCTGGGCAATCGCCCGGTTTCCCTCAGCAGGCCCCACCCGCTCAAAGGCATCCCAGGCAGACAGGGCAATCTGCATCGCCCGCGGGTCAGCATTACCGATATCTTCTGAAGCGATAGCCACCAGCCGCCTGGCAATATAAAGCGGATCGCAACCACCATCGAGCATCCGGCAATACCAGTACAACGCACCATCCGGTGATGAGCCACGTACTGACTTATGAAAAGCGGAGATCATGTCGTAGAACAGATCCCCCTGCTTATCGTAGCGCCGGGCACTGGACTTCAGCACTTCCTCGATAATCTGCGGCCCGATGGTGTATTGAGTGCCATCAAAATCAGCCAGATCGGCAGCGATTTCGAGCAGATTCAGCCCCCGTCGACCATCCCCATCAGCGGCTGATGCCAGTTGCTGCAACGCTCCGTCAGCAAACACCAGCGGCTGTTGTGGTATACCGCGCTCTTTATCATGCAGGGCACGCAGCAACAATGATTCAATATCACTCTGCTCCAGACTGCGAAGCAGATAGACCCGCGCCCGGGACAACAGCGCATTATTCAGTTCAAATGAGGGGTTTTCAGTGGTGGCGCCAACAAACAGGAACGTTCCATCTTCAATATAGGGTAGAAAGGCATCCTGCTGCGACTTATTAAAACGATGCACCTCATCGACAAACAGGATGGTTTTGCGTCCGGACTGCGCTTTCACCTGTAACGCCTGATCCACTGATGCACGGATATCCTTAACCCCGGAGAGCACCGCAGACAGAATAATAAAATGAGCATCAACCTGATGGGCCAGCAAGCGGGCCAGGGTTGTTTTACCTACGCCGGGCGGTCCCCAGAGAATCATCGAGTGAACAGTACCCTGCTCCAGTGCTTTGCGCAGCGGCTTTCCCGGTGCCAGCAAGTGTTGCTGACCGCAATACTCATCCAGCGATCGGGGGCGCATCCGTGCCGCCAGAGGCTCATATCCTGGCGGTTGCAGATCATCAAACAGGTCCGCCATCAGTTAACCGGCTCCGCTTTGTTCTCGACAATAATATCAGTACCTTCAGGGGGAATAAATGTAAAAGCATCATCTGAATAGTCTGGGTTAAGCTTCTGATTATTAAAAAGTATAGAGGTTCTTTGACCCAGTGAATCTTCCATCTGCAGCTCTTTAATCACACCTGCGGTAAACAGTAAACGGATGCGGGTGAAGACGTCCGCCTCTTTCAGTGGCAGCAGCTCAAACAGCTGATCATCCCCCTTTTCCTGCAACAGCCGGATTGTATAGTGAGTCTGCAGTTCTTCTATCTGACCATTAAGAATCAGGGCAGGAACACCAGCATCGGTTTCAGCTACTTTGCGTTTAGTCGCCTGCTCCAGATCAGGATCATAGATCCACAGGGTTTCACCATCGCTGATCAGTTTTTGCGCAAAGGGTTCAGTCGCGATCCATCTGAATTTATTCGGTTTGGCCAGCAGCAACGTGCCCTTTGAGTTTTCCATGCGCCGCGAATCTTCACTGCCAGAGACCTGATCAAACTCAGCGCTGAAACTGCCAAACTTTGCCAGCAGCTCATTGAGCTTCAGACCGGAATTTTCCTGAATATCAGCCATGGCAGAGAAGCTCAGTGAACATCCCAGCAGTGCGATCGCAGCGATTCTTTTTAATGTCATCATCAATCCTTAGGCGGTGGTGGTGCCAATACTTCACGGGCACCGTTATGGCTGGCGGGCGATACAACTCCCGCTGCTTCCATTGTTTCAATCATCCGCGCGGCGCGGTTATAACCGATTTTAAGTTTACGCTGCACCGAAGAGATCGAGGCTTTGCGAGTTTCGGTGACAAAGGCAACTGCCTCGTCATACAACGCATCCTGCTCATCATCCATATCGCCAGAAAATGCACTGCCGCCCCCTTCAACCACTTCTGAAAGATCCGTGATCAGGTAATCCGGCGCGCCAATCTTCTTCCAGGCTTCAACGACACGATGCACTTCATCATCACTGACAAAAGCACCATGAACCCGGTTTGGCAGACTACTGCCAGCAGGCAGGTAGAGCATATCGCCATTGCCCAGCAGGTGCTCTGCGCCGCTCTGATCAAGCACTGTGCGCGAGTCGATCTTAGAAGACACCTGGAAGCCGATCCGTGTAGGAATGTTAGCCTTAATCAAACCGGTAATAACATCCACAGAGGGGCGCTGAGTGGCGAGAATCAGGTGAATACCGGCCGCCCGTGCTTTCTGTGCAATCCGCGCAATCAGCTCTTCTACCTTTTTACCCACCACCATAATCATATCGGCAAACTCATCGATACAGACGACGATATAGGGCAGTGTCTCCAGATAGGGTGCCGGTGCATCAGAGGGCAACCCCTGCTCTTCCGGGTTCCACAGCGGATCAAGCAACGGAGTACCCCGGTCGCGGGCTTCATTAACCTTGTCGTTATAACCGGCGATGTTTCTGACGCCCATTTTAGACATCAGCTTATAGCGCCGTTCCATCTCGGCGACACACCAGCGCAGACCTCCAGCAGCTTCTTTCATATCGGTAATAACCGGCGCCAGCAGATGTGGAATGCCCTCATAGACCGAGAGCTCAAGCATTTTCGGGTCCACCAGCATCAGCCGCACCTCATCCGGTGTCGCTTTAAACAACAGACTCAGCAGCATCGCGTTGACACCAACAGACTTACCGGAACCGGTGGTACCCGCGACCAACAGGTGAGGCATCTTCGCCAGATTGGCAACCACCGGATTACCAGCGATATCGTTACCCAGCCCCAATGTCAGCTTGGATGATGCTTCTTTATAGGGTTTCGAGTTCAGCACCTCACTCAGGCGTACCATCTGTCGTTCTTCGTTCGGAATCTCGATACCGATCACTGATTTGCCAGCGATTACCTCCACCACCCGCACACTCATCACCGCCATAGAACGCGCCAGATCGCGGGCCAGGTTGGTTATCCGGCTGGCTTTGACGCCGGGAGCGGGTTGCATCTCAAAGCGGGTGATCACCGGACCAGGGTTAACCTCGACAACCTCAGCAACGATGCCGAAATCTTTCAACTTACTTTCAAGCAGACGGGACATCTCTTCCAGCTGATCATCGCTGTAACAGTGCCCCTGTTTCAGCTCGGGTGCATCCAACAGATCCAGCGAGGGAATCTTTCTTCGCGGCTCACGCCGACGAGTCGTTTGAGGGATATGATCCAGCCCCAGTTCACTGTCCTTCATCGGCGTATGCGCCTCTGACAGAGGGACAACCTTAACGCCTTTGCGATCTAAGGACACATATGCCTGATCCAACGGGGAGGAATGTGCAACCTGCGGGTCGGCATATTGTGTAACAAGCGGGATATCATCCAGCTCATCAGCACCTGCTTCATAAGAGTCAGCATAATCAGGCACTGCCAGTGCGGCATAGTCATCCCGGTTATCTGCTGTCAATGTCTCCGGTTGAATGTGTCCCAAAGGCGGGTTAAATACTGGCTCCCGTCTCTCAGACTCTCGCCTTACAGGGGGGTATGGCTGATCCTGTATTGCAGACGGGGCTGCACTGGCAACGGGCTCTGCATCCAGCCGCTCCTCCGCCAGATGCCCTTGCCGGGCAGCGGCCCTGAGCAGATTACGTTTTTCCTCATCCTCTTTAGCATAAGGATTGACCACCGGCTTCTGAGGCTTTTCACGCACCGCAGGCTTTAACTTGGCGCCGAGCGCAAATAGCGCCTGACCCAGCCGCTCTAACAGATGCGACCAGGACAGCTCCAGCATTAAGGTGATACCAAATAGCAGCACCGTCCAGAGCACCACTGAACTGCCGATCAGGCTAAACAGTGATACGGCAAGATCGGATACCGCCTGGCCGACCAGCCCCCCCATACTGAATGGCAGCTGGGTTTCGGCATTGGAGAGATGGGTAGCAGCCAGTGTTGCCAGACAGAGCAATACCAGTATCGCACCAGTCACACGTAACATCATGAAGGGGATGCCGTCCAGCAGCGACACCTGCCGCCGCACCATAAAGCGCAGTGCTGGCACGACTAACATTAACGGCACCAGCCAAGCAGCGACTCCGAAAACTGACAGAATCAGATCGGCCAGCCAGGCACCGACATAGCCGGTAAAATTACGTGCTTCTGGCTGATATCCAAGATGAGACCAGCCGGGGTCACGACTATCATAGCCAAGCAGAGCAAACTGTAGAAAAACAGCAAAACCGATAACGATGATCAGCCCACCCTCTTTCACTACCCGGCCCAGTAGTTCAGAGAAAGAGACAATTTTTGTCTCGCGTGAATCAGCCTTGCCGCGGATTTCTTTGCTACGGGCTTCGTGACTATGTGTTTGACTGCTATGAGACAAGAAAAATATCCTTACATCTATCCATAAAATGAGCTAAAAAATAACATATTTAGCCCCTGCTCCCCAGACACAATCCGGACTTTTATACTCTTTATTCAGCATACGGGCCCGGACTGAGCATAAACTGAACAATAATGCCCATTGCCCTGTAAATTAACGGCGGCAAGATTAACTAAAGAGCGTCTGACCGGCGACAGATTAAAAAATTCAGCGCTGATCCCTGTTTTGTCCGCTCAGCGAAACGGGCATAATAGGCCTCAATACAATGCGTGAACAGACAACGGATCACCAATGAGCGAAATACAACACCATAAATTGATTATTCTGGGCTCAGGCCCTGCTGGATACACTGCTGCAGTATACGCTGCCCGCGCCAATCTTAATCCCATTGTGATTACTGGCATGCAAGCCGGTGGCCAGTTAACTACCACTACTGAGGTCGATAACTGGCCTGGTGATGTTGATGGGGTTCAGGGGCCTGAACTGATGCAGCGCATGCAAGCCCATGCTGAGCGCTTTGATACTCAGATAGTTTTTGACCAGATCAGTGAAACCGATCTGCAAAACCGTCCCTTCCGCCTCAAAGGGGATATGGCTGAATATACCTGTGATGCACTGATTATCTGTACCGGCGCATCTGCGCAGTATATAGGTCTTCCTTCAGAAGAAGCATTCATGGGCAAAGGCGTCAGCGCCTGCGCTACCTGTGATGGGTTCTTTTACCGCGGTCAAAAAGTAGCGGTTATTGGCGGCGGTAACACTGCGGTTGAAGAAGCACTTTATCTGTCAAATATTGCCGCTGAAGTGACGCTGATTCACCGCCGTGATTCACTGCGTTGCGAAAAGATCCTGCAGGATAAGCTCTTTGAACGGGCCGAAAACGGCAACATCAACATCATCTGGAATCATCAGTTGGATGAAGTGCTCGGCGACGCAATGGGTGTCACGGGCATCCGTATAAAAAGCACCGAAGATGATTCAACCCGTGAACTGGAACTACTAGGTGTATTTATTGCCATCGGTCATAAACCAAATACGGACATCTTTGGTGACCAACTGGCATTAAAAGACGGCTATATCAAGATTCAGTCCGGCACGGATGGTAACGCGACACAGACCTCGATTGAGGGTGTTTTTGCGGCCGGTGATGTGGCTGATCATATCTACCGCCAGGCGATCACCTCAGCAGGCTTTGGCTGCATGGCAGCTCTGGATGCAGAACGCTATCTGGATAACCAGGCCTAAGCCGCTTTCTGATGATTCCGTGGCTTGATCCAAAGAGTAACGACTTTCCGCCAATCACCCAGGCACTGGAAGAACCTAATGGTTTACTGGCTGCCGGTGGTGATCTGAGCGGCAATCGACTTATTGAGGCCTATCGGCATGGTATATTCCCCTGGTTTAGTCCGGGTGAACCCATCCTGTGGTGGTCACCAGACCCTCGTTGCACGCTGACTCCAGGGCAGATTCATATCTCCAGAAGCCTGCGTAAAGCGATTCGCAGTACGGAGTTTGAGATCACCTTTGACCGGGCATTCGCTGAGGTTATCGCCGCTTGCGCCGCGCCCAGAAGCTATAGCGATGGAACCTGGATCAGTACGCCGATGCAGAAAGCCTATACACAACTGCATCAGCAGGGCATCGCTCACTCGGTTGAGTTATGGCAAAATGGCAAGCTGACCGGTGGACTCTATGGCATTGCTATGGGACGATTATTTTTCGGTGAATCGATGTTTAGTCGGGCAACCAATACCTCAAAAATTGCATTTGCATTTTTAGCCAGACAACTGGAAAAATGGGGCTATGCTTTAATTGACTGTCAGGTCGAAAACAATCATCTGACCAGTTTAGGAGCAGGTTGTATTTCCCGAGCTGAGTTTAAGCAGTATCTTGATCAGCACCTGGAAGCAGAGCTGAATCATCACTGGCATTTCGATATTGATAAAGAAGACGTGGTAAGAACTGAGTGACAAACCTGAAAACCCTGCATTTTTATGCCACTCCGGAACATGAGTGCAGCTATCTCGACGGATTCGAAGCCAAGACACTGTTTGTTGACCCGCAGGAGGTCATCTCCTTTGACGCATACAGTCAGCTTTCAGATCTTGGTTTTCGTCGTAGCGGTAAACATATCTATCGGCCCTATTGCAGTAACTGCCAGGCTTGCATCTCTGTCAGGGTTAATGGGCGGGAGTTTCTGCCCAGCAAAAGCCAGAAGCGCATCTTTAGCAAAAACAAAGACCTGCAGGTAACCGCGGTTCCTCCTCAATTTACTGACGAATATTACTCACTGTATGCCAGATATATTAACACCCGGCACAGCGATGGTGATATGTACCCTCCCACACCGGATCAGTTCAGCGCCTTCCTGATTGAGGGTGGCCAGAAAGGTTGCTTCTATGAGTTCAGAGATCCGGCAGGCACTCTTCTGGCGCTGGCCGTTACCGATTATCTGACTTCGGGCTTGTCTGCCATCTACACTTTTTTTGACCCGGATGAGGAACGCCGCAGTCTTGGCAGCTTTGCAATTCTCTGGCAGCTTAAAGAGGTTAAACGGCTGGAACTGGAATATCTCTATCTCGGCTACTGGATAAGAGAGTGCCAGAAAATGTCCTACAAAATTGCTTACAACCCCCTTGAAATGCTGCTTCATGGGCAGTGGATCCTGGTTGACTGAGGCACCGCACAGGAGCGCTCGATTGCCCCATCCAGCAGCAACTGCTTACGACAATCCCATTCGATTGAGAGATTAGTTTGCCGTTTTTAGCAAATCTCTTTGATATAGATAATAAAATAAGGCAAAATACTGCGCTGCAAAATGTAGTATTGCAATTAATTAACTTAGGTAGGTAATGAATGTCTAAAGAAGACAGCTTTGAAATGGAAGGCGTTGTGACCGACACACTGCCTAATACAATGTTCCGGGTAGAACTGGAAAACGGTCACGTTGTTACAGCTCACATCTCTGGTAAGATGCGTAAAAACTATATCCGCATCCTGACCGGTGACAAGGTAAAGGTTGAGTTGACACCTTACGACCTGACTAAAGGCCGCATTACCTACCGCGCGCGCTAATAAAAAAACGGCCCCCAGGCCGTTTTTTTATATCTGACAGGTGGTGGCGGTTAAACCGCTACCCCTGCGTGGATCTCGATATCATCATCAGCATTGACCGTAATATCAACATCTCCACCCTCTTCAGCCAGTTCGCCAAAGAGAATCATTTCAGCCAGAGGTTTCTTCAGTTTCTCCTGAATTAAGCGCCTCATTGGCCGCGCGCCCATGGTTGCGTCATAGCCTTTTTCAGCAAACCACTGACGCGCTGCATCATCGACATGCAGAACCACTTTTTTATCGTCCAGTTGCGCCTGAAGCTCGGTCAGGAATTTATCAACTACGCCGGTAATAACTTGCGGCGAGAGTGCTTTAAACTGAATGATGCCATCAAGACGGTTACGGAACTCAGGTGTAAACAGTTTTTTAATTGCCTCCATTCCATCCGTTGTATGATCCTGCTGACTAAAGCCGATAGACGCCCGGGTCATCTGCTCGATTCCCGCGTTGGTTGTCATCACCAGAATTACATTGCGGAAGTCCGCTTTGCGACCATTGTTATCGGTTAGTGTTCCGTTATCCATCACCTGCAACAGCAAGTTAAACACTTCAGGATGCGCCTTCTCAATCTCATCTAACAGCAACACGGCATGAGGGGATTTGGATACCGCCTCGGTCAGTAAGCCACCCTGATCATAACCAACATATCCTGGAGGCGCACCGATCAGCCGGGAAACAGTGTGCCGCTCCATGTACTCAGACATATCAAATCGTATCAGCTCAATTCCCATAATCCGTGCAAGCTGAGTTGTTACCTCTGTTTTACCCACACCGGTGGGACCTGCAAACAGGAATGAACCCACCGGTTTATTGGGTTCATTAAGGCCAGCCCGGGAAAGTTTGATCGCCGCTGCCAGGGTATCAATCGCCTGATCCTGCCCCAGAACCACCATCTTAAGATTACTGTCGAGTTTTTTGAGCTGCTCTTTATCCGAAACAGAGACGCTTTTCGCAGGAATTCGTGCGATCTTCGCAACAACAATCTCAACTTCAGCCACATCAATAACCGATTTGCGATTTTCTGCGGTCATGAGCTGCTGATAAGCCCCAGCCTCATCAATGACATCAATCGCCTTGTCAGGCATATGCTTGTCATTGATATAACGGTCAGCCATCTCTGAGGCAGCTCGTAGCGCGTCATCGGTGTACTTCACATTGTGATGCGCTTCAAAGCGACTCTTCAGCCCCTGCAAAATGCGATAGGTATCTTCAACTGAAGGCTCAAGCACATCCACTTTCTGAAAACGCCGTGCCAATGCCCGGTCTTTCTCGAAAATGCCGCGAAACTCCTGAAAGGTGGTAGAACCGATACAGCGTAGCTGTCCGGAGCTGAGTAACGGCTTCAACAGGTTGGACGCATCCATTGAGCCACCAGAGGCGGCACCCGCACCAATAATGGTATGGATTTCATCGATAAAAAGGATGGCATGATCCTGATCTTTTATCTCATTGAGGAGGCCTTTCAGGCGTTTTTCAAAATCACCCCGATATTTGGTTCCCGCCAGCAGCGCACCCAAATCCAGAGAATACACCACACTCTTAGCGATAACATCCGGTACCTGAGCCTCAACAATCAGCTTCGCCAGCCCTTCGGCGATAGCCGTTTTGCCTACACCTGCTTCACCCACCAGCAGCGGATTATTTTTCCGGCGACGGGAAAGAATCTGCACCACCCGCTCAACCTCGGCATCCCTGCCAACCAGGGGGTCGATACGGCCGGACATCGCCTGCTCGTTAAGATTGACAGCAAAGTTCGCCAGCGGGCTCTTCTCTTTATCCGCTGAACTATCACTGTCCAGCAATCCCTCATCACTGGGACGACTGTCGTTTTCTTCAATGCGCGAGATGCCATGGGAGATATAATTAACTACATCGATGCGTTCAATACCCTGCTGATTGAGCACATAAACAGCCTGACTCTCCTGCTCACTGAAAATAGCCACCAGCACATTAGCGCCGTTAACTTCAGCTTTACCGGAGGACTGTACATGAAACACCGCTCGTTGCAGCACCCGCTGAAACCCCAGGGTTGGCTGAGTTTCAACATCGGGAATGTTCTCAGGCAGGAGAGGCGTTGTATCTTCAATAAACGTACTGAGCAAACTGCGCATCTTCTCCAGATCTACAGCGCACGCATCCAAAACAGCTCGAGCCTCGGTATTATCAAGCAAGGCTAATAACAGGTGCTCTACTGTCATAAACTCATGTCGCTTAGCGCGCGCACTTTTAAAGGCAACGCTCAGCGTATCTTCAAGCTCTTTATTTAACATACTTAACGCTCCGCTACGCTTTCTCTACTTCACATAAGAGAGGATGCTTATTCTCTCTGGCGCACTGATTCACCTGCGCTGCTTTAGTATCAGCTATATCCCGGGTAAATACACCACATACCCCTTTTCCTTTAGTATGGACCGCCAGCATGACTTGTGTTGCTTTTTCCTGATTCATGCCAAAAAAACCCATTAGAATCTGTACCACGAAATCCATTGGAGTATAGTCATCATTTAGCAATACCACCCGATACATCGATGGTCTTTTTAGCTCTGGTTTTGCTTCCTCAGTAACCACTCCGGTATTGTTGTGATCAACAAAATCATCCGGGTCACCTGAAAGTTTAATATCACAAAACGCCTGACGCATATCATCTCTCAAAAAAATTAACAATTTTACACACCCTATTTTGGGTACCCCTTGACAAACCGGGCCTCCAGCCCAATGTTATACTATACGTGCAGGAGTTAAGAGTATGTGTAGTATCGGATGTCCCTGCTTTTTAACAAGCAACAACAGCTCTTATATTGCTTCATTGTAGCAAGAGAGTTTGTTGTGGTAACAGACCTAAAGGTAATTAGGGTTGATGTAATTTGGATATTGGGGGGGGCCCAATGCACACAGGGAAAGTTAAATGGTTCAATAACGGTAAAGGCTTTGGCTTTATCGTTTCAGCGGACTTTAAAGAAGATTTATTCGCTCACTACTCAGCAATACTAACGGAGGGTTATAAAAGCCTCAAAGCAGGCCAGGCAGTTCAGTTTGAAACAGCTCCAGGACCAAAAGGCACACATGCCATCAATATCAAACTGATCTCAGCATCTGAAACAGAGACGATCGACTAGGCAGACCTCTCTGCCAACTATGACAGAGAGGCCTCTGGCAGCAGAGAGGATGAACACAGCAAGGGTTGTTACAGAATGCTTGCTCAGGCAACCACATCCTGCCAACCCCTCTCTGCTACTTATAATTACATATGACTAATAATAGCGTCACCAAACTCTGAACTGCTGAGCAATGTCGCCCCAGCCATTAAACGCTCAAAGTCGTATGTCACTGTTTTCGCGGCAATCGCTGCATCCATCCCTTTTATGATCAGGTCGGCAGCCTCAAACCAACCTATATGCCGCAACATCATTTCAGCGGAAAGAATAATAGAGCCCGGATTAACCATATTCTTGCCAGCATACTTCGGGGCGGTGCCATGGGTAGCTTCAAATATCGCTACCTTGTCAGACAGGTTGGCACCAGGAGCGATACCAATACCTCCCACCTCAGCAGCCAATGCATCGGAGATATAATCACCGTTAAGATTCAGCGTTGCGACCACATCATACTCCGCCGGGCGCAGCAATATCTGTTGTAACATCGCATCAGCAATCACATCCTTAACAATAATCTCTTTGCCATTATTGGGATTGGTCAGCGTCATCCAGGGGCCGCCATTCAGCGGTTGTGCGCCAAATTCCTCTCTGGCAACCTCATAACCCCAATCCTTAAAGGCCCCCTCGGTGAACTTCATGATGTTGCCTTTGTGAACCAGAGTCATTGATCTGCGATCATTATCAATAGTGTATTGCAGCGCGCGCCTGACGAGTCGTTTAGTTCCTTCTTCTGACACCGGCTTGATACCGATACCACACATGGTATCAAAGCGAATCTTGGTGACGCCCATCTCCTGCTTAAGAAAACGGATCACTTTATCTGCCTCGGGACTGCCCGCCTTCCACTCGACTCCCGCATAGATATCTTCAGAGTTCTCACGGTAGATAACCATATCAACATCACCCGGGTTTATTACCGGGCTGGGCACCCCTTTAAACCAGCGGACCGGGCGCTGACAGACATACAGATCCAGTTCCTGGCGCAGTGCTACATTAAGGGAACGTATGCCGCCACCCACCGGTGTGGTTAACGGACCTTTGATCCCCACCGCAAACTCCTTGAAGGCCTCCAGAGTTTCTTCCGGCAGCCAGGTATCCTGGTCATATATCGCTGTCGCTTTTTCCCCCGCATAAACCTCCATCCAGGCGATTTTACGCTGCCCACCATAGGCTTTACTGACAGCAGCATCGACAACATCCAGCATCACAGGAGAAACATCGACACCGATACCATCCCCCTCTATATAGGGAATGACTGGGTGGTCAGGAACATCCAGCGAGTTATTGTCATTGACCTTGATCTTGCTACCTTGCGGGACGGTGATCTTTAGATATGCCATCATTTACCCCTCCTTCAATTGGAGAATATGATCTTGCAGACAAACTTGCAGAAACAGTATAGACGCTGGTACCCTGCCTGCCCCTCAGTTGTTTGACTGAGTATTGGTTATCAGCGCTTTTTATTGATGCTTTTCGTTCGTCTATTGTCACAGCGTTTTCAGCCACCTCGATTAAGCGGAAATTGATATGTCCGACATTATTTTGTTTAACAAACCTTTCCAGGTATTGACCCAGTTCACGGACAGCGAAGGACGGAAAAATCTGAGCGACTTTATCAAACGTAAAGGTGTCTATGCCGCCGGTCGACTGGATTATGACTCTGAGGGGCTGCTCATTCTCACCGATGATGGTCAGCTACAGCACACGCTGGCAGATCCTAAATTTAAACTGGAAAAAACTTACTGGGCACAGGTTGAAGGTGAAATCGCTGAGGATGCCTTAAAGCAGCTGCGTCAGGGAGTACCGCTCAAAGATGGTGTCACCCGTCCCGCTAAGGCTAAAAAGATCCCGGAACCGTCGATCTGGCCACGCACCCCGCCGATTCGGGAGCGACTCAATAAGCCTACAAGCTGGATTGAGCTGAAAATTACAGAAGGGAAAAACCGCCAGGTGAGACGGATGACCGCCGCGGTCGGCTTTCCAACACTGCGACTGATCCGTGTAGCTATTGGTAGCTGGAGACTTGAGAATCTGCAACCCGGTGAACAGCGTACAGAGGAGGTACATATCGCGGTTTCAGCAAAACGAACACCGCCAACAAACCGGAACAAACACAGGGGCACGTTCAAAGAAACAACCAAAGCCAATAGAAGCAGCCGGCCCCGCTAAGCCGTTTTACGTTTAAGACGACCTGTTTACAGAGATCCTTTACCAGTTATCAGCCGCATCCAGGTCGGACTGTTTGGCTTCCACCCAGTGCTCGCCCTCAAGGGTGATCTCTTTCTTCCAGAACGGCGCATCACGCTTGAGATAATCCATGATGAACTGAGCGGCCTGAAACGCTGCCAGACGATGAGCACTGCCAACCCCGACAAAGACGATATTAGCATTCAACTCAAGACGTCCGACGCGGTGGACCACCACCACATTGCCCAGTGGCCAGCGCTTCCGTGCCTGAGAGATAATGTTCTGCAGCGCCTTCTCCGTCATTCCCGGGTAGTGCTCAAGGTACATCGCCTCCAGACCCGCGCCATCCGGCAACTGCCGGACAATACCGGTGAAGGTCACAATCGCACCATGACTGGCATCATCCGCCCTGACCTGCTCAGACAGCGTTCCTATTGAAAAATCTTCAGTCTGAACCGAAACAATATCTTTAAACAAAGGACACTCCAAAATACAGCCAAAAGCGGTCAAAAATGGTAAGGTTGGCCCCCACAGCACACTGCAGAGACACATAAGCTGCAGAGAATCAATTCAATGGGTTTCACATAATTTAATATGGCCCTTAATATACGGGATGCAGAATGCGTTGGACACCCCATGTAACAGTGGCAACCATTATTGAGCAGGATGGCAAATTTCTCTGTGTTGAAGAACAGTCTCTATCGCTGGGCCAGCTGGTTATCAATCAACCGGCCGGGCATGTAGAAGCTAATGAAACCTTTGTAGAAGCCGCTATCCGCGAGACCCTCGAAGAAACCGGCTGGAGGGTCACCCCAACCGAACTGGTGGGTATCTATGTTTATACAGCGCCGGCCAACGGCGTGACGTACCATCGCTACTGCTTTGCCGCCAGAGCTGAGAGTAATGACCCTGAACTGCCACTGGATACGGGTATTGAACGGGCTCTGTGGCTCAGTCGTGAAGAGTTGGAACAACGCAGAGTGTGTTTACGCAGCCCTATGGTAACGCGCTGTATAGACGACTACTTGTCAGGCATCCGTTTTCCGCTGTCGGTTATCGTCGAAGAGGATGCTCAATGAAACACAGACTCTGTCATGCGAGCTTCCGGTAAAGCGAAAATCGGGTAAAACATTGAATTACGCGACTTCGGTCGCATATTAACCAGAATATTATCAGTTTTAAGGTCAGATACAGTCCCTATGTCAGCAGCAGCTAAAAACGACTCCACAACTATCGATCCGTCAACAGTCAAAGTGATCGTCGGCATGTCCGGCGGTGTGGATTCATCCGTGTCCGCCCTGCTATTGCAACAACAGGGATATCAGGTTGAAGGCCTGTTTATGAAAAACTGGGACGAAGATGACGGCACGGAATACTGTACTGCGATGGATGATCTGGCCGATGCACAGGCGGTCTGCGACAAGTTAGGCATTAAACTGCATACCGCCAATTTTGCCGCCGAATACTGGGATAATGTGTTTGAACATTTCCTCGAAGAGTATAAAGCTGGCCGCACCCCCAACCCGGACATTCTCTGCAATCGTGAGATTAAATTTAAGGCGTTTCTCGAATACGCCAAAATGCTCGGCGCTGACAAAATTGCAACCGGGCACTATGTGCGCCGTGGCGAAATCGATGGCAAAGCAGCACTGTTAAAAGGTCTGGATAACAACAAAGACCAGAGCTACTTTCTGCATCAGGTTGGCAGTGTCGAGCTGGCACAGACATTTTTCCCAGTAGGTGAGCTGGAAAAGCCGGAAGTCCGACGCCTGGCTGAACAGCATGACCTGATTACCCATAATAAAAAAGACAGTACCGGAATCTGCTTTATCGGCGAACGACGTTTCAGTGACTTTCTCAAGCAGTACCTCCCCGCCCAGCCAGGCAATATTGAAACCCCCGAAGGTGATGTAATCGGTCAGCATCAGGGGCTGATGTACCACACCATCGGCCAGCGCCAGGGGCTGGGCATTGGCGGCTTAAAAGATTACCCGGAAGAACCCTGGTTTGTGGCAGATAAGGATCTGCAACGTAATGTATTGATTGCAGTCCAGGGGCAGCAGCACGAATTGCTGTTCAGCAACTGGCTGACAGCCAGCGATCTCTTCTGGATTAGCGGAGAGAAACCCACCCTGCCATTTAGCTGCCGTGCTAAGGTAAGGTATCGCCAGTCCGATCAGGGCTGCACGGTTTTTTCTGCAGACGAGGGCTATCGGATAGAGTTTGACGAACCCCAGCGAGCGGTTACGCCCGGTCAGTCCGTGGTGATATACCATAACGACGTCTGCCTGGGTGGTGGCGTTATTGAAACAACCGGAAAGACAGCTGCCGCAACAACAGCCGCCCACAACGCGTAGAGAGACAATCAGCACTATGTCCAGAGCAGAAGATCAACAGGCAATCGCCCTCGCCGGGCTGTTTCAGGCGGCCAGTCTGGTAGAGCAGATCGCTACCAGGGGAATGGTGTCACAAAATAGCTTTGAAACCTCCCTGGCAAGCATCTTCGTCACCAATCCCGAGACCACTGAGGAGATCTTCGGTGGTGTTCACGATCTGCCGATTAACCTTAGCCAGGGCTTTCGCGGACTTCAGGAGCTGCTGGATAAAAACCGCTCAGAACAGAACCCCGATGTGATTCGCTACGCTCTGAGCATTATCCACCTGGAACGTAAGCTGAATAAACGCCCCGATCTGCTGAAAACGATTGGCGAGCGAATTGACAAGATCGCCAAACAGGCGAGCTATTTTGCCGAAGCTGGCACCAGCCTGACCGATAATCCAACGGCCTATACCCACCCCAGCGTCGTAGCAAACCTTGCCAGCCTCTATCAGGATACGCTGAGTACATTCAGCTTCAGAATTCAGGTGACGGGGGAGCCCCGTCATCTGCAGAATGCCGAAAACGCAGCAAAAATACGCGCATTGCTCTTGGCAGGCATCCGCTCAGCGATGCTCTGGCGGCAGGTGGGCGGTAAGCGCTGGCACCTGCTATTTTTCAAATCCCGGCTGCGCCCATCGGTGCGTCAGATCAGTGGCCGGGGCTAACCAACCAGCCCGGCGATGGGTTGCTTTAACTAAGCAACAAAAAAATACCTTCCAGATTTTCCCTGCGAGGCTATTTTAGCTATAATTCGCCCTCAAAATTTAACCCAGTCAGGTATTTACTCGATATGGATCTTTCTTCTCTTTCCGCGATCTCTCCAGTTGATGGTCGTTACGGCAGCAAAACCGCTGATCTTCGCCCTGTATTCAGTGAGTTTGGTCTGATACGTGCCCGTGTAACTGTTGAAGTTCGCTGGCTGCAGAAACTTGCCGCTCACCCGCAAATTACTGAAGTTCCCGCACTCAGCGATACAGCGAATGCGGTTCTGAATGCTCTGGTAGATAACTTTGGTGAAACTGAAGCCAACCGGGTAAAAGAGATTGAACGCACCACCAACCACGATGTTAAAGCGGTTGAATATCTGATTAAAGAGCGTATCGCGGACAACGCTGAGCTGGCAGCGGTGAGCGAATTTGTTCACTTTGCCTGTACCTCTGAAGATATCAATAACCTTTCCCACGCGCTGATGCTGAAGCAGGGACTGGACGTTATGCTGCCGATCATGCAGCAGGTGAACGATGAGATCGCCCAGTTGGGACGCGCCTATGCTGCTCAGCCAATGCTATCCCGCACCCACGGTCAGACCGCCTCCCCGACTACTGTCGGCAAGGAGATGGCCAACGTCGCCTATCGTTTGCAACGTCAGATCAGCCAGATCAAAAAGGTTGAGCTACTGGGTAAGATTAATGGCGCGGTGGGCAACTACAACGCACATATCTCTGCATACGCTGATGTTGATTGGGCGAAAAATGCCCAGGAGTTTGTTGAAGGTCTGGGGCTGACATTTAACCCCTACACCACACAGATCGAACCCCACGACTATATCGCAGAACTGTTTGATGCTGTGTGCCGCTTTAACACCATCATCATCGATTTCGACCGTGATATCTGGGGTTATATCTCTCTGGGATATTTCAAGCAGAAAACCATCGCGGGCGAAGTTGGCTCATCGACAATGCCACACAAAGTTAACCCGATTGACTTCGAAAACTCCGAAGGCAATCTGGGTATTGCCAACGCCATAATGCAGCACCTGGCAGCAAAACTGCCGGTATCCCGCTGGCAGCGTGACCTGACCGACTCAACCGTGTTGCGTAACATGGGCGTTGGTTTTGGCTACAGCCTGATCGCCTATCAGTCCAGCCTGAAGGGTATCAGCAAACTGGAACTCAACCCTGCCCGCCTCGATGCGGATCTGGAAAACAGCTGGGAAGTTCTGGCAGAGCCGATTCAGACGGTGATGCGTCGTTACGGCATCGAAGAGCCCTATGAAAAACTCAAGGCACTGACCCGTGGTCAGGATATGAACAAAGCGACCATTATGGCATTTGTTGACACCCTGGAAATGCCTGACGCCGCAAAAGAAGAACTGAAACAGCTGACACCGCATAGCTATATCGGCAACGCGGTTGATCAGGCCAACGCGATCTGATTATCGCTACGGTCAAAAAAAGCAGAGCCTTGGCTCTGCTTTTTTATTGCTTTAACTTAACAGATTAAGCCGTTGATATTATGGAAGTATTGCAAGCTAAAGATGGCGCTAAAATCCACTACCTGCGACTGGGTAAAGGCAGCCCAATTATATTCCTGCACGGCTGGAGTGCCAGCGCAAAAGACTGGTTGCCCTTCGCATCTGCGTTGGCTGATTACCACGAAGTGATCTGCTGGGATGCCCGGGGACACGGTGGTCACCCGCTTAATCCAGAGACCAGCACCCATGTCAGAGAGATGGCTGCAGATCTGCAGCTATTGATGCAACATCACGATTTAGACAATGCTCTGCTCGTTGGTCACTCCATGGGGGCACTGACCCTGTGGCAGTATGTTCAGGACTTTGGCTGTGAACGTTTAGCCGGTGTCTGCATCATTGATCAGTCGCCTAAACTGGTCACCGATGGGCAGTGGCAAAACGGTATTTACGGGAAGTTTAACCAGGCTGACAATCAGCGCCTGATCGAGACTTTGCGTGAAGATTTTGCCGAAGGACTGCTGCAACTGGTTGCTAATGGTTACAATCGTAAATCCTACGAAAACTACAACCGCAACTCCCGGGGCTTTCAACAGATGCGCGAACACCTGCAAACCCTTGACGGTGAGCCTCTGGTACAGTGCTGGGAAAGTCTGACCGCTGCAGACTACCGCGATGTTCTGCCGCTGATCTCAGCCCCCGCGTTGCTGATTTACGGCGATGAAAGCCAGTTCTACAGCCAGGCTGTAGCGGAGTATGTGCGGGACAGGATTCCCAATGCCGAGCTACATATCTATGAAAAAGCTGATCACTCACCGCAGCTGTTTCACCGGGAACGTTTTATCTGGGAGCTGCAAAAATTTGCCCGTAAAATCGCTCAACCGGACTGATTAAGGCTACGCGAAAAAACCAGCACACCCTCATCATTCAACTGACGATGAACCCGCGTCTCGGCTAACAGATAATTGAGATTAGCCAGGCATTCACCGCCCGCCAGTAACAGATTGAATAGCGGCAGTTCACGCTTATAGATTAACCCCGCCAACTGCATCACGGTAAGTGGCGCTGAGCAGGCCTGCTCTACCTCGATCAGAGTCTGCCTGTGTTCCTCTATCAGCGCGGTTAATCGCCCCCTGAGGCCATAAAACGGACGCTCATGGGCCGGTAACACCAGCGTATCTGCCGGTAGTCTGGTTAATCGGGATAACGAATCCAGCCAGGCTGACAACGGATTTGCCTCGGGTCTGGCAGGTCTGACACTGACATTAGAACTTATCCGGGGTAGCACCTGATCACCGGAAATCAGCACGCCCAGCTCCTCAGAATATAAACAGGCATGGGCCTCAGAATGACCTTCCGAGATAATAATTTGCCAATCTTTATTACCGACCGTGATGACACAATCTTCCTGCAACGCCTGGATATTCTCAGGCAAAGGGTGAATCAGAGTAGAGATGCCGGTAAAAATACCCATAATCCCTTCAGATTGCTTGTCATCCATCCCCAGCCGGTGAAGAAACCCCTTCGTTGTAGCGGTAAAATACTCTGAGTCAGCCCCCTTCAGCTGAAAATATTCACCTGCAGTGCGTTGTTCACCCGCCGTAATCCACAGCTGCGCATCTGTATGCCGGCATAACCAGCCTGCGGCACCAATATGATCAATATGCGCATGAGTCAGGATAACCTTCTTAACCGGTTTACCTGCCAACAATCCGGTCAGTACTTTTTCCCAGACCGCGCGGGTATCTGCATTACCAAGACCACAGTCCACCACGACCCAGCCATCAATATCATCAAGGATATAGAGGTTGATATGATCCAGATCGAAAGGTAGCGGCATCCGCAGCCAGAGCACTCCCGGCGCTACCTCAACCAGCTCTCCAAAGTCCGGCACTGAGTATTCGGCAGTTACAATTGAATTCACTTTCACAACCTCAGGGTTAAGATTTCATCTCTAAAGGTCAGCACCTGTCTGATGATTCAGATTAACACGTTTAAATCGGGCAGAGATGGCTTCAGCTTTACTGTTACAGTCAATATTTTGATCTTTGCGGCCATAGTAAGATTTGCAGCATCAGGCCACTTCGTTCTTAAGAACGATTTCTAACCTGATATCGATACGGAAAGCTTCTGGATTGTCACTGCAAAACTCATTAAACTTACGCCGTTCTCAACATCACAAACCAGCCACGACTGATCGTCTGATACTCAGACAACCCTCTCGTTTCTGGCAACCGGAACGACGTGTTTGCAACATGCAGCAAACCGCCATCGCTCGGGAAGCCTGATCTGAAACAATAACACTCAGGCCGTAACTGACTATCATAGCTGCCTGACCTGATAACGATGACACTATGCTCGACAATATCCGTATCGTACTGATTAACACATTCCACCCAGGCAATATCGGCGCCGCCGCACGGGCGATGAAAAATATGGGGCTAAGCCAGTTGTATCTGGTTGAACCGCGCATCTTTCCAGACGAAGAAGCCGACTCACGCGCTGCCGGGGCAAAAGACCTTCTGGAACGTGCCGTGGTAGTCGACACTCTGGATGAAGCGATCGCTGATTGTCAGTTGGTGATCGGCACCAGTGCGCGTAACCGCACCTTCGACCTGCCAATTTTTGATGCTCAAGATTGTGCCCGCAAGGTGGTGGGTGAAGCTGAACACGGTAAAGTTGCTATTATCTTTGGGCGTGAAACCATGGGGCTGCACAACGCAGAGCTGCAAAAATGTAACTACCATGTTTATATTCCGGCTAACCCTGAATATCCGGTTCTGAATGTCTCTGCTGCGATTCAGCTGGTGTGTTATGAGATCTGGCAGGCTCACAGCAAAAAAGACTATATTAAACGAGAAGAGCCCTACCCGCTTACCCAGGATATGGAACGATTTTACCAACACCTGGAAAGTGCTTTACGCAAGACTCACTTCATCATTCCCCAACATGAAGGCAAAGTGATGGACAAGCTGAGACGCTACTTTAACCGCTCCCGACCGGAGCGTACTGAGTTAAATATGCTGCGGGGCATTCTCACCTCGATCGATGAAACAACGACTAAATTAGCCGCTGCCAGCACAGCAGAAGCAACAACATCCCAGGATAAAGGATCTGATCAATGAGTGATTCACCTTTCGGCGACATCTCAATCGAAACGTTTCTGCGTGATTACTGGCAGAAAAAACCGTTACTGGTGCGTAATGCCTTCCCCGATCTGCAAGCGCCTGTAGGAGCGGATGAGCTGGCAGGACTATCCCTTGAAGACGATGTTGAATCACGTCTGGTGGTGCAGAGTCCCGATGGCGATGACTGGCAGATCAAACATGGTCCTTTCGATGAAGACACTTTCACCAACCTGCCTGACACCCACTGGACGCTGCTGGTTCAGGCAGTGGACCACTGGGTACCGGAAGCCAGTGAAATTGTCGAACAGTTCCGTTTTATCCCCAACTGGCGCTACGATGACCTGATGGTCAGCTTTGCCACACAGGGCGGCGGTGTTGGCCCCCATTACGATAATTATGATGTATTCCTGATTCAGACTCAGGGCAAGCGTCGCTGGGAAGTAGGTGGATTCTTTGACCAGAACTCGCCCCGCCGGGCAGACACGCCGGTAATGATCATGACCCAGTGGGAGCCCGAATATAACTGGGTGCTGGAACCCGGTGATATGCTCTATATCCCGCCCCAGGTTGGTCATAACGGTATCGGAGAGACCGATGACTGTATGACCTACTCGGTTGGCTTTCGCGCGCCTTCCCACGCAGAGATTATGCGCAGCTTTACCGACTTTATCGGTGAAAAGCTAACCTCAGAGTCCCGCTATACTGATCCGGATCTGACACTGCAGGATAATCCTGGTGAGATTACTCCTCAGGCAATACAAAAAGTGCGCGAAATCTTTACCGGTTATCTGCAGGATGACGCCCGTCTGGGCGAGTGGCTGGGTAAATTTGTTACCGACCCGAAATATCCGGAGCTGGATCAAAGCCCTGAAGAACCCGCCACCGTAGAACAGATCAGAACCGCGCTGCAAGAGGGAGACCTGTGTTTCATTCGTAATGAGGGCAGCCGATTCTCCTACAGTGCCGGAAAAGCAGGAGAGATTCAGCTCTATGCTGATGGCAGCTGTTTTAAAGTGCCTGAAAGCGGCAGTACCTTAGCCACCAGCCTCTGCCAAACACCGACCATTGTGATCAGTCAGGGGGAATGGAGCGACCAGCAGCTACAACTGCTGGCCGATCTCTACAATCAGGGGTCACTCTATACTGAGTGACAGCGCAGATCATTAACCCGGAATGACACTACCCGTCACTCTGGGTAGTCCGCATCATTGCTAAAAAGGCCATATCTGATGGCCTTTTTCAATTTTGCAACACACGACAAACGTCCCGCTGAATTATCTGTTTTTCCCTGCTCATCGCAGAGTTTTGTAGTCGCTATTCGCATATGATATTTTGTTATATAAAACAACCCTATATATAACCAAACTATTCTGTAAATACAGCGATATTCCCCCTGTACGAAAGTCGCTAGACTTTAGGTTATGACAACTGAATCCCCTACTGTTTCTGGCTCTGCTGCAATGCAACAAGCACTCTGCCTTGTAGTATAACTACAGCATGGTATATCCAGCAGATGTAGTAGAGCTACAGCTTTGCTGCTATGCACAAAAAAGCCTTTGACCCACCCCCGCAAAGGCAGCATCATGAGTCTTCCGTGAGGCGTCAGCCACTGCGACACTTTGCTGACGTAAGATGTAACCAGCCTTCTAAGCCAGAACCTATAAACGATAACCTCTGGATAGATAGCGACCAACAGAAGGATTCACCATGTCTAGTCTGACTCAAGATATCGAAACAGTAGCAGCCCTGAAAGAGACCTACGGCTCTGCCTGGAATGCGATCAACCCTGAATACGCTGCC
>NZ_JBNKYN010000029.1:0-46370 GCF_050300915.1 Amphritea sp.
CGTTACTGGCTGGCCGCCGGTGGTATCCACCCTGGTTATTATGCCCCGATGCGCGGCGATACAGCCGGACAGATCGATGCGGATGCCCTGCTCTCTGTGACGCCGCCACCGCAGATGCCCTCCACCATGGAAGCCGGAACTATTTTCGGCTATTGCGTTGGCGAGCCCTGGAACCAGCAGGCGGTATTTAAAGGCATCGGTGTACCGGTCATCACCGACTATGAGATCTGGAAAGACAACCCGGAGAAAGTGTTTGGGGTATCCAAAGCCTGGGCTGACCAGTATCCCAACACCCATATCCGCGTGGTTAAAGCGATGATCCGTGCGGCCAAATGGCTGGATGACAATAACAACGGCAACCGCCCTGAAGCGGTCGACATTCTCTCCCGTCCGGAATATGTCGGTGCCGATTACGATGTCATTGCCAACTCCATGACCGGTACCTTTGAATATGAGAAGGGTGATAAGCGCGACGTACCTGACTTCAACGTCTTCTTCCGTCACAACGCCACCTATCCTTACTACTCCGATGCGATCTGGTATCTGACCCAGATGCGCCGCTGGGGGCAGATCGCTGAGCCAAAGTCTGATGAGTGGTTTATGGAAACAGCGAAGAAGGTTTACCGCCCGGACATCTATGCCATTGCCGCAAAAGAACTGATTGCAGAGGGTAAGCTGGAGGCCAGCGAGTTCCCTGACTTTGCCACTGAAACCGGCTTCAAGGCACCTCAAACCCAGTTTATCGATGGTGTCACCTATGACGGTCATCAGCCGAATGACTATCTGACTAAGTTTAAGATCGGCCTGAAACCCGATAGCAAAATTTAAAACTCAGTCCGGCCACTTAAACATAAGTGGCCGGATAAAACCACGCACCACCCCCTGAAGAAAACCAAAGGGTCGCGGGTGAGCGCCCCGTTGGAGAGTAACTATGAGTAGCATCGCACTGAAACTGTTAAAGCCATTAGGCTTGCCAGATAAGCTGAATCTGGCGGCGCTGATTAAAGCATTGGTTGTACCCATGAGCGGTATTCTGATCTTCCTGTTTATCTGGAATGTCGGTGCCCGGAATATCCATACCTCGCTGGGGGAGTTTCCTGGCCCCGCACAGGTGTATGAGCAGGGCCTTAACCTGCTGGATGAACATAACAGAGAACGTCAGAAAGAGGCGGATTTCTATCAGCGCCAGGATGATCGCAATGCTAAAAAGCTGGCGAAAAATCCCGACGCAGAGATCAAGATCCGCGCCTATACCGGTAAAGCGACCTTTATCGATCAGATCGGCACCAGCCTGATCACGGTGCTGGCGGGTTTTTTTGCCGCTTCGCTGATCGCTATTCCCGCGGGCATTGTGATAGGGCTGAATAAAACCCTTTATAGTGCCTTTAATCCGGTGATTCAACTGTTCAAACCGGTGTCCCCCCTGGCCTGGCTTCCGCTGGTGACAATGGTGGTCAGTGCCGTGTATGTCAGCGATAACCCGATGTTTGCCAAGTCCTTTATTACCTCACTGATCACCGTGTCGCTGTGCTGCCTCTGGCCCACTCTGCTGAACACCGCTGTCGGTGTCTCTAGCATCAGTGCCGATCTCAACAATGTCAGCAAGGTGCTGCGGCTGTCGTGGTTAACCCATGTGGTCAAGATTGTTATCCCCTCCGCGATTCCGATGATTTTCACCGGTCTGCGGCTGTCACTGGGGATCGCCTGGATGGTGCTGATCGCCGCCGAGATGCTGGCGCAAAACCCCGGGCTGGGTAAGTTTGTCTGGGATGAGTTTCAGAACGGCAGTTCCAACTCTCTGGGACGGATTATGGTGGCGGTGCTGGTGATCGGCCTGATCGGTTTTATGCTCGACCGCATCATGCTGATGCTGCAAAAGAAAGTCTCCTGGGATAAGACCCAGGAATTACGTTAACCGGTCAGGAGAAAGATCATGGCAACTAAAACACATCTGGAGCTTACCGGTGTCGATATTGACTTCCCGACGCCTAACGGCCCGTTCAAAGCCCTGAGCAATGTTAACCTGAAGATCGAACGGGGCGAATTTGTTTCCCTGATCGGTCATTCCGGTTGCGGTAAATCCACCGTACTGAATATCGTTGCCGGTTTGTATCAGGCCACCCAGGGCGGCGTGCTGCTGGATGGTAAAGAGGTGAATGAACCCGGTCCGGAACGTGCTGTCGTGTTTCAGAACCACTCCCTGCTGCCCTGGCTGACTGCGTATCAGAATGTCGAACTGGCGGTCAAGCAGGTGTTTAAGCACACTAAATCCAAGGCGGAGATGAAGGAGTGGATCGAACATAACCTGCATCTGGTGCATATGGATCACGCGATGCATAAACGTCCGGATGAGATCTCCGGCGGCATGAAACAGCGGGTCGGTATCGCCCGGGCACTGGCGATGGAACCCACGGTGATGCTGATGGATGAACCGTTCGGTGCACTGGACGCGCTGACCCGAGCACATCTGCAGGACTCACTGATGGAGATTCAGGCCGACCTGAACAACACCGTGATTATGATCACCCACGATGTTGACGAGGCAGTATTGTTATCTGATCGCATCGTGATGATGACCAACGGCCCGGCAGCCACGGTGGGTGAGATACTTGAGGTGAAACTGGAACGCCCGCGACATCGTCTGGCGCTGGCGGATGATCCCGAATATAACCACTATCGCGCTGCGGTTTTGAGCTTCCTCTATGAGAAACAGAGAAAGCCAGGCGAAGGCAATGCAGCTCCGGTGACAACGGACACAAAGCAGAACTCAGTTGCAGCGACCGCGGAGGAAACTGCGGCAAAGACGGTGCTTGCGGATGAACAGGCCGCCTGACGAAAACGCTTTGATGATCAATTTCAGCCCGGCAACTGCCGGGCTTTTTTTCGACTGGCTGTTTACTGCAGTTATCTCGTTCCCACGCTCCTGCGTGGGAATGCATACACCCCCTGAAGTTACCTTTCTGTGCACGCCAGGCGGTATTCGCCCCAACACAGTGCAACAAACCGGGGAAATTTGATTAGGAAAACAACTTAAATAGATTAAGACATTGATTTATATACAATTATAAATTTCAGGCACACTCCCTGCTATATACAGAGAGCCTATCTTAGGCTTCTCATATTTTTTTGGACAATGGTGTTCATCCTCCAGTACTTCGCACTCGTACTGGTCGGTGAATGCCATTTTTTTTTTGGATTTTTTTTATGCCCAAAGCAGATCTTATCATTATCGGTAACGGCATGGCCTGCGGCCGGTTGCTGGACGAGATTCTGAAACGGGATGCGGATCGCTTTCGCATCACCGTGTTCGGTGCTGAAGGCTATGCCAACTATAACCGCATTATGTTATCCCCGGTGCTTGCCGGTGAGATCACCGCAGAACAGATTGTTACGCACTCAGAGCAGTGGTATCGGGATCATCAGATTACCCTGCACAGTGACGATCCGGTGATTGAGATTGATGCAGAGAACCAGACACTGACCTGTCAGAGCGGCAGCCTGTTCAGCTATGACACACTGGTATTAGCCACCGGCTCTGAACCGGTTATTCCGCCTGCAGCCCGAGACTGTGATCTGGAGGGCATCCTCAGCTTCCGTAATCTGAAAGATATTGAGCGGATTATGCAGAAAGTCCGTCAGAGCCGTCATGCTACCGTGGTCGGTGGCGGTTTACTCGGGCTTGAAGCCGCCTGGGGGCTGCGTCAACAGGGACTGGAAGTCACCGTCATCCATCGTGGCGGCTGGTTGCTGAACCGGCAGCTGGACCCGGCAGCCGGAGAACTGTTAAAGCAGTCGCTGGAATCACGGGGTATCCGCTTCCACCTCAATGCTGAAATCCACCATTTCGCTACTAACCCGGGAATATCTTCTGATGAGAGCTCTGCCCTGCTGTCTGCAGGCTCAAAAAGCAAAGCATCGCCAACCCCGAAAACACTGCAGAAAGTCACCCTCAGCAACGGCACGGAAATCAACACCGATCTTGCCGTGATCGCCATCGGCATCTCCCCCAACCACCAGCTGGCGAAGATCAGCGGGCTCGATTGCGACCGGGGGATCCGGGTTAATGACCGGATGCAGAGCTCTCATCAGAGGATATATGCCCTGGGCGAATGCACCCAGTTTGGCAACCACACCTTCGGCCTGGTCGCTCCCCTGTGGGACCAGGCAGCAGTACTGGCCGACCAGCTGTGTCAGACCGCCGATAGCCGCTTCAGTGTCCAGCCCTGCGCCACCAAACTGAAGGTGTCCGGCATCGACCTGTTTTCCGCAGGCGAGTTTCTTGACTCCCCGGAGACTGAATCGGTGGTCTGTCAGGACAGCAGCAGTGGTGTTTACCGCAAACTTATTTTCCGCAACCAGGTACTCACCGGCGCCGTACTTTACGGCGCAGTTAACGACGGTAACTGGTATTTCGAACTGATTCAGCAGTCGCAGCAAATACAACATCTGAGCCCGGACCTTATTTTTGGCCGACGCTATTGCGACGCTGAATTAATCACCCCTTTAACCCCAGCCGGTGTCGAAGAGATCCCGACTTCAACACCTGAATTACGTCTGGCAACAGGAGCAACCCTATGAGCAAAACAAAACTGGTTATCGCCGGAAACGGTATGGTTGGCCATCAGTTTCTTCAAAGCCTGGCAGACAGCGGCCGCTTACATGATTTCGACGTCACCGTCTTTTGCGAAGAAACCCGGCTGGCCTATGACCGGGTGCATCTGAGCGCTTACTTCTCCGGTGCAACCGCAGAAGATCTGGCGATGGGCAATGCCGACACTTATCGCAGCTGGGGGCTGACTGTACTCACCGGTGAAACCGTCACCGGGATCGACAGAGAATATAAATCGGTAACCACCGACAAAGGCCGCGAACTGAGCTATGACAAGCTGGTGCTGGCAACCGGGTCCTATCCGTTTGTGCCTCCGGTTCCCGGTCATGACCGCCCGCAATGCCTGGTGTATCGCACCATTGATGATCTCGATGCCATCGCCGCCGCCGCAAAAAACTCTAAAGTCGGCACCGTGGTGGGTGGTGGTTTACTGGGGCTGGAAGCGGCTAAAGCACTCACCGATCTGGGACTGGAAACCCATGTGGTGGAGTTTGCTCCGCGTCTGATGGCCGTACAGCTGGATAACGGTGGCGGCGCGATGCTACGGCAGAAGATCGAAGCACTGGGTGTGAAAGTGCATACAGAGAAAAATACTCAGCTGATCGATGCTGGTGAGCAGTGTTTCCACAAGATGAACTTTGCCGATGGTGAAGTGCTGGAAACCGACCTGATTCTGTTCTCTGCCGGTATCCGCCCCCGTGACGAACTGGCACGCCAGAATGGCCTGGAAGTGGGTGAACGTGGCGGCATTGTGATCAACAACGTCTGCCAGACCTCAGACCCATCGATCTATGCCATCGGTGAGTGTGCCCTGTGGAACAAGCAGATCTTCGGTCTGGTCGCCCCCGGTAATCAGATGGCGAAAGTGGCACTGTCTCACCTGCTGGGTGGAGCCGACAGTTTCACCGGCGCTGATATGAGCACCAAACTGAAACTGATGGGGGTAGATGTCGCCAGCATCGGCGATGCCCACGGCAACACGCCGGGATCACGCAACTACACCTTTGTCGATGAGCGTGCCGAGGTTTACAAAAAGCTGGTGGTGTCAGAGGATGGCAAAATTCTGCTGGGCGCTATTCTGGTGGGCGAAGCTGAACAGTACGGCACCCTGCTGCAATATATGCTCAACGGTATTCACCTGCCGGAATACCCGGACACCCTGATTCTGCCCAACCGGGGCGACGACAAACAAACTGGCCTGGGGGTTGCCGCACTACCAGAAACCGCGCAGATCTGCTCCTGCCATGATGTCAGCAAAGCGGATGTGCGTGCGGCACTCGATGGCGGCTGCTGCACCCTCGCCGATGTCAAAGGCGCTACCAAAGCGGCCACCGGTTGTGGCGGTTGCTCTGCCCTGCTAACCGATCTGGTGAATCACGAACTGGAGGAGATGGGCGTCGAAGTTAACCGCGACCTGTGCGAACACTTCCCTTACACCCGTCAGGATCTCTATAACATCATCCGCATCGAAGAGATCCACAGCTTTGATGAACTGCTGGAAAAACATGGTCGCGGCCATGGCTGTGAGATCTGTCGCCCGGCGGCGGGCAGTATTCTGGCCTCCTGCTGGAACGATTATATCCTGACGGAAAACAACGTCAGCCTGCAGGACACCAACGATACCTTTATGGCGAATATGCAGAAGGATGGCACCTATTCGGTGGTGCCCCGGGTGGCGGGCGGCGAAATCACCGCCGATAAGCTGATCGTGCTGGGCCAGGTAGCAAAGAAATATAACCTCTATAGCAAGATTACCGGCGGCCAGCGGGTCGACCTGTTTGGTGCCCGGCTGGAGCAACTACCGGATATCTGGCAAGAGCTGATCGACGCTGGATTTGAAACCGGCCACGCCTACGGTAAATCGCTGCGTACCGTTAAATCCTGCGTTGGCAGCACCTGGTGCCGTTTTGGTGTGGATGACAGTGCCGGTCTGGCGATCGATCTGGAGAACCGTTACAAAGGTCTGCGCGCACCGCACAAAATCAAATTTGCGGTGTCCGGCTGCACCCGTGAATGTGCTGAAGCACAGAGCAAGGATATCGGCGTGATCGCCACCGAAAAAGGCTGGAACCTCTACGTCTGCGGTAACGGCGGCATGAAACCCCGCCACGGTGACCTGTTTGCCACCGACCTCGACCGGGAAACTCTGGTGCGTTACATCGACCGCATCCTGATGTTCTACATCAAAACCGCCGACCGTCTGCAGCGCACCTCCGTCTGGATGGAAAATATGCAGGGAGGTCTGGACTACCTGCGTCAGGTGATTATCAACGACAGCCTGAGTCTGGGCGAAGAGCTGGAGCAGCAGATGGAACATATTGTTGCCACCTATCAGTGCGAATGGAAAACCACCCTGGAAGATCCGCAAGCACTGAAACGATTCCGCCATTTCGTTAACTCCGACGCCCCTGACAGCAATGTCGTCTTTGTCGAGGAGCGCCAGCAGATTCGCCCGGCGACCCCACAGGAAAAAGCTGAAATTCAGGCGGAACCGATCAAACTGGTTAGTTGAGAACGAGGAAGAGAAGATGACTACACAAGCCCACTGGACTGCCGTATGCAGCCAAACCAACCTGGTGCCTGATTCCGGTATTTGCGCCCTGCTGAAAGAGACTCAGATCGCGCTTTTCTATGTTAAAAAAGAGCAGACAGTGTTTGCCATTGCCAACCATGACCCGTTCAGCCAGGCAAATGTGCTGTCACGGGGTCTGATCGGTTCAAAAGGTGACGACCTGTTCGTCGCCTCACCGGTCTATAAGCAGCACTTCTGTCTTAAAACCGGGCGCTGCCTGGATGATGAAACCACCCAGATTCAAACCTGGCCTGCGCGGATTGAGAATGGGCAGGTCGAAGTTCTTTTTTAAAGCTCTTTTTTAGAGCTCTTTAAGAAGGTTCTTTTAGAAAGCTCTTTTAGAAGGCTCTTTTCTAAACACCGCTATACAGGAAATTGTATTGATGATGACCACTGCAGCCAGCCCGCAAACCTGCGAGGTAAAAACCACCTGCCCTTATTGTGGAGTGGGCTGTGGTGTTAATGCCAGGGTCAGTGATAACCGGCTGATTGCCGTCAGTGGCGACAAGAGTCATCCCGCCAATCTGGGACGTCTGTGTGTTAAAGGGTCCGCCCTGCATGAAACAACCGGACTTGAGGGGCGCTTGCTGCAACCACAAATTAAGGGACAACCCGCTTCATGGGAGCAGGCGATCAATAAAGTCGCCCAGGGGTTTAAGGAGATCATCGCGGAACATGGCCCCGATGCTGTGGCATTGTATCTTTCCGGGCAGATTCTCACTGAGGACTATTACGTTGCCAACAAGCTGATGAAAGGCTTTATCGGCTCGGCCAATGTCGATACCAACTCCCGCCTCTGTATGTCCTCTGCCGTCGCTGCCCACAAGCGGGCATTCGGTGCCGACCTGGTGCCCGGCTGCTATGAAGACCTGGAGCTGGCCGATCTGTTGCTACTGGTCGGATCGAATACGGCCTGGGCACATCCGGTGGTCTATCAACGAATTGTAGCGGCTAAAAAAGCCCGCCCAGAGATGAAGATCGTGGTGATCGACCCCCGTCAGACCGCCACCTGCGATATTGCCGATCTGCATCTGCCACTCAAACCCGGCAGCGATGGCTATCTGTTTACCGGACTGCTGAGTTATCTGGCGGACAACAGTGCTCTGGATGCCGCCTTTATCGACAACCACACCGAAGGTTTTGACAACGCCCTGCTGGCGGCGAATCAGCTGACCGGCAGTGTGGCAGAATCCGCCCGCCTCTGTGGTCTGAATGAGGCCGAGCTGGGTCTGTTATATGACTGGTTCAGCCGCACCGAGAAAGTTGTCACCCTGTTCTCTCAGGGGATCAACCAGTCCTCCTCCGGCGTCGATAAGGGTAATGCGATTATCAACTGTCATCTGGCCAGCGGCAAGATTGGCAAACCGGGGGCAGCGCCCTTCTCCATTACCGGGCAGCCCAACGCCATGGGTGGCCGGGAGGTTGGAGGCCTGGCCAATCAGCTGGCGGCACATATGGATTTCAGTGATCCGGCCAATATCGCGCTGGTCGAGAGCTTCTGGGAAGCACCACAGATCGCCCGTAAAGAGGGCCTTAAAGCGGTGGATATGTTTCAGGCGGTCCATGATGGGCGCATCAAAGCGATCTGGATTATCGGCACCAATCCGGTGGTCAGTATGCCGGACGCCGACTTCGTCCGCGAGGCGCTGCAACGCTGCGAGTTAGTGGTGGTGTCCGATTGCATGGAAAAAACCGATACCACCGCCTGCGCCGATGTACTGCTGCCCGCCACCGGCTGGGCAGAGAAAGATGGCACTGTCACCAACTCCGAACGGGTTATTTCACGCCAGAAGGGGTTCCTCACACCGGCGGGCAATAGCCGCCACGACTGGCAGATTATCACAGCAGTCGCCAGAGCGATGGGCTTTGAAACGGGCTTTCGCTTCAGTTCACCCGGCGAGATTTTTACCGAGCATGCCGCATTGTCCGGTTTTCACAACAACGGCAAACGCTGCTTCGATATCTCGGGCCTGTCAGCACTTTCAGAACGCGAGTATGACCAGCTGAAACCGGTCAGATGGCCCTGTGTTAAAGGTAAACAACACAATCCCGTCAGATTATTCAGTGATGGACAATTCAACACCCCCTCCGGCCGGGCGCGGATGTTGCCGATCATGCCGGCAGCACCGCTGAATCAGACCTCGCCGGACTACCCTCTGATTCTCAACACCGGTCGTATCCGTGACCAGTGGCACACCATGACCCGCACCGGCAAAGCCAGTCGACTGCTGAATCATATCGACCAGCCCTTCGTCGAGCTCTCTACAGCAGACGCAGAAACTTACGCCATTATTGAGAATGATCTGGTCGAGATCGCCAGCACACAGGGACGCTGTGTGGTTCGCGCAAAGATAGCCCCGGGACAACCCGCAGGCTCACTGTTTATGCCGATCCACTGGAACGCGCAGTTTGCCTCTCAGGCACGGGTAGACAGTTTGTTTGCCTCGATAAAAGACCCAATCTCCGGTCAGCCGGAAGCAAAGCACTGCCCGGTCACTATTCGCAAACTGAATACGCTTTGGCAGGGGGTGCTGATCAGCGATAAAGAGCTGACTGACCTGCCCTGTGAATACTGGTGTAAAGTGCCGCTGGAAAAGGGATTTCGTTATGAACTGGCGGGCTTAACCCTGCCGCAAAACTGGCCCTCATGGCTGGAAAATCAGCTTGAGATTGGCACTGACCGGATAGAACTGAACTCATCAAATAACTACCGTCTGGCCTGCTTTAACGCGCAACAGCCACAACTGCTGTTTTTCGCCTCCAGCGACCAGATATCGAAACAGGCACTGCCCAACAGCGCCTGGCTAAGTAAACAGTTTGCTCAGACCACCAGCACGGCGGCTCAGCGGATGTCACTGCTGGCCGGAAAGCCAGTGGATAATAGTGATGATGGGGGCGCTATCATCTGCAGCTGTTTTGAAGTGGGGGAAAAACAGATCCGCCAGGCGATCAGTCAGGGCGCGACGAGCACCGACGCACTGGCGGCCAGGCTGAAGTGCGGCAGTAATTGCGGCTCCTGTCTGCCGGAGATCAGAGCGCTGCTGAGCTGATTTTGTTAAAACAGCGCTTTGACGACATCCAGATAACCATTATCCCAGGCAACACCGGCCCACACCACCCAGGTCATATTGAGCATCATAAACACCGCAGCAGACCCCATATCTTTAGCCCGCCCGGCCAGTTCGTGATATTCCGGTCCCCAGCGATCTACCACCGCCTCTATCGCTGAGTTAACAATCTCAAATGCCAGCACCAGAAAACAGCAGGCCAGCAACAGTGCCAGCTGAATACCAGACTGGGCCAGCCAGAAGGCGGCGGGCAGCATAACGACAGCCGCACAGACCTCATAGCGAAAAGCGGGCTCTTCCTGCCAGGCCGCTTTAATCCCCTGCAGGGAATATTTCGTAGCAAAATAGAAACGTTTAACACCGGTGCGTTTGATCTGATGCATCTGAATAGCAACTTTTAGTTTGCGAAGTCGGCATTAAAACATGAAAATAATGACACTACTATGGTCAGCGGGTCGCTGTAACAAAGATGCAAAATACCACTGAATATCTACGCCGCCATCACGGTGGCAATGGCGATAAAGCCGCCGAAAAAACCGTTCAAAGCTACGCTAAAAATCATGATGCGGATTTTCGGCTTTTCTGGGAAAGTCATTGCGCCGCGCACCTGTCTGACCACGCATCAGTGATCGATCTCGGCTGCGGTACCGGCCTGTGGCTTAATGAACTGGCGCAAACTTATCCACAGGCAAAACTGACCGGCTTTGAGCTGGCCCCCTACATGCTCAACCGGATGGACAGCCTGGCGAGCAATGTAGAGATCATCAGTGATGACCTGAACAACCCCTCAACGGAGTTAGCCAATCACTCGGTAGATGTCGCCCTGGCGAATCTTTTAATCCATGAGCTGCACCAGCCGGTGACGCTGTTCTGCAAACTGCGCCGCTGGCTGAAGCCCGGTGGCGTTTTTATCCTCTGCGATATGGTGCGCCAACCGCTGGCGGATTATCTGCAACATCAGTATGCCGATATCGACCTGGCAAGCCAGACGCCGGACTACACCGCTCTGGTAGATGCATTTCAACATTTTCAGGAACATAACCGCTATCACCCTGAGGATATTACCGCGCTGCTGCAACAGTGTGGTTTTGAAATTTCAGCCGTTGAAACCTTTAAAAAGGGCCGCGCGGTGAGAATAGCTGCAATATCAGTTTAAAAACAAATGGTTTGAATGCTATAGTTAGCCTCCCGCACAAACCGTTCAGAGATAATTCAAACGCTGCTTAATAGCTGACGGCAAAAAACCGCCTCTGGCAAGCTGTGCGTGGTCTACCATGGATGTATAAGTCATCTGCAACCACTGCAGAAACGTAAGGATTAGATCGTCTCTCTCAGGAAAATTTAAATATCCAATGCTTAGTAATGAAGTAGATGAAAAACTGAGTCATCTCAGTCTGGAACAGTTAAATAATCTGCTGGAAAGAGTTAAACAGAAAACCGCAGAGAAAAAGCAGGCCATTAAAGCCGCCAGCAAAGCGCCTCCCCGTACCCAAAACGATATTCAGAAACTTGCAGAACTTCAGGGGCTTGATCTGAGTGGTCTGATGCGGGAAATCTCCAAACGGCAATAACCTAAATCGAAACAGGATCGCTGATAAAACTGCGCCACAAAAAATAACTTTTCAGCGTGGCCTTAATGACAGACAAGCGTAATCTCCCCACAGCTCCCTGATTTATTTTCACGGATTAAATCAGGGAACAAAATGCTGCACTACAAAAAACAACTGGCTGTCAGGCCAGTGCTCACCCCTGCCCGAACATAGCGCTCAATACCCTAAGTTGAATACCGTAGCTGGATTGCGGCTTCCGGTCAGCATGCTTATAGCGGCCCCTCAGTTGTCCCCATTTTCAGAGGACAGGCTCTGCGAACTTATCCACGTAAACTGCACACCATCGATCAATGATGAATGCCAACAATCGACTTACAAAAACAATACCGGCCAGCCAATATGCTGAGCTCAAAGGATTATGTGATGCAGTATCATCTCAATGGTTTTAAACCCGGCAACTATCAGATTGCCGATTCAGCCCGGCAACCCGCTAGTCCACCACCGATGGTGGACCTGCCAACCGAGGTGGACGTTTTAATTGTCGGCTGTGGCCCTGCAGGCCTGGCGCTGGCACGACAGCTGTCGGAGTTTGCCGATATTAAAACCTGTATCGTTGAACAGAAACCCGGGCCACTGTTATTTGGTCAGGCGGATGGCATATCCTGTCGCACGATGGAGATTATGGAAGGGTTTAACAGTAGCGAGTTGCTGGTGAAAGAGACCTACCAGCTACACCAGAATGCCTTCTGGGAGCCGGATGCCCAACACCCTGAGAACATTAAGCGAACCCACAAAGTGCGCGATGCACGCCTGGGTCTCTCCGAATTTACCCATGGGGTTGTTAATCAGGCACGGCTGCACGATATCTTGCTCGAAGGCATGGCGAACTCGGTAACGCACCTTATTCCACATTATAACCGTCGGCTGCTTGAGCTGGAGGTTGATAAAAGTCTCACCCAAAATTTGAGTGCGCACCCCATCACCGCCACCTTTGAACGCAAAGATGCAACGCCATCATCCAAAGTAGAGACCATTAAAGCCCGCTATGTTGTCGGTTGTGATGGCGCAAGAAGTGCGGTGCGTAAAAACCTGGGAATTGAGCTACAGGGAGACTCGGCTAACAAAGCCTGGGGGGTGATGGATGTTCTGCTGGTCACCGACTTTCCGGACATCCGGGTGAAAAGCTTTATCCAGTCGAAAGACAACGGCGCGGTAATGATCGTCCCCCGCGAGGGAGGCTACCTGGTCCGCCTCTATGTCGAGCTTGATCTGCTGGACAAGGGTCATAGAGCGGCCGAACTTAATCTGACTGTCGACGATATTATCGCCAAGGCGAAACTGATCCTGAATCCTTATCAACTGGATGTTAAGGAGGTCGCCTGGTGGTCAATCTACGAAGTGGGTCAGCGTGTTGCTGAGAGCTTTGACGACACCCCGGCCGGTAATCCGCAAGGCCTGATTCCGCGAGCGTTTGTGGCTGGCGATGCCTGCCATACACACAGCCCCAAAGGGGGTTGGGGCCTGAATACGTCGTTGCCTGACACCTTTAACCTTGGCTGGAAACTGGCCGCTGTGTTGCAGGGCAAATCTGATCCCCGGTTGTTGCAAACCTACGAAGCAGAACGACGCAAAGTCGCCTTTATGCTGATCAATGCTGACCGTGAAATGTCAGCCCTGGTCGCCACTCGCCCAACGGCAGACAAAAATTCACAGCCGGTCAAAAAGAGCACGGCAGATATCGAGCAATTCGTTGCCCGCCAGAATGGCTTTATTGCCGGTACATCGATTGGCTACGATCAATCCTATCTCTGTACCGGCCACGAAAACCAGCACCTGGCAACTGGCTTTCATATCGGTGAACGCTTCCATTCGGCCAAAGCGGTTCGCCTGGCGGATGGCTGCCCCGTGCACCTGGGTCACCTGAATAAAGCCGATGGCCGCTGGCGTCTCTTTATCTTTGGCAGTCAGCAATCCCCTCTGGAGGCAACCTCCGACTCAGCCAGACTGGTCGACTTCCTGGCAAACGCTGCAACCTCACCGGTGCAGAAATATACGCCTGCTGGTGCAGATATCGACTCGGTGATTGATCTCTATGCAGTATTCCAGCAGCAAGATCTGTCAATCGAAGCGATGCCTGAACTCCTCTGGCCTGCCAAGGGCAGGTACGGTTTGAGAGATTACGAAAAGATATTCCGCACTGATCAGGCTATGGATATTTTTGAGCAGCGGGGTATCGATCGCACCCGCGGTTGTATGGTGGTGGTGCGACCCGATCAGCATATTGCCACGATCCTCCCTCTCAATGGATATGATCAACTGAGTGCGTTCTTTGATGCTTTTATGCTTCCCTAAGCACAGCTTTAAAGCGCCTCTCAGGTAATTATTCAGGAGGCGCTACCCCACTCACGAAGAGACACTGTAATCAGAAGGTTGATCACCCCCTGCTGCGTGAGTTAATTCAGCTGTAGCACTATACTTGGCTTTATTTCCGCTATCAGAGGTCAATATGCACGGCTCACGAGATATTTGGCCAGATATAGCTGAGCAGGTTGCAGGCTGCATTGACCGGCTCGGCAGCGGTGAGTTTTATCCCCGCTTCTTTCAGATGATGAAAACCCTCGCCCAGATCGATCAGTATATGGTGTTCGAGTTCTCCCCCAATGGTGATTACGCGACCTGTCGACTGGCGCATAATGTCGAGCGTCCTGATCTGGGACTCCAGCTGGCTTCCCTCTACCTGGATGGTGCCTATCTGGATGACCCGATGTTAAAAGAGCTGAAGCAGTCCGTCCTCTCCCAAGCTGACGCAGCGCCCTACCGCCTGTTGGCGAAACGGCAACTTCCTCCCGTTTATCGCCGACGCTTTTTTAACGTCCCCAACTTCGATACCAAGTTCTCATTAGTCGTGCTGGACCGAACCAGCCAGCATATCTTTTATGTCAACTTTTACAGTAAGAAGGAGGATGGCTTTGCGGAAGGTCAGCTTGATTCGCTGAAACAGGTCGCCTCACTGATAGGATCATTGCTGTTAAAACATTTCCGTGATGAACGTAAACAACGTGGCATGATTAAGTCCCTGCTCGCCTCGGGCCTTTCGGAGCGGGAAGCGCAGATCTGCGATATGATTCTGCAGGGCCATACCGCCAAGTCGACCGGTAATGCCCTTGGATTATCGGAATCGACCATTATCACCTACAAGAAAAGAGCGTTCAAAAAATTAAAGATCAGTCGCAAATCAGAACTGGTCCGGTTTGTGTGATGAGAGCCGGGCAATATCTTGCTTCCAGTGTGACAATACCATGATCTAGTCATAATTTAGTCTGAACTAATGTAGCTCAGACGCCAGATTTATCAATAGAAAACCTGAAACAGATCATTGAAGTTCTTACAAAATAATAATATCACCAAGAACTATTACGATCCGGCCTACCCCGATTTATCGGGATAAGCCAGCAGGAATTTTGACGTTAAGGTTTTCCTAAAAAATAGTACTTAATAAATTAGCTTAGATGACTTTGAATGCATGCATAAACCTGCGCAAGAGCCTCCTCTTCAGTCAACCCACTCAAATCTAGCTCCGTATCAATACGTTGCCGTAACTCAACTAACACCCGTTGACGAAAAATAGGATTCAATGTTTCCAAATCTTCATCGCTTGCCCCCCTCTTAATCAGGCGACTCTGGCGCTCCTGTTCGTCCAACGTCAGTAAAATAGTTAAATCAGGTTTTATAGATTTAGATAAGGACGCATCCAGGTCCATAGCTATACCTCGCGCTACGGCATAAGCAATTGTCGAAGCACTATAGCGGTCCATTACTACGTTTTCTCCGACTTGCCGAAAACTTGAAGCCTTTTCTCCTTCAGCTTGCACGGTAGCAGCATAGAAAAGCGCTCGTGCTATTTGGGATTGGCCCAACCCCTTGATGATTTTCTCTCGAATAAGCTGAAGCTCTGATCCAGGAGTGCTCATAAAGTTATAGTCATAATGATGGGCTAGCATCTTTGCCAGAGTTGTTTTGCCGACACCATCGAGTGCTTCAAGCACGATAAAAAATGCCATAATTCGATCCCTCCGGCTCATTAATAATACAACGTATGTTCGAAGCGTCTGCCAATGCTTTCATTTGTAGATACTCAGCGTGATTAAAGCTATTACTGGCGATGACATGTGGAATAGTTTCGTCTGTGGATTCCACTAACCCGAAACATTCTCTCTGTTTATCCAGCTCTGTTCCTCGCAAAATCATGAGAGGCCATGCGCGAATTTCTGGCACACCCTGACTCCGGCACCAGGCCAAAGAGCGCCCAAAGCTCTCGACAGTTTGTTCAGGTAACCCGTATATCAATGAAATTTCGAATGGGATGTTACGTGCTTTGAGTTTGTGAATAACTTTCTCGGCTATATCAAGTCGATTTGGCCTACCTATTAGCTTCCCCTCCTCTTGGATTGCAGTTTGTAAGCCAAACTCCAGCACAACTTCCAGTCCTTCAAGAGCATCCAGAAACTCATCTTTTACAGATTCAAACCGGCATTGGAGAGCAAGCTGAGCTGTCAAACCGACATCTCGAAATTGATTAAGAAGTTCAACGGTTCTAGGAGTGTCCAGATGAAAAATAGGATCCAAAATAGATATTCGTTTAACACCCGATTTAGCAAATAAATTCACTTCGTTCTGGATCCGAATAATATCTAATTGCTGCTCTTTAGTTTTAAAACGGTTTCCCGACTCTCTGTGTTGACAGAAGGAGCAACGGAATGGACATCCTCGCATTGTTTCCCAGCGTATGTTCTTCCCTGGGATCAGAATTCCTGTTAGCCACGGTGATGGTAAATCATTTAACGAATGCTCCGCTTTTTCGCCAAGGTCTTTTGTTCCAGAAAAATGAATACCTGCACTCGAGTGTATGCTTTCTGTCGCTAAGGAGACCATCGCTTTTTCACCATGACCTCGAACAAATATATCGGCATAAGGGTAGTTTAGTTCCAACTGCCCTACCTCCATGTAGGAAATTTGTGGTCCTCCCAATACCTGGGTTGCGTTAGTTACTGTCCGTACAGACTTCGTCAGTTGTTGTGTCTGCTGTTCATTCCAGATAAAAGCACCGATCCCAACCAAGCATTCATGACCTAAAGACTCCAATTCATTGATGGTTTCTAATACTCGCCGTTCCAGCGATAAATAGTCAAAATCAGGACTGTTAACCGCATCTTCAATGACTTGATACGGAATTTCTGCTGCTTTCAAAGATGCAGCAATTGATGCGATTCCAAGACTAGAGCGCCCGTCCTGTGGACGTTCCCAATCTAATGAAACAAGAACAATATGTTTTTTCATGATCGCACCTCACCACACATCTGCTTTGGTTAGATGCCAACCATAGTTATGGCAGCATTCGTACACGCTTAACCGCGCCCCACGCTCGTCATAGATACAATTAGCGCGTTTAATCGCCGCTCTATAGGAAAGATATAATTGCTTAGGCCGCCCATTACGATCTTTACAAGAATTACAGGTTTGACTAGGTGTATGCCGACTTTCAGGACATAAATGCCAGTGACCACAATCCTCACATGTATATGGAACCATAGAGTTTTGGTAGGTATTCAGTGCATAATCAGCAGCATGCACTGCTTCACTCTGAGTGAAGTAGGTTTTTAATGGATCACCAGTACGTTTGCTGGTGCAGTTATTGTAAGTCATTGCGTTATCTCCAAAGATTCAATCAATCTGTTTTGTGAAGTACAGATTGATATTGCAACACCCTTTGGGGACATCGTGGGACAGCAGAACAGGGACAAGTTTTATGTCTGAAGTTAGTAATGATTGCTTAACAATCACCTGTCCATCTTGCGATGGGGAAACTCGTATTCGTGCTATTGGAAATAATGCTGGCATCTGCAAAAGCTGCCAGACGAACTTATATGGCCGCAAATTCAAGCAAGTCAAACAACTATCGCAGGGCTTGATTGCTTTAAGTTGTCTTCTTGGTGGTGCCGGTATCAATGAGGTAATGACAGAAACTAGATTACCTGCGTTAGCGGAATACCGTTTGATGGATCTCTGTGTTAATGGTGATAGCAGGGTTTTGAAAAAGTCAATATATTCCAACAAACAGGAAATATGCAGCTGCATTGTCACAAAGGCAGTTGAAGATATAGATCTTACCTGGAAGGTTGTTTCAGCAGAACGATATACAAAATGGCTATTTGATTCGATGAAAGAGGCAGCCCCTCAATGTCGATAATTTCCAAAGAATCAGAGCGCGCTTCACCCGATGATATGAATGAACTTAGATCAGCACTGAAACATGCTGGTATCGATATCAGATCCTTTTGTGAATATTTAGCTGAGAGACTTGCCGAAGTTGGCCATGAAGAGGAGTCGATAGGAGAAAAATATCGAGGTTGGTTCAAGTCTGGACGATTTCCTGAAAAACAACTGTTAAAACAAATGTGGGAGCTTTTGTCTGAGCATGATGACTTCATAAAGTCTCAACAGGTTAAGCCTAATTATGTAAGAGGTATCATTGACAGTGAATTGGAACATGCATTAACCGAGCTTTCTAAAAATATTACTACTCAGTTAAAGTAGTCTTTTCTAAGGTTGGATATTCTCCAGACGACTAATTTTTTTTGTATATCAAAATATGCCAGCCCCACACCGCCCCCACGTTAGCAAGCGGCACTTTATCGAATGTTCTGCTTTCTTGTTATATAATCGCGCCTTTCCGCAGAATACGATTCCGAGTGTTATACGCAACAGATTCAGCCGCAGCGGTATGGGGTGTCAATAGTCAGCACTCAGTGCAACATGAACCACTGCAACATGAGTTCATGTTGCAATTTATGTTGCACTGTCTTCCCAAAAACACCTTAAAACAACCCAATCAGACCAAAAAATAGACCTTTGAAAACACCAGCCAAAACAAGCCACAGCCCAGCAACCCCGCGGAATACGCCGGATAGACGCTTTTCAGTTGCACCGATGATGGAGTGGACGGACCGGCATTGCCGTTATTTCCACCGGATTATCAGCCAGAACGCGGTGCTCTATACCGAGATGGTGACCACCGGCGCGCTGATTCATGGCGACCGGGAACGGTTTCTGCAGTACAGCCAGCAGGAACATCCACTGGCCCTGCAACTGGGTGGCAGTAATCCCGAAGACCTGACCACCTGTACCCAGATGGCCGAAGAGTTTGGTTATGATGAGGTTAACCTCAATGTGGGTTGCCCCAGCGACCGGGTGCAGAACAATATGATCGGTGCCTGCCTGATGGCCCATCCGGGTCTGGTGGCTGAGTGCCTGGAAAAGATGCAGTCCGCCGTGAGCATTCCAGTGACGGTGAAACACCGGCTGGGCATTGATGATATGGACAGCTATGAAGAACTTCATCATTTCGTCTCAATTGTCCGGGAATCCGGCTGTAAGACCTTTATAATCCATGCCAGAAAAGCGATACTTCAGGGGTTAAGTCCGAAAGAAAACCGGGATATACCACCGTTGAACTATGACTGGGTCTACCAGATAAAACAGGCGTTTCCCGATCTGGAAGTGCTGATAAACGGTGGCATCAAAACACTGGATGAAAGCAAAGCACATCTGCAGCATGTTGATGGTGTCATGATCGGCCGCGAAGCCTACCACAACCCCTATATGATGGCGGAGGTAGACAAGCTTTATAACCCGGACGCGGCAGTGAAAACCCGCTTAGAGATTATCGAACAGATGTACCCCTACATAGAAGAGCAACTGAGCCAGGGTTGCTATCTGGGCCATATTACCCGCCATCTGCTGGGCCTGTTTCACGGCCAGCCGGGCGGACGCCAGTTCCGCCGCTATCTGAGCGAGAATGCTCACAAGGCCGGTGCTGATGTCGACGTTTTGAAACACGCGGTTGCTAAAGTAGCTGCGTTCTAACAGATTATGGAATAAGGAATATATCAATGGAAAGCCAGCTGGATCAGCTTAAAAAGATGACCACCATTGTTGCCGACACCGGCGACATTAATGCGATCCGCGATCTGAAACCGGTGGATGCAACCACCAACCCCTCCCTGCTGCTGAAAGCCAGTCAGGACCCGGCTTACCGCCCCTATCTGGAACAGGCCAAAGCCTGGGCGCTGAGCCAGGGTGGCAGCGATGCCGAACAGCTGGCGAATATGACCGATAAGCTGGCGGTGTTGGCCGGTTGCGAAATACTCTCGCTGATTCCGGGTCGTATCTCCACCGAGGTGGATGCGCGCCTGTCATTTGATACCCAGGCAACGATCATTAAAGCGAAAAAACTGATCGGTCTGTATAACGAAGCGGGTATCGCTAATGAGCGGGTGCTGATCAAGATCGCCTCCACCTGGGAAGGGATCGAAGCGGCCCGTCAGTTGGAAAAAGAGGGTATCAACTGCAACCTGACACTGCTGTTTGGCTTCGCCCAGGCGGTGGCCTGTGCCGATGCCGGTGTGTTCCTGATCTCGCCATTTGTCGGGCGGATTCTGGACTGGTATAAAGCCAACAGCCCAGAGGGCACTGAGCTGAGCGGCTCTAAAGATCCCGGCGTACTATCCGTCAGCCGTATCTACAACTACTACAAACAGCACGGTTATAACACCGTGGTGATGGGTGCCAGCTTTCGCAACAGTGAAGAGATCCGCCAACTGGCAGGCTGTGACCGGCTAACCATCAGCCCCGGGCTGATTGAAGAACTGGCTGAAACCAAGCTACCCCTGGATCAGAAACTATTTGCCAGTGCTCCTCTCTGCAATGAAGCGAAAGTTGAAAACAGTGAACAGGCGTTCCGCTGGGCGATGAATGAAGATGCGATGGCCACCGAAAAACTGGCAGAGGGTATCCGCAACTTTGCCGCGGATCAGGTGAAGCTGGAGCAGTTGCTCAGCCAGCTATAAACCGGCTGAAAATAATCAACGCCTGATGCTAAAAAGCGTTTACCACAGTACCCAAAAGGCATGCTATACCCAAAGGGCATACTAGTTCACAGAGGACACGGAGAAGCATTGTTAACCAGCTTTTCTCTGTGCTCTCTGTGTCCTCTGTGGTGGATCTGTTTTATGCCCTAAAGGCCCCTGCTCCGGTACTCTCTTCCAGTACTCTCTGGCGCAAAGAGCCTTTTTTAACCAGTCAGTGCTGTTACAACCCGCCCACCAGCGTATATTTAATCTCCAGGTAGTCCTCCATACCGTACTTAGAGCCTTCCCGACCGGTACCCGACTCTTTGACACCTCCAAACGGGGCCACCTCGGTTGACAGAATACCATCGTTGACCGCTACCATGCCGTATTCCAGCGCTTCAGACACCCGGAACACCCGGGCATAATCACGGGTAAAGAAGTACGCCGCCAGACCAAACTCGGTGTCGTTAGCGATCTGCACCGCTTCCTCTTCAGTATCAAACCGGAACAGTGGCGCCACCGGGCCAAAGATCTCCTCATGGGCCAGACGCATATCCTTAGTGATATCAGCAACAATGGTCGGCTCGTAGAAATTGCCACCCAGTGCGTGGGGTTTGCCACCGGCAACGATACGCGCCCCTTTAGCCACCGCATCGTCAACCATCGCGGTCACTTTATCCAGCGCTGCCTTATTGATCAGCGGCCCCTGCTGAAATTCGCCTTGCGAGCAGTTACCCACCTGCAGTTTGGCAACCTCGGCGGCATAGCGCTGGGCAAACTCTTCATAGATACCACTCTGAATCAGCAGACGGTTGGCACAAACACAGGTCTGACCGGAGTTGCGGTATTTAGAGGCGATTGCGGCGGGCACCGCTTTATCGAGATCCGCATCATCAAAGATGATCAGCGGCGCGTTACCACCCAGTTCCATCGAGGTTTTCTTCACCGTGTCAGCACACTGACGCATCAGCTGTTTACCCACCGGGGTCGAGCCAGTAAAGGAGAGTTTACGCACCACCGAGCTATCGGTGAGGGTTTTACCCACTTCGATTGGACGCTTAGTGGTGACAACGTTGATAACACCTGCGGGAATACCCGCGCGGTCTGCCAGCTCCATCAATGCCAGCGCCGATAGTGGTGTATCTTCAGCGGGCTTGATAATCATGGTGCAACCCACTGCCAACGCAGGGGCACATTTACGGGTGATCATCGCATTGGGAAAGTTCCAGGGAGTGATCGCCGCGGTCACGCCGATCGGCTCTTTGGTGACGATTATACGTTTATCCGCTGCATGGGACGGGATAACATCACCGTAAGCCCGTTTTCCCTCTTCCGCATACCACTCGATAAACGACGCGCCATACAATACTTCACCGGCGGATTCTGCAATCGGTTTGCCCTGTTCAGCGGTCATCAGAATAGCGAGATCGTCTTTGTTGGCCACAATCAGTTCAAACCACTTACGTAACAGCACAGAACGCTCTTTCGCGGTTTTCTTTTTCCAGCTTTTAAAGGCAATATCAGCGGCGGCGATGGCGGCTTCAGTTTCTTCTGCGCCCAGATCTGGCACGGTGGCGATCTGCTCACCGGTGGCCGGATTCAGTACCGCATTGGTTGCGCCGTTCAGCGCATCGATCCACTGACCATTGACGTAGGCTTGTTGCTTTAGCAAAGAAGGGTCTTTCAGGGTAATCATATGTGACTCCAAAAACAGCAATGCCGCCCGCGAGTGATCTCCGGGCGCGCATCAGAATACAGAACGATAGATGAGCAATATACAAGCATCTTCACGGTCATTCACTGACGATCAGGCGATAACCTTTTGTGCTTTTAATTGTGTAATTTCCGCTTCGCTCAGCCCCAGAGTGGCCAGTACAGTATCGGTATGCTGCCCCAGTGTCGGTGGCGCGGCGTTGTACTCTATCGGCGTGTGCGAAAATTTCACCGGACTGGCAACACCCGGCACACTGCCACCCGACGGATGCGGCAGCTCGACCTGCATCTGCCGGTGTTTCACCTGAGGGTCAGCAAACACTTTATCCAGCGTGTTGATCGGCCCGCACGGCACCCCCTGCGACTCTAGGTTCTCCAGCCACCAGTCACTGCTGTGACTGCGCATCAGCTCGGCCACCAGCGGTGTCAGTTGTGCACGGTTTTCCACCCGCAGTGAGTTGGTGGCAAACGCGGGGTTATCCGCCAGCTCCGGCGCACCTGCCAGCGTACAGAACTTGGCAAACTGACCATCATTGCCCACCGCCAGAATAATATGACCATCGGCGGTCGGGAACGCCTCATAGGGAACGATATTCGGATGGGCATTGCCCAGACGCACCGGCGGTTTGCCTCCCACCAGATAGTTCATCGCCTGATTCGCCAGCGTCGCCACCTGGACATCCAGCAGGGCCATATCGATATGTTGTCCTACACCGGTTTCATTGCGATGCAGCAGCGCCGCCTGAATACCGTTACAGGCATATAAGCCGGTCATCACATCCACCAGCGCGACGCCCACCTTCATCGGCTGACCATCAGCCTCACCGGTGACACTCATCAGCCCGCCCATCGCCTGGATCATAAAGTCATAACCGGCCCGTTGCGCATAGGGACCATCCTGACCAAAACCGGTGACAGAGCAGTAGATCAGCCCGGGATTGACCGTTTTCAGGCTGTCATAGTCGAGACCATATTTTTTCAGGCCACCGACTTTATAGTTCTCGATAACTACATCGACCTCAGCCGCCAGACGCTTAATCAGCGCCTGCCCCTCAGGGGTGGTCATATCAATCGCAATCGAGTGTTTACCCCGGTTCGCCGCATGAAAATAAGCGGCGTCCGTGGGGTTACCCTCCGGGTCCTTCACAAACGGAGGCCCCCAGCCACGGGTGTCATCACCGCAGCCAGGACGCTCCACCTTAATCACTTCAGCACCAAAATCTGCCAGCATCTGGCCGGCCCAGGGGCCCGCCAGAATACGGCTGAGATCGAGTACTCTGATATGACTCAACGCGCCAGCCATCAGAAGAACGCCTGAATGCCTGTCATCGCACGACCCAAAATCAGGGCATGAATGTCGTGGGTACCTTCGTAGGTATTCACCGCTTCCAGGTTCATCACATGACGGATCACGCCAAACTCATCGGAGATGCCGTTACCGCCGTGCATATCCCGGGCAACCCGGGCGATATCCAGCGACTTACCACAGTTGTTGCGCTTCATCAGCGAGATCAGTTCAACCGGGCAACGATTGTCATCCATCAGACGGCCCATCTGCAGACAGCCCTGCAGACCCAGAGAGATCTCAGTTTGCATATCCGCCAGTTTTTTCTGCACCAGCTGGTTGGCAGCCAGCGGACGCTGGAACTGGATACGGTCGAGGGTGTACTGACGGGCAGCGGTCCAGCAGAACTCAGCCGCACCCAGTGAACCCCAGGCGATACCGTAACGGGCTTTATTGAGACAACCGAACGGTCCAGCCAGTCCCTCAACACCGGGCAGCAGGTTTTCATCAGGGACAAACACATCCTCCATGACGATCTCACCAGTGACTGACGCCCGCAGAGAGAACTTACCCTCTATCTTCGGCGCACTCAGACCCGGCATCCCTTTTTCCAGAACGAAACCACGTACCACACCATCCAGCTTCGCCCAGACCACAAACACATCGGCAACCGGCGAGTTGGTGATCCACATCTTCGCGCCTTTAAGGATGTAACCGCCATCCACTTTAGTGGCGCGGGTTTTCATATTGTTTGGATCAGAACCTACATCCGGCTCGGTCAGACCAAAGCAACCGATCCACTCACCGGTGGCCAGTTTAGGCAGATATTTCATCCGCTGCTCTTCGCTGCCGTAAGCATAGATCGGGTGCATTACCAGCGAGGACTGCACCGACATAGCCGAACGATAACCACTGTCGACCCGCTCAACTTCACGGGCCACCAGACCGTAGCACACATAGTTAACTTCTGAACCACCGTACTGCTCTGGCAGCGTAGACCCCAGCAGGCCGAGTTCACCCAGCTCCTGCATAATTTCGGTGTGGAAAATTTCGTTACGGTTGGCTTCCGTCACCCGCGGTAACAGCTGACCCTGACAGTAATCACGGGCGGCGTCACGCACCATCCGTTCCTCTTCGGTCAGTTGAGTCTCCAGGGAAAACGGATCTTCCCAGTTAAATGCAGGCTTTGTAGAAGATTTGCTCATGGAACACGCCTCTTGCTTCTCGTTATGTGCAGCCACCGCTTCTGAGAGCGATTTCCACTGGTTCAGTTAGAAATGATAGCAGCATATTGTTCATTATTTTTTACAAAATCAAGCCTAAACAATCAGGCTGATATCGATTTTGTCCTTATAGCGATACTACCTCTGACTCTTGTTACAGGTATATGCCCCAACCGGGGGAGGTTTAAAAGTATTCGTCACAGCCCGCCGCCACTCTGGGATGAGTTCTGCCAGCCACTCAGGTTTGAATTAGCGCGCAGAGGTCACTTCTGGCAGTGTACGGGCAGTGGCAGTGTTAAAAATAGTACTTCATAGAGAGCATATCAGCAGATCTGCCGGTGCCAGATCTGCTAGGATGATTCCATACAGACCATTAAGGAGAAACTGTGCGCCAGACACTAACCCGGGGGCTTTTCCTGATTGGCGGTTTTTTATTTGTTCTGTTGGGCATTATCGGGCTGCTACTACCACTGGTTCCAACGACCCCTTTTTTACTGCTCGCTGCATTCTGTTTTTCCCGCAGCTCGGAACGTCTGCACCAGTATCTGCTCAACCATCGCTGGTTTGGCCACTATATCCGTGACTGGGAAGAACACGGGGTGATCCCTCTGAAAGCTAAACTGTTCGCCACCAGTATGATGCTGATAATGATCAGCTACCCACTGCTGTTCCTCAGCTTTCATCCCGGATTGAAGCTACTGGCAGGAACGACTGTTGTTTTTGCCCTCTGGTATGTGTGGCGCAAACCATCGGAACGACCGGTGACAACAGAGAAAAAAGCGGACACTCCGCGGAATACCCCTTAACCAGCATCGTTACAACGACGCTCAATACAGTCATTGATAAAACTGTTGGTTATAAAACATACTGTATTAATTATATTCAATAATTTGTGATTTTATATCAATTTACCTCATATTAAATCAGCACCATAATCCTCTCCACTGTCGGATCAACACAAGCCCGACAGGTATATCTAAAGACCGAACTATCAACAGGAGAAGATGGTGAAAACACATATTCCGGGCTTTCCCCGTATTGGCGCTCAGCGCGAACTGAAGTTCGCTCTGGAGAACTACTGGCATGGAAAATCCAGCCGCAATGAGCTGGCTGATGTGGCAAAGTCTCTGCGAATGCAAAACTGGAATATTCAGGCTGAAAGCGGTATGGACCTGGTCACTGTCAATGATTTCTCTCTCTATGATCAGGTGCTGGACCACTCGGTACTGCTGGGAGTGGTGCCTAAGCGGTTTAGCGATGGCAGCTGCGATAGTTTTGATAACTACTTTCGCATGGCCCGGGGGCGGGCGCCGTCAGGCAACGCTACCCGTGCCTGTGAAATGACCAAATGGTTTGATACCAACTACCACTACCTGGTGCCCGAGCTGACCGCGACACAACAGTTTATTCTCAATCCGGAAAAACTGCTGGCGGAGATAAGCGAAGCGCAGCAAGCCGGCCATCGGGTTAAGCCGGTGATTATCGGCCCGGTTACCTATCTGTGGCTGGCGAAATGTGCCGCTGAAGAGTTTGACAAACTAACGCTGTTACCTGCTCTGCTGGAGAGTTATAAAGGCCTGCTGAACCTCCTGTCTCGCAAAGATATTGATTGGCTGCAGATCGATGAACCCGCACTGGTGCTGGAACTGCCGCCCAAATGGCAGGAAGCCTATCGAGAGGCTTATCAGACCCTGAGCAGCAGTGGCACCGGATTAAAGCTGATGCTGACCACTTACTTTGGCGCACTGGACAGTAACTTTGATCTCACCGCCTATCTGCCGGTGGATGGCTTTCATCTGGATGCAGTGCGTGGCGGCGATGAGTTTATCCGTTTCAGCGAGCGACTCAGAGCAGACCACGTGCTCTCAGTGGGCGTCATTGATGGCCGTAATATCTGGAAAACCGATCTTACTGCCGTGGCAGAGCGGCTTAAACCCGTTGCGGCACAGCGGGGTGACAACCTCTGGCTCTCCAGCAGCTGTTCACTGCTGCATGTGCCGGTCGATCTGGAGCAGGAAAGCGGCTTTGACCCCGAGCTCTACAGCTGGCTGGCATTTGCGCGGCAGAAACTGGCCGAAATTACGCTGCTGAAACAGACGTTAGAGGGAGAGAACAGCCCTCTGTTAACAGCCAATCTGTGGGATGTTAGTGCTCGCACCGCATCCCAGCGAGTGCACCGTATCGAGGTGAAACGCCGGGTTAACGGGCTGCGCCCCCAGGATGGTGAGCGCGGCCTGCCCTATGCCGAACGTGCCATCAGACAGCAGCAAAAGCTACAGCTTCCGGCGTTCCCAACCACCACTATCGGCTCATTCCCGCAAACCAGCGATATCCGTTCTGTGCGGGCCCGTTTTCGCCGCGGCAAACTGGATGAGGTCAGCTATACCGCGATTATGCAGACGGAGATTAAGGACTGTATCGAACGCCAGGAGCGCTATGGGCTGGATATGCTGGTGCACGGTGAACCGGAACGTAACGACATGGTGGAATATTTTGGCGAACAACTGGAAGGCTACGCCACCAGTCAGCTTGGCTGGGTGCAATCCTATGGCTCCCGCTGTGTAAAACCGCCAATTATCTATGGTGATATTCTGCGCAAAGAAGCGATGACCGTCAGTTGGAGCCGTTACGCGCAGTCGCTGAGCAACAAGCCGGTTAAAGGGATGATCACCGGTCCTGTGACGATGCTGCAATGGGCGTTTGTACGGGACGATCAGCCGCGTTCTGAAACCTGTCTGCAGATCGCGCTGGCCCTGCGGGATGAGGTAGTCGATCTGGAACAAGCCGGAATCGCTGCGATTCAGATCGATGAACCGGCCATTCGTGAAGGCTTGCCGCTGAAACGCTCAGACTGGGATTTCTATCTGCAGTGGGCGGTCTATGCCTTCCGCGTGTCCGCCAGCGGGGTACAGCCGCAAACGCAGATCCACACCCATATGTGCTATGCCGAGTTCAATGATATTATTCAGGCAATTGCCGATATGGATGCCGATGTCATCACCATCGAAACCAGCCGTTCCAATATGGAGCTGCTGGAGGTGTTTACCGAGTTTAACTACCCCAATGAGATCGGCCCGGGTGTCTACGATATCCACAGCCCGAACACCCCCACGGTGGAGCAGATTCAGGCGCTGATTGAAAAAGCTGCCACGCTGATTCCGGCAGAGCGGCTCTGGATCAATCCGGATTGTGGCCTGAAAACCCGCGGCTGGGATGAGGTAGCCACCAGCCTGATCAATATGGTTGCAGCGGCTAAAATCCTGCGGGAGCAGCAACTGGCAGCGTAGCCTCCTTGTAAGAGTGGTGATCAGCAAAAGGCTGGGAAGTCATTTCCGGCCTTTTCTATGTCAGGGCTTTTTTTTATTTCACAGCAGCGCAATCATCTGATATTAATCTGTCAGGTTGTGTTAAATCGCTGTTATGGAGAGAGTTGTGACTGAGATTGGTGAAAACATCTGGCTTTTTGAAGGGGCTGCGGTGCCGTTTTTCACCCTGCCCTACACCACGCGGATGACTGTCATCAGGCTGCCGGGTAATCAGCTGTGGGTTCATAGCCCCATCGAACTAACCCCCGAGCTGAGCCAACAGGTTGAGCAGTTGGGAAGCGTTACCTATCTGATCTCCCCCAACCCGCTGCACCACCTGTTTATCCAGGCCTGGCAAGATCGCTATCCCGAAGCGCTCACCTTTGGCACAAAAGCCCTGCAGCAAAAACGCCCGGAGATCTGTTTTGAAGGAATTTTCACCCCACATTTTAATGCTCCCTGGGCAGAAGATATCGCACAACTGCTGTTTACCGGCTCCCCAGCGATGGAAGAGTGTGTGTTTTTTCATAAACCTTCGGCAACACTGATTGTCACCGATCTGATCGAAAACTTTGCCCCCGAGTCATTCACCCCACTGAAACGCTGGGTGGCCTCTGCCGCCGGCATTTTAGCCCCCAACGGCAAGATGCCCCTGGACTGGCGTCTGAGCTTTATGTTCAATAAAAAGCAGGCAAAACAGCACCTGCTGGAGATACTGCACTGGCACCCGCAAAAGATCGTTATGGCCCACGGACAGATCATCACCAGCCAGGCGGAAAGCTTTTTAAAGCGTTCGTTTAACTGGCTGCATATCGACTAACAACCGCTTCGTTAGCCAGTAGCGCAGCAGACCACACCTATACCGGAGTACACCCCTTGCCACACTGTATTATTGAATATTCAGACACACTCAGATCGCAACTTTCCCCCTTAACACTGATGCAGACTGTCTACAATGGTGCGCTGACATCAGGCTTGTTTGAGGGGCCTGATATTAAAACCCGGGCACTAGCCTACGAAGATTTCCTCACCGGGGCAGACCCCGCCCCGTTCATCCACGTCACGATCCGTATTTTAAGCGGCAGAACAGATGAGCAAAAACAGCGTTTATCTTCTACAGTACAGAAGGGGTTAACAGAAATGGGTCTGACTGGGATATCGATCACAGTGGAGGTTGTCGATATTCACAGTAGTAGTTATGGCAAAATTCTTGCGTGAAGTTAGCCGCTTCAGGCACTGTTTTCTCTGAGAGGTCTGTATGTTAGCAGGTCATATTGGTGCCGCGCTTGCTATCAGTCGCCTGGAACGGCGTGTTAATTTAGGGGTGCTGGTTGCTGCGGCACTGCTGCTCGACCTGTTACTCTGGAGCTTTATACTGTTTGGCTGGGAATCGGTCACGGTGCCTCAGAACTACGCCGACAAGCATCAACTGACATTTAATTTCGCCTACTCTCACAGCCTGTCTGCTGCGGCTATCTGGTCAGCGATGGCGGGGGCCGCTTCGTTTCTGTGGTATGCAGAACATAAAGGACTGGGGTTTCGTGCTGTGTTTATGGTTTCGGTGCTGGTGTTATCCCACTGGTTGCTGGATTTTACCGTCCATAATCCCAACATCCCTGTTCTAGGAGAGACCTCCTTTAAAGTCGGACTGGGGCTCTGGGATAACATGCCGCTGGCGCTGCTATTTGAAGCCTGCATACTGATTACAGGACTGTTCCTGTTTCTCTTCGGCGCCAATATCTCAGCACTTAAATTAACCGCCATCACCATTATCTGCCTGCTGCTACTGGCGGGAACGGTGATAGGTATGACGATTGCTCCGGCACCTTCGTCAACCGTCATATTAGCGCAAAGTTCACTAGTGATGATCCTGTCGACCTGTCTGCTGACCGGGTGGCTGGCGAGGTAATGATCAGAGCAGCTGTTATCAGGGACTACTGCGGCAACCGCTCGATATCACCTGAAAGCCCCGGTTTCACCTGTAGCTCAGGGGAATAAAAACACAGTGTCACGGCACTCTTCTTCGCCGCATACATGGCGGTATCTGCGGCAGCAATCAGATCCACCCGGTTGCTTCCATCCTGTGGAAAGAACGCTACGCCGATACTATTGGATAGATGCAGCTGCGTTCCCGCTAACTCAAACGGATCACAGAGAGAGGCACTCAGTTTTTTCACGATAACGTTAACATCATCCACACTGGGACTGTCTGGCACGAGCAGCGAAAACTCATCACCACCTAAGCGCGCCAGAGTATCACTGTCACGCAGCACCTTGCTAAATCGCTGACTGACAGCCTTTAGCAGCTGATCACCGATCTCATGGCCTAATCTGTCATTGACCGCTTTAAAGCCGTTCAGATCCATATACAGCAGTGCCGCAGTCGAGGTGTTGCGCCGACACAGCGCTAACGCATGCTCAACCCGGTCAAGAAACAGGCGTCGATTGGGTAGACCGGTCAACGCATCATGAAAAGCAAAGTGTTCCAGCTCTGCATTGGCTTGTTTCAACTCATCGGTACGCAGGCTCACCAGTCGACTCAACCGCTCATGATAGCCAAACGATGACAGTACAATCAGCACTGCGAGAGAGCCAAACAACGCTTCAGCCAGCAGAAAATTCAGACTATCGCCAACCTGAAGTGCGGTCACCTCACTGGCATTGACATGCAGATTAAAGATCCACCGGTGGTTTGCGAAGCCCATATCGAACTGATGGTTCAGGCCTATCCCAGCAGCGATATCTTTCATGATGGCTGCGTTGCCAAACACTCTGTCTGCCGGGTTATCATTTTCATATACATAGAGATCAATATAATCCAGCCGTTGAAGGATCTCACTATTATCGAGAATTTCAGATACCAGAAAGACGCCAACAACAAAACCTTTCAGTGTTTCAAGACCTCCGAGAGAGCTATCCCCCGGATCAACCTGCTGAAACACCGGAGAGAAGATCAGAAACCCCTGCTTATCATGTTTAGCCTGTACCAGCTCAATGATATCGGTCGCGGTATCTTCCCGGGTTGCCCTGGCCTGCAACATACTCTGCTTACGGGCTTCGTTGGAAAAAACATTGAATCCCAATGCCGGATTATTCTCTTGTAACGGCTGAATATACTCAACTATCACCATCGGATCCGTCGGCAACAGAGGTTTACCTATAACCTTAAATTCCGGGTCCACTTCCTCCTGGGCATGCTGTTCAAAAACAGCCAGCTCATTCTGGTTGATAACAATATCCCAGGAGATCGCCGCGAATCCGGGAAGAGCCTCAAGATAGGGCCGGCTATACTCGTCAAATACCTTCTGATCGACCTCGTCGGTCTGCGCCAGACGGCTTCCCAGCTGATTAAGAGCATTGATATAGCTACTCATATGCTCTTTCAGAGTGTTTTCCAACGCTTCGGACTTAAGGGCAAAATCATTTTCAGTCTTAGCCACCACCGCCGCTTCAATATATTGCTGCGCTACCTGAAAACCCGTGATGATAATAAACAGAGGGATCGATAACGACTTCAACAGACGCAACCTGGCACCTTTGTCCAGCTGACGAAGAAACAGCCCTAACAACAGCGGCGTTACCAGGATGACACCTAAAAAATCCCCTATCCACCAGATCAGCACGTTATTCCAGTAGAGCTGCGCAACATCCGTGCTGTGACTAAAACTCAATGCAGCATTGCCCACCACGGCACTGATCAGACAGCAGAGCAAGGCGATGCCGATAAATCTTATCACCTGAGCGTATGAGGGCGCGTCAAGAATATTGACCTGTCTGAATCGCAAAAGACGGTAATTAGCCCATGCCTGCACCACCGAACCAAGCGCAATCACCCCGGAGGTCAGGACAACGGGCAACCCAAGCTCACCCTGTTGACAGAAATAATTACCAGAATTAAACACCAGAGAACCCAGCAGAATAGCGGGTAGAAAACGGCTACCAAAAGCCAGACAGCCCGCCAACGCAACACCCGCCGAAGGCCACAGCGAAACAATCTGCGCCTGAGGGCTAAAACTTGAAAAGAAGAATGCTAACCCGACATAGAGCAGAAAAAAAACAGCGTAAGCCACACGGCCTGATAGGATCAGTTGAACATTCAAAGCGCTGCCTGACTCCATATAGCGGGTAAAGTAAGTCATTTACCTGAGCCATTATAGTACGTGTATGGTTTTAGAATAGCGCTAAGACTATTGGTGAGATGAAACCAAAATGAGTAATAAAGGCTGAAGAGAAGATCCAGGTCATTGAATAACAACCTCTTATATCTCGTCCAGTAACCCCAGTTGGCGGATGCGGGCTTTAAACCGTTTCATAACTGGCCGGGAGATAATCGTTTCAGCCAGCAGCCGCTGTTCATACACCTGCAGTTTAACCGCTTCATCCTCACTATGCCGGGCGGTTGCGATCAAGCTGTGCACATCAGGCTCCAGCAGTGGATGATGCAACGAGCGAACCCCGTCATAGAGCGCAGCCATGACGGTTTTTTCCTGTTCCGTCATTTTGCATTTACCATCAATAATTTTCAGCATCACCGCGATAGCACAATCCACTTCAACCGGGCTGAGTTGATGCTTCGATAGCCAGTGCTCTATATCGGTCATCATCAGCTCCAGTCAGATTTTTGTACATAGTGAAGCAGCGACGCTTCAATCGCTTCATGTCCGTAATCGCTGACGGCGGTAACACCGATCTGCTGTAACTTCTCTTGCGGCCCGTCGCCGATTTTAACCACAAACACCGCATGACAATCATTGATCGTCTGCAAAATCATCTCCAGAGCAGACCGGTCACCGGTATGCCCCTGACAGTAGTGGTCTACGGCCCGTCGCTCGACAAATTCGCAGTAATCTGCGGATACACGATAGATTAAAAATGCCTTGGTATGACCAAAATGCAGATTGATCGAAACAGCATCCTTGCTGGCCACTGCCATAAGTACAGGTGTCGATTTCACCATCGGCTAAAACCTCTGTGACTGAGTTGTTTGCAGCTGCGCTAACGCACCTATTAAAGGACACTGATAAAGGACACTTAGAAAGCGCATCACATCAAAGTGCAGCTGCAAAAGCTATACCAGCCCGCCCGGATTGGCGTGTAAATTGCTGGAGCATCAGGACAAACAAGATTGTCAAGCTTAAAGGTTTACTCATGCAAAATTTGAATCATGCAGACATTGACCGTGATCATCAGCACTTTTCTGAGATCACCTCCCGGCTGAAATCCTCAGAAAATGGGCAGTTCAAAACCCTCTTCAGTGAGCTTCTGAGCCATACGGAGAAGCACTTTAAACGCGAAGAACAGTTAATAGAACAATACAACTATCCGGGTAAAAACGAGCACTGTGGCGAACATAATCGCCTGCTGACCGAACTGCGACAGTTTAACCAGCGAGTGCAGCAGGGCCGCCTGACAATGGCCAGAGCCTATATAAATGAACGGGTTGATGAGTGGTTACATCAGCATATTGCCAATATGGATGCCGCGCTGGTTAAACATCTAGAGAAGCACTTATGAATACCGTACTGAACACCGAGCTTAACCGGATTATTCAACTGGAAGATGGGCTGATCGCCTTAGCATCGCTGTATCACAACCCGATGACCGGTGACCGGATTCTGAAACTGGAGCTGAACTACCACACCCAGATTATCGGCGCCAAAAGCTTTACTCTACAGGGCTTCAGTTTCGAAGAAGCGGAGTCTCTGGTCAGAGAGCTGCCGAAAAATCACTACATTATGCGGGAGATTGATGAATTTCTCGCAGGGGATATGGATTAATGTTTGTCATAAACCTGACAAACGCTGAAACGAACGACTGCAGTGAAAACAACAATATGTGATGATTTTGCGCCCCATGATGGAACAAAATCGAGATGAGAAATTTTTCTCCATGTAAATCATTAAGTTAAACAAAAACCTACCTTAGGTACGCTAATTGCAGATTGTAGAAAAATTCAATGAATACGGTTTTATATACTCTGGAGTAAGCAAATGTTACTAGATCAATATAAGCAGGATGGGCTGTTCTTTAACGTAAACTTTCTCGAATCTACAGATACACCGATGCAAGCCTATCGGGGTGAGCTGATTCTGGTGGAAGGTGAGATTGGCGATGACAAAGGCCACTCCAAGCCCCCTGTCGATGTCATGCGGGGCGTGTTTATACTGGCAGACGACAAAATCAGAATGCTTGGCGGTATTATTGACTCCATGGACTCACTCCCCGCCCTGATGGATAAGTACAGCGCAGATTTTGCCAGCGATATCAGCGCCCTGATCTATGTCGTCAATCTGGAAAAACCGCTAGTGACCGAAATTTCCGGTTTCAGCTTTATCCTGATTCCGATGGTTCAGGGCGTTCCCTGGAACGAGACAATGGAGGAGCTGGCGATTGAGAAAAGCGATCTGAAAGGTCAGTCTGCAGGCAACAAACTGGTCACCGTCTACGAAGAGCTGAAAGCGTATAAGCCTAAATATCCCAGTGTTGCTTTTGACGCTGCGATGACGATGATCACCGATGCCAAGCGTGAAGGCTGGGGCGCAGTTTAATCGTTGCACATACCGTTAAAGTTCTGGTCAGATCAGCCCGCGTTGCACCGCACGAGCCCTGATCAGAACTCTCTGAACAACAGACTCTAGGGTCTGTATATGGCACCAGACCGGGGCTTTCGCCCCGGTCTTTGCTGTTTAAATTAAAGCACGCCATCTCGCTGCAGCTGATGCACCATCGCTGACGTCAGCGCTGTACCGCCGATGCCCCAATCCCCCTCTTTCACCTCTTCAATTTTCACCCAGGTGACTCCGCGCATATTTTCACCCTCGATAGCGACCATAGTGTCGGTGAGTTTGCTGATGATTTCGACTTTCTCTTCATCGCTGAATACATTTTCAATCAGGTTAACAGTAATAAGTGGCATGATCGTTCTCCGTATTTTTTATTTGAGTATCAGAATGAACTACTCTGATATAGGTAGATTAAGCCTTCAGGACGGATTCAACTGCTTCTCAAACTGTAGTAACCCACTACGTAATCTGTAGTAACCCACTACAGAATCCGATGCAGCGATAAATCCCGCCAACATTTCCGGGCCGCAAGGCAGTAAAAGGTGTAGTTATGGAATATGGTCAGTTTTGTCCAATCGCTAAGGCACTGGAGTTACTGGGTGAAAAGTGGACCCTGTTGTTACTGCGCGAACTTCATATGGGTGCCTCTCGTTTTAATGAGTTTCAGCGGGGGTTATCGCTTATCTCACCAACCATTCTCACAAAACGACTCAACGAGTTGGCGGATGCTGAGCTGATCCTGCGGAAAAAAATCCCCGGACAGCGCGGTTATGAATATTTTCTGACTCAGGCGGGGCGGGAAACCCTGCCCCTGCTGCAAACCGTTGGGGAGTGGGGAATGCGCTGGGCCAGAGGGGATATCCGCGACACCGATCTCGATGTTGAGCTACTGATGCTTTACCTGCAACGCAGCATCAATACCGCGATGCTACCCGGTGACCAGTCGGTTATTCAGTTCAAATTTACCGATCTGAATAAGCTGAATAACTGGTGGCTACTGGTGAAAGGCTGTCACGTGGATATCTGTCTGGAAGATCCCGGCAAAGATGTGGATATCTATCTCACCACCGATCTGCGAACCATGGTCAGCTGCTGGATGGGAGATGAATCCTATAAACAGGCGATTGTCGAAAAACGGATGATGTTAGTTGGCCCTTCAGCCCTGACCCGTAATATCCAGAGCTGGATATGCGATAATATGTTTGCCGGAATTCCTCCAGCAAACCAGATTTAGTGCCCCCCTGATACAGGAATAGAGTCATATTTACCTTTACTCCCCGGCCCCCTTCCCGGTTAAGGTCTTTGGTATACTTCTGCTTAAATGATTCAGCCAGATTCGATGACTGATCTGACAGGGGTTTTGATCCGTACCCCTTTATAAGCCAGAACCAATAACAGGAATGTTGAGCCATGGAGAGAGCAATCAGTTATAAATTACCCTCCTGCACCACCAACGCTGCTGGCGCTGAGCGCCGGGTCGGCTTTGAACTGGAGTTTTCCGGACTTACCCTGCGACAAACCTCAGATATCGTCAGAACCTCCCTGGAAGCAACCCTGCAATCTGAAACCGCTGCTGAACATAAGCTCAGGGTTGAGGGGCTGGGCGAGTTCAACATTGAACTGGACTGGAACTTTCTCAAGCAAAAAGCGGCCGCAGCCGGTGAGCAAAACCGCGAACTACTCGATCTGATCAGCGATGCCGCCAGTTTGCTGGTGCCCATTGAGGTTGTCTGTCCACCGATTCCCCTGTCCCGTCTGAATTCACTTGATCAACTGGTAACAGCGCTGAGAAACGCCGGAGCAGTCGGCACCGAGGAGTCGATGATCGCTGCTTATGGGGTGCATATCAATAGCGAAATACCCAGCCTGGATGCCACCACTGTGTTTAATTATCTGAGAGCCTTTGCCCTGTTGCAGTGGTGGCTGGTTGAGGCCCACGAGGTTAACACCACCCGCAAGATCAGCCCCTATATCGATCTTTATCCAGAGAGATATATTAACCAGTTACTATCCCGTGTGCAGCCGGATATGGAGATGATCTTCAACGATTACCTTGAATACAACCCCTCCCGCAACCGCGCGCTGGATCTGCTGCCACTGCTGGCTGAGATCGATGAAGACAGGGTTCGCAGCCGGGTGGAGGATACGAAAATAAACGCCCGACCCACCTTTCATTACCGTTTGCCCAACTGCAATATTGAACACCCGGACTGGTCCCTGATGTTTGCCTGGAACACCTGGTGGGTGGTTGAGCAGCTGGCTGCCCGGCCTGATCTTCTGGATGAGCTGAGCAGTGCATTTCTTAACGCCGGACAACCACTGTTCGGTGTCAGTCGTAAACAGTGGACAGAGTATATTGATCAATGGCTAAACGACCACGCATTGGTGTAACCGGCACCGCCCGTTCCTGGTCTCCCGGCTGGTGGTGCGCTGCGCTCGCCCTGCGACTGGCAGGGGGAATCCCTGAACGTATCAGCGTGCGCCACCCACCCAGTGGCAAACCGCTGGATGGCCTGCTGATTGGTGGCGGTGATGATATCAGCCCGGAGCACTATCAGGGCGATATGGATAAGCCGGTCAAAAGCGACCCGGCACGGGATGAGTTAGAGATCTACTGGATCAAAGAGGCGCTGGACAACCATATGCCACTGATGGGCATCTGTCGCGGCGCGCAACTGATCAATGTGGTTCTGGGGGGCTCTCTGCATCAGGATATACGACCTATTCGCCTGCATACCTATAACAGACCGGGACTGTTGCCAACCAAACAGGTAAAAATAACCGCTGAATCAAAACTGGCAGGCATCTTTAACAAGATTCACCTGAGGGTCAACAGCCTGCACCATCAGGCGATAAAGTCCACCGGAGAGGGGCTGACTATTGTTGGTCATGATCTGGATAAGATCACTCAGGCGGTCGAGTCAGAACGACATAAGATCATCGCCGTGCAGTGGCACCCGGAATATCTTATCTACCTGCCCTCGCAATTTGCCCTGTTTCGCTGGCTGGTAAACAACTCGCGCTGAGTCAGCCTCCTACTCGTCCCAGTCCTCATCGGCCGTAATCGCAAAACCATCGGTGCTCTGCCTGCCCTTCTGATTGATAATATTTTGCAACCAGAACGCTTTCTCACCTCTCAGCTGCGCCTGAATTGAATCAAGCAGTTCATCGACATCCGGGCCGCCTTTCACCTGCACCGGGGTGATCCCCAGAGAGATCAGCTGACGGGTGGCCGATCCGCCAATCGAACCGCAATAGACCAGATCAGCCCCCACCAGCCACTTCAGTTTCGGTTTGAGCTTATCCTCATTACCATCCTGGGCAGCAGCGGCAAAACTCTGGCTGGCCAGCAACGATGCCGAATGGCTGTTAACCGAGTAAACGAAAAATCCCTGCGCTGAACCAAAATGCTGATCGACCATATCTCCTTCCATCGAGGCAAAGGCGACAATCAGATCTTCATAATTAGTGACAGCGTCAGCAATGCTTGAATACGCAAGACACTCAGTCATGATTACCTCCAGCTAACCGCAGCGCGCAGCGCAAAGCTTAGTCAATAAAAAGCTTAGTCAATAAAGAGACACAGGGAGGGTTCGAATCCCTCCCTACACCAAGTGGTCAGGCATAAACCGGTGCAAACGCCTGTTCTGGGCTTTCTGCCGGTCCATCACCTTCCCAGTAAGGGGACAGCTTACGCAGCTTCGCAACGATCTCCGGTACTTCGGCAATCACCCGTTCCACCTCCTCCATGGTGTTGTAGCGAGAGAAAGAGAAACGCACCGTACCGTGGGCAGCGGTATAGGGAATCCCCATCGCCCGCATTACATGGGAAGGTTCCAGCGAGCCAGAGGTACAGGCACTACCACTGGAGGCAGCAATACCGACCTTATTCATCAGCAACAGAATCGCCTCGCCCTCAATATATTCAAACGCGATACTGGCGGTATTCGGCAGTCGGTTATCCACATCCCCGGTGGCAAAGCTATAAGGAACAGCAGCGAGGATGCCCTCTTCCAGTCGGTCACGCATCGCTTTCACCGTGGTATTTTCAAATGCCATATGTTGCATCGCCAGTTCACAGGCTTTGCCCAGCCCAACGATAGCAGCGGCATTTTCAGTGCCCGCACGACGTCCACGCTCCTGATGACCACCGCGCAACAGCGGACGGAAGCGAGTGCCGCGTTTCAGGTAGAGCACACCAATACCTTTCGGCGCATGCAGTTTATGACCGGACAGAGAGAGCATATGAATATTGCTCTCTTGCAGGTTGATCGGCAGTTTACCCACCGCCTGAACCGCATCGGTATGGAACATAACACCGGCTTCATGGGCCATGTCGGCCATCTTCTCAACCGGGAAGATAGTACCACTCTCATTGTTGGCCCACATCACGCTGACCACCGCAACCTTGTCACTCAGCAGACTGGCGTACTTATCCAGATCGAGACGCCCTTTGCTGTCCACTTCCAGTTTATGGACGGTGTAACCTTCCGTTTCCAGATATTCGCACAGGGTCAGCACCGCGGGGTGTTCAACCACGGTGGTAATGATCTCTTTACGTTCCGGCTGCGCTTTCAGTGCTGAGAGAATCGCAGTGGAATCCGATTCGGTACCACAGGAGGTGAACACGATTTCGGAATCATGCTCTGCCCCCAGCAGCGTCTGCACCTGCTGGCGCGCTTTTTTCAGCGCAAAGCCGACCTTATTACCAAAATTGTGCAGCGAAGACGGGTTGCCAAACTGCTCACAAAAAAACGGCAGCATCTCCTCCAGCACCTCAGGAGAGACCATGGTGGTGGCGTTGTTATCCAGATAGATATCATTCATGGTTAACCTCCTATACCGACCAGTTTGTCAGCCTTTTTCTCGACCTGAACCAGACGTACAAACTCACCCAGCTCTTCAATCAGTTGCTGCTGAATACCGCCCAGGGTCATCGACGCCATCTGGCATCCCATGCAGGCACCGGTGAGGTTGACATAGATCGTATTGCCATCAATGTCCATCAGCTCACAGTCGCCGCCATCGGCCTGTAGGCGGGGGCGCACCGCTTCAAGCACCCGCATAATAGTGCTGATACGTTTAATGTCGGTTTTCGGGGCGGCGTCAACAGGTGCCGCGGTGCTCTTCGCCGCAATTGCACTACCCACGCCACCGGCAACAAACTCTTCACCGCTCTCCGCCATTACCCGGCTGAGAATGTTCTCTATCCCTTCATGACAGGCAGAACAACCGCCACCGGCTTTGGTGTAATTGGTCACCTCTTCGACAGTTGTCAGGCTGTTGGCACGAATGGTGTCTTCAATCATCACCTCATCGATAGCAAAGCACTTACACACCAGCGCGCCCTCTTCGTGGTCATCGCTCCACACCTCACCGCGATAATCGGCAACCGCCGCCTGCAGCGCTTCACGTCCCATCACGGAGCAATGCATCTTCTCCGGTGGCAGGCCATCAAGAAAATCAGCAATATCCTGGTTGGACACTTCCAGCGCCTGATCCAGAGTCATCCCTTTGATAATCTCGGTCAGTGCGGACGAGGATGCAATCGCAGAGCCACAACCAAAGGTCTGAAAGCCAGCATCGAGAATAATCTCCGTCTCAGGATCCACTTTCAGGGTCAGCCGCAGCGCATCACCACAGCTTAATGATCCAACTTCACCGGTCGCATTGGCATTTTCAGCTGCCCCGGCATTCTTGGGGTTGTAAAAATGTTCTTTAACTTTTTCAGAATAATCCCACATATCGAATTCCTCTTATCTCTGTTACCGGTCAGTTGTTAACCTGCGAAGGATTTACCACAGTTGCAGCTTTCTGTTGCGTTCGGGTTTTCAAACTTAAACCCGGACCCCTCAAGGCCATCCAGAAAATCAACCGTTACACCGCTGAGCAACGCCGCACTCTCGCCATCAACGAGAATTTTTACACCGCTACACTCAATAATCTGATCCTCTTCAGAGCTCGCCTCTTCGAGTTTCATACCGTACTTAAACCCGGAGCACCCTCCTCCGTCGACCCGGATACGCAAACCAAAAACATCTTTATCGGCCTGGTCTATAAACCGGGAAATAGCACTTACTGCGCTCTCTGTTAGCTGAATCATGGTCTCGTCCTCATCAATCCGAGTGTTCAGTTATAAGCAGTGCAAGCCGAATGCCACCGACGATAAAAATTAAAAATCCTTATTTTTCAAATATTTGATCCAGATCAAAAGCAAAGCGCTTCGAGAACAGTATGACAATTGCGGGGGTTTTGTAGGAAGTACGACAAAGCAGATCGGGGTTTAGTCACCCAACAGACACTCATAGGCTTTTCTGAATAACAGACGTTCAACTACTGGCACTTTAAGAAGCTCCATCAAAGAGATGAAGCCGCCCTCTGCACCGGTCTCAGGCAGATCCGTGGTCATGATCCGGACCAGAGCGATAGCGACCGGGGTATCAGGTGTTTCGACCCAGGCGATCGCGGGGGAGACAACTTCCAATAACGCACTATCGATGCCGAGATAGCTGGCAACCGCAGTCAGATAGGGGGCCGGATGGGGGGTAACGGCTGAAGACATATCCCCCTCAATGATCGAAGCCAGTGCGGGCAACCCATCGGGAAGACAACCAAACGCCTGCGGCTTAGAGCGGTCGATCCAGAAGGATAACCGCGCACTGATCGGGTTAAGATGTACCAGAATAATGTTTAAATCACTCATATAACTCCTGCTCTGACGACAGTACTTTCATTAAAGCATCACCAACGGCGTGACTTCCGCGACCAGTGATTGTGAATCACGTCCCCACACCGACACCGATTCTGCCCATACCTGATCTTTACCCGGCCAGGGACAGATGAGATCAATCTCCAGCATCATCGAGCCATCACAGTTGATCACCAGCCAGCCACGCCGCTGGCTGGCACTATCAGCCCAACGACCATTCAGAGTCGCGGCGCCGTTGAGTGGTTCTGCCTTGGTTTCAAAGCTAAACTGGCTCAATAGAGGCAGTACTGTGCTGTCAAAGCCGGCAGTCGTGAGTGTCTTCACGGCGGTTGCCAGAGAAGCATCCAGCAGCTGACCATAGTCCGCCAGCAGTTGCGTTACCGTCGATTCGCTCATCTGAGTGACCTGCCCCCTAAGCGCTGATCAAACCCACATACCAGCATCGGTTACCACAGCTCTTCCGGCGCCAGCAGCTCGGTAACCGGCTCGCCGCCGATAATATGCTGCTCCACAATCCGGCTGACATCCTCAGGTTTAACCCTGATATACAGGTGCGACCCGGGATATACCAACAGATTAGGCCCACAATCACAGGGGCCCAGACAACCGGTAGCCGTCACAGCCACCTGAGTGAACAGATTGCGCTTAGCGACCTCTTCTGAGAGCATCTGGGTAATCTGTGCAGCACCTGAGGCGCCGCAACTTCCCCGGGGATGTCCCTCGGGCCGTGTCTGGTTACAGACAAACACATGAATCTCTGGTTTTGGCATGACACCACTCCTGTTTTAACTCAAACGCTTGATCAGATGCTGATCAGGCCGCTGCAGCCTCATGACTGTGACACTTTTTAGGACACACACGTAAGCATGACATGCAGCCGATGCAATCATCCGCATCCGCCACTGACATCACTTTCATCTCGTCATCGTCGTCCCAATCATCATCGTCATCTTCAGCCAGCGCTTCAGAGCGCTCCACCAGTTCAAACACATCACGGGGGCAGACCTTATAACAACGACCACAGCCGATGCAGGTTGCCTGATTGATCCCGGTAATAAAATTGGGTGTCCATTCGCTCCCGCCACGGGTGCGACCCTTAATCAGATCTGCAGACATCCCTACTCTCCTCTAAATACAGTTAATCTTTACTGAGCAGCGTCCAGCTTGTCCTGTGCCTCTTTCCAGGCCTGGCAGGCGGCTAAGGTTTTCTCCGCCAGTTCGGGCAGACGCTCATAGTCGGTCCACAGCTGATCTTCAACCAGGTCATGCATCTGTGATGCCCACTCAGTGGCTATTCGCTTCGCTTTACGCGCATCTTTTTGCAGACCTTTCAGCGCATCATCTGTCATCGCTCTCCCTCCTGAATCTTTCTTTGACGATCTAGGCCCTGGCCGCATCATTAAAGGTTTCGATGGTTGCCAGTGCTTTATCAATCAGTTTGTTGGCTTCCTCATCAAGCTTCTCCAATGACTCGAAGCCAAACCGGTGCACATCACGCAACACCTTATCCGCCACAATCAGCTTACCCACCATAATCAGTGCCCGGCCAAAGCCTTCATGACTCAGGTTGATCATCGGTGCCGCCATCATGCCGCACTCCTGTTCGATACGCACAGACAGGGCGTTGTAATACGCCTTCACCCGGGCAACCACGATCTCATCAGGATCGCCAACCACAGGAATCTCACGACGGCGGGCTTTGGTCAGAATCATCGGATCAAGAACCTTCTCATCGCTCCAGTCATCATAGGTGCCATAGCTATCTACAGCCCGCAGCTGAACCACCATCTGCCTGACGAAAGGGCTGCTCATCAGTTCATTACCCGGCTCAATACACAGCGCTTCATTCATACTATTCTCCGAAAATTTCCAATGTTCGTTTGCAGCTGTTCAGTCAGCCTTTTTGATCACTTGTTAACACTGCTTACGCAGCCTGATTCTTACGAGCTTGATGCTTACGTGCTTTATTTTTACGTGCTTTATTTTTACGAGCTTTATTCTTCCCAGCTGTCCGCTTCTGAATAACCGGGAGGGGGTTTCAACAGTAGTTGCTGTCGGGCAATCGCCTTTGCCAGCCAGCTACCCGGGCCCCGTTCAATCTCCCGTTGTAACGCGCCCAGCAGTTGCGAAATATACGCCTCTTCCGATACTCTGATCGGTTGAATCCCTTTCGCAATCAGCCGCCGAATCGCCGCGGCACCACAGGCATAGCTGTAGACTGCAGCGCAGCCTGAAAGAAACTCAATGCGCGCCTGCAGGCGATCCTCTTCACTGGAATCCAGCGTAAACTCCGCAACGGACAGCAGATCACACCGGTCTGTGGTTACCCCGTAGATTGAGAAGGATCGTGCCGAACCAAAATGCTCGTTGACGGTTTCCCCATCGTTTGTCGCAAACGCGACACGAATCATATAGGGTGTCTTTTCCTCCCGGATAACATTCAGATGGCGGGACATGTGAACCATGTCAAACTCCCTGCTGCTGCGGTCTTTTACTGTGTTCTTCATCACGTTTCTGCGATAAAGGCGAATAGTAAGTGGGGATCTCTTCGTGCTGACTCAGGCGCATATTGGCAATATCAAACAGCGCTTGCTGAATGCCCCGATAGCCGATCCAGACCCGGTTAAAACCACCCAGATAATCGTACTGGGGAAAACCAATTCTCAGGTGCGGCACATGCAGTCGCTCAGCACACTCATGCAGATGGCTGTTACCAATAAGGAACTCAGCGTGATGCTCCCGTGCCTGACGTTCGAGATCTTCAAGGTCGCCTTTCTTCACGGACTCCAGTGCGAGCTGATCCAGTGCCGGGCCTTTATCCGGGGTGACCGCGGCCACCACTTCGCCGCCCATTGCGGCAATCAGATCATGCATCGCCAGTAACAGATCAGGATCAGCCGCAATACCGACCCGCAGCTGTCCGAGCATAAAGTGGGTGTCCAGCATCGCATCCTGTAACTGACGACGCTGACGACGCCAACGATTGGGCACCGGTAAACCAGAGAGTTCAGACAGCGCCATAAACCAGTTATCAACCTGCTTCATAGTATGCAGATGAGGGAAAACCTGGCTGGGAACCGCCGTTTTCTCTTCCAGTTTTTTACCCGCCAGGGCCAGTGAGGCGCCGATCACCAGAGTCGCGCAGCTCTCGCCGGCTAACGCCAGCTCATCCATAGTGAGCCCACCGGTGGTTAGCGCGCTATATTCAGCTTCCGGCAGATGACCATCCAGCGAACGGGATAGATCGGGGATCAGCAATGGTCGCAGACCAAAGCTTTCAATAGTGTCGATAATAAATTCAAGATCACCCGGCGTCAGGTGGCAGCCACACAGTACATTCACCTGACGGGCACGGCTGCCAGCCCGTTCAGAGGGTTCCACCAACTGATCGATAATGGCACTCACGGCAGCGGCATAACCGGTTTCAAAACAGCCGCTAAAATCCGGAGTATTTACTTTAACGACGGCAACTTTTTCATGCTCAGGGAAGCGGCTTCTGAACTCGTGGATCGCCAGCCCCATGTCACAGCCCTGGGTTTCTGCCAGACCGGTGGAACAGACGCCAATAATCGCAGGAGACTGTTTTTCGGAGATCGTCTTCAGCGCTTCAACCACATTTTCATCCGCCCCCATCACCGAGCTGACCTGATCCATTGCGGTGGTTTGCAGCGGGATCGGCTCGCGAAAATGGCGCACAAAGAACACCTTGGCAAAGGCGGTACACCCCTGACTGCCATGCATCAGCGGCATCGACCGACTGAAGCCGAGAAACGCCAGGGTTGCCCCCATGGTCTGACTGGCTTTCAGTGGATTGACCGACATCGCTTTTTTGCGTTTTTCCAGAATAGCCATGGCCTACACCCCCTCTGCGATTAACAGTTCAGCCTCACTGGGCATCTCATCCCAGGGTGCCGGGTCGCGGACGGCGGACCAGATAGGGCTTTCAATGGTAATGGCCAGCTGTTTAACCAGCTCCAGCATTCCGGAATAACCGGCATAGCCAAACTCCCGCTCCTGATTAATATCCAGAAACGGAATCCGCGCTTTCAGGGCGGTATAGAGGTTACGGCCACCGGCAATAAGAATGTCAGCTTTGTATTCATGGACGATACTGATCAGTTCCTTCGCACCACCCTCGTCGATCATCTTGGTGTCTTCACCCATCAGTTCACGAATGCGGGCTTTATCCTCTTCGGTGGATTTCTTGGTACCGGTAGCCACCACCACCATGCCCAGATCCTGCAACGCAGACACCACTGACCAGGATTTAACACCGCCGGTATAGAGCAGCACCCGCTTGCCCTGTAACCGTTCACGCCAGGGTTCCAGCGCGGTTCTGACTTTCGCCTCCTCCCGCGCAATCAGCGCTTCGGTGCGTTGGCTCAGATCGGGGTCATCAATAAAACGGGCAAAATCACGCAGCGCCTGGGAGGTATCGGAGATGCCATAAAAACTACCTTCAAACCAGGGCGTACCATATTTGTCCTGCAGTTTGCGCGCAACATTCACCATCGCCTTGGAACACACCATCATATTCACTTCGGCGCGATGCATCGACTGCACTTCATGAAAGCGGGCATCCCCGGACAGGGTACAGAGCACGCGGATTCCCAGTTCATCTAACAGCGGCAGTACATGCCAGAACTCACCGGCGATGTTGTATTCACCGACCAGATTAACGCTGTGAATTTTAGTGCCAGGGATAAGCGGTTCGGGGTCGGGCTCAGGCTCGCGGGTGCCGATCACATGTTTTACCATCGCCTCGCCCGCAATACGGTTGCCGAGATTTTTGGTGCCATAAAAACCGGCCCCATCGACAGGAACCACCGGCGTGCCCCACTGTTCGGTGGCGGCTTTACAGACA
>NZ_JBNKYN010000030.1:0-45870 GCF_050300915.1 Amphritea sp.
GCGACCGTGTTGTTAGCCCGGGATCAGCTCCCGGACCACAGTGATCATACGGTGGTTGAGAGTTTTCAGCAGATCATGCTGACGAATATTTAACAGAGGACTGAGCAGTGAGTGAATTAACAATATACCCTGATAACAATGCCCAGCCGGTTTACTGCAGCACGGATGGTGCTGAAATTGGTGCTAAGCTGGCTGAAATTGGTGTTCAGTTTGAACGCTGGGAAGCGGGGCAGGCGGTTGACGCTAACAGCAGCGCCGAGGAGATACTCGCCGCTTACGCCGCTGAAATTCAGCGGCTGAAAGATGAGCAGGGCTATGTGACAGTTGATACCATCAGTCTGGCCAGCGACAACCCGGCCAAGGATGAGCTGCGGCAGAAATTTCTCAGCGAACATACCCATAGCGAAGATGAAGTCCGCTTCTTTGTTCGTGGCGCAGGGATGTTTTATCTGCATGTCGCCGATAAAGTGTATAAGGTTCTCTGTTGCAAAGATGACCTGATCTCTGTGCCTGCAAACACCACCCACTGGTTTGATATGGGGCCGGAGCCGGACTTTACCGCGATCCGCCTGTTCAATAATCCGGAAGGCTGGGTAGCTAACTATACTGGCAGTACCATTGCCGATCAGTTTCCTAAGTTTGAAGCCTGAGGCGTCAGCTGAGCGGGCTCCCGGCGCAGGCACTTCATCTATCGATGATGTGCCTGACTGTTATCTGCCTTTTCAGAGCGTCTTCAATACCCCGGTGGCGATCTGTTCCGGGCTGTAAACCCCGGTATCGAGAATCCAGCCGGTGACCAGCGCTGCCGGGGTAACATCGAAGGCTGGGTTATAGACCGGGGTATTATCCGGCGCCCAGTTTACCTCGCCAAAACTGCCACTGACACCCTGTACTTCAGCCGGACTGCGCTGTTCTATGGGAATCGCTTTACCATCGGGGCATTCCGGATCAACCGTGGTGTAGGGGGCGACCACATAGAACGGCACCTTATGGTAGTGGGCGATCACTGCCAGTGAGTAGGTGCCGACTTTATTGGCAAAATCACCTTTAGCAGCGATCCGGTCAGATCCGACCAGCACCACATCGACTTTACCCTGGGCCATCAGCGTGGCGGCCATATTATCGCAAATCAGCGTGTGGGGAATGTTCAGACGGTCCATCTCCCAGGCGGTCAGGCGACCTCCCTGAAGCAGGGGCCGGGTTTCATCCACCCAGACATGCAGCTGCTTACCCTGTTGTTTCACCGCACCGATAACGCCGATAGCGGTGCCCACACCGGCGGTGGCCAGGCTTCCGGTGTTGCAATGGGTGAGAATATTAGCGCCGTCTGCAATCAGCTCTGCGCCAAAGCCTGCCATGCGGTTGCACAGATCAACATCCTCTTCGAACAGCTGCTCGGCGCAACGGCTTAAGCCAGCCGGGCCTTCGTTTTCAAGTGTCGCCAGCATCCGGTCGATGCAGTTCATCAGGTTAACCGCAGTCGGTCGTGCTGCCCGCAGCCGCTCAGCCTGAGTATGCAGCTCTTCAGCGGTCAGACCCTGCTCTGCCAGATGCGCTAGCAGCAGGCTGGCTCCGATGCCGATTAATGGCGCTCCCCGAATCTGCAACTTTTTAATCATCGCAATCATGTCATCGCTGCTATCGCAGGTAAGCCACTGCTCTTGGTGAGGTAACTGGTGCTGATCCAGCACGTAAAGAGCCCCGTGTTGATATTTAATACTGGTTGCGAGCAGGTCTTTCATGAGGGCTCCATCTGGAAGGTTTTTCAGGCCGCCTAAGTTATCAGGAACGAAGGGTTCAGAAAAGGGGTAGGCAGAGCGGGACGGATTTGCCACAATGCAGGCAATCGAGTCAGAGGCGGGTCTTCAGCTCTCTCATGGCTCCCTGATTCTTGCTTTTTTTACCTGCTTTGGAATTGATAATAACAATGAGCTTCAGAAAATTTTCCTCGGATACCGATGTCATCGCTTTTGCCCGTCAGCACAGCGATCTGTTTACCGCCGAAGAGTCTTTACAGGTGGAGGAGATTGGTGATGGCAATATCAATTTTGTCTACCGGGTGTCTGGTGCAGCCAACAGTCTGATTATCAAACAGGCGTTGCCCTATGTCCGGATTATTGGTGAAGGCTGGCCGCTGTCTCAGGACCGCGTACGGATCGAGGCGGAAGCGTTGCAGCTGGAGGCGAACTACTGTCCTGACTTAGTGCCGCAGGTATATAGTTACGATGCTGAGCAATGCGCCATTGTGATGGAAGATATCAGCGCGTTTGAAAACCTGCGAATCGCCATGGTGCAACGAAAACAGCTGCCTTCGCTGGCGGAGCATCTGGGGCGTTTTCTGGCGGATACCCTGTTTTATACCTCGGATCTTTATCTGGACACCTATGAGAAAAAATCGCTGGTGCAGCGGTTTATCAACCCGGATCTGTGCAAAATTTCTGAAGAGCTGTTCTTCTGGGACCCGTATTGTGATCACGAGCGCAACAGCATCAATACCTCTCTCCGTACAGATGCGGAAAAACTCTGGCAGGATAGTGCATTAAAACTGGAAGTGGCCCGGCTGAAGATCAAGTTTCTTAATCAGGCTGAAGCGCTGCTGCATGGCGATCTGCATGCCGGTTCGGTCTTCGCGAATGAGCATGGCACGAAAATTATTGACCCTGAATTTGCCTATGTTGGTCCGGCAGGCTTCGATATTGGCACCGTCATCGGTAACTATCTGTTGAACGTTGCCGGACAGGCAAATCAGTCCGGGGATAAAGCTGAACGCAGCGATTATCAGCAATGGTTGCTGGACGGTATGCAGACCCTGTGGCAGACCTTTGAACAGCGTTTCCGTGCACATATGTCAGCGGAAATCCGTGACCCGAGTCTGCAGCTGAACGAGTATGCAGACTGGTATATCAGCGAGCTGTTGGCTGACACTCTGGGATATGCGGGAACCGAGATGATTCGCAGAACCATCGGTCTGGCGCATGTTATGGATATTGAGTCGATTGAGGATGCTGAACGTCGTGCCGACTCTGAACGTCTGGCGTTGACTCTGGGGCAGATACTGATTAAACAGCGTACGACATTGAGTAGTATTGCTGAGGTTATCGATAGAGTACAGGCTGAGCTGTACTGCCGTTAAGCGCCGCCTGATAACGTTGAAAAGCCTGCTCTGATGTCAGTCAGTGCAGGCTTTTCAGGTTCTGGCCGGTGTGCACAATCACTGCACGTAGACCAGCGGTGTGGTTGTGCTCCAGAGAAATACGGTGGCCGACCGTAAACCCACCAGTAACACCAATCCCACCGTCAGAATAGAGATGCAGAACAGAAAGCCCCGCTCTTCAGGAATCTTCATAATGATCGGAACACCGGTAAACAGCAGCCAGGTGCTGTAGCCCAGAGCCACTAACCCCACCGCGACGCAAAACCATAACATGGGATAGAGTGCGGCAAATCCAGCCAGTAACAGGGGGGTGGCCGTATAGAGCGTCAGATTCATACAGCGCTCCAGTGATGCATGGCCGCCGTAGGTTTTTTCCATCCAGTGCATGGCAAAGCCCATTAAGCAGAGGGCGAAGCAGGTTGCCAGATAGAACGCGATGGCTGAGTTCAGCGCGCTGATCAGGCTCAGCTTTATCGCATCTCCCCCCGGGGTCAGACTCCAGCCGAGCTGAGTGGTACCGATAAACAGTGAAACGGCGGGTATCAATGCCAGCAACGCCAGAATCACAAGCACCTCGCCCGTGCCCCTGAGTTTTTCATCCCGTAGATGCTGCATTGCCAGGTGGGGATGATAGAAGATTTCAGACATCGATTTTATGGTCATGAGAATCACCTGCTATGTTGTGGGTGGTGCCAGATTATTACGTGTCTGAATAAAGGGTAGATCAATATCGTCAATCTGTACTGCTGTACCTGAGTAAAAACTGTATCTGGTGCAGTACTCTTATAATTTTTATTCTCTGTAAACGGCATGAGTATGGAGAGTAAGCATGAAAACAATCGGTCTGTTAGGCGGAATGAGCTGGGAGTCCACCACCAGTTATTACAAGGCAATCAACTGTGGTATCAAGGAGCAGTTAGGTGGATTACACTCCGCTAAAATGGCATTGTTCAGCGTTGATTTTGCGGAGGTTGAAACGCTGCAGCAGCAGGGTGACTGGCATCAGGCCGGGGCGATACTCGAACAGGCGGCGCGGGCGGTAGAGGCCGCCGGAGCAGATTTCTTTATGATTGGCACCAATACCATGCATAAAGTCGCGCAACAGGTGGAAGCGGCGGTGTCGATTCCATTGTTGCACATCGCCGATGCCACGGCAGAGCAGTTAAAAGCAGACGGTATAGAAACGGTTGGTCTTTTGGGTACCCGCTTCACTATGGAACAGGATTTTTATAAAGGCCGCCTGAGCGCGCAACATGGTATCCGGGTGTTCGTGCCCGATGCGGCTGATCAGGCAAGCGTGCATCGCATCATTTATGATGAGCTGTGTCAGGGGCAGATCAATGACGACTCGCGCCAGGCGTATTTGAAGATAATCGCTTCGCTGGCGGAGCAGGGGGCGCAGGCGGTGATTCTCGGATGTACGGAGATCGCGCTGCTGATACGCCAGTCAGACACCCCGGTGCCAGTGTACGATACCACGGCTATTCATGCAGCCGCAGCGGTAGAGCTAGCCCTGTCCTGAGGTGGTTAATTAGCTTAATCGGTTCCGGGCGCCACCCGTTTACAGTGCTGGCGAATCAGTTCGGTGATCTCTTTATTGAGATGTTCATAGGATGTCTGCCCGACCACTGCCTGGCTATCAACGGTCACTGTACAGTTTCTGCCACTCTCCTTGGCTGCGTACATGGCGATATCCGCGCGTTTGACCGAACCTTTGATATCGCAATGGCGGCACAGTTGAGTGACACCGAAAGAGGCGGTGACAGAGTGTAGGTTGCTGTGATGGCTGATACTGCTGTTTGCCAGCTGCTTGCGGATACGATCGACCACAAACCCCGCCTGCTCCAGGCGCATATCCGGAAAGATAAACAGAAACTCTTCACCGCCATAGCGTGATACGGTGTCATGACGGCGTATCGCATCGTTGAATAACTGTGCAGTGTGACTTAGCAGCAGGTCTCCCACATCATGCCCCCAGAGATCATTCACCTGCTTAAAGTGATCGATGTCGGCCATGGCGACACAGCAGTAGTAATCTTCGGCCCGTTGCATCCGGCTATATTCATTGGCCAGAACCGAGTCTACAGATCGCCGGTTCATCAGTCGGGTAGTGGGATCAAATTGCTGCTTATTCAGCACCGAAAATTCAAACAGCATCATCACCATATCGAAGAACTCCTTTTGCAACTGCATAAAGTTTTCAAACGCAGCAATATCAACCTCTGCGTGCTGGTTCAGCTGATAAATCAGGGTACGGGCCGCGGCGTGTAACTGCCTGTGATAGTGCTCAATTCTGAGAAAAGAGCCCTGTTGAAACAGCTCATCCTGGAAGATTTTTGTCAGCCAGCGACCAAAATGGCAGTGAAGGTGCGCATCCTCCGCAATAAACTGGTCTTCCTCTAACGGTTGCCGGGTCACCAGTGCCGTGGTAATTCTCTGCATCCAGTAGCGGTGCGCTTCTAGCGATTGTTTAATATCGGCAGCAAGCTGTTCGAAATCATCATGGTGCAAACTTTCAAGTAGGTTATTGATCACGTTATCAGTCCCTGATCTGCTCGTGTTGGCGTGCCGGTGGCTAGTACTAGCGGGGGCCTGATCATCTGCTTTACTCATTTGGGCGAATCCTAATGCAGCGCCAGTTGTTCAGGTATAAGCTGCTGCAGTACCTGATGCTGATAATGTTTTGCAGAACTACTGATTTTTCCGCTTTTGCCCGTTGTGAGCCAGCGTTTAATCCGGCCGGCATCTCCAACCGGTGTGCGTTTACCATATGAGTTTAGCATGACCATGACGGTTTCTCTGCCATTAACACGGGTCATCATGACCAGACAGCGACCCGCTTCATTCAGATAGCCGGTTTTGGTTACGTCAATATCCCAGCTTTTACGGTGAACCAGTACATTGGTATTACCGTAGCGCAGACTATATTGCGGCTTGCTAAACTGGGCCGTGTAGCTTCTGGTTTTGCTATATTCGGATATCTTCGGGTAGCTGGCGGCGGCCCGCACCATAATAGCAAGGTCCGAAGCGGTTGAGACATTCGCTGCCGACAGTCCGGTTGAATCAACAAAGTGGCTATGGGTCATGCCCAGCTGCCGGGCTTTCCGATTCATCGCGTTAACAAATGCTTTGATCCCGCCGGGATAGGAGCTTCCAAGCGCCGAGGCGGCCAGATTTTCAGAGGACATCAGGGCGATGCGTATAACATCTTTGCGGGGCAGCTCAGAGCCAATGCGGATCCGGCTATAGTAGTTATGATTGGCTTGTTTTTGGGTCTCGGTGAACCTGATCTTCTCCGACAGGGAGAGTTCTGCGTCCAGTGTCACCATTGCGGTCATCAGTTTGGTGATGGAAGCGATCGGTAGCACCAGTTCTGCATGTTTTTTATACAGAGGTGCGCCGGTTTTATTATCGACAACAGCGGCACTGACCGAGGCCAGTTCTATTTTTTCCGGGTCGAGATTAAGTAACCGGTGGGTTGCACTGGAAACAGTGCTGGCTTTGGTTATTACTGCTGGTTGGGCCGCAACGGATAGCGCTAGGAGCGACAGAAAAATAGTACATATCAGTACACACAACCGTTGTATCAGTCGATTAGCTAACCGCTTCGCCTTTTGGGCTTCAGCGTTACGGTTGTTGGACAGGCGTGTTGCTGAGATTGTTTTCAAAACAGAGCCGTAATATCAGATTGTTATTTCAACAGTTATTGGCCTGAGATCCCTGTATACATAGCCGTATAGTTGCAGACTTTACCATAGCAGGATCTCTTTATCGTTGGTTTCGTTACTCATTTTATGTTTTTATGGCGGCAGATCGGGTCAGGCCAGTAAGAAGAAATATGCGCTGAAGCACGATGAGTTAGAATACAGTTCCGTCAGAGTAAAATGAACAGCGCTATTTCTGGAGCGAGCAAAATTTAAATGGAACAGATTATTACACTGATTCTCGATTCTGGCCGAACGGCTATGGATATGGTGTTGTATGTATTGCTGCCAGTGATGGTAGTGATGTTGGCACTGATGAAACTGCTGGAAAGTAAAGGCGTACTTGGCTGGATCTCAAACAGACTGTCGCCGCTGGTGAAGCCGTTTGGGGTTCCGGGGCTGGGGATCTTTGCGATGCTGCAGATTCTGTTTGTCAGCTTCAATGCGCCGGTTGCTACACTGGCGATTATGGATCGGGACGGCACCGCGCGGCGCTCAATTGCTGCTACCCTGGCGATGGTGCTGACCTTGTCACAGGCCAACGTGGTCTTTCCTATGGCGGTGTTTGGTCTCAATGTGCCGGTGATTATGATCACTTCGTTGATCAGTGGCCTGATTGCGGCGGCCGCGACTTACTACCTGTTTGCCCGTGATCCGCTGCTGGATGATGATTACAACCATGCACAACACCTGGCTCCTGAGCTGCATGAAAAGAAAAATGTGATTCAGATTCTGTCAGATGGTGGTCAGGAGGGGGTTAAAATTGTAATCGCCTCGATACCGTTGCTGATATTGGCGCTGTGCTTTGTTAATCTGCTGAAAGTGACCGGATCAATTGATTTGTTAACCGCTCTGCTGGCACCGGTGCTGGCACTGGTTGATCTGCCTGAGTCAACGGTTTTGCCGATCGTGACCAAGTTTATCGCGGGTGGCACGGCGATGATGGGGGTGACCATTGATCTGTTAAATCAGGGGGCGATCACCGCAACCGATCTGAACAGGATTGCCGGGTTTATCATTAATCCGTTTGATGTTGCTGGTGTGGCTATCTTAATGGCTGCCGGCAGGCGTGTTTCTGCAGTTGCCAGGGCTGCTGTGCTGGGAGCCCTGGTGGGTACGCTGGTTCGCGGTGTACTACACCTGATTATATTCTGAAGAGGCTACGGGTTCAGCTTGACCCTTTGCCTGAGCAGACATAGAGTTGACCCATTACGCTGTAATTGGCAGCAATCCGGGAAAGGACAATCATATTCATGCAATACCCACCGACTAAATTACCTAAAGTTGGCACTACTATTTTTACTGAGATGTCGCAGCTGGCAGCAGAGCACGGGGCGATTAACCTGTCTCAGGGCTTTCCCGATTTTGACGGGCCGCTGGCATTGTTAGATCGGGTAACCTATTACCTGGAAAACGGTCTTAATCAGTATGCCCCGATGGCCGGGGTGCTGTCGTTGCGCACGGCTATCTCGGTAAAAGTAGAAAAGCTCTACGGCTGCCAGGTAAACCCTGACACTGAGGTGACCGTTACTTCCGGTGCCACTGAGGCACTGTTTGCGGCTATCGGTGCGGTGGTGTGTCCGGGTGATGAGGTGATCGTCTTTGATCCTGCCTATGACAGCTACGAACCCGCCATTGAGCTCAATGGTGGACGGGCCGTGCATCTGGCATTGCATGCCCCTGATTTTGCCATTGACTGGTCTCAGGTTAAGGCCGCGATCAATTCTAAGACCCGTATGATTATCCTGAACAGCCCACATAACCCAACCGGATCGGTGCTATCGGCTGCGGATCTGGATCAGCTTGAAGTACTGGTAAAAGGTAGCGATATTTTGCTGCTCAGCGATGAGGTTTACGAGCACATCTGCTTTAGTGGTCCACACCAGAGTCTGTTGTGCAGACCCGCTCTGGCTGAACGGGCCTTTGTTGTGTCATCTTTTGGTAAAACCTATCACACCACAGGCTGGAAGGTGGGGTATTGTGTTGCACCGGCGGCCCTCACCACCGAGTTTCGTAAACTGCATCAGTATCTGACATTTTGTACGGTGCATCCGATCCAACTGGCGTTGGCTGATTTTATCAATGACTTTCCCGAGCACTATCTTGGGCTGCCAGATTTTTACCAGCAGAAACGGGATCTTTTCTGTCAGTTGATGACACCCAGCCGATTTCGTTTTACCCCGGCAAATGGCACCTATTTCCAGCTGATGGATTATTCTGCCATTCAGCCGGATATGGATGACCTGACCTTTGCCCGCTGGCTCACCACTGAGGTGGGGGTTGCCGCGATTCCGGTATCGGTTTTTTATCAGTCACCGCCGGAGCAACGCTTAGTGCGTTTCTGTTTTGCTAAAAGTGATGACACGCTGAGAGAGGCGGCGGAGAAATTATGCAGGATCTGACAATAACGCTGATTCAGCCGGATATGCAGTGGCAGAGCCCGGCTGAGAACCGGGCGATGTATGAACGGCTGATGGAAGAGCATTCCGCAGGCAGTGATCTGGTGCTGCTACCGGAGATGTTTTCCACCGGTTTTACTATGGATAGCCGCACTGCTGCCGAGCCGATGGGGGGAGAAACCTGTCAGTGGCTGCAACAACAGGCGGTGGAGCGCGACATTGCGATTGCCGGCAGCCTGGCGATCGAAGCGGGCAATGGTTATGTTAACCGGATGATCTTTACCTTCCCGGATGGCAGCCAGACATTTTATGACAAGCGTCATCTGTTCCGAATGGCCGGTGAACATGAGCGTTACCAGCCGGGAGAGAAGCGGGTTATTGTTGACTATAAGGGCTGGCGGATTCTGTTGCAGGTCTGTTATGACCTGCGTTTCCCGGTGTTCTCCCGCAACCGTAATGATTATGATCTGGTGCTGTATGTGGCCAACTGGCCTTCGCCCAGACGCCAACCCTGGCGCAAGCTGTTACAGGCCCGGGCGATAGAGAATCTGTGCTATGTCGCCGGAGTTAACCGGGTGGGCAGCGATGCCAATGGGCATGATTATAGTGGAGACAGCATGCTGGTGGATTTCAAGGGTGATCTGCTGATTGATCGGGAACCCGGAGTCGCTTTCTGTGAAAGCCACACGCTCTCTGTCGAGATGCTGAACGACTTTAAAGAGAAGTTTCCCGCCTGGATGGATGCAGATAGGTTTACTATCAGCGATTAGAGTTTGATCCTTCATCTTTACGGACTGTAAATCCTGTTGGTTGTGCACAGCCTCCACTGTGAAACGCGTTAACCTGTTATGATGCACGTTTGAGCAATAACAGCCTATTTCTAGCCATTTATTAAAAAGGAAAAACCGTTTGCTAAAGCTTAAGGCCTCTTCGGGCAAAGCCATTTCGTTTGTGGAGTTTGTTGCTTTAGTGGCGATGATGATCTCACTAACGGCGATGTCGATCGATATGATGTTGCCTGCTCTGGGGTTGATCGGTCGTGATCTTCAGGTTCTCAATCCCAATGATAACCCGTTGATTATTTCTGTTTTCTTTATTGGCATGGCAACAGGGCAACTGTTTTATGGTCCCTTGTCAGACTCGATTGGGCGAAAGCCGGCTATCCTGTTCGGACTGCTTATCTTTGCTATTGGCGCGATACTCTCCATTGTTGCTGAAAGTTTTGAGCAGATGTTGCTGGGCCGCTTGCTCCAGGGACTGGGACTTGCGGGCCCCAGAGTCGTTGCCGTTGCACTGGTAAGAGATCTCTATTCCGGCAAAGCGATGGCACGGGTAATGTCCTTTGTGATGACGGTTTTTATCCTGGTGCCGATGCTGGCTCCAGTCATGGGGCAGATGGTGTTAAGCTTTTCGGGCTGGCAGATGATCTTTACCACACTGTTGACAGCCGGGCTTATTCTCAGCGGCTGGGTTGTATTACGACTAGAGGAAACCCTGATTGAGGAAAATAAACGCTCATTAAGACTAGGTAAGTTGTGGCAGGGGTTTAAAGAGGTTATATCCCACCCGATAGCGATGGGGTTCACGGTCGTAACCGGGTTGGTTCAGGGAGCATTCTTGGTTTACCTCAACCTGTCACAGCCGATGTTACAGAATCTTTATGGCCTGGGAGAGCTGTTTCCTATCTATTATGGGGCGCTGGCGGGCAGCATTGGTCTGGCGTCGCTGCTGAATGTCCGGTTAGTCGGTATGTTGGGAACCTGGAAACTTGTTGTCGCCGCACTATTGGGTATTTTCATCCTGTCACTGGTCTATCTGCCTGTCGTGTTCTTCTATACTGGTCAGCCTGTGCTCTGGTCTTTCATCGGTTATCTTTTTCTGGTGTTTTTTGCCGTGGGCGTGCTTTTTGGTAATCTCAGTGCACTGGCGATGGAGCCATTGGGGCATTTAGCCGGTATAGGTGCCGGTATGGTCAGCTCTCTGGCGATGCTGTTAGGTGTGTTTTCCAGTCTCGCTATCGGCCACTTTTATAACCATACGGTTTATCCATTAGTCGTTGGTTTTCTTGTATTGATTAGTTTCGGCTTGCTGGTCTGTTTCTGGTTAAGAAATAAGGTTACGGCCGTTCATTCATAGCATGCGCTACCAATGGCAAGTATAAGATGAGACGACATCTCTGCTGATTGATGGTCTTCAGGCGTTGATCAACATGGCCTGTTTACCGGTTATTTTCTTCCTGTTGTGGCTAAAATATATTTTAATATTAATTATATTTTTCAGCGTAATTTCAGCATGCCAGAATAAAGTTGTTCCTGTAGTCATTTGAAACAGATTGAGGATGGGACAATGAAAAAATTACTGATAGCCAGCACCGTTTTAATGTCAGCTTTGACGCTTTCAATTCCGGTACAGGCAGGCATTTATGATTACTCCCGCAGCGCAAATGGAGAGCTGATCCATGAATCGACGGAACAGGGGGTACGATCTCACGCACCGTTAACCATGAGTGCCGGGGAGAAATCTATGACCACGCAAACACTTTGGCAATGGGACGATGTAAATTATAAATAACACTGTCTCTATACATATTAAAAGCCCGTCAGAGATGACGGGCTTTTTTATTAAGGGGCACAAGTTTTGGGGTTCACTTTATGTTTGAGTAAATAGCTGATGATTATTTAAGAGATAATAATGAGCTGGATGGCCGAACAGACTTTTTATACTCATAACGCTTCGTCTGCCCGGGCGCTATAAAATGAAACGTTTAATTATTCTGGCAGCAGTTCTGGTGCCTGCAAGAAAGGTGGCGGATGAACCTCAAAGGAGCGCTTTTGTCGGTTTACGGTACGGTGCCCGCTCTCTGTTAGCGATCACCATCATCACGAAGATAGCTGTATCGGACCTGTGTTCACGGCTACGAGTACACTGCGTTGAGAACCGTCAAGTTTTTCACGATCATTCACTTGTGGCGTAATGGAACTGATCAGCAAACTCTATGAATATCCAGGATGCAGGATAACAGGAATCGAGACTATGACCAGGCCCCAGATGTCTGGTCAGTAGAGTGTAACGGGGGCCGGTGGCCGCTGTGAAACGGTCGCTTTGTCGATGAGCTATTTAAAATCTGTCAACCTCAGGGGGGCAATCGCGCCTTGCAAGGTTATGTCAGTTGTCCGCTAAAATATTCTGGCTTGTTATCTTTGTAACAAACTCTTGCGGTTTAACCTCTTTGCATTTCATATAGTTACATTAAAACTAACGCTTAAAATGCAGGCGTGATTCTTGCTGTAGGAGTGTTGAATATCATACAAACTGATCGGAGAGATAAGTACTATGTCTGTTGAACAAATCGCTGGCTTCTCAGCCAAAGCTAAAGCCGACGCCCAACTGGCGGAACAACTGAAAGCCTGTATCAAGATGAAAGAGATGTTTTCTCTGGCGCGGGAAAATGGCTTTGAGTTTGATGAAGACTCACTGTATCCACCAAATGAGCCGCAGTTTACAGAAGATCAGTTATCAGAGAGACTGGCGAAAGCACTGCTGCGTGTGTGACAGCGGTGAAGCAGGAAGGGCATGGCTGACCATGCCTTTTTTATTATTCGTTCAATCTGGAGCAATAGCGTTTTTCTGTAATTTGCCTTTTGCCTGAAGCATGAGTCTACAGGTTTGTTTACATAACATAATCCTATATAATCGGTGTAACAAAATTGTTAAGAATATAAATAATTTAATGGCCAATCTAAATTCATCGGAAGATATCGATTACGGAATTCTGGACACCCTCGTTGGGTACAAGCTGAGGCGGGCACAGGTCAATCTATTCAGTGATTTCTCTGAACACTGCTCCCGCTTTGGTATCACCCCCGGCTTATTTGGCGTGCTATCCATCGTTGAACGTAATCCCGGCCTGACGCAGACGGCGATTGCCAATGCGTTGGGGAATGACCGCTCTGCAATGGTAAGCGTTGTTGATCGTCTGGAAGGTATGAAGATTGTTGAACGTAAGCCTTCAGCTTCTGACCGTCGTTCACATGCGCTGTTTCTGACCAAGCATGGAGAAACTTTTTATAAAGAGCTGGTTGAAGAGGTGCTGCGTCATGAGACGAGTTTCTTAAGTCTGCTTAAAGAGGGCGAGAGAGAGCTCATTATCGATATACTGGAACGATTCGCATCACATAAGCCTGCTAAAGCTGAATCTTAAGTCGTTTCCAGAGCGCTTCAGGAGACCCCTGCAACAGCCAGGGGCCTCATTGTGTCTGGCCCTCAGGTTTGCTGGTTCTCTGTCGTGTAGGGCGTAAAAAAGCCCGGATAACACAGTACCATGTAACAGCGTTATCCGGGCTTATGAGCAGTGCGTTTCTTCGTTTAAAGACCCAATAGTTTTACCGCATTGTCTTTCAGAATCTTGGGTCTGACTTCATCTTTAATGCCAATAGTTTCAAAGTCTTTCATCCACCGGTCTGGTGTAATCACCGGCCAGTCTGAACCAAACAGCATCTTATCCTTGAGGATGGAGTTTGCATATTGAATCAGAATTTGTGGGAAATACTTCGGCGACCAGCCTGACATATCGATATAGACGTTGGGTTTATGGGTTGCCACGGAGAGCGCTTCCTCCTGCCAGGGGAAGGAGGGGTGGGCCATGACAATTGGCATATCCGGGAAATCCGCTGCAACATCGTCAATGTACATCGGATTAGAGTATTTCAGCCGCATATTCATCCCCCCGTGGCTGCCTGCACCAACACCGGTCTGGCCCGTGTGAAACAGGGCGATAGCGCCCTCTTCAGCGATCGCTTCATAGAGTACATAGGCCGAGCGATCATTGGGATAAAAGCCCTGCATGGTGGGGTGAAACTTGAAGCCACGAACGCCGAATTCCCGCACCAGACGACGCGCTTCGCGGGCGCCCATGCGTCCTTTTGCCGGGTCAATCGATGCAAAGGGAATAATAATGTCGCTGTTATCCGCCGCCAGCTGTGCTACCTCTTCATTCTCATAACGGCGGAAGCCGGTTTCACGCTCGGCATCGACCGGAAACAGTACACAGGCGATTTTCCGGTCACGATAGTAGGCGGCAGTTTCTTCAATTGTCGGCAACATGTTATGCCCGGCAGGGTTTTTAAAGTATTTGGCAAAATCCTGCTGAAACTCATAATAACCATCATCCCGGGCACAGGTGCAGGGTTCTTCGGCATGTGTGTGGAAATCAATTGCGATGATCTCATCGATGTTCATAGTGTCACCCTATCTCTTGTGAAAATTAAACCGGGATGCGGTTAGCTTAACTGTATATCGTCAGGCGGCATCCCGGTTTTACCTATAGTTCGTTTAGCTCAGCAGATGTACCATTGTCAGCGTAATCGGGGGGAATAGAACCAACAGAATCACCCGGGCAAAATCTGACATAATAAATGGCACAACGCCTCTGAAACTCTCTTTCAGGGAGAGTGATTTATCAAAGGAGTTAATGATAAATACATTCATCCCGACCGGTGGCGTGATCAGCCCAACCTCGACAACGACCAATGCGAGAATGCCAAACCAGATGCCAGTATCCTCTACCGACATACCGAAATCCATTGCCACAATAATCGGGAAGTAGATTGGAATTGTCAGCAGAATCATCGCCAGACTGTCCATAAAACAACCGAGTATAAAGTAGCTTAGCAGCATCAGTGCAAGAATCAGATAGGGAGACATCTCCGCATTCAATAAAAGCTCTGCACCCAGGTTTGGCAGGTTTGTCAGGGCGATAAAGACACTGAAAAGATCGGCACCCAGAATGATCATAAAGATCATCGCACTGGAAACGGCTGTTCTGATAATGCTGTCTTTAAACTGCCCAAAGGTTAATTTGCCGTGGGTCAGTGCCAGTATACCGGTGAGAATAACACCAACTGCTGCCGCTTCTGTTGGGGTGAAGAAGCCTAGGTAGATACCACCCAGTACGATCAGAAAGATCATGGTGATATGCCAGACATCCCGGGTGGATCTGAACTTTTGTCCCCAGGTGGTTTTTTCGCCTTTAGGACCGGCTTTAGGAAAGATCCGCACATAGATCGCAATAGCCAGAATATAACCGCCGGCAGCGAGAATACCCGGTACAAATGCGGCGATGAACATCTTGGAGATATTTTGCTCCGTCAGTACGGCAAAAATGATCAGCACCATGGACGGTGGAATCAGAATCCCCAGCGTTCCGCCTGCGGCAAGACAACCCGCGGCGAGTCCGCCCGCATAATTATTTTTCTTCATCTCCGGCAGGGCAACCTGGCCCATGGTGGACGCTGTTGCCAGAGATGATCCGCAGATCGCGCCGAATGCCGCACAACCGGATACCGCGGCCATCGCCAGTCCGCCTTTAAACTGACCGACCCAGGTGTTACAGGTGCGGAACAGTTCGGTGGTGATGCCTGCCCGGGTCGCCAGTTCACCCATTAGCAGAAACAGCGGTACCACTGAGAGGTCATAGGTGGAAAATTTGGAGTAGGGTACGGTACTTAAATAATTAAGGGTGGTGGGAAAACCCGCCAGAAGGGTATAACCCAGAGCACCGCATCCCAGCATAGCAATGGCAATCGGTATTCTGATAGACATCAGCACCAGTAGCAGTGCCAGCATAGACAGGGCCAGTTCGATATTGCTCATGATCTTAGGTACTCCCTGAAGCCCAGTAGGGTATCAATGAAACAGCAGAGTGTCAGAAGTGCCAGACAAAAAACGGCGGGTATATAAGCAATCCATACCTGGAGCTCAAGAATCATCGATTGCTCCATATACTCATGATAATCCAGTCCGCCAAGATACATCTGCCAGGTTAGCGTTGCAGCAATGATGGTGAAAATCAGATTTCCCAGCGAATCGAGAAAGTAGATCTTTCGCTTGGCCAGATTAATGGTAAAGAAGTCGACAATGACATGTCCTTTTTTAATCTGACACTCTGTGAGAAACAGGAAGATTGAGATGGCCAGGCCCATCTCCACCAGTTCATAATCACCCTCAACGGTGATGCCAAACAGGCTTCTTCCGATAATACTGATGACGGTCATCAGGGCGAGCAGAATCATAATAAAACCTCCCATCAGCGCCAGCTGACGGGAGATAAACTCGATTCCTCTCTTAGTCTGAGTAAGAAGAGTATACATAGCGGGGCCTTTTACTTGTTGGCCGTTTGATATTTAGCGATAAGCGCGTGGGCTTCGTCCAGCAGCTTCTGAGAATCATAGCCGTCAGCTTGCATATCTTTCAGCCAGTCTTCAGTGACAAAGGACAGTTTGGATTTCCAGATATCCACTTCAGATGGCGGCAGCTGATAGATCTCGTTACCCTGCTCAACGGCCGCTTGTCTGCCAACCGCCTCATACTCATCGAACAGTGCGCCGATATGACCCGCCAGCTCAATACCGGAGTTGTTGTCGATGACCTGTTTCAGGTCAGCCGGCAGTGAGTCGTAGGCTTTTTTATTCATGCTGAAAATGAAGGTATTGGCGTAGAGGCCCGGAACTTCAGTGTGGTGTTTAACCAGTTGATGGATTTTCAACGGTTTAACCACTTCGTAAGGTAGTACGGCTACGTCCAGTACACCTTTTGACAGGGCGCTGGGCATCTGTGGTACTGGCATGAATACCGGGTTCGCCCCCAGTTTAGCGAATGCATCCGCCATGGTTTTGTTGGGGGCGCGCAGTTTCATCCCCTCAAGGTCTGCTGCGGTATGAATCGGTTTCTCACGGGAGTGCAGTGAACCCGGTGCATGGACATGCATAGCTAACAGATGAACATCTTTTAACTCATCCGCCATCTCTTTTTCCGCATACTCCTGCATCGCCATACTCATGGGTTTAGCGTCAGTGGCGATGAAGGGGAGCTCAAATACGGTTGATTTTGGAAAACGTCCCGGTGTGTAACCGGTAACGGTCCAGGAGATATCAACGATCCCTTTGCGTACCTGATCAAACAGGGCGGGTGGTTTTCCGCCCAGCTGCATCGCCGGATAGAGATCGATCTTGATGCGGCCGTCTGATTCAGCCATCACCTTGTCTGCCCAGGGCTGCAGGAACTTGGAATGTGCCATGGAAGGGGGTGGCAGGAAATGGTGCAGCTTGAAGGTATATTCCGCTTCGGCAGAGATTGCACTACCGGAACCGAGTAAAAGCGCACACGCAACGAATGAGTGCTTCAGGGTGGATTTAATGCCCATTTTCAGATCCTTTGGATTCTTTATTGTTGTAGGATGCCAGCACGCTGGTATTTGTATTTATGCATAAACTGTTTAGTTTCGCAACAATTGCAGCTATAAAATAAGTGCGCGGCATATAGGAATATGTGGAAGCTAAAGCTTTCTATACTGAGTTATCTGTTTTACATCAGCAGGGTGAGACTTTAACTGTTTGTTTTTATAGATTTTTCAGATAGAGCTGTAGTGAATCTTGATGGGTATGTTGATTATTTGATAATAATATTGTTGATTAATACAACAATATTTCGTATAAACATAAACATGATGTTTGAAGCTGGTAAGAAAACCAGCAGTAATCGCTGTATGCAACAGAGGTGTGTAATGGCTGAATACCATTTTATTAAATTTTCTGTAGAAGCTGATATTGGCCATCTGCAACTGAATCGTCCTGAAAAAAAGAATGCAATTAACGATGCGCTTCTGCTTGAGATAGAAGATGTGTTTACGCACATGCCAGAGGAGGTTGCCGTCGTTATTTTGTCGGGCAACGGCCCTGAATTCTGTTCAGGCCTTGATCTGTCTGAGCATGTAGCCCGTGATCCTTATGGTGTTGTACAGCATTCTCGGATGTGGCATCGGGTATTTGGTCGTATTGCTAACTCGACTATCCCGGTGGTTGCGGCACTGCATGGTGCGGTTATTGGTGGGGGCCTGGAGCTGGCGTCCAGTGCTCATGTACGTGTTGCCGATGAAACAACTTACTTTCGTCTGCCGGAAGGACGACACGGCATCTTCGTCGGTGGCGGAGCATCCGTGCGTGTCGGTCGTATTCTGGGGGCCAGTCGGATGATGGATATGATGCTCACCGGGCGTACTTATAATGCGGTTGATGGCGAACGTCTGGGGCTTGCTCACTACTGTGTCGAGCCGGGCACTGCGTTAGCAAAGGCGACTGAACTGGCTAAATCAATTGCACAAAACTCAAGACTGTCCAATTTTGCCATGGTTACTGGTCTGGCCCGTATTGAGAGTATGTCGATGGATGATGGTTTATTTACCGAGTCTCTGCTGGCCGGTATGACGCAGACCAGCCCTGAAGTGCAGGAGCGTATTGGTCAGTTTCTGAACAGGAAAAAGAAGTAAGTCAGCGCTATCCCGGCTTAAAGTTAACTGCACTTTTTATCTTTGATGAGATAAGGCCGGACGCTTGCAACAGCAGCACAATCAGTCGATTTAGAATAAAAGAAAAATTGAGGACAGTCAGATGGATATCAATCAAAGGGTTTTTATCGTTACCGGTGCAAGTTCTGGCCTTGGCGAAGCGGTTGCGCGTCGTCTGGTTAATCAGGGTGCCTCGGTTGTACTGGCTGATATCAACGAAGAGCGCGGTGTTGCGGTCGCCGATTCGCTGGAGAATGCGGTATTTTGCAAAACCGATATTACCGATGAGCAATCAGCTCAAAACTGTATTGATACCGCAGTACAACAGTTTGGCTGCCTGAATGGCTTAGTTAACTGTGCCGGTATTCCTGGCGCAGAGCGGGTGTTAGGCAAGAGTGGCGTACACCGTCTCGAAACGTTTAACCGTGCGTTGCAGGTTAATCTGCTGGGCACCTTTAATATGGTACGCCTGGCTGCCAGTGTCATGAGTGAACAGGATGCACTCGACACCGGAGAGCGTGGCGTAATTATCAATACCGCCTCTGTCGCTGCATTTGATGGACAGATCGGTCAGGCCGCCTATGCCGCATCCAAAGGTGGCATGTGTGCGATGACGCTGCCACTGGCGCGTGAGCTGGCGCGCTTTGGTATTCGGGTGATGACCATCGCTCCCGGCATTTTCAAAACCCCGATGATGGATGTTCTTCCTGCAGAGGTTCAGGAATCTCTTGGGGCGGCGGTGCCATTCCCATCCCGTCTGGGTGAACCGTCTGAATACGCTCAGCTGGTGCAACAGATTATTGAAAACTGCATGCTGAACGGTGAAGTCATCCGTCTGGATGGTGCTATCCGGATGGCGGCGAAGTAGGTAACGATCATGGCTAACTATGTCGCGCCGCTTAAAGATATGGATTTTCTGCTAAACCATGTCGCAGATAGTCGGCAGTTTGGTCAGATAGAGCATTTTGCTGATTACGACCCGGATCTGGTCTCTGCAGTGCTTGACGAAGCATCAAAATTTGCAGGGCAGGTGCTCTCTCCTCTGAATCAGTCTGGAGATATTGAAGGTTGTCATTTTAATGATGGCAAGGTGACCACACCGGCAGGCTGGAGCGATGCCTATCAGCAGTTCTGTGACAATGGCTGGTTGGGTCTGGCTCTGCCTGAAGCGTTCGGTGGACAGTCCCTGCCGCGCTTTATTGCCGCGGCTGTACATGAGATGTGGCTAAGCTCCAATCTGAGTTTTGTCATGTTTCAGGCGCTGACTCAGGGGGCTGCAGAGATTCTGCTGGCGGCTGAAGATGATCGCCTGAAGCAGCGTTATCTGGAAAAGCTGGTCACCGGAGAGTGGGCGACCTGTATGTCTCTGACCGAGCCTGGTGCAGGTTCGGATCTGGGTAATACCCGCACCCGCGCTGTGCGTCAGGACGATGGCACCTATCTGATCACTGGCCAGAAGATCTATATCACCTATGGTGAGCATGATCTGACTGAAAATATTGTCCACCTGGTGTTGGCTAAAACGCCGGATGCACCTCCGGGCGGTAAGGGCGTTTCGCTGTTTATCGTGCCGAAGTATAAGGTGGATGAGTCAGGCCAGTGTGGTGAACTGAACGATGTCCGTTGTGTCTCCATCGAGCATAAGACCGGATTGCATGGCAGCCCTACCTGTAGCATTAGTTACGGCGATGATGGCGGCGCTATCGGCGAACTGGTTGGTGAAGAAAATCGTGGTCTTGAGTATATGTTCATTCTGATGAACGAGGCCCGCCTGAGCACCGGTCAGCAGGGTGTTGCAATCGGCGAAATGGGTTATCAGCGGGCGCTGGAATATAGTCTTGAGCGAACTCAGGGGCGCGATGCCCTGACGGGTGAAACTAATGTGCTGATTGCGCGTCACCCTGATGTTAAACGGATGCTGATGGGCTTGCGGGCACAGGTGACAGCACTTCGTGCGCTGAGTTATCAGATCGCTTCCCGACTGGATCTGGCAGAGGTTGAGTCAGAAGACAGGGCCGCCCATCTGCGTTTTGTTGCCTTAATGACCCCCATTTTTAAAGCCTTCTCGACTGAGAGTGGCAACCTGATGGCGGGGACAACGATTCAGATATTTGGCGGCATGGGGTTTGTTGAAGAGACCGGTGTTGCCCAATTGATGCGGGATATCCGGGTAACCACTATCTATGAGGGGACTACAGGGATACAGGCGAATGACCTGGTATTCCGCAAAGTTCAGGGCGATCAGGGTGAAGCGCTCAAAGAACTGCTGGTCGATATCGAGGCTGATTTTGCGAACTATATCGCAGCGGATATAGCTGGCGCTGAAAAAGAGATACTAAGGCAGATGCTTGCAGCGCTGCATGCGAGCGCAGAGTTTATTCAGCAACAGGGTAAGGCGGGGCGTGAAACGTTGCTCTGCGGGGCGGTGAACTTCCTCGAACTGATGGGCATTGCGTGTTGCAGCTGGATGATGATGCGCACCGCCGTGGCAGCGCATGAGCAGAAACAGCAGAGCACCGATACGCTCTATCTGAACAATCTGATATCGCTTAGTCGGTTCTATTTTGTGCATTTCACACCAAAAGTACTGGCGCTGTATACAACGCTGACCAGTGCTGAAACCGGTATCCAGGACTACCAGATAGAAAGATAGGTCAGTTCCGTTGGCTGACTGAAACAGAATAATAAATTTGAAAGCGAGAATAATAATGAACGCAGAGTTTCTTCCTGTAAATGTAGTGACCTATGACGTCAGTGTTGAGACACGCGAGGATGCTTCTATGCTGATTCGCTCCACGGGTGAACTACCCACATACGCCACTAAACTGACCGATAAGCTTGAATACTGGGCGGCTAAAACACCTGATGCCGTGCTGGTAGCCCAGCGTACAGAAGATAAGCATCATTGGGAAACTGTGACCTATGCTGAGGCGTTGGTTAAAGTAAAACATCTCTCCCAGTATCTGTTAAATCAGAATCTATCGGCTGAGCGCCCTGTTGTTATCCTTTCGGGTAACAGTATCTCTCATCTGCTGGTGGGGCTGGCTGCGATGTATGTGGGTATTCCTTATGCGCCGATTTCGACGGCTTATTCCTTGATCTCAACTGACTTTGGTAAGCTGCGCTACATTACTGAAAAGCTGACACCGGGGTTGGTGTTTGTCGAGAATTTGGGGCCATTCCGCGACGCTATCGATGCGGTAATGTCACCGGATTGCAGCGTGCTGGCGGTTGAAGCGGATCACGGTGTTGACGATTTAGGCTTTGATCTTGCACTGTTTGCTGATGCGGTGAATACGGTTGTGACTGATCAAGTTGCACAGGCGAATGCCGCGGTTAACGGCGATACTATCGGCAAGTTGCTATTCACTTCCGGTTCAACAGGGATGCCAAAGGGGGTTATTAACACCCAGCGAATGATCTGCGCTAATCAGGAAATGATCGCGACCTATCTGAATTTTGTGCACCAGCAACCACCGGTATTGTGCGACTGGCTGCCATGGAACCATACCTTCGGTGGTAATAAGAATACCGGCATGGTGATCTATAATGGTGGTTCACTCTATATTGATGGCGGTAAACCAGTACCCAAGGGGATAGCTGAAACCGTTGCCAACCTGCGAGAGATTGCGCCAACCGTTTATTTTAACGTGCCTAAAGGGTATGAACTGCTGGTTAAAGAGTTGAAGCAGCACCCGGATATGGCTAAGGTGTTTTTCTCCAATCTGCAGGTGCTGTTTTATGCCGGTGCAGGCCTGGCCCAGCATGTCTGGAATGACCTGCTCGATCTTTCAGTACAGTATACCGGTCGTAAAGTGCCGATTCTGACCGGCCTGGGGGCGACAGAAACCGCGCCATCTGCATTGTTTACATCGATTGAAGAGGCGGCTTCCGGCGTCGTTGGGGTACCGGTTCCCGGTGTCGAGCTTAAACTGGTGCCGAACCAGGGTAAGCTGGAGGTGCGGGTGAAAGGCGTCAGCATCATGCCGGGATACTGGCGCGATGAGGCACAAACCGCTAAGGCTTTTGATGAAGAGGGTTATTACTGCCTGGGCGATGCGTTGAAATTTATTGATGAAAACAAACCATCCCGTGGATTTTACTTCGATGGTCGGGTTTCTGAAGATTTTAAACTGGATACCGGCACCTGGGTGAGCGTAGGTACGCTTAAAGCTCATATGATTCATGAGTTTGCCCCCTATATTCAGGATGTCGTTCTGGCCGGCCGTGACCGTGGTTTTATCAGCGCTCTGGTATTCCCGGATGTGGAGCACTGCCGTAATCTGATCGATAGTGAAGAGGGCGTGTTGACTCAGGAACAGATTGTTAATCATGACGCTGTGCGTCAGGTCTTCAGCGATCACCTTTCCAGTATGGCGGAGAAGAGTACCGGAAGTTCTACCCGTATTAAGAGCTTGGTGCTGCAAAGTCGCCCAGCCGATATTGATGCCCATGAGATGACCGATAAAGGTTCACTAAACTCCAATGCTGTGATCAGTAATCGTATTGACATTATTGATGACATATACAGCGCCGCGCCTTCATCACAGGTTATATCTCTATAAGACGGATATAGCCCTCAGTCTTTAAAAATTCTAACGATTTTGAGTTGTTTTTTTAACTCTCCTCAGTGCCCCTTTTTTAAGGGGCTTTTTTTATCTGTCAAACGGGTATCTTTTTTTTAGATAGCCTGTACGGATTTCTTATGGCTTGATGAGTTAGTGGTCATGTTAATATTCCTGATGGTCGGTAATTCTGCTTGGTTAAACAGGATTATAAGCCGCCGATAATTATAAAAATAAATACCTGGCATGAGAGAATTATGAAAAATAATTACGAGCTAAGGATGACGGGCGTTGATAGGGATATTGTTCTGAATAAATCGACAGAGATTATTCATTCACTGGCAGGCAATAATGATGAGCTTATTATTTATATGCAGCCAGACAGTCTGGATAGAACTATCCGGATTAATGTTCACCTGCGAATTTATGTAAGTTACTTTATATTTGATAATTATCAGGATGATCAGGCGGTCATCCCTCTGAAAACTGATCACACGATGGTCTGTCTTGAGTCCAGTCCATTGAAAGCGCTGATACTTCATCTGCTTGAACTCAAAGATAAAATCACCCCTGAATTACAGCGTCACTACGTCGATATTATCTTCCATTATATTGAGTCAGAAGTGGGCTTCGATCAGCCGTTTTCAGAGTCCGGTAATAGTAAACAGGTATTAATGGAGCGGTTGCGGGCACATATTGACCGGAATGTTAAGAGTAATCTTTCGGTGAAGAGCCTGACAGATGTGTGCCATATGAGTGAGCGATCCCTCTACTATCTGTTTCGCGAGAGTGAAGCCACAACACCGCTGTCCTATATTCAGCAACGTAAAATTGCCCATGTTCATAGTGAAATATGCGACAGAAAATCGCGGCGGAGCATCACACAAATTGCGATGGATTATGGCTTTAGTAATCTGGGGCGTTTTTCGCAGCTTTATCGTGAGCAGGTGGGAGAGTTGCCATCGGTGACCCGATCCAGAGCGACTGATCAGGTGCTCAGGGCATAATCTGCGTTTTTAAGCTTAATCGCAGGTCTGCGATCCGGACTGAGGCTGTCTAATTGATAGACTAACGCTTACTAACGACAATGAAAGGAGGATAGAGATACCGGTGAAGGGGGCCAGTATCTCTATCCAGATGTATCGGCTCTAAGAGTTGATGAGCTTAGAACTTATACATCGCCATCACTTCAACCTGCTGTCCGGCTGGACGCAGAGGGTGGTTTTGCATATCCTGATCACGCCATTCAATACCAAAATCCAGACCTGGCAGGTAAGTATAGATCAGGGTTGCGGTGGTCTCGTAAGCCGATGTGTTGGCTGTGTCATCGACCTCTACCTTGCCATAACGCAGCGTGCCGTTGAGGTTTTCGGTCAGATTTTGAGTCACACCCAGGTTGAAACCGGTCTGAGAAACGAGATTACCAGAGGCATCGATATCACAGGTCGCGGTTTTGGTAGGGTTCCACATACCGCCAACACAGACGCCCGTATAGGGGCCAGTTCCTTTACCGGTGAATGCACCGGCAAACAGAGCTCCATTACCTACCGCCAGTTTACCCAGTAGAGAAATCGTTGCACCAATTTCAGAATCGTCAACAGAGGTTGTCTGAACTTCACGGGCAGTCACGGCAACATTATATGCGCTGCCGGATTGAAAGCGATTGGAATAGGATGCAACCAGGTCAGGCATGGAGGCATTATCGTACAGCGGATCCTGCGCAGTAAAACGGAAGCCGTTAGTGGTATAGTGAATAACGGTAGAAGGGCGAACTGTGCCGCCGTTGCCGCCAATAGTACCAAATCCAGGTCCGAAGAAGTTGATCATCCGCGCATCGAATGGCGCAGTGGCAAAGAACTGGCCGTTCCAGGTCTGGCCAATGGTCAGGTTATCAATGCTGATGTAAGCGTGACGCAGACGCAGTGCGGCACTGGTGTTATAGCTGGTTTGGTATTCCCAGAAATCGGACTCAATAAAGCCGGTGACTTTATGGTCATTGATATTTTTGCTTGCCTTCAGGTTAAAACGTGATTGACGGGTTGTGGTTTCCAGAGTGTTCTCGCCGCTATCGGGCATACCCCAGATCGCCTCTGCTTTCAGGTATCCGCCAACGCTGAAAGTAGTGCCTTTAAACTCGCCCAGCTCAACTGCGCTAACAAAAGTGGATGCGGTTGCGGCAAGTATTGCAATACTTAGCTTATTAAGTTTTTTCATCTAAGTGAAGCCTCATTATTATTATATAGGTGAGGTCTTATGATCGCATATCGATAGAAATCTAATACTTGAATACTGCAAATCTATGTACAGATACTGCAAAAATTGCTGCAGAGAGATCGCTCAGCGTTTATGACTGTGTTATTAAGAATGTCCTACTAATAATGTGTTAGTAGGTAGAATACGAGTCGTATTTTTTTTAGTTATATTAAGTTTGACTGCCTGCTTTTATCTATTAAATGACCGCTGGGGGCTTATGTCAGATCAATGACACTACTCGGTTAATTCTCAGACAACTTCATATCTATAAGTTCAAATTAGTTTTATCTCATATTTATCGTTTCTTAGTGAATATAAGACGATGAATCCTTCCTATCTTGCTTCATTGCTGGTTTGAACTGGCCGCCGCAAAGAGCCCTGTGGGGGATAGAGCGGCCGGATTTTATCTATGAAAATATGAAATCCGGGGCATGTGGCTGGCAGGCTTTTTTTGAGCGTCTGTCAGTCGCTCCTGGTTGTTGGGTGTCGATTCATCCATCAGGTTAGCGATAGGACTGTGTCTTAATTAAAAAGATACATATATGTATTTATGTTTGTTTTTTAAGCAGTTTTTACCCGTCTTTCTATGGTTTCTTTACGCTGCCTTTATTGGCCGATATGCAGTTAATTCCTTTATTAACAGTAAGTTATGGCTATATTTCTAGAAGGTGATGCGTTTCTCAAGAAAAGATACAGTTGTGTATTTTTTTGTTGACAAGCCGGATTCTGTTGTTAGTATTACGCATACAGTTATGTATGTTTAGAGGTGCGGCATTGTGAAAGAGAGCGAACGTAAGTTTATCCAGGCGGCGGATCATAAGACGGGTTACTACCGGGCAGGATCGGGCAATCCATTGGTTCTGTTACATGGTTCCGGGCCGGGCGTGTCTGGCTGGACTAACTGGGGAGGGCTGATTGATGAGCTGTCTGCTGATTACGATGTCATCGTTCCTGATATTGCCGGTTTTGGTTTTACCGAGTTTAAAGAGGGAACTCAGTACGATATTAAGTTCTGGACCAACCATCTGGTTAAATTCCTTGATGCTATCGGTGTCGATAAGGTCTCGCTGGTAGGCAACTCTTTTGGTGGTGCTGTGGGTATCGGCCTGGCGCTGTTTAATCCTGAACGCCTGGATAAGCTGGTTCTGTTAGGAACCCCAGCGGGAACCTTTGAACAGACTAAAGGGTTAGCTGGCGCCTGGTTGTATGAGCCATCTATCGAGAATATGCGCTCTCTGATGGAGCTGTTTCCCTATAACAAATCCCTGATTACAGACGAGCTTGTCCAGAGCCGCTATGAAGCCAGTGCCCGGCCTGGTGCGCAGGGGGCGTTGCGTAAGCTTCTGCCAAAACCGGCAGAGGAGGGCGTCACTATGGTGAAAGCGTTCCCGGTTAAAGCTATTCAGCATATCACTGCGCCGACACTGGTTCTGCATGGCAGAGAAGACCATGTTGTCCCTCTGCAGTGTGGCTATACCCTGGTGGAGAACATTCCTGGTGCCGATCTGTTTGTCTTTGGGCAATGCGGCCACTGGGTTCAGACCGAGCAGCGGGAAAAATTCCTCGCCTGCATCCGTAACTTTGTCAGCAAATGAATATTAAGAAGCAACAGCGGGGCTCAGAATAACAATGAAAAGAGATGTGCTGGAACGCGTTCTCTGGAGTCTGTCAGTGGACAGATTTTCAAAAGAGAAATTTAAAGAAAATCCCGAAAAGTACCTCAGCCGTTTTCCTCTGGATGCTGATGATGTCGAGATGATTCTCAGTTTTGATGTGAAAAAACTGCAGCAGGTCGGTGTCAGCTCGCTGCTGACCATGGGGTACTGGATTGAGATGTCGCCCGATAAAAGCATGGTGACTTATAACAAAAAGCTCGGGTCTGAGAGCAGCTACTCGGCATCGATAAAGGGGTAATAAAGATGGCAAAAATTGTAGGCGGTTTTTTAGTACCGCACGATCCTATCATGTTTGTTGCACCCAACGCCCCTGACAAAACTGTCGCGGATAAGGCCTGGGAAGCATATGAAACCTGCGCTCAGAATCTTGCAGCGACGGATGTCACCACGGTGATTATTGTGGGCAACGATCACTACATGCTGTTTGGTACAACCTGTTTGCCAAAATACTGTATTGGTACTGGCCATGTTGAGGGTCCGATTGACCGTCTGCCAGGACTTAACAAGGCACTGGTCAATAACAACGAAGCGCTGGCCAGCTTTATTGCCAGCGATGGTGCAGAGCAGGGATTCGACTGGGCCGTGGCCCGTTCATTTACGACCGATCATGCGTTCTCTATTCCTTATCAGTTGATTGTTCAGCGCGCTGAAGCGATCAGTGGTCGTGAAATCAAAGCGATTCCAGTCTATCTGGGCAGTGCGGTTGACCCCTTTATCTCGATGAAACGTTGCCGCGAACTGGGCGAGCAGATTGCTGCGTCTGTTAGTCGTTTTGACAGTGATGAAAATGTCGCGGTGATAGGCAGTGGCGGTATCAGTCACTGGGTCGGCGTTAAAGAGTCGGGCAAGGTAAACCCTGAGTTTGATCAGCGGATTATCGACCTCTGTTGCAACCAGGATCTGGATCAGATGATCGCGCTCTCTGATGAGCAGATTCTGGAGCAGGGGGGGAATGGCGCGATGGAGTTGCGTAACTTCGTGTGTGCCATGGCAGCCGTTGGCGCTGGCACAGTATCACTGATTGAGTACCAGCCGGTGCCTGAATGGGTAACCGGACTTGGATTTATGGAACTGAGAGCGAGTTGAGTCCCATGGAAAAAGTCTATCTGTGTAAAGCCACTGACCTGGAAGCAAACCAGGTTAAGAAAATTGAGAATAATACGTTTGGCGATATCGCTGTGTATAACCTGGGTGGCCAGTTCTATGCGACCGCTGATCTGTGCACCCATGCAACCGCTTCCCTGGCGGAAGGCGATATTGAGGATGACATGATTGTCTGTCCTGTGCACTGGGGAATGTTCCATATTCCAAGCGGCGAGGCGCAGGGGTTTCCCTGTGAAACTGATTTGCAAACATATCCTGTCGAAGTTGTGGGTGATGAGGTTTTTGCAGTCATTGAAGTCGATGAAAACATTATTGCTAAAGCGTAAAGGTACCTGATATGAGCAACTTGATAAAAACGATAGATACGACAGATTGTTTGGAAGGCATAGAGTCTGTATGTGATATTGAAGGTGGCCGTATTTCCGGTGAAATTTTCTACGATCAGAAGATCTATGAACAGGAACTGGAAAAAGTCTTTGCCCGCTGCTGGCTGTTTGTCGGACACGAGTCTCAGATTAAAAAAACCGGTGACTATATCACCACCACGATGGGTGAAGATGAGGTTATCGTTATTCGGCAGAAAAGTGGCGGCGTTAAGGTGCTGTTGAATGCCTGTCCACACCGAGGTAACAAAGTCTGCTTCTCTGAGTCAGGGTCCACCCGTGGCTTTATCTGTAACTATCATGGCTGGTCTTTCAATGTTGAGGGTAATCTGATTGGTCAGCATGAATCAGGCATCTATGAAGACAGTAATTTTGATAAGTCGAAGTGGGGTCTGAAAGAGGTTGCTAAGGTTGATTCATACAAAGGGCTGATTTTTGCAACCTTTGATCCGGACAGCCCAACCCTTGAAGAGTATCTGGGGCCAATGACCTGGTACCTCGATTCACTGTTTGATAATCAGGAGGGGGGCACTGAGTTTGTCGGTGGTTGTATCCGCTCTACCTATGAGTGTAACTGGAAAATCGCGGCGGAAAACTTTGTCGGCGATATCCTCCACGCAGGCTGGACACATGACTCTGCAGCGCGGGCTATGCTGGGTGGTTCGGTTGCTAAAGTGAGTGATTTTGACGAATCCTACTCCGTTAACTGGAACGGCCACGGTTATGAATTTGCGCTGGATACCGTCGGCAATGTCGCCGTACTGGGGGACTCTCAGTTAAATAAGTATCTGCATACCATTAAGCCATCCGTGGCTGAGCGACTGGGTGAATTCCGTTCAAATATGATCGGTTCGGTTTCCTCCTGCACCATCTTCCCTAACTTCTCATTCCTCGCGGGACAGAACACGGTGCGTATATGGCAGCCCCGTGGGCCTAACAAAATCGAACTCTTTACCTGGGTGGTGGTGAATAAAAGTGCACCTCAGGACATTAAAGACAGATGGCGTAAAGGTGCAATGATGACCTTCTCGCCTACCGGTGTGTTTGAGATGGATGACGGTGAAAACTGGGAATACTGCACTAAGACGGCGAAAGGTAAAGTGACCGCGAAACAGGATCTCTTTATCGGTCTGGGGATGGATACCTATCTGGAAGATACAGACCTTCCCGCCAATGTCTATAAAGGCCAGTTGAATGAAGCTAATTCAAGGGCGTTTTATCAGCGTTGGCAGGATCTGCTGCAAGCAAAGAGTTGGGCCGAAGTCCCGAATCGTAATAAAGGTAAAGCGGAGGTGGAGAAATGAACAGCAAAGATCAACAGCTGACTCCGGTTTCAATGGAGATGCATTACAAAGTCACCGGTTTCCTGAATATGGAATACCGTTTACTGGATGAAGAACGCTTTAGCGAATGGTTAACACTAATGGCCGATGATATTCATTACTGGATGCCGGGAATTGAAAACCGTCGCCGAGAAAACCTGTTGAGCGAAGGTTTTTATGACCCCAATCATATGGCGTTTTTTGATGACAACATGACCGATCTGAGTCGCCGTGTGGCCCGCTTTGCCCAACCGTCTGCCTGGGCTGAAAATCCGGCTACCCGCAATGTTCATACCCTGTCAAATGTTGAAGTGTTTGAGGGCGAGTCTGAATCAGAGCTGCTGGTCTATTCAGTATTCCAGAGTGTGCGTAGTCGTGGACAGGATGAGGAATACGTCATCTTTGGACGTCGCCGTGACCTGCTGGTGAAAAGCGGAGACAGTTTCAAGATCCGTAAGCGTCTGATTCTGATGCCGAATGCGACGCTGAGTTGCAAGAATATCAATACTTTCCTGTGAGGGATTTATGACGATTCTGAAAGACAAAGTCGCGTTTATCTCCGGTGGTGCTGAGGGCATCGGCCGGGCCGTGGTTGAGCGGTTCATAAAGGAGGGCGCTAAAGTAGCGGTGCTGGACCTGAATCAGGAAAAGCTTGCTCAGCTGCAGGCGCGCTATCCGGATGAGATCTGTTCTGTCTGCGGTGATGTCACCAACTACAGCGATAACCACAAAGTGGTGGAGTTGGCGGTTGAACGTTTTGGCAAACTCGATATCTTTGTTGGCAATGCGGCGTTGTTTGATTTTTTTGCGCCGCTTTCCCGTATTGCGCCAGAGAAGCTTGAGGCCAGTTTCAACAAGCTGTTTCAGGTCAATGTGCTGGGGTATATGAACGGGGTGAAAGCGGCGCTGGATCAGCTTAAGCAGAACCATGGCAGCATCGTCCTGACGGTTTCTAATTCTGGCTTTTACCCCGGTGGCGGTGGGGTGTTGTACGTGACATCCAAGCACGCGGTAGTCGGCCTGATTAAACAACTTGCCTATGAACTTGCGCCGGAGATCCGTGTAAACGGTGTCTCTCCCGGGGCAACCGATACTGAGATGAAGTCGGTTGAGGGTATCTCCAGTAAGGCCCGGCCGCTGAATCATATCCCTGATTTTAATGAAAATGCGGCGAATGCCGTGCCATTAAAAAAGATTGCAAGCCCTGAGGACCATACTGCCCTTTATGTCCTTCTGGCTGCAAATGAACAGTCCCCGATGACCACAGGAACTGTTATCCACAGTGATGGAGGTTGGATAGCCCGATGAGTATACAACAAGAAAAAGCGCTGTTTAGTCGCCTTAAACTACCGCTGATTGTGGCGCCGATGTTTCTGGTTTCTTCGCCGGAACTGGTGATTGCCAGCTCAAAGAGTGGTGTGATTGGCAGCTTACCTGCAGCCAATGCCCGGACGGTTGAAACCCTGAATGAGTGGATGGCTCAGGTCCATGGTGAGCTGAATAGCCAGTCACTGCCCTGGTTGTTCAATATGATTGTGCACTCCTCCTACGATCGTTTTGATGCTGAGATTGAGCTGGTGCGCAAATATCAGCCCGCCATTGTGTCAACGGCGCTGGGGTCGCCGAAGCGGGTGATGGAGGTGGTCAAATCCTACGGCGGTAAAGTCTATGCCGATGTTATTACGCCGGGTATGGCAAAGAAATCAGCCGATGCCGGAGTGGATGGCCTGATTCTGGTCACTCAGGGGGCGGGGGGACACACCGGGCGTTACAACCCACTCGCTTTTATCGCTGAAGTACGTCAGTTCTGGGATGGTCCGCTGGGGATTGCCGGCTGTATCTCTCACGGCTCTGATGTGGCGGCCATGCTGGTGGCGGGCGCAGACTTTGTTGCCAGTGGTACCCGTTATATCGCCGCAACTGAAAGTTTTGCCAGTGATGAATACAAGCAGATGCTGGTGGATACCGATATTGAAGGTGTTGTGGAAACCAAAGCAGTGAGCGGTGTGCTGGCAAACTGGATGCAGGCCAGCCTGGATAAAGCGGGCATTGATCCTGACGCCAGCAACGATGCCAGAATCGATTTCTCCGGCAATATTTCGACAGCCAATAAAGCCTGGAAGGATGTCTGGTCGGCGGGACAGGGCGTTGGTAGTACCACCGCTATTGAAAGCGCCACCGGGATTACCGAGCGTTTTTACAATGAGTTTACCGATGCGCTGAAACGGTCTCAGGCGATTGCCGCCGGGTATCTGGCATGAGCAGTAGTCACTACAGAGAGATTGCGGAATCGATCCTTCAGGGGCGAAAAACTGCAACGGCTATCGCGCCAGTATCCGCTGATTTTCCGCAGCTAAGCATCGATGATGCCTATCAGATTCAGTCGATAGTTAATCAGCGCAGACTCGATGAAGGTGGCAGAGTGGTCGGTTATAAGATCGGTCTCACCTCTGAAGCGGTGCAACAACAGCTGGGCGTTGATCAACCCGATTACGGTGTGCTGTTCGCTGATATGGAAGTGTTGAGTGGTGAATCGGTTGATTGTAGTGGGCTGATTGCGCCCAAAGCCGAGGGTGAAATTGGCTTCTGCTTTAAAGAGGATCTGGATAAAGACAATCTGACCTTTATGGAGCTGTTATCCGCGATCGACTACTTCTTCCCGGTCATCGAAATCGTTGATTCGGTGGTTGCGGACTGGAAGATCGGCATCGTCGATACCATTGCTGACAATGCCTCTTCTGCCCTGTATATGCCGGGCAAACGGATCTTTTCACCGCAGGGTGTGGATTTTGAAGCACTGGCCGTGGCGATTCATTCCAATAATGAATGTGTTGCCAGCGGGCGGGGATCTGCTTGCCTGGGGAGTCCGCTGCTATCGGCTTATTGGCTGGCAAAAAAGCTGATAGAACTCAGCACACCAATACGTAAAGGTCAGATTGTTCTGTCGGGCGCTCTGGCGCCGATGGTCAGTCTGATACCTGGTCAGCAGTACTCTTTCCGTTTTGAAGGTCTGGATGAGATTAGTCTGAAAGCAGAATAGCTGAATAACTATAAAAAATATGAAAGAAGGTTTGTTATGGGTGCCGATATTTTTTCGCAGATGCCGAAAACATCTGTTGATATGCTGTTGAGTGATGATGGTTCATTTATCATTCAGTCAAAAACACCGTTAGACAGTTATGAGCGCTGCGCAGGCGACTGGCTGGAAACCTGGGCAGAGAAACGGCCCGATCAGGTTGTCCTGGCAGAACGGCAGGGCGAAGGCTGGCGTACACTGACCTACCGTCAGTGTCGCGATCAGGTTCATAATATTGCACAGGGGATGATTAACCTGGGACTGGTTGGCAAAGGGCCGCTGGTTATCCTGTCTGGAAACTCAGTTGATCATGCGCTGATGATGATGGCTGCGATGCATATCGGTATCCCTGTGACATCGATATCCGTTGCCTACTCGCTGGTGGCGAAAACCTATGAGCAGCTTCACGGCACGATTGAGCGACTCAGACCCTGTGCGGTGTATGCCGACAATGAGGCGGCGTTTGCAGCGGCTATCCAGGGGTGTGAGCAGATCAGTCTTTTCATTACCTCGCAAAAGTCAGACGTGGACTCTGATGCCATTACGTTTCAGTCACTGATTGAGACTCCGGCAACGGAAGCGGTGTCAGCGCTGTTTCAGACACTGGATGGTGATACCCACGCCAAGTATATGCTGACATCGGGTTCGACCGGAAAGCCAAAAATTGCGGTCGTCACCCAGCGAATGATGTGTTCCAACCAGCAGATGATTGCGCAGTATTACCCGTTTATTGAGCAGGAAGCTCCCCGGATTCTGGACTGGCTTCCCTGGAGTCATACCTTTGGTTCAAACCACAACTTCAACCTGGTGCTGCGCAACGGTGGTTCGCTGTATATCGATAATGGCAAACCGGTGCCAAATCTGATTGGTGAAACGCTTAAAAATATCAAAGAGATTAAGCCGAATCTCTACTTCAATGTGCCTAAAGGCTATGAAGTGTTGGTGGAGCATCTGCAGCAGGATGAAGAGCTGAAAAAGACATTCTTTTCCAATATCAACATGCTGTTTTACGCGGCGGCAGCGCTGGCGCCGTCGGTTTGGGATGATCTTAAGCGGATGGCGGAAGAGGTGGGGCACGATGTGTTCTTCACCACGGAGTGGGGCGCGACTGAAACGGCTCCTGCGATTACTAATGTGCATTGGCGACTGGATAAGCCGGGCAACATCGGTGTGCCTTTCCCCGGTGTACAGATTCGTTTTGTACCGAATGGCTCCAAGCTGGAGATGCGCATTAAAGGTCCGATTGTGTTTGAACAGTACCTCAATGACCCTGAAGCCACCACTGCTGCTTTTGATGAGCTGGGTTTCTACTGCATCGGTGATGCCGGCAAATTGAAAAACAGAGACAACCCATCCGAAGGTATTCTGTTTGATGGACGTGTGTCCGAAGACTTCAAACTCAGTACGGGCACCTGGGTGTGTGTTGCGTCTATCCGCTCACGGATGTATCAGAACTTCGGCGATCTGGTTTCAGATGGTGTCGTGGTCGGGCATAACCAGGATTATATCAGTCTGATGGTGATTCCCGGACCGAAAATGCGTCAGCTGGCGGGTGATACCGAAGGACGGATGAGTGGTCATGAGCTGTTTGCCGTCGCGGACGTCAGAGCGGCGTTGCAAACATCGCTTGAACAGATGTCATCCTCCGCTAAAGGCTCTTCTCAGAAGGTGTGTAAGTTACTGGTGTTGGATGAGTTGCCTCATCTGGAGCTGGGTGAAATAACCGATAAGGGCAGTCTGAATCAGCGAAAAATGCTGGAGAACCGAAGTGACTCGGTTGATGAAATCTATAAAAAAAGTTCGTCTGAATTAGTTCTTAGCATTATTTAGTGGGTGGTGTGAGCGATGAGTAAGAAACTGAAAGCAGTGATTATCGGGCCGGGCAATATCGGTACTGATTTGCTGATGAAGATGAAACGGTCTGAGTGGATCGAACCGGTCTGGATGGTGGGTATCGACCCGGAATCCGATGGCCTGAAACGCGCCCGTGAGATGGGTATTAAAACCACCGCTGAAGGCGTTGATGGGGTACTGCCGCACGTCATCGAAGATGATATCCGCGTCGCTTTTGATGCTACCTCGGCCTATGTTCATGCCGAGAACAGCCGTAAGCTGAACGAACTGGGCGTCATCATGATCGACCTGACACCGGCGGCGATTGGCCCCTTCTGTGTGCCACCCGTCAACCTGCGGGCACACGCACAAAACCTGGAGATGAATGTCAATATGGTCACCTGCGGTGGCCAGGCAACGATCCCGATGGTCGCCGCTGTATCCAGCGTACAGCCAGTTGAGTACGGTGAAATTATCGCCACCGTCTCTTCTAAGTCTGCGGGCCCTGGTACCCGCAAAAATATCGATGAATTTACCCGCACCACCGCCGGTGCTGTCGAGAAGGTCGGCGGCGCGAAGAAAGGTAAAGCGATCATCATTATCAACCCCGCTGAGCCCCCGTTGATGATGCGCGACACCGTGCACTGTCTCACCGAAGGCGAGCCGGATCAGGCGGCGATTACCGCCTCCGTTCACGCCATGGTGAAAGAGGTGCAGAAATATGTACCCGGTTATCACCTGGTTAACGGCCCGGTGTTTGATGGCAACCGCGTCTCTATGTTTATGGAAGTGGAAGGTCTGGGTGATTATCTGCCGAAGTATGCCGGCAACCTGGACATCATGACCGCAGCAGGACTGCGCACCGCTGAGATGTTTGCGGAAGAAGCCGCTAACGGCAACATTACCCTGCCAGCACGCGGCTAAGTGGAGGAGAAAACAATGAATCTGAAAGGTAAAAAAGTAGTCCTCCACGACATGAGTCTGCGGGATGGGATGCACGCCAAACGTCACCAGATCTCGCTGGAACAGATGGTGAATGTGGCCACGGCACTGGATGACGCGGGTATGCCGCTGATCGAGGTCACCCACGGTGATGGCCTGGGCGGCACCTCGGTGAACTACGGTTTCCCGGCGCACAGCGATGAAGAGTATCTCGGTGCTGTTATTCCGAAACTGAAAAATGCCAAAGTCTCCGCCCTGCTGTTGCCCGGGATCGGCACGGTCGATCACCTGCGCATGGCGAAAGATCTGGGTGTGAATACTATCCGGGTGGCCAGTCACTGCACTGAAGCCGATGTCACCGAACAGCACATCGGTCTGGCCGCCAAACTGGAGATGGATACGGTGGGCTTCCTGATGATGGCGCACATGGCCAGCCCGGAGAAGATTCTCGAACAGGCGCGGCTGATGGTTTCCTACGGCGCTAACTGCATCTACTGCACCGACTCCGCCGGTTACATGCTGCCGGATGAAGTGACCGAGAAGATCGGTCTGTTACGGGCTGAACTGGATTCCTCTATTGAGGTGGGTTTCCACGGCCACCACAACATGGGGATGGCGGTCGCCAACTCCCTGGCGGCCATTGATGCCGGTGCCGGGCGTATCGATGGCTCGGTGGCTGGGTTAGGTGCCGGTGCCGGTAACACCCCGCTGGAGGTGCTGGTCGCTACACTGGTACGGATGGAAGCGGTGCACGGCATCGATCTGTACAAGATTATGGATGTCGCGGAAGACCTGATCGTACCGATGATGGATCAGCCGATCCGGGTGGATCGTGACGCGCTGACACTGGGCTTTGCCGGTGTTTACTCCTCGTTCCTGCTGTTTGCGAAACGGGCGGAAGCGAAGTATGGCATTCAGGCCCGGGACATTCTGGTCGAGCTGGGCCGTCGCGGCACTGTTGGCGGGCAGGAAGATATGATTGAAGACCTGGCACTGACCATGGCAAAAGAGAAGGGGTTAATCTGATGGCTATGACAGTACAGATTGAACCGGCGGATAAGTCCTTCACGGTTGAGGCGTCTCAAACCATCCTGGAAGCGGCATTGGAAGCGGGTATCACGCTAAAACACAGCTGCCGCGATGGCCAGTGTGGCGAGTGCCGGGCCCCGATTCTGTCAGGCGCTGTCAGCTACGCTGATCCTGACAACATCAAGCTGGAGCAGAGTGATCTTGAGGGTAAAACCGGGTTGATGTGTGTCGGACATGCAACCGCTGATCTGGTGATTGAAGCGCCTGAGGTCACCGAGCTGGAAGGGATCAGTGTGCAAAAGTGTGCTGGCAGAACCATGGCTAAAGAGGCGTTATCTGATGATGTTGCGGTGCTTAAAATAGCGCCCGCACCGGGGATCAATTTTGCCTTTAAACCCGGTCAGTATCTCGACCTGACCGTCAAAGGTTATGACACCCGCAGCTATTCCATGGCCAGTACGGATGCCGAAGGGCTGATAGAGCTGCACGTGCGGAAGATGCCGGATGGCGCAGTCAGCCCGTTTATCGTTGATGAGCTGAAACCCAAAGCGATGGTCACCATCGAGGGGCCTTATGGCACGTTCTATGTCAGGGATTCGGAGAGCCCGATCATTATGGTTGCCAGTGGTACCGGTTTTGCGCCCGTTAAGTCGATGATGATGGATCTGGTTGCCCGTGGTAATACCCGTCCGGTTGCTCTTTATTGGGGGGGGCGCTGCCAGCAGGACCTTTATATGGATCAGCTTTGTCAGCAATGGGCAGAACAGAATCGCTGGTTTTCATATATTCCGGTGCTCTCCGATAGTGTTGATGAAGGCTGGAACGGCCGCACGGGCTTTGTTCATCAGGCGGTTGTCGATGATATTGCGGATATGTCGGCTTATGAGGTGTATGCCTGTGGTGCGCCTATTGTTGTTTCCTCAGCCCGGCGTGATTTCGTTGAACTCTGTGGGCTGGATCCGGATCGCTTCTATAGCGATGCTTTTGTCTGAGTTATAATCCATAACATACGGTTATGAACTTATTTTTAATTCTATAGCACTAATTCAAGTTATTGAAAAATAATATATTTATAGATAATAAATATTTTTTAATAATATAGACATACACTACTGTATTGTGAAATAATTTTTTCGTGTTCCATTTAATCATAATAAAACCGAGGAACGGCTATGCTACTTAAGAAAACTTTTATCGGAGCAGCACTGATCTGTGCATCACTGAGTTCCGCTACTATTGCTCAGGCAAGTGAAACCCTTACGCTTCGTTACAACCAGTGGTTTCCACCCACTCACTGGTCGCAGGTTGACGGTCTGTTAAAGTTTTTTAAGCAGGTTGAAGATGCCACGGAAGGTCGGGTAAAAATTCGTCCTTCTGCAAAACCGCTTGCGCCGCCTACCCGAAACTACCAGGCGGTGGTTAATGGTGTTGCGGATGTTGCCTGGGGGCCTCACGGATATACACCGGGTGCCTTTCCGCTGAGTGAGATGGTTGAGTTTCCATTTGATAACCTCGATGCCGAGAAAAGTTCTAAAGCGTATTGGCGTACCTTCAACAAATATTTCAAACCAAGCGGGATGCATGATGATGTCGTTACCCTGGCGGTGCATGTCACTTCCGGCGGCAACCTGCATACCAAAGATAGCGCGATTGTGTCCGCTAAAGATCTGGATGGGCTGAAGATCCGGGTTCAGACCCCGGTGGTATCGAATGCGCTTAAAGAGCTGAATGTTATCCCTATCTCCGGTTCTCTGGTGGAACTGCGTGAATTCCTCTCCCGTGGTGTTATTGATGGCACAGCATTGTCGGATGAGCTGCTGACCGGCTTTAAAGTCGACAAATATATCAACCATGTGACGCAGATCCCCGGTGGACTGTATTCAAACTCCGCGTTCATCATCATGAATAAAGATAAATGGGAGATGATCAGCCCGGCGGATCAGGCGGCGATTATGGATCTGGCGGGTGAAAAGCTGTCTGCTCTGATGGGTAAACTCTGGGATGAAAATGACGTCAAGGCAAGAGCTGCTCTGAAAGCTCGTCTGGGGGCTGAATACCGGGTTGCCTCTCCTGAACTGATCTCATCTCTGACAACGGTATTTGCCCCAGCCCGTGAAAACTGGCTGAAAGAGGCGGAGAAAGAGGGTGTCGATGGTCAGCAAGCAATGGACTACTACAAGTCTGAACTTGAAGCGATGAAATGATGTTTCACCGCCTCCTGACTGTGCTTTATCGGCTCTGATAACGGGCAGTCCGGGAGGCGGTTTCATAAGAGTATGCTGTTATGCCTTTATCCGTTCTCAAAGTGTTGGAAGTTCTTTGCTCGAAAATAGCGATTGTGGCTGCGTTGCTGATGGCGTTAGTTATTTTTGTCGACGTGGTTGGCCGCACCGTTTTTGATACTCCTCTCGGGTTTTCATACGAGGTGGTCTCGATCTCGCTGGCTATCATGTTTTATTCGGGCCTCTACCATGTGCACAAAACCAAAGGTCATATCACGATAGATCTGCTGGATAAGTTTTATGTAGGTACCTTTGGCAAAATTATTTTCTGGTTTGTCTATCTGATTGAATGCGTCTTTTACACCACGCTGGTGATCACACTGTTTATGCAGGTGGAGGAGTCCTACAAATTTGGTGATGTTTTCCTTTTTCTGGGTGTGATGAAGTGGAAGGTGTTACTGGTGGTAAGTGTCTTTGCCCTTATTGCCTGGGTCAGCCTGTTTGTTTCTGCGCCTAAACGAAATTCTGGTTTCTAGGATTCTGTCATGATTATTCTGATCACATTTGTAGTGCTGTTTGCACTGCTGTTTTTACGCGTGCCTATCGCGGTCGCTACCGGCTCTGTTGGTGTTTTGGGGCTGGCTTATTATCAGGGCTGGGGAGCTGCACTGAGTCAACTGGGCAGTATCGCGTCTGAAACGGTTATCTCCTACGAATTTGCCGTTATCCCGCTGTTTATTCTGATGGGTAATATCGTTGCAAAATCCGGATTGGCCGAAGAGCTTTATGCTGCGACCTATGCACTGATAGGGCATATGCGTGGAGGTCTTGCGATTACCACCATTGGCGCCTGCGGTGGTTTCAGCACCTTCTGCGGCTCCAGTTTTGCAACCGCGGCAACCATGTCAAAAATTGCTTACCCTTCGATGATTCGCTATGGCTATAGTCAGGAGGTTGCGACAGGGGTTATCGCCGCCGGTGGAACCCTGGGGATATTGATACCCCCCTCTATCGCGCTGGTGTTTTACGGCATTATAACGGAGACCGATATCGGTCAGCTGTTTGTCGCCGGTGTTATTCCAGGCCTGATCGGTATTGTGATGTACTGTCTCGCCATCATTGTTATCTCTTATCTGAAACCAGGTAGCTGTCCTTCAGGGGAAAAAGCGACATTCAAAGAACGCTTTGCTGCGATCCGTCAGCTGTGGGCGTTTACCATGCTGGTTTCGATTGTATTAGGCGGCATTTACTTCGGATTTTTCTCCCCAACGGAGTCGGCAGCCGTCGGTGTTGTTGGCGCAATTTTTCTGACGTTCCTGCGTGGCAAGTTTGACTGGCAGCGGATGCGTGATGCACTGGAAGATAGTGCGGTGACATCCGTATCACTGATTGCGATTCTGATCGGTTCGCTGATTTTTGCCAATCTGGTGAATGTGTCTAACTTCCCTTATGACGTGGTCGACTGGATCGATAGTCTGGGGTTCGGCTTGTTAGGCGTGCTGTTCGTCATTATTGCAATATACCTGTTGCTGGGGGCCGTGCTCGAATCGATCTCGATGCTGTTGCTGACGGTGCCGGTGTTTTATCCGATTGTGTCCAGTATGGGAATGGATCTGATCTGGTTTGGCATTGTGGTGGTCGTCGCCACCGAGATCAGTCTGATCAGTCCACCGGTGGGTTTGAACTGTTTTGTACTCAAATCGGTATTACCGCAAGTCGAACTGAAAACCATTTTTAAAGGGGTTTTCCCCTTTGTTATTGCAGATCTGTTTCGCTTAGCTCTGATTGTATTAGTGCCATCTATCTCTTTAATTCTGGTTCAGTAGATAGTCATTGAAAGCCCTTGATTAAATCAGATCAAGAGGCTTTCAGTATTGATAGATCTGTTCGTTAACTTAATCCATACGCTCAATATGACTCTTACAACAATAATAAATTGTGGAGGTAAGCATGGCTGTAGTGAATGCCTTTTCTTACGATACCTTTTTGAAGCAGGATGCTCTGTTCGCGTTAGGAACAGTCCTTCAAAAAGAGCGCCGTAACCCTCCTCAGGCCCCACACTATATAATGAAGAAATCCCTGGGGATGATTCAGGTTTGTGTGGGCAGTTATGATCAGTTTGTCGATATTTCTGAACCTGATAGTCCCGGATGGTTTCAGTTGATAATTGTTCAGCAAGGAGGAGCTCGCCTTTGGCTCAAGAGCGATGAATTATCTCTGGGCTGTGGTGATCTTTGCCTGGTTAACACCTCAGAAAATCTGAATACGGCAGTGGATGCGGGCAGTCAGATTGTGACAATCAGAATACCTGTTGAAACCCTGACAGAGGATGCGGTTCACCTGGGATACCATCTGAGGGCATCCGGTCTGGCGTTTAAACCGAATGTATTTAAACTGGAACAGCTAGGTGTACTGAAGCATCAGATCCTGTCGCTGCTGGATGCTGAGCCGGGTCAGACGCCTGAACAGCTGAAGGTTCAGTATCGTCATTTCTTTTCATGCTTGTTGTTGCAGCGGTTCGAGAATAACGCTGACCCATTTTATAAAGTCAGCTACTGCGAAAACCCGAAGATTGAGAAGATTCGTCGCTGGGTAATCTCTGATCCGCGTAAAGAGTATAAGCCTTTGGATCTGGCTGCCTATATTAATGTCAGTGAGAGATCGCTGTATCATCTTTTCAAAAATGAATTTGGTTTGAGTCCCCGGGTATACATCTGTCATATAAAACTTGAATGTATTTATAGAGAGTTGGTTGACCTGAAGAGTATGAAAAATATTACACAGGTAGCATTGGAATACGGCTTTAATAATCTTGGCCGGTTCGCAAAGGTATATCGTGATTACTTTGGTGAGTCGCCTTCGCAAACGAGCAGGAGATGACCGGCAGAATGGTTTATTCTGCCTGTAGTCTGAGTTAAGCCGGTTGGTTTTTCCGTTTAGGGCATTTGCTTACGGGACAATTATCAGATAAAAACTCTGCCAGACGCCGGGACATCTCCCGGCGCTCCTCAAATTTATTATCAAAGTGTATCAGCGACATCGCCACAATATAGGAATAAACCAGGTTTGCCAGATCATCGGCCCGGTCTGAGGTGTGGCCAAGATTCTTAAAAATACTGTTAATAAAAGACAGACGATATTTGTCCACCTCTTCCACGGCTGAGCGTGCCAGTTTGTCCCGCCGGGCCCAGGCTCTGATAGAGATCTCTACCGACGCACCATCAAAAGAGCGTTTGCCTGTAATTGGCAGATTCATCAGAGTGGTGATCTGTTCAACCGGGTCGTTGCTGGCACTTTGAATTCGCGCAATAACCGATTCGGTGGCCCGTAAACGCCATTTGTCCAGTATGGAGGTTAACAGATCATTGCGGCTGCTAAAGTGATGATAAAAACTCCCACGGGTTATTTTCAGTTGCTTGGCAAGTTTATCAACACGAACCTGATCAATACCGCTGGTGGCGAGTACCTGAGTGGCGGCATTTATCCATTCTTCGCGGGATAATTTCTGTGTAGTCATCTATTTATTGCAGCTCGCATGGAAGGTCAAAGACAGTGGTAAAGTAGCAACTGTGGTATGTGTGGTCAACACATTCCGGCGTTATTGGCAGGGGTTTTATTTCTATTTTTTCTGGCGCTAATCTGATGATTAAATGAACATGGAAACAAGGAGATACAGATTCTCTGGTTGGATAAGAAAGCAGCACTATTCCGGTTATATCGTCGCGGAATAGTGCTGTAGAGATCAGGTTGGTTTATCCCGGCAGGATAGGCACGGGAAGCTTTGAATTGTGGATCACGTTATGCGTTATTGAATCCAGTAAAAACTGAACAACACTGCTGTGAGTACTGCAATCATATCACCATGGCATCTGCGTCGATCTCATCTGCAACATGCCGGACTTGTTTGAATCAGCGGTAATATAACTCTCTTGCTGATTTCCGGCTCAGCGATAAAGCAGTTCAGGAAGAAACAGTGATATCGGTGCAATAAGTGTGATCAATATAAGCCGGACAATATCCGCGCACCAGAACGGCGTTACGCCTTTGAAGATGGTGCTGGCTTTGACATCTCTGAGTACCGCGCTGAGGACAAACACATTCATCCCGACGGGTGGGGTAATCAGACTGATCTCGGTGACAACTACCACGACAATGCCGAACCAGACAAGATCAAATCCAAGGCTTTGTACCAGTGGGAAAAAGATTGGTACGGTCAGCAACATCATAGAGAGGCTTTCAAACACCATGCCCAGCACAATGTAGATGCCCAGGATGATAAAAATGATCGCCATCGGCGATACATCGACACTTTGTACCAGTGTCAGCAGGTCACCCGGCAGACCTGCACGATTGATGAAATTTGAAAAGATCAGCGCACCAATCAAAACACCGAACAGCATGGCTGAAGTGCGGGCAGTATCTGTGAGAATATCAAACAGACTGGCCAGTGTTAGCGAGCGTCGGTACAACGCAATGATAAACGCGCCGCCAGCACCGATGCCTGCCGCTTCAGTCGGGGTAAACACCCCGAGGTAGATGCCTCCCATTACTACACTGAACAGAATCAGCACTCCCCAGACACCCTGCAGTGCCTGAATACGTTCCGGCCAGCTGAGACGCTCGCCACAGGGGCCGTCCTCCGGGTTGCGCCAAACGGCGAACCGCACTGCGCAAAGGTAGAGCAGAATGCCGATAAATCCGGGGATAAAGCCTGCTGCAAACAGCTCGCGGATGCTGGTTTCAGTGAGCAGACCATAAATTACCAGGATAACGCTGGGGGGGATCAGAATACCCAGTGTACCGCCTGCCGCAATCGAGGCGGTTGCAAGTGAGTCGGCATAACCGTATTTACGCATCGGTGGCATGGCGACTTTAGCCATGGTTGCCGAGGTGGCCAGGCTGGACCCACAGATGGCAGAGAAACCGCCACAAGCAACCACCGTGGCCATCGACAAACCTCCCTGCATATGGCCGAAAAAGGCGTTCGAAGCCCGGTATAACTGATGGGATAAGCCTGATTTGGTGACCAGATTACCCATCAGAATAAACAGGGGAATAACCGATAAACTGTATTCCTGAGCGGTATTTATAACCCGCTTGGCGGCCATTGACAGGGCGCTGTTCCAGTTGAAATCTGCATAGGTGTCGAAATTCAGGCCCTGCACATAGGCAAAGCCAAAGAATCCCACGATCGCCATGGAAAAGGCGATAGGGATACGGAGGATAACAATCAGAATAAGAAGGATGGCAAAGCCAATCAGGGCAACAGTCATGCTAAATATACCTGTTTAAGGTGGTGTCGGTTAATCACGGGAGAGCCACAGCAGCCGGTAAACACCGTAGCTCAGCAGGGTGGCTGCGGTTATCCAGCTCATAAAGGCGATATATTCAACGATTAAGCCGACCGGCAATTGCAAAAATTCAGTAACCTCATTGCGTCGAAATGAACGCTCAGCCAGAAAGTAAATCTGTGTGGCGATAAAATAGAGCGATGAAGCGATCAGGAATACCGAAAATAGTCCCAGCAGTTTAATCACTGTGGGGCCCATCATCCGGTCAAGGATATCGACGACAACATGTCCGCCCCGCCAGGTAATCACCGGCATCTCGGCAAAAATCAGAATCGCCAGCGCGATTTCGGTCAGCTCGGTTGTGCCATCGATCGAGTTCGATAGAAAGTAGCGACCAACCACATCAGAGCAGGTTAGCAGCATCAGCAAAAACAGTGTGGTTGCAGCGATCATTTCAAGGGCAAAGGCCAGCCATTTTACTGGCCCCTGCTCCTCATAATGCGCTGATATCCAGGCGGAAAATGACATGGTTAGCCTTTACTCGTGGTAGCTGTGGGCGATAGAACGAAGCTCTGCCAGCGCAGATTCAGCGTCGACACCTCGGTCAGCTACGGACTCCAGCCAGATCTGGTCCATACCTTCAACCAGCTTGTTGAAGTCTTTGGCAAAGGCATCGTCTGCCGTTACGTTGACGATGTTAACACCGGCTTCTTCAGCGGCTTTAAGACCTTCTTTATCAGCGCTATCCCAGGCTTTACCCGCCATTGCCGACAGTTTTTCACCGGAAACACTCATGATCGCCTCACGGTCTTTGTCACTCAGGCTGTCGAGAAAGTCAGGGTTGATAAAGATGGAGAAACTACCCAGATACATACCGCCAGGCAGAGCGACCACATTGCGGGCCACTTCGCTCAGACGCAGGGTTTTCTGTTCTGCGATCGGCAGGAAAACACCGTCAACGATACCCTGTTGCAGCAATTCATAAACTTTTGGGGCCGGAGCACCCACCGGGGTTACCCCAAGACGGCTGCCAATTTCAGCAGGCACACCACCGCCGATACGGATCTTCTTACCGTTAAGGTCAGCCAGTGAGCTGATAGGCTCTATCGTCTGAATCTGGCCGGGTCCATGTACAAACACCCCAGCCACGGTCAGGCCATCATGTTCATTGGCGGCAGCAAAGTATTTCTGATGCACGCGCCAGTAGGCAACAGAAGCTGCTTCGGCGGAGGCTCCCATTAATGGCTCTTCAACCCCCAGTGCCAGTTTAAAACGACCCGGAACATAACCATGGTAACTGAAGCTGGCATCGGCAACACCGTCTTCCACCAGTTCAAACAGGGTTTTAGGGTGGCCTAAACCATACTCAATCTCAATTTTAACCCGGCCTTCAGTGGCTTCCTCAATCCATTTACCCCAGGTTGGCCATACCACCGCATTCTGCACATGAGTGGGGGGCAGCCAGCTGGCAACGCGCATAATGGTTTCAGCGGCAGCGATATTGGTGAGGCCCATCAGCACAGCGATCAGTGTCAGAGACTTTACTTTTTTTATTATAAACATCGGTTGTTTCCCTC
>NZ_JBNKYN010000031.1:0-43969 GCF_050300915.1 Amphritea sp.
AGACGACGCGAACCTGCTTACCTTCCGCTTCCAAAGCAGCAGCAGAATCCATCGCCAGACCCACTTCAGACCCGGTAGCGATCAGAATCGCATCCGGAGTGCCTGCAGTATCACGCAGAATATATCCACCGCGGGCGATATTCGCCAGCTGCTCATCGGTACGCGCCTGATGTGGCAGATTCTGACGGGAGAAGATCATCGCGGTCGGGCCGTCGGCACGTTCCAGCGCCGCTTTCCAGGCCACCGCAGATTCAACTGCATCCGCCGGACGCCAGCAGCTCATATTCGGCGTGTGGCGCAGGTTGGAGATCTGTTCAATCGGCTGGTGCGTCGGGCCATCTTCACCCAGACCGATAGAATCGTGGGTGTAAACATGGATCGCACGCAGCTTCATCAGCGCCGCCATCCGCAGCGCGTTACGGGCATACTCCATAAATACCAGGAAGGTTGCACCGTAGGGCACGAAACCACCATGCAGAGCGATACCGTTCATGATGGCGGACATACCAAACTCACGCACACCGTAGAACAGGTAGTTGCCGGAGGCATCATCTTTCGTCACGCCCTTGCAGCCAGACCATAGTGTCAGGTTAGAACCTGCCAGGTCAGCAGAGCCACCCATCAGTTCAGGCAGCAGCGGGCCGTAGGCATTCAATGCATTCTGAGAGGCTTTACGGGAAGCGATAGTCTCGCCTTTTTCCTGCAGTTCTTTGATGTAGGCATCGGCTTTTTCAGAGAAATCCGCGGGCAGTTCGCCGGTATAACGACGGATCAGTTCACGGGCTTCAGCGGGATACGCTTTGCTGTACTCAGCAAAACGCTCTTCCCAGTCATTTTCCAGTACTGCACCGCTTTCAAGGCCATTCCACTGGGCAGCAATATCTTCAGGGATAACAAAGGCTTCGTGTTCCCAGCCCAGCTGTTTACGTGCCAGAGCGATCTCTTCGTCGCCCAGAGGTGCACCGTGGCAATCCTCTTTACCCTGCTTATTAGGCGAACCAAAACCGATAATGGTTTTGCAGCAGATCAGGGTTGGCTGATCTTCATTGTCCTGCGCCGCTTCAATCGCCGCTTTAATCTGCTCAGCATCATGGCCATCAACCGCCGGGATTACCTGCCATCCATAAGCTTCAAAGCGCTTAGGGGTATCATCGGTAAACCAGCCTTCAACTTCACCATCGATAGAGATGCCGTTGTCGTCGTAGAACGCGATCAGTTTGCCCAGACCCAGGGTGCCCGCCAGAGAACACGCTTCGTGGGAGATACCTTCCATCAGGCAGCCATCACCCAGGAACACGTAGGTGTGGTGATCAATGATCTCATGGCCTTCACGGTTAAATTGCGCTGCCAGGGATTTCTCAGCAATAGCAAAACCCACCGCATTGGTGATCCCCTGACCCAGTGGGCCGGTGGTGGTTTCAACACCCGGCGCATAACCGTATTCCGGGTGACCGGCGGTTTTGGAGTGCAGCTGACGGAAGTTTTTCAGATCATCGATGGAAAGATCATAACCGGTCAGGTGCAGCAGACTGTAGATCAGCATTGAACCATGGCCGTTCGACAGCACGAAACGGTCGCGATCAAGCCAATGTGGATTCGCCGGATTATGTTTCAGAAAATCATTCCATAATACTTCAGCGATATCCGCCATCCCCATTGGTGCACCAGGGTGACCGGATTTAGCCTTTTGGACAGCATCCATACTGAGGGCACGAATTGCATTGGCAAGTTCTCTACGCGAGGACATTCATTCACTCCAGGGCCGAACAAGCCCAAGTTGAGATTAAAAAGTGTTTGCGGCTACCCGGTTATCTCTTATGAAGATAAATTCAGGCGGTGCACCGATAAAAAATAGGCGGCTATTTTCTCGTAACCGCCCGTCAGCTTCAAACCTATTTCAGAGAAATTTGATGAAAATGAGTGGTTTTCATCTAAAAAAGTAAAAAAATCATCTAAAACAGGGATACCGCCCATGCAATCGAGGCGCAAGACGATTAAAATACCTGACATTCTTATACCCGGGCCAACGGCCCGATGCCATCTATAATTCCCTAAAGCTAGGATTGAAGACGCGTAATGAGCGAATACAGCCTGTTTACTTCGGAGTCAGTCTCCGAAGGTCATCCTGATAAGATCGCCGATCAGATCTCTGATGCGGTTCTTGACGCAATTATTGCTGAAGACAAATACGCCCGTGTGGCCTGCGAAACCATGGTAAAAACCGGTGTTGCAATTGTCTCCGGTGAAATTACCACGACGGCATGGGTCGATCTGGAAGCGCTGGTTCGCGGTGTTATCTGTGATATCGGTTACACCTCTTCTGATGTCGGTTATGACGGCGCAACCTGTGGTGTACTGAACATTATCGGTAAGCAGTCTCCCGACATCAATCAGGGTGTTGACCGTGCCAAGCCTGAAGATCAGGGTGCCGGTGACCAGGGCCTGCTGTTTGGTTATGCCAGCAACGAAACCGATGTGCTGATGCCGGCGCCAATCTGCTACGCCCACCGTCTGGTTGAGCGTCAGGCAGAAGCGCGTAAATCCGGTCTGCTGCCATGGCTGCGCCCGGATGCCAAGAGCCAGGTCACCTTCCGTTATGAAAACGGTCTGCCTGTGGGTATCGATGCAGTGGTTCTGTCAACTCAGCACAACCCTGAGGTCTCCATGGCCGACCTGCAGGAAGCGGTAATGGAGCTGATCATCAAGCACACCCTGCCGGCTGAATGGATCGACAAGAGCACCAAGTTCCACATCAACCCAACCGGCAACTTTGTGATCGGCGGCCCTGTGGGCGACTGTGGTCTGACTGGCCGGAAAATCATCGTTGATACTTACGGCGGCATGGCCCGTCACGGTGGCGGCGCATTCTCCGGTAAAGACCCATCCAAGGTTGACCGCTCTGCTGCCTATGCAGGTCGTTATGTAGCGAAGAATATCGTCGCTGCGGGTCTGGCGGATAAGTGTGAGATTCAGGTGTCTTACGCCATCGGTGTTGCTGAACCGACCTCTGTATCGATCAACACCTTCGGCACTGGCAAGATCTCTGATGCTAAAATCATCGAACTGGTGAACAACCACTTCGATCTGCGTCCACATGCAATCACCCGCATGCTCGACCTGCTGCACCCGATGTATCGCCCGACAGCCGCTTACGGTCACTTCGGTAAAAATCCATATGAGATGACAGTGGGTAACGATACCTTTACTGCATTCACCTGGGAAAAAACCGATAAGGCTGACGAACTGCGCGCGGCAGCAGGTCTGTAAACGACTTTCACAGCAAGCGATAGAAGCAAGGGCCGGGTGAAAACCCGGCCCTTTTTTATTGTCTGGAATTTTATTGACCCTAAGCAGCCGATGCCGATAGAGAGCAGATCCCGCTAACTGATCCATTTATGCCGTGGCATAATAGCGGCTTCAGCAACAGACCTGATCGATAGTAATAATGAGAATTCCCCGCTTTTACGAACCTCAGCCCCTCACCGAGGGTAGCGAAGTCAACCTCAGTGACAGTGTGGTACAGCATGTGTCCCGGGCCCTGAGAATGCGGCCAGGTGACGCGCTGATCCTCTTTAATGGCGACGGGTGCGAGTATCAGGCCGAGCTGACCGAGGTGGCTAAGCGTAATGCCTGTGCACGGATCACCGGGGTGACAACCCCTGCCCGGATATCGCCGCTAAAGGTCACTGTCGGTCAGGCGGTCTCCCGGGGCGAGCGGATGGACTATGCGGTACAGAAAGCCACTGAGCTGGGGATGAATCAGTTGGTGCCGCTGTTTACCGAGCGCTGCGAAGTTCGCCTTAACAACGAACGTCAGGATAAACGCCGCCAGCACTGGCAGCAGGTTGCCATCAGCGCTTGTGAGCAGAGCCTGCGCTGTGACCTGCCGGAGATCAGCGAACCCCAGCCACTGCATAACTGGCTCGACACCGTTGAAGCAGACCTGAAGCTGGTGCTGCATCACCATACCGAGCAACCGCTGGGCGACTTCGATAAGCCCGGATCGGTTGCCCTGTTGATCGGGCCGGAAGGCGGCCTGAGTGAAACAGAAGTGGAACTGGCCCTGTCAAAAGGGTTTAAGCCAGTAGCGTTTGGCCCCCGGGTATTTCGCACTGAAACGGCCCCCATAGCAGCACTATCGGTGTTGCAATACCTCTGGGGCGACCTGGGATAACCCCAGACTGTCACAGTAACACTGGTGATGACCGGAGCAGGCGGGTAGAATCGCTCTAATTTAAAGATATCGAATACAGATAAACAAGGCGCTTCAATGACAGTTAAAATCGGCATTGTGATGGACCCGATCGAGGCCATCAGCTTCAAGAAAGACAGCTCCCTGGCGATGCTGTGGGCAGCTCAGCGTAAAGGCTGGGAGATCTGGTACATGGAACAGAAAGATCTCTACCTGCGCGATGGTAAAGTGCTCGCCAGGATGGCGCCGATGACGGTCGATATGAATCCGGAAAAGTGGTTCGAACGCGGTGAATATCAGGTGCAGGAAGTGAGTACGCTTGATGTAGTGCTGATGCGTAAAGATCCGCCTTTCGACAACGAGTTTATCTACACTACCCATCTGTTAGAACTGGCCGCATCCCAGGGCAACACCCTGATGGTGAATCGCCCGCAAGCATTACGGGACTATAACGAAAAGATCTTTGCCACCCACTTCCCACAATGCTGTCCGCCGGTGCTGGTCACCCGCCGTGATGACCTGCTGCGTGAGTTCCATGCCGAGTTTAAAGATGTCATTTTCAAACCACTGGACGGCATGGGCGGCACCTCTATTTTCCGTATCCAGGAAGAGGGGGTAAACCTTGGCGTCATCATTGAAACCCTGACCAAATTTGGCACCGAAACGATTATGGCGCAGAAATACCTGCCGGAGATTGTCGACGGTGATAAACGTATCCTGATGATTGACGGAGAGCCAGTGCCTTATGGTCTGTCCCGTATTCCCACCAACGGTGAAACCCGCGGCAACCTGGCCGCTGGCGGTCGTGGCGAAGGTCGTCCGCTCACCGAGCGGGAACAGTGGATCGCCGCGCAGGTAGGCCCAACACTGAAAGCCCAGGGTATCCTGTTTGCCGGTCTGGATGTGATCGGCGACTACCTGACCGAAGTCAACGTCACCAGCCCCACCTGTATCCGCGAACTGGACAATCAGTTTGGCCTGGATATCGGCATGCAGTTGATGGATGTCATCGAAGCGAAACTTAAGCAAGGTAATGCATAAGAGCGATGTTAGTCCCCCCGGTATCAGGAAGACACTATGAGTAAGGCTGTTGCCGCTGTTTCCGCAGCTGACCGGCTCGGCTTTACTCTGTTTCTGGCGGTGGCGGTGCATGCAGCGGCCATACTGGGAATCGGTTTTGCCGTAACGCCGAAGACCCCTCCGGCACAGACGCTGGAGATCACGCTGGCGCAATACCAGAGCGAGAAGCCGCCGGAAGAGGCCGATTTTATAGCGCAAGCTGATCAGCTGGGCAGCGGGCAACTGGAAGAGAAAGCGCTACCGGCAACCCGTGAAATTGCCGACTTTCAACATCAGAACATTCAGGAAACGGCGGCACTGCAACCGCTGACGCCACCCACCGATATCGCGCCGACAGCGGCTCAGACAGCCCCCGCTGAACCAGCCCCTATCGCGGAAAAAATCGATCAGCAGACCGCCATCGCGCCTGAGCAAGAGGTCATCATTACCACGGCAAAGCAGAAGAAACGGGTCTCCGATACGCCGCAACAACATCAGCAGTCAACGCCCCCACCGCCAGCCCCCGGCAGCTCTCAATCACTGCTGTCCCGCAGTCTTGAGATCGCTAGTCTGGAAGCCCAGCTGGAGTTTCAACGCCAGGAGTATGCCAAGCGGCCACGGGTAAAACGCCTCACCTCTGCATCCACCAAAAGCCACAGCGATGCCGTCTATCTGGCCAACTGGCGCCGTAAGATCGAAGCCGTCGGTAACCTGAATTACCCCCAGGAAGCGCAGCAAAATCAGCTCTACGGTAGTTTACGGATGATGGTCAGCATCTTGCCTGACGGCAGCGTCAAGGAGATTAAAATTCTGCACTCCTCCGGCAATCGTATTCTCGATGATGCAGCGGTACGCATTGTGCAGCTGGCAGCGCCATTCCAGAAATTCCCTGTGGAAATGCGTAAAAATACCGATCAGCTGGAGATTATCCGCACCTGGAAGTTTGAGAAAACCGCCCGGGTATACTAAATGTTAGAAGGCTAGCGTTAAAGACGTTATACAGTACGGTATTTCCTCTTACGCGGCTCAAGGGCAGGTATTTACTATGACCTCAGACACTCCCTCTCTATACCAGCCCGGCAGCCTTCAGGATCATTTCCTTTTTTCAATGCCCCATATGAACGATCCTAACTTCGCTCAGACCCTTATCTATATCTGCGAGCATAGCGAGTCTGGTGCCATGGGGATCGTTGTTAACCGCCCGCTAGGTATTGATCTGAGTGAGCTACTGAATCATCTGGGTTTCAGTGATACCAGTGATCAGGCCGAACCCGTTTACGCTGGCGGCCCGGTGCAGGATGACCGCGGTTTCATCCTCCACCGCCGCACGGCGAATGAATGGGAGTCCTGCTATCACATCACCGGTGAGCTGACACTGACAACCTCGATGGATATTCTCCAGGCCATCAGTGAAAACAGCGGCCCGGAACAATTTCTGGTGGCCTTAGGCTATGCAGGCTGGGGAGCCGGACAGCTGGAACAGGAGCTATCTGAAAATGTATGGTTAAGTTGCCCGGCTAATTTAGATATAATGTTCCGCACCCCGGCTGAAGAGCGCCTTCAGGCCGCGGCTGCAACACTGGGAATCAATCTTGATCTGTTAACTTCCCAGAGCGGCCACGCCTGAACGATCAGCTCATCACCACTAACCCACGCAAAGAAGCGGCATGATCACACTATCGGGTCCAGTTATAGGCTTTGATTTCGGCACCACACGGATAGGCATCGCTGCAGGTCAGGCTATTACCGGGACGGCTTCGCCCTTAGCTCCGGTCAGCGCCCGCGATGGCATTCCCGACTGGTCCGTGATTGAAAAGTTAATTTCCGAATGGCAAGCAGTGGCCATCGTTGTGGGTATCCCTCTGAATATGGATGGCAGCATCAGCGATATGTCCCGCAGAGCACGAAAATTTGCCAACCGTCTCAAAGAACGCTGCCAGCTTCCCTGTTACCTGATTGATGAACGGCTTTCCACCCGGGAAGCCAAGCAGATCAGTCTGGCCCGGGGAGGTAGCAGTAATTTTAAAGAAAACTCTGTTGACGGCATCGCCGCACAACTGATCCTGGAAAGCTGGTTTGAATCAGACCAGCTGATATCCAGCGAAACCCGACTGGAGGACCTCTATGGTATCGGGCGTAATTAAAGTTGATCACCTGCTAACCAAAATGGCCGCCGATCTGAAGACGCTGATCACAGCACGGCAGATCGACAACCCCATGATGATCGGCATTCATACCGGCGGCGTCTGGCTGGCAGAGCATCTGCATCAGCAGCTGAATATTGCGGACCCACTGGGAACACTGGATATATCATTCTATCGCGACGATTTCAGCCGGGTCGGTCTGAACCCTAAAGTTCAACCCTCGGCACTGCCCAGTGCGACAGAAGACCGTCACATCATTCTGGTGGATGATGTCATCATGAGTGGCCGTACCATTCGCGCTGCGATGAACGAGCTGTTTGACTATGGTCGACCGGCCTCCATTACCCTGGTTACCCTGCTGGATCTGAATCGTCGGGAACTGCCAATTCAGGCGGATGTTACCGGCGATACGCTGGATCTTGCCGACGACGAGCTGGTGAAGCTGACCGGACCGGTGCCGCTGGCACTGGAGATCCGTAAAAAAGACAACCTCTAACCCACCCCGGAATCTGACATGTTTGAACAACAAGATCCCAATCTGATCCAGCTGAACAGTGCCGGTCAGCTAAAACACTTTCTGACCACCGAAGGGCTAAGTCGGGAGATGCTGACAGAGATCCTCGATACGGCAGATTCATTTGTTGATATGAGTGCACAGCAGGTAAAAAAAGTGCCACTGTTGCGGGGTAAAACGGTCGTTAACCTGTTTTTTGAGGCCAGCACCCGTACCGCCAGCACCTTCGAACTGGCGGCAAAACGGCTGTCTGCTGACGTGCTGAATCTGAACATCAAAACCTCATCAACCTCTAAGGGTGAAACCCTGAAAGACACCCTGATGACGATGGAAGCGATGCATTCAGATATGTTTGTCGTGCGCCACTCCGACAGTGGAGCCGCCCACTATATCGCCAGTAATGTCACGCCCCATGTGGCGGTGATCAATGCTGGCGATGGTCGCCATGCACACCCGACTCAGGCAATGCTGGATATGCTTACCATCCGCCAGCATAAGGGTGGATTCGAACACCTCACGGTAGCCATTGTTGGGGATATTCTTCATTCCCGGGTGGCACGCTCCCAGATCCATGCCCTACGCACTCTGGGGGTTGGTGAGATCCGGGTTATTGGCCCGACGACATTGCTGCCACGCCATATAGAAGCTCTGGGTGTTACGGTCTACACCAATATGTTGCAGGGACTGAAAGATGTTGATGTGGTGATGATGCTACGGTTGCAGAAGGAGCGGATGCAGAGCGCCCTGCTGCCCAGCGAATCTGAGTTCTACTCTCTCTACGGTCTCACTGAAGAGAAATTAAAGCTCACCCATCCCGACTCCATCGTCATGCACCCCGGCCCGATTAACCGGGGTGTCGAGATCGAAACCTCGGTTGCCGATGGCCCGAAATCGATGATTCTGAAACAGGTAACTAACGGTATTGCAGTACGTATGGCTGTTATGTCGATGGCGATGGGCGGCCAGATGACAGAGCATCAGGCGGAGCGGGAGAGCGAGTAAGGTGAAAACGATGAATATTGCAATCAGAAATGGCCGCGTTATCGACCCCGCCAACAATCTGGATCAGATTACCGACCTGTTTATCAGCGACGGCAAAATCGCCGCTATTGGCCAGCCTCCTGCCGAGTTTGCGGCCGACCAGGAGATCGACGCCAGCAATCTGGTGGTCAGCCCAGGCCTGATCGACCTCTGTGCCAATCTGCGCGAGCCGGGCTACAGCCGCAAAGGCACCATCGCCAGTGAAACCGCTGCCGCTGCAGCCGGAGGGATCACCACGCTGTGCATGCCGCCACTGACAAAGCCGATTGCCGATAACACCGCGGTGATCGATCTGATCGAAGATCTGGCAAAACAGGCAGGCAATGCGCGGGTGTTACCAATAGGGGCACTGACGCAGGAGCTGAAAGGGGAACAGCTGAGCCCGATGTATGGACTCAGCAAAGCGGGCTGTATCGGCTTTACCAACGCCCGTGAACCCATTCATAGCTCGCTGACGCTATCACGCTGTCTGGAGTACGCCGCAACCCATGATCTGCTGGTAATTTTTCAGCCACAGGATGCGGACCTGGCGGCCGGTGGCACCATGCATGACGATACCACCTGTACCCGCCTGGGGCTGAGCGGTATCCCCGAAAGCGCCGAAACCATCGAAGTTGCCCGCTGCCTGATACTGATTGAGCAAACCGGTGTCAAAGCACACTTTGGTCAGCTCTCCTGCGAACGTTCGGTGAAAATGGTGATGGATGCCCGGGCACGTGGACTGCGGGTAACCGCCGACATCGCCATCCAGAACCTGTTGCTGACCGATGAAAATGTCAGTGGCTTCGACCCTAACTTTCATCTGATTCCACCGCTGCGCAGCCAGCTTGATCGCGCCGGATTGCGCCATGCTCTGGTTGCAGATGGCTTCCAGGCGATCTGCTCGGACCACCAGCCCCATGAACTGGCTGCCAAGCAGGCCCCCTTTGCGGCTACCGAACCGGGCATGACGGGAGTGGAAACCCTGTTATCACTGTCGCTGATGCTGGTGCAACAGGAGCTAATCTCGCTGCCGCAGATGCTGGCCAAGCTAACCTCTGGGCCGGCCAGCGTGCTCAATTTAGACCTCGGCACCCTGACCCCCGGCAGCACCGCCGATATCTGCATCTTCGATCCGCAACAGGATTGGGTGCTGACAAAGGAGAATCATCGCTCTGCGGGCGCGAACACCCCGTTTATGAATTTTCCACTAAAAGGGGTGGTGCACTTCACCCTGCTGGAAGGCAATGTGGTGTTTCAGCAGTAACCATCGGCAGGCATAAAAAAAACGGCGCATTTATGCGCCGTTTTTTTTACCGTAGAGCAACTACATCCCTTTGACATCCAGCGAGCCTTCATTGTGCAGAAAATCATCATCATCCTGCAGGAAGAAGCCAGCATCGTCGGTGCCACCATCAATATCCGGGTTGGTCGCTGAGTTGAGTTTAATCATCAGACGCAGGTCGTTCGGTGAATCGGCGTGAGCGATCGCCACATCATAGGTGATAGTGCCGTCTTTATACTCATTGTAGAGCGCCTGATCGAAGGTCTGCATCCCCAGGTTGGTGGATTTTTTGATCACCTCTTTCAGCTCATGCACCTCTCCTTTACGGATCAGGTCCTGCATCAGCGGCGTATTAATCAGTACTTCAATCACCGCCCGGCGACCTTTACCATCTTTAGTCGGTAACAGCTGCTGCGCAATAATGGCCTTGAGGTTCAGCGACAGATCCATCCAGATCTGAGCGTGATGCTCTGGCGGGAAGAAACTGATTATCCGGTCCAGCGCCTGGTTGGCGTTGTTTGCGTGTAGAGTTGCCATACACAGGTGGCCGGTCTCAGCAAAGGTCAGACCATAGCCCATGGTATCAGCACTACGTATCTCCCCCATCAGAATCACATCAGGTGCCTGACGCAAAGTGTTCTTCAGGGCCACTTCAAATGAGTCGGTATCCAGGCCCACTTCCCGTTGGGTAATCACGCTCTGCTTATGCTCGTGGATATACTCAATCGGGTCTTCAATGGTGATGATATGCCCCGCTGAGTTGGCGTTGCGGTAGTCGATCATCGACGCCAGCGAGGTTGATTTACCGGTACTGGTACCACCAACAAAGAGTATCAGCCCTCGTTTGGTCATCGCCAGATCTTTCAATACCGGCGGTAGGTTAAGCTCTTCCATTGAGGGGATATAGGTATTGATGCGGCGCAGCACCATCCCCGGCGAGTTACGCTGAAAAAAAGCACTGACACGAAAACGGCCAATCCCCGGGGCACTGATAGCAAAGTTACACTCGCGGGTGCCTTCAAACTCGGCCAGCTGTTTATCATTCATGGTGCTGTAAGTCAGCGAGCGTGCCTGGGCGGGTTTCAGTGCCTCTTTGGTTAACGGCTTGATGGTTCCGTCCACCTTGATGCTAGGACGGGCGCCCGCGGTGATAAACAGATCGGATGCTTGTCGATCAGTCATAACCTTGAGTAGCTGGGTAATATCCAAAATGTCCGCTCCGCCTTAGAAGTTATTAGGGTTCAGTGCCTTGGCTCGCGCGGCTTCACGCGTAATCAGGCCCTTCTTCATCAGATCAGTGAGCGACTGGTCCAGTGTAACCATGCCGTAGGCGGCGCCGGTCTGAATCGCCGAGTACATCTGTGCCACTTTATCTTCACGTATCAGGTTTCGAATCGCCGGAGTACCGGTCATAATCTCATGAGCGGCAACCCGGCCGCCTTTCGGCTTTCTCAGCAGCGTCTGCGAGATAACCCCCTGCAAAGACTCAGACAGCATCGAGCGCACCATCGACTTCTCCGCCGCCGGGAACACGTCAATAATACGGTCGATAGTTTTTGCTGCCGATGTGGTGTGCAGGGTGCCAAACACCAGGTGACCGGTTTCAGCCGCCGTCAGCGCCAGACGGATGGTCTCCAGATCCCGCATCTCACCCACCAGAATAATATCCGGGTCTTCACGCAGGGCTGAACGCAACGCCTCTTCAAACCCCAGCGTATCCCGGTGAACCTCGCGCTGGTTAACCAGACATTTTTTGCTCTGATGAACAAATTCTATCGGGTCTTCGATGGTCAGAATATGCTCATTACGGGTTTCATTGATGTAATCCACCATCGCCGCCAGCGTGGTACTCTTACCCGAACCCGTCGGGCCGGTTACCAGAACCAGTCCACGAGGGTTATCTGAGAGATTCCGGAACACCTGCCCCATCCCCAGATCATCCATCGTCAGAACCTTACTGGGGATGGTCCGGAATACCGCAGCAGCACCGCGATTCTGGTTAAAGGCGTTAACACGAAAACGCGCCAGCCCCGGTACCTCGAAGGAGAAGTCGGTCTCAAACCGTTCTTCATAGTCCTTACGCTGCTTGTCGTTCATGATATCGTAAATCAGCGTATGAACCTGTTTGTGTTCCAGAGAAGGCAGCTTAATTCTGCGAACCTCACCATCAACCCGGATAACCGGTGGCATACCCGCGGTTATATGGAGGTCAGATGCTCCTTGCTGAACGGTAAATGATAAAAGTTCTGTAATATCCATGGCTTCTCAGGTGTATAAGGAATCTGCAAGCAGCTCCGTTGATTTTCTGTAAGCGTCAAAACCTTAGTTCAGAAGGCTTTGCATATCGCGTCACTGGCCCTTAGCCATAATAAAAGTTGCAACCAGCCTTATAAAGGCCTTAGACGACTATTTTTGCGCAGCTTTTGCTATGGTTTACCATAAAACAGCTCTAAACGATGCCAAAACCTGACAAAACACTCCAACACGGGGAAATATTCGCAGGTTAATAAATGTTCTCTGGTATTATAGCGACTTCCCAATCAAGGGTCGCACTATAGCAGTTTTATCAGAATCACCCATCATAGCCAATCGCTAGTTGTTACAATATGACACAGATTACAGATCGCTTAGAAAAGCTTCATTTTCAAATCAATACAGCAGCTGAAATGGCCAACCGCCCGCCGCAAACAGTCCAGCTACTGGCGGTCAGCAAAACACGTACAGCTGATGAGCTGCGTCAGGCGTGGTCAGGCGGGCAACGGGCGTTTGGCGAAAACTATCTTCAAGAGGCCCTGGACAAGATCGAAGCGCTGCAGGATCTGGATATCTCTTGGCACTTTATCGGCCCGATTCAGTCCAACAAAACCCGGCCAATCGCTGAAAATTTCGATTGGGTTCACAGTGTAGACCGGTTTAAGGTGGCGCAGCGACTCAGTGACCAGCGGCCTGCAGCGATGCCCCCACTGAATATCTGTCTACAGGTCAATATCAGTGAGGAAGCGAGCAAGTCCGGTGTTTTACCCACAGACCTCGCAGCATTGGCAACAGAGGTGGCGACGCTGAAAAACATCCGCTTGCGGGGGTTAATGGCAATTCCTGCCAGCAATGATGACCCGCAACAGCAACGGCGCCCCTTCGCGCAGATGAATGAGTTACTGCAAGCGCTGCAACAACAGCTGCCGAACCAGCCCCTGGATACCCTCTCGATGGGGATGTCCGATGATATGGAGGCGGCAATCTTTGAAGGTGCTACCATTGTGCGCATAGGTACTGCGCTGTTTGGGCCCCGGGACTATAGCCATCGTGCACCGTCACCATGACGACAGACGTACCGCATCATTATTAATTTTTAAGATCAGGAATTACACGTGAGCACACACCCAACATTAGCATTTATTGGCGCAGGCAACATGTCCCGCGCCATCATTGGCGGACTGATCAGCAATCAATATCCTGCAGAAAAGATCTGGGCTACGGGTACTCAGCTGGCCAAAATGGACGACCTCAAACAGCAGGGTCTGCATACAACAACGGATAACAGCGTCGCTGTCGCCGCCGCCGATATCGTCATCCTGTCAGTGAAACCACAGATAATGCAAGCGGTTGCAACCGATCTTGCAGCCGCCGTACAACACCACCAACCCCTGATCATATCCGTTGCCGCGGGCATCATGTGTGACAGTCTGGAACAGTGGCTGGGCGGCAATATCGCGCTGGTGCGTTGCATGCCAAACACTCCGGCGCTGGTCAAACAGGGCGCGTCCGGCCTGTATGCTAACCCCCGGGTGACGGAAGCACAGCGCAGTCAGACCGAGCAGGTGATGCAGGCGACCGGACTCGCCCTCTGGGTTGACAGCGAAATTCAGCTGAATGCCGTCACCGCGGTATCCGGAAGTGGCCCGGCCTATTATTTTCTGATGATGGAAGCGATGATCGCTGCTGGTGAAAAACTCGGACTAAGCCGCGAAGTCGCACAGCAACTGACTATTCAGACCGCTCTCGGCGCAGCGGAGATGGCCAGTCAGAGCGATATCGAACCGGCAGAGCTGCGTCGCCGGGTTACCTCACCCAAAGGCACCACGGAACAGGCGATACTCACCTTTATTGATCAGGGGCTGCCGGAGATTATCGCTAACGGCATGCAAGCCTGCAGCGACCGTGCTGAAGTACTGGCAAAAGAACTCGGTAATTAAGCGAATGATATAAAAAGCCTTTCTTCGGTTCATAGTGACAGGGAAAGGCTCTATACTCTGTTATTAAACTCGGTTTTAAAATCGACGTTACAATCTGCTCTGTATTCTGGTGCATTAATTCAGCGCAGAACACAGAATCAAACCCAATCAGACATCTGCACAGGAACAGAGACAATGGGACAGGATCCTCTCAGTTCAATCATTCAGCTGTTCGGCCAGCTTTATGTATTTATTATCGTGCTGCGATTTTTGTTACAGATCGCTAAAGCCGACTACTACAATCCGATCTGTCAGGCGGTGGTTAAGATTACCGCAGTGCCACTGGCGCCATTGCAACGTATTCTTCCGCGGCCCGCCAATATTGATCTGTCGCCGCTGCTACTGGCGTTTCTGGTCAACGTTGCACTCTGGGCACTGATCCTGCTATTGAAGGGCCAGGGAATTGGCGCAAACCTGCCTGCAGTGATGGTAATTTCCGGCATCAGCGTGCTAAGTACGATTCTGGATATCTACTTTTATGCGGTGATCGGTGCCGTGATTATCAGCTGGGTAGCGCCCGGTAGCTACCATCCGGGACCGCAGCTGATTGTACAGCTGACCGAACCAGTGTTTGGTCTGGCACGCAGAGTTATTCCCTCGTTGGGAGGTCTGGATCTGTCACCGATTCTGATATTCTTTGTCATCCAGATCGCCCGCTCCCAGTTAGGCAGCTTAACCCATTACCTGCTCTGAGAACGGAGATGGCTGAATTTTATAGCTGGCAGGGCGACAGTCTGATTATCAGCTGTCGTTTGCAGCCCAAAGCCAGCAATGACGCGATTGTCGGGCTGCATGATGATAGTGTTAAAATTCGTATTACGGCACCGCCAATAGAGGGTAAAGCAAACGCCCATCTGGTAAAGTTTCTGGCCAAACAGTTTGGCGTGGCAAAAAGTTCGGTCACTATCCTCAGTGGCGAACTGGGCCGGCAAAAGCGGGTCAGAATTGATGACCCGAAGAAAATTCCTGAACCATTAACGATTGAGCATAACTAACGTGATACTGAGATCTCTGCATAATTACCGCCCGGCAGGCTATCTGATTCTTGATAGTCAGTCGCTGCTGTACGAGATGTGAAGCTCGACCGGGTAGATCAGTAGCACCTTATTTCGAGTTATCAGCGTTAAGTGAGAATTATGCCTCAATCATTTCCTCAAGATTCTGTCGGTATCGTCACCCCACAGACAATCTGTTTTGACCAACCCCTGCCACTCGCCTGTGGCCGTCAGCTCAATAACTACGAGCTGGTAATAGAAACCTATGGCACACTGAATGCCGATGCATCCAACGCCATTCTGGTATGCCATGCGCTGTCCGGCAACCATCATCTTGCTGGCTATCACAGCGAAGCAGAGAGCAAACCCGGCTGGTGGGATTCGGCCATCGGCCCGGGCAAGCCGATCGATACCAACACCTTTTTCGTCATCGGCGTAAATAACCTGGGGGGCTGTCATGGCTCCACCGGCCCTCAGAGTATTAACCCGGAAACCGGCAAGCCCTTTGGCCCGGACTTTCCGATCATGACCGTACCCGACTGGGTTGAGAGTCAGGCCCGCCTGGCAGACCACTTTGGCATTCAGCAATGGGCCGCGGTCGTCGGTGGCAGCCTGGGAGGGATGCAGGCGTTACAATGGGCGATCAACTACCCCCAACGCATCCGCCACTGCCTGATCATCGCGGCAGCACCGAAACTCAGCGCCCAGAATATCGCCTTTAACGAAGTTGCCCGGCAGGCGATCACCCGCGATCCGGACTTTAACAATGGCCACTTCTACGAGAACGGCAACGTGCCCAAAACCGGCCTGATGCTGGCCCGGATGCTCGGCCATATCACCTATCTGTCCGATGATGGCATGCGGGAGAAGTTCGGCCGGGAGCTGAAAGAGGGCAAGATCAGTTACGATTTCAACCCGCAGTTTGAGGTTGAATCCTACCTGCGCTATCAGGGTGAGCGTTTTTCCACCGCCTTCGACGCCAACACCTACCTGCTGATGACCAAAGCGCTGGACTATTTTGACCCGGCAGCAGACTACGGCCACAACCTCGCGGATGCCGTTCGCAACGCCCTGTGCAAGTTTATGGTGATCTCCTTTACCTCCGACTGGCGCTTCTCCCCAGAACGGTCGCGGGAGATTGTCGATGCCCTGGTAACCGCGGAAAAGCAGGTCAGTTATGCTGAGGTTGACTCCGACCATGGACATGATGCCTTCCTCATTCCTAACCCGCGGTATATGGATATCTATTCCGCCTATATGAAGCAGGTAGCCAACGATATTCCCGTCACCGGTAAGGAGAACAACTGATGCGAGCAGATCTGGAAATTATTCAGGAATGGATAACCCCGGGCAGTAAAGTCCTCGATCTTGGCTGCGGTAACGGTGAACTGCTGGCTTTTCTGCAGCAGCAGAAAAAGATTACCGGTTACGGCGTTGAGGTGGACCATGACAACATCACCGCCTGCATTGAAAAGGGCGTCAACGTTATCGAAAAGAATATCGATGAGGGACTGGCCAGTATTGATGACAGCAGTTTTGATACAGTCATTATGACCCAGGCGCTACAGGTAATGTACCGTCCTGATCAGATTGTCGATGAGATGCTGCGCATCGGTAAGGAGTGTATTGTCACCTTCCCTAACTTTGGTCACTGGCGCGCCCGGGGCTACCTGGCGTTTAGGGGAAAAATGCCGGTATCGAAGTTCCTGCCCTATACTTGGTACAACACACCGAACATCCACTTTTGTACCTTCAAGGACTTTGAGCAGCTCTGTGTCGAGCGCAATATTCACATCCTTGATCGCACCGTCGTGGATAATGAACATAAACATCACTGGTCGATCCGGTTATGGCCCAATATGCTGGGCGAAATCGCAATCTACCGCATCACCCGATAGGGAGAAACACAATGAAAATGCCAACCTTACGCAATGGATTTCTGAAACAGGCAATGGCAGCGCTGGTAATTATCGCAGGGCTGCTAAGCGCAACGATCAGTACCTCCGCGAGTGCCGAGCAGATGGTTGCCCACGGCGACTATATGATTCACTACAACGCCTTCAACAGCAGTTTCATCCAGCCCGATGTTGCAGCATCCTATGGTATCCAGCGGGGAAAAACCAAAGGTCTGATCAACATCTCGGTACTGCAAAAGCAGGCTGATGGCAGCACTAAGCCGGTCACAGCGATAGTCTCCGGCGACGTCACCAACCTGATCTCGCAGAAGCAGACCATGAGCTTTCAGAAGATCGAAGAAACCGGAGCGCTTTACTATATTGGCGACTTTGGTTTTACCGATGATCAGGTGCTGCGCTTTAATCTGCAGGTGCAACCAGACCCGAATCAGCCCGCTTATACCATCAGCTTTGAGCAGCGCTTTTATATCGACTAATGGCTCAAATAACACTCTGAAGACAAGGTTTCACTATGTCCCGTCAAATCGTTCTCGCCAGTGGCAACAAAGGTAAGCTGAAAGAGTTTAATCAGGTATTGGGAGAGCTGGGGGTAGAGGTCGTGCCGCAGTCGCAGTTCGGCGTGCCGGATGCGGATGAAACCGGCCTGAGCTTCGTTGAAAATGCGATACTCAAAGCCCGACATGCCTGCCAGTTGACCGGCTTACCGGCACTGGCAGACGACTCCGGGCTGGAGGTAGACGCACTCAACGGTGCACCGGGTATCTATTCTGCCCGCTTTGCCGGAGCGGGCGCCAGCGATGCAGATAACAACCGCAAGCTGCTACAGTTACTCGAAGGCACTTCGCCGGAACAGCGCAGTGCCCGGTTTCGCTGTGTACTGGTGTTTATGCGTCATGCAGAAGATCCGACGCCACTCATCTGTCAGGGCAGCTGGGAGGGGCATATTCTGCCACTGCCTCAGGGTGAAAACGGTTTTGGCTATGACCCGCTATTCCTGGTGCCCGGGCTTGATATTGCATCAGCTCAGCTACCTCCTGAACAGAAAAACAAGATCAGCCACCGGGGACTGGCGGTACAACAACTGATCCAGCAGATCCCGGCCTACCTTTAACATGCTCAGTCTGCCGCCACTATCGCTCTATATCCATATTCCCTGGTGTGTGCGTAAGTGTCCCTACTGCGACTTCAACTCCCATGCGGTCAGGGGTGAGATCCCGCAACAGCGTTATATCGACGCCCTAATGCGGGATCTGGAGCAGGAACTGCCAGGCGTGCAGGGGCGGGAGATCGCAACAATCTTTATCGGCGGCGGCACGCCCAGCCTGTTTGATGCCCCGGGTATTCAACAGATACTCAGCGGCATCGCCACACGCACCCCCCTGTCGGCCAGCGCCGAGATCACTATGGAAGCCAACCCCGGCACCTTTGAACAGGCGCGCTTTGCCGGTTTCAGGGAAGCAGGTGTCAACCGTTTATCCATCGGGATACAGAGCTTTGACAGTCATCAGTTACAGCAGCTGGGACGGATTCATAACCGTAACGATGCCCTGCACGCCGCCAGCAAAGCCCGGGAGATCGGCTTCGATAATTTTAATCTGGATCTGATGCACGGTTTACCCGGCCAGACGCCGGACGCAGCTCTGGCCGACCTGCAACAGGCGATTGACCTGCAACCCACCCACCTGTCCTGGTATCAGCTGACCATCGAACCCAATACTGAGTTTTTCAGCAAACCGCCTGAGTTACCGGAAGATGAAGCGTTATGGGCGATTCAGGAACAGGGCCAGACCCTGCTGGAAATCCATGGGTATCATCAATACGAGATCTCGGCCTACAGTCAGCCCGGGCGTCAGTCGCAGCATAATCTTAACTACTGGCAGTTTGGCGATTATATAGGTATCGGTGCCGGTGCCCATGGAAAGATCAGCTGGCCGCAACAGAATCGTATCAATCGCCGCTGGAAACAGCGCCAGCCGAAAGCCTATATGGACGCCCTGAAGCCACTGTCCGGTGAGCAGGATATCACCCCTCAGGAACGCCCTTTTGAGTTTATGATGAACGCTCTACGACTCACCCACGGTGTCAAAAGCGATCTGTTCAGTGAACGCACCGGTATCCCCCTGTCCGCAATCCAGCCTCTTCTGGAACAGTGCCGCCGGTCAGGACTGATGGCAACCGATACAGCCATCCTCGCCCCCTCGCCACAGGGACGACTGTTTCTGAATGATCTGCTGGAACAGTTTCTCGACGACTGAGTTTTTGCCCGGCTGCCTGAACGAATATAATAGACAATCAGCGCAAGAATCGGGTAGTTCCGGCGGTCTGAATCGTCAACACTAAACGGATTAACGCCTATTCGGATCAGAACAATGACGCTTAAGAACCTGCTACAACTGCTGACCCTTGCCGCACTCTGGGGCGGATCATTTCTATTTATGCGGATAGCCGCTCCGGTCATTGGCCCAGCGATTCTGATTGAGTTACGACTGTTGCTGGCGGCTCTGTTTCTGCTGGCGGTTGCTGTGTTGCTCAAGCGCCATCTACAGCTACGGCAACACTGGAAACATTACTGCATCCTGGGCGGGTTTAATTCAGCCCTCCCCTTTCTGCTGTTTGCCTACGCCGCACAAACACTTTCCGCATCGCTGCTATCGATACTCAATGCCACCGCCCCGATCTGGGGAACGCTCCTGGTGGCGTTGCGATATAAAAAACCGGTTAGCTTAAAAGTGTTCGCCGGCCTCATCGCAGGCATCAGCGGAGTGGCTTTATTGGTAGGCTTTGACCCGGCAGTTCTAGCCGCAGACTCCTGGGTCGTCATTGGTGCGGCGCTCGGCGCGGCATTCAGTTATGGGATCGCAACCTGCTATGCACAGGGGAAAAGCGCGATAGAGCCGTTTGCCAATGCCCATGGGAGCATGTGGGCTGCCAGCCTGTTACTGCTGCCACTGCTGCCGTTCTTCCCAACACAGGCGAGCAGCGATCCGGAGATTATCGGCTCAGTCTTACTGCTGGGCATTGTCTGCACCGGTATCGCTTATCTGCTTTACTTCAGACTGATCGCGGAGATTGGCGCCCCTTCAGCGCTGACCGTGGTGTATATCGTGCCGGTGTTCGGTGTGCTCTGGGGGCACCTGCTGCTGGATGAACCGATAGGCTGGCATACCATCACCGGAGGGCTGACCATCCTTACCGGTGTAGTACTCGTGACCGGTTTCAATCCCCTGAGCCTGTGGCGAAACAGGGGAGCCTCATATGTCTGATCGATCCCTTCAACAGTATAAAACAGTCGCCACGGCGATCCGTTACATCCGCGAGCACGCCAGAAACCAACCCGAACTGGCCGACGTTGCCGCAGCCGTTCATATGAGCGAGCATCATCTGCAACGCATCTTCAGTGCCTGGGCGGGCATCTCACCTAAACGGTTTCTCCAGTATCTGACTAAAGAGCATGCCCTTAACGCGCTGAAAGCGTCAACCGATAGCCTGACCGCCGCATACGATGCCGGTCTCTCCGGCGGTGGCCGTCTGCATGACCTGATGATCAGCTGCGAAGCGATGACCCCGGGTGAGATCAAAGCCGGTGGCACAGGTGTCGAGCTGTACTATGGCATAGCGCCTTCTCCCTTTGGCCTGGCACTGGCAGGCTGGACCCGTCGTGGACTGTGCTATCTGGCCTTTCTCGATGAAGACCGGAGTGAACGTCAGACAGAGCTGTTGCAGCAGTGGCCCAATGCAACCCTCATCGCCGATGACCCAGGTGCAGCAAGACTGTTGGAAAAGATATTCCCAACCACACCTCAACCGGGCAAACTACACCTGCTACTACGAGGCACTAACTTTCAGATTAAAGTATGGGAAGCCTTGCTGAATACCCGGCCAGGACAGCTGTGCTCCTACTCGCAACTGGCGGCGGCCACCGGCACGCCAAAAGCACAGCGAGCCATTGGCAGTGCCGTGGCGGCCAACAACATTGGTTATCTGATCCCCTGTCACCGGGTGATTCGCGAAAGCGGCGACAGCGGCAACTACCGCTGGTCGCCGGAGAGAAAACTGGCGATTCATAGCTGGGAATATGCGCATGCAACTCAACAACCTGACCCTTGATCTGCGCAGCTATAGCGCCGAAACCGATAACCACCAGCATGATTATCACCAACTGGTCCTGCCGGTCAGTGGTCAGCTGGAGATCTCTGTGGGTCAGCAGGCCGGGCGGGTGGATACTAATCAGGCCGCCATCATCAGTGCAGGACAGGAGCACGGCTTTTCAGGCTCGGAGGATAACTGCTTTGTGGTGGCTGACATCCCCAGTCAACTCGCTCCGGAATTTGAACAGCTGCCTGCCTTTATTCACCTGAGCCCGGCGCTCAATCAGTATGTACGCTTTCTGCACCAGCAACTGCAACAGCACAACTCAGTCAGTACTCAGCGACAGATGCTGTTACTGTTAATTCAGTTGCTGCAGGAACAGTGCGGTAAAACGCTAAGACTGGATCGTCGCATCGCCACCGCCAGGGATTATCTTGATCATCATTTCAATTCAGAGATCAGTGTCGGCCAGCTGGCCCAGGTTGCCAGTCTGAGCCCCCGCCAGCTGAGCGAGCTGTTTCGTCAACAGCTGGGGATGACACCCCTACAGTATCTGATTGAAAAGCGCATGCAGCATGCGTGGCAACTATTGGAACAGCAAAGCCTCTCGGTGCAGCAGGTGGCTGATGCCGTCGGTTATAACAGCCTGGCGGCATTCAGTGACCGCTTTCGTAAACATTTTGCGATTCCTCCCAGTTATTTCCGCCGCAGCGGCAAATAGTTTCGCCTGAACGGCAAAGCCCCCGCTGACCTATAACGCTATGCTGCTGTAACTATTTGCTGAGACTACTTGCTGAGAGATTCAAAGATGCTAACCGAAACCCTCCGGGCCACGCTGATCGGCGCTGTCTCAATCCTGCTGTGGGGCACTCTGGCATTGCTGACGCGCCTGACCGAAGGGAGAATTCCGCCGTTTCAGATGATGGCGATGACCTTCGCTCTGGCCTTTCTGCTGATGTCCCTGAACTGGTGGCGTCGGGGAAGCCTGGGGCTGCACCACCTGCGGCAACCTAAACTGGCCTGGCTTTTAGGCGTGGGCGGTTATTTCGGCTATCACTTCTGTTACTTTCTGGCGATGACCAAAGCTCCGGCGGTCAGTGTCAGTCTGATCGCCTATCTGTGGCCTTTACTGATCGTCCTGTTTGCCAGCCTGCTACCCGGCGAAAGCCTGCTAAAGCGTCACCTGTTCGGCGCGCTGATTGCGCTCTATGGTTGTTGGTTGCTGATTGGGCAGGGAAGCGACGGTTTCAACCCGGACTATCTCAGTGGTTATCTGCTGGCGCTGACCTGCGCCTTTATCTGGTCTGGTTATTCAGTGCTGAGTCGACTGGTAAAACAGGTTTCCACCGATGCGGCGGGATGGTTTTGTGGGGCGACGGCGATACTGGCTTTACTGTGTCACGGGCTGTGGGAAACCACCGTGTGGCCCGACTCCACCGCGCAGTGGATCGGCGTACTGGGTTTAGGCATCGGCCCGGTGGGCATCGCCTTCTTTACCTGGGATTATGGCGTTAAACATGGCAACCTGCAGTTGCTCGGTGTGCTGGCGTATTCAGCACCGCTGATCTCAGCGCTGCTGCTGGTGCTGGCCGGTCTTGCGCCGGCGGATCTCACCCTGCTGCTGGCCTGTCTGGCGATTGTCTCCGGCTCACTGATTGCCGGTTATCGGCGGGCCCAACGACTAAACGAGGGTTAGTCAGTGCGCCTGTATCGGTTTCAGTGGCACACCGGCGCTATCTGCCGGTTTATCCTGAATCCATTCCGCCGCCACCATCACCTGCTGCAACATATGTTCAAATGAGTAACGCTGCCCCGGCGGCAGTGTCAGGGTCATGCCCTCTCCCTCTGCAGGCAACATGATAAACCGGACCAGCTTATCGACAGTTTTAATATCAATACGCTGTACCAGAATGCCCTCCTCACCAAGCGGGTAATGGTTGGCATCCGACTGGAACGGGGTGGAAAAATCCGCCTGCTGCACGGCGCCATGCTTTTCGATATCCCCTAAACTTTGCAACTGTTCCGGCTGCAGATGGCTGGCACTGTTTTCGGTGGGAAATGCGTGTTCGTTGAACAGCTTGTAAACCCGCAGTGCTAATCTGCGGGTCCACCAGGCGCGGTACTCTTTACCCTGTTCATATGCCCGGATAAGAATACGATCCTCGACGGAGTTGTAGCTCAGGTTTATCTGATTCTGCGGTAACGGATTAGGAGGGGTTTGCTCTGCCATTATGATTCCTAAAGGGTTGCCCGATGATCAGCGATCGCAGCAATCTGCGCCACACTTTCAGGAATATCACTCAGACAGGTGACCGAGCGGTCAGCCGGATCGCCCTCTGGCCATACCCGGTTATCCAGATTCACCCAGATGGTCCACAAACCGGCATTCTGCGCGCCGACAATATCGTGGTGGGGGTTATCACCGATATGGATCACCTGTTCCGGCCGCAGTCGGTGGCTGTGCAACATCTGTTCAAACATCAGCGGATGAGGTTTCTCTTTACCGACGCCATCGGCGTTGAGGGCAAAATCAAAGATATCACCTAAGCCCACCCGATTCACATCGGCGTTACCATTACTCAGTGCACCAATTAGATAACCGGCCTGCTTCAGCTGTTCCAGCATCGCCCGGGCATGTTCAAACAGCTCGACCTGATTGCGCGCTTCGATAAACACGTCGAACGCCTGTTGCGACAGCGCCACCGCCTGCTCATGGGGATAACCGGCTTCCTCCAGACCGATCTCCAGCTGTTTCAGACGAATCTGGGTCACGCTGTGGCTGATCTCAGGAAAGGTTTGCAGCGCCCGCTGTTTCAGGTGTTCAAAGTCGCTTAACTGATAGCACTGCACAAACAGTTGCGCGTGCTCACTGAGCCAGTGATACAGCGTATTGTTGGCTTCGACAATCACCGGATCAACCGCCCAGAGGGTGTCATCCAGATCGAAGGTTATACATTTAATCATCGTCTTTTTCGGCCTTGTTGTGCGACTGTTTATGGGCGCGGGGATGGGCTTTATCGTAAACATCCATCAGGTGTCTGAAATCAAGATGGGTGTAGATCTGGGTGGTGGAAATATCCGAGTGCCCTAATAGTTCCTGCACCGCGCGCAGATCACCACTGGACTCCAGCATATGGCTGGCAAAGGAGTGACGCAAGCGGTGCGGATACACCTTCCCCTGAGTATGTTGCATCTTTGCCCGACGGTCGACGCGTAACTGCACACTCCGGGAGCTGATACGGGTGCCCCGCTGACTGACAAACAGCGCCATCTCTTCCGGACGCGCCATGCTATCACGGAGATCGAGCCAGAGATCCAGCGCCTGCATCGCCTTGCGACCAATCGGCAACAGGCGCTCCTTGGAGCCTTTACCCACCACCCGCAGGCTGGCTTCCTGCCAGTCGATACTGTGCAGATCCAGACTGACCAGTTCGGATAAACGCAGCCCGGAGGAGTAGATCAGTTCCAGAATCGCCTGATCACGACATTCCAGCGGGTCGGTTTCACCCGCATCACTGTCCAGCAACTGGTTAAGCTGATCAACATCAAGGGTCTGGGGTAACCGCCGTGGACTCTTCGGTGCCTGAATACCGAGGGCCGGATTTTGCTTCACCAGCCCTTCCCGGTGCAGATATTTATAGAAACTGCGGATCGCGGAGAGTAAGCGCTGAATGCTTTTGCCCCCCAGGCCTTCGCGGTGCACCCAGGCAACAAAGTTGCGGATATGCTTTGCTTCGATCCGCGCCCAGTCTACTTTGCCATCGGGAAACAGGGTACTGTGTTGCAGGTAGTCCTGCAGTCGACCGAGATCGCGGCGGTAGTTACTGAGGGTATGACGGGAGTACTGCCGTTCGCTGCTCAGATAGGTATAGAAGCCATCCAGAGCAGCGTTGCCAGAGCTCATCAAAAAGAGCTCATTAATCAGGCCTTGCGATCCTGCAGCAGCGGCGAGACTACCCGGCTGAGCACCTGACCGATATAATCGAGGAACAGGGTGCCCTGATTACTCTGGAAGTAGGTCGCATCAAAGCTGCCAATCGCCAGCAACCCAAGGGTCTCCCCCTTCACCAGAGGTACGGCAGCGGCCGATTTCACCTTAAACGCCTGCTCGCGAAACATGAACTGATTTTGCAGCTCGGTCAGATTACCGCAGCGGGTCTGGGACTGATCCACCAGCGCATCAATTGCTGTAGCCTCACCCCGGGGCAGCAGACGCAGATTGCTCAGGTCTTCCCGCTGATCACTGAACAGCACCAGCGCAGTGGTGTCACTGTTAAAATCCTGACACAGACTTTCATCAATCGCCACCGCCACATCATCGAGGGTATCGGCATCCATCAGCGCCAGTACCATCTTCTTGGTTTTACTGAACTGGATATCATTTTCCCGGGCGACTCCGATCATGTCGCCAAGATAGTCGTGCAGCTCTCTGTTTTTCTGCCGTAACAGGCTGGTCTGACGCTCCACCAGCGACACGGTATCGCCGCGCTGATGGGGGACGTAGAGCTTCTCCAGCAGATACTCATTACCGCTAAAGAAATCCGGATGCTCTAGCAGATATTCAGCCACCTGCTCGGGGCTGATCTGCGCCTGCAGCACCTCTGTTGACGTGTTCTCACTCATATAAAAATCTGCCCTTCATACACAGTGGTTGCCGGTCCGGTCATAATCAGCGGTTCACCTTCGCCGGACCACTCAATCACAAGTGAGCCACCAGGCAGGTGCACCGTTACTTTATCGTCAAGCAGGCCACGCAGACGACCAGCAACTACCGCAGCACAGGCTCCGGTACCGCAGGCCATCGTTTCACCCGCACCCCGTTCGTAAACACGCAGACGGATCTCCGCGCCGCTGATCACTTCCATAAATCCGATATTCGCTTTGGCCGGAAACTTAGCGTGTGATTCCAATGCGGGCCCCCAGGTTTCAACCGGCGCAGTATCAACCGCATCAACCACTAACACACCATGGGGGTTGCCCATCGACACCGCGCTAATCTGCACGGTCTGTCCACCAACCTCTATCGGATAGGTAGCGGCCTGCTGATCTGCACTAAACGGAATATGCTGGGGCTCCAGTACCGGCACCCCCATATCCACCACCACCTGCTTATCTTCGGTAATGGTCAGATAGATCGGCCCTTTCTGGGTTTCTACCGCCACGGTTTCTTTAGCGGTCAGCCGCTTATCGCGAACAAACTTAGCAAAACACCGGGCGCCATTGCCGCAATGTTCCACCTCACTGCCATCCGCATTGAAGATCCGGTAACGGAAGTCCATCTCTGGATTAGTGGGCGGTTCGACAATCAGCATCTGATCAAAACCCACACCAAAATTACGATCGGCCAGACGCGCCACTATCGCCGAGTTGATCTTCACTTTCTGGGTAACGGTATCCAGCACCAGAAAGTCATTGCCAAGGCCATGCATTTTTGTAAATCGAACTAACATAGTCATCTCTTCAGGCGCACTGTTCGGACAGTGTTTTGCCTTCTCTGTCGGGTTTACTCGCAACACGTATTCAGCAGATCATATTCATTGACTCATTTACATGATCTTAGCGTCAGCTTTCAGCCCGGTAAAACGGTTTCACCCCGCAGCTGATCAACAATGGTTTCGCGCTTGCGGATCAGGTGCACCTGATTATCATCCACCATCACTTCCGCTGCCCGGTTACGGGCGTTGTAATTGGAACTCATGCCAAACCCGTAGGCCCCGGCAGAGCAGACGGCCAGCAGATCACCCGCTTCAATGTTCAGCTCCCGGTCTTTACCCAGGAAGTCACCGGACTCGCATACCGGCCCCACCAGATCAAAGCGACGGGCTTCACCCTCTGCACGCATCTCTACCGGAATAATTTCCATATACGCACTATATAGCGCCGGGCGGATAAGGTCATTCATGGCTGCATCGATGATAGCGAAGTTTTTATGCTCAGTGCACTTCAGGAACTCCACCTTAGTGATCAGAATTCCCGCATTGGCGGCGATAGAGCGACCCGGTTCAAAGATCAGTTTCAACGGCCGTGCGCCCAACTTTTCAATAACAGCAGCGATATATTCCTGTGGCGTAGGCGGCACCTCATCGGTATAACACACGCCCAGACCACCACCCAGATCCAGATGCTTGATAGTGATACCCTGCTCCGCCAGTGTATCAATCAACAGCAACAACCGGTCCAGCGCATCCAGAAACGGCGCAATCTCAGTCAGCTGTGAACCGATATGACAGTCGACACCCTGCACATCAAGATGGCTCAGGCTATGAGCATAGGTGTAGATACGCACCGCATCGTCAATGGCAACACCGAACTTATTATCTTTCAGCCCGGTGGAGATATAGGGGTGCGTACCGGCATCGACATCGGGATTCACCCGCAGCGAGACCGCCGCAACTTTATCCAGCTCAGACGCGACGTTGTTGAGCCGCTCCAGTTCCGCTTCAGACTCAATGTTGAAGCAGTGAATTCCCAGCTCCAGCGCACGGCGTATCTCATCTTCACGCTTAGCCACGCCAGAAAACACCACTTTAGCCGGATCACCGCCCGCTTTGATAACACGTTCCAGCTCGCCCAGAGAGACAATATCAAAACCCGCTCCCAAACGCGCCAGCACATTGAGTACGCCGATATTGGAGTTTGCCTTCACCGCATAGCATACCAGCGCATCACGCCCTTCCAGCGCCTGGGCATAATCAAGATACGCGCGCTCCAGGGCGTCACGGGAATAGATATAGGTGGGTGTGCCATATTCTGCGGCAATCCGGCTGACCGGCACTTCTTCGGCACAAAGACGGCCGTTGAGATATTGAAAATTATCCATTGTCTTCTGTCTGTATTAAATAGGGTGACTGCTCAGGTGTGCTGAGCCTGTTATTTCCGCCGTTTCAACACGGCGAGGCAATTGAGAACTATTGCTGTGTCTGTTTTGGCGCATCATCGGGCAGATATAGCTTACCTTTCTGACCACAACCACTGATTAACAGAGCACTGAAAAAAATGGCAATCCAACAGGCTTTCACGGTGTTTATTCCTGACATTAAATTATTGGTTCGATTATACAGCGCCGTTGCCATGATGAGTACCTGAACGAACTGCTATATACTCTGTCCTACTGATAATTTTCCGCCTGTGAGTATGACAATGAACGAATCTGAATTTAACCAGAAGGTTGACGACACCCTGGAGCGCGTAGAAGAGGTTTTGGATGAGGCGGAAACCGATCTCGACTTTATGAATAACGGCGGTGTTCTGACGGTGATCTGTGAGAATAAATCCCAGGTAATCTTCACCCGCCAGACACCGGTTAAACAGCTCTGGCTGGCGGCGCGCAGCGGCGGTTTTCACTTTGATTTCAATGGTGAAACCTGGGTGCGAGACAGCGATGGAGCCCTGCTGAATGAGGTGCTGAGCGGTATCTTCGCTGAACAGGCAGGTGAACAGTTCAGCTTTGATCTGTAAGGATAAAACGATGTCATTTGAAAACGCACTGCAACGCCATATGCAAACCTTTAATCGTCTGCCAGAGATTCAGGCCGATGTAGAGCAACTGGCAGAACAGATCTCCGCCACCTTTACTGCCGGTGGCAAGTTGCTGTTTCTCGGTAACGGTGGCAGTGCCGCAGACAGCCAGCATCTGGCCGCTGAATTTGTCGTGCGTTACAAAGCGGAACGCCGCGCCCTGCCAGCCATTGCCCTGACCGTCGACAGCTCAATCCTTACGGCCCATTCCAACGACTATAGTTTTGATTCTGTGTTTACCCGGCAGATTGAAGCACTGTGCCGCCCTGAAGACCTGGTGATTGGCCTCTCGACCTCGGGTAACAGCAACAACGTGATCAACGCCATTGAGGCCGCACAACAGATTGGAGCGACCTGCTGGGCCTGGACCGGGGAGAGTGGCGGCAGGTTAGAGTCGATAGCAGATCACCTGATAAAAGCCCCGAGCACCGAGACCGCAAGGATTCAGGAAGCGCATATCTTTATCGGCCACTGGCTGTGTGAAGAGATGGATCGGCAGCTAAGCTCTTAATAGCTGGGTTCTTAATAGCTGGGTTCTTAATAACCAGGTTCTTAATAACCAGGTTCTTAATAGATATATTCCGGGTTTACTCATCAAGACCGGCCAGCTGTTTCACCAGTGCCAACTGCTTATCCAGCGCCCCACGGTTAGACTCGATACAGGCTCGCCCGCGGATACCCATCGCCCTAGCCTGCTCGGGATGATCCAGCAGCTCGGCGATCACCTGTTGCAGCGCTTCAGCGCCAGTGACCACCTGCAACGCCAGCTCCTGCTCCATGGTGTTAACAATCTGATGAAAGTTATACACATGAGGCCCCATCAACACGGGCTTACCTAACATTGCGGGCTCCAGTGGGTTGTGCCCGCCCCGCTCAATCAGACTGCCGCCGACAAACGCAATATCCGCAGCGCTGTAAAGCATCATCAACTCGCCCATAGTATCCCCCAGATAAACTTCGCAATCCGCCGCAGGTAATGGCGACACGCTGCGCCGGCAGGTACGAAAGCCCGCTTTGACACTCTGATCGTAGATCATCGCGAAGCGTTCTGGATGGCGGGGCACCAGTATCAATACCAGCTGGTGATAGCGGGACTGCAGATTGCGATACAGATCCAGCAGTTGTGACTCTTCGTCATCGTGGGTGCTGGCAGCGATAATCACCGGACGCTCAATCCCCCAGGCCGCACGCAGTTTTGCAGCTTCTGCAGCAACGCCCTCGGGCGCGGCGATATCAAATTTGATGCTGCCGGTCACCTGCAGTATATCTGGCGCAAGTCCTAAGGCGATAAAGCGCTCTGCATCCTCCCGGTTTTGTACTGCAAGACGGCTGACCTCCCTCAGCATTGGCCGGGTCAGCCATCTGAACCGCTGATAACCGGCCGCCGAACGCGCCGATAACCGGGCATTGGTCACCAGCACAGGCACCCCGCGTTTCGCACAGCTGTGGATAAGATTAGGCCAGAGCTCAGTTTCGACGATCACGCAGCTGCGCGGCCGGATACGCCGGTGAAAGCGGGCCAGTGCACAGGGAAGATCATAAGGACAATAGGCATGCCCGACCCGATCACCAAAGTGGGTCTGCACCCGGGCACTGCCGGTCGGGGTCATACTGGTGATAAACACGGGGATCTGTGGGTGCTCCGCCAGCAGTTTTTCCACCAGCGGAATGATAGCCATGGTTTCACCAAAGGAAACGGCATGAATCCAGATGGGTCGCTCACCACTTAACCGGCGCACAAAACCAAAGCGCTCGCCCCAGCGACGCCGATATTCAGGGCTCTGGCGTCCACGCATCCAGAGCTTCAGCAAAATCAGCGGTGTCAGACAGTAAAACAGCAGCGAATAGAGCAATCGGGCCATGGGGATAAACGAATTCCATTCAGAAAACATCAGTTTACCATTATCAGCCTGCGATACCGAAGGTATAATAAACGCTGTTAACCGGCAGGGTGATTCATGCAAACAATAAAGACAGATCTGGTTATTCTGGGTGGCGGTATCGCAGGTCTGTGGCTGCTCAACCGTGTACTGCAACAGGGGTATGACGCCTTACTGCTGGAAACCGGCGATCTCGGTGGTGCGCAGTCGGTGCGCTCCCAGGGGATTATCCACGGCGGCACCAAATATGCCCTGAACGGTGTCCTGACGCAGGCGTCCAGCAGTATTGCGGACATGCCATCGCGCTGGCGCGCCTGTCTTGACGGCACCGGCGAGCTGGACCTGAGCACAGCCAGGATTCTCTCTGAGGCCCACTACATGTGGTCTAAAGCTTCGCTCGGCGCAAAAATGACCAGTTTTTTCGCCAGCAAAGCACTGAAAGGCCGGGTTGAAAGCGTCTCCGTCGACCAGCGCCCGAAGGCTTTCGATCATCCTCACTTTCGCGGCAACCTGTATAAGCTGAATGAGATTGTGCTGGACGTTCCAACGGTGATTGAAGCGCTGGCCAGCCCTCATCTGCAGCGAATCTGTAAAGTCGACGCCGGTGATATTCAGTGGCTTATCGAAAACGGGCAGGTTAAAGCACTGCAACTCCCTCAGATGCGCATCGAAGCACAGCGCTACATCACCACCGCCGGTGAGGGCACCGAGGCGCTGCTGCAACAGCTGAATATTCAGCAGCCGCAGATGCAGCGCCGACCGCTGCATATGGTGATGGTGCGTCATCGTTCAGACCTGCCAACCTTTGCCCACTGCATCAGCAGCGGTAGTAAGCCAGTGGTCACTATCACCACACACCCCGCCACTAAAGGCGAGCATGTCTGGTATCTGGGCGGTGATCTGGCCGAAACAGGGGTCAACCTGAGTTCTGAGCAGCAGATCAGAAAAGCTGAAAAACTGATCGCTGAGCTACTCCCCTGGGTCGAGCTGAAAGATGCCCGCTGGGCCAGCTTTCATATCAATCGCGCCGAACCGAAACAATCATCACTCACCCGTCCGGATTCAGCCTTTGCTCAGGCGGTGGGAAACTGCATTATCAGCTGGCCAACCAAACTGGCGCTGGCGCCCGATCTCGCCGACCAGATCCTCGCCCTGCTGAGTGAACAAAGTATCACCCCGGTGAACATCGCCGATACAGATCTGAGCGCTACTCTGCCCCGCCCGGTGATTGCTGAGCCGGTATGGGAGACGCTGTTTTGCTAATGCTCAGACCGATTGCCGGAACCGATCTGATGGTTAGTCCGATAGGGCTTGGCACCGTCAAGCTCGGGCGGAATAAAGGGGTAAAATATCCTGACAGTTTTACTATTCCGGATGATAAGCAGGCAGCCCAACTACTCGATCTCAGCCGGGACCTGGGTATTAATCTGCTGGATACTGCGCCCGCTTACGGTAATAGCGAAGAACGTCTGGGGGCACTGCTGCACAAGCAGCGCAATCACTGGCTGATCTGCAGCAAGGTCGGCGAGGAGTTTGATAGCCAGACGGGGCAGTCACATTTTGACTTTACCCCGGAACATCTCCGCATGAGCGTCGAACGCAGTCTGAAACGGCTGAAAACCGATGTCATTGATATTCTGCTGGTGCATTCTGACGGTAATGATCTCGAAGTCATCAACCACTATGGTATTCTGGAGCAGCTGGAACAGCTAAAAGCTGAAGGCAAGATTCGGGCGGGAGGGATGTCGACGAAGACCGTAGCTGGCGGTATCGAAACCCTGAAACGCTCTGATATCGCCATGGTCACCTACAACCTGGATTACCGGGATGAACTTCCGGTCATTGATTATGCGCTGGCGGCAGATAAAGGGATCTTTATTAAAAAAGCCCTGGCCTCAGGACATATCGCCCAGGGTGCTAATATCGATCCGGTACGCGCCAGCTTTGATCTGGTGCTTGGTCATCACGGGGTCAGCAGTGCCATTATCGGCACTATCAATCCAGACCATCTGCGCGCCAATGTTAAAGCGGTGATAGCAAGCCTGAACCGAAGCCAGTCGAAGCGTTAATTTAAAACTCAGCTACCCTGTATCTTCTCAACGATCGCCGTAGTAGAACAGTTATCGAGGAAGGATAACACTTTCACTTCGCCACCATAACTTTTGACAAACTCCCCGCCAACCACCTGTTCAAGGCCGTAATCCCCCCCCTTTACCAACACCTCGGGGCGAATCTGCTCGAGCAAGCGCTCGGGGGTGTCCTCAGCAAAGCTGACCACCCAGTCGACCGCTTCCAATCCTGCCAGCACAGTTTTACGCCGCTCAACCGGATTGATGGGGCGGCCTTCGCCTTTGAGACGACGGACTGAGTCATCATCATTGATCGCCAGTACCAGCCGGTCACCCTGCGCCCGGGCTTGCTCCAGATAGCCCACATGTCCGGCATGCAGAATATCAAAACAACCATTGGTGAAGACGATCTTCTCACCGGCAGCACGGGCATCCTCCAGCGCAATCAGCAACTGCTCATCAGTAACAACGCCTCGCTCTGATCCTTGCGCCCGGTTAACGGCCCGGCGCAGTTCCGGTCCGCTGATGGCTGCGGTGCCCAGTTTACCCACCACGATACCCGCAGCGATATTGGCAAGGCCGGTGGCGACCTCAAGGGCTTCACCGGCAGCCAGCGCCGTTGCCAGGGTAGAGATTACGGTGTCGCCTGCACCAGTGACATCAAACACTTCGCGGGCATGGGCAGGGAAGTGAACTTCGTTCTGGCCCGGTTTAATCAGGGTCATCCCCTGTTCACTCCGGGTCACCAACAGGGCATCAAGATCAAGCTGAGCAACCAGCAACTGGGCTTTCTCAACCAACTCCTGCTCCGAATGACAACGGCCAACAACCGCCTCAAACTCACCCATATTCGGTGTCAGCAGAGTGGCCCCGCGATAGCGCTCGAAATCAGTGCCTTTCGGATCAACTAAAACCGGCACCCCCATTTTACGGGCGGCGCTGATCAGCACCTGAGGATCACTCAGCGTCCCCTTATCGTAATCAGATAAAACCAGCGCACTGACATTTCCCAGAAGCGACTCAACTTGTTGCTGTAACGCGGAACTATGATCAGGGCTGAAGCGCTCTTCAAAATCCAGTCGGATCAGTTGCTGATGACGGCTAATCACCCGCAGCTTGGTAATCGTCGGCTCACTGTCACTGCTGCAAAACTGACAGTTCACCTGCGCCGACTCAAGCTGTTGGCGCAGAGCCTGTCCAGCCTCATCCTGCCCGACAATACCCACCAGAGAGACTCCGCCACCCAGGGCGGTAATATTCAGCGCAACGTTCGCAGCGCCCCCCGGACGATCTTCCATCTGATCAACTTTGACCACCGGCACCGGCGCTTCCGGCGAGATTCTCGAAGTCGGGCCATGCCAGTAACGATCCAGCATCAGATCACCCACCACCAACACCTGAGCTTTGTCTAATCGGGGCATTACCAGCTTCATAGATTCTGTTCCTCATCAGAGGGTTGTTCTGTGTTCATCACGGCAGCCACTTCGGAAAACTGCAGGCTGTGGAGATTGGCATACACACCCCCCAATTGCAGTAACTGCGCATGGCTGCCCTGCTCAATAATCCGGCCGGAATCCATCACCAGAATGCGGTCGGCATTCTCGATAGTCGATAAGCGGTGAGCAATCACCAGAGTGGTTCGCCCCTGCATCACATTTTCCAGCGCATCCTGAATATGTCGTTCAGACTCAGTATCCAGCGCCGAGGTGGCCTCATCCAGAATCAGAATAGGAGCATCTTTCAGAATCGCCCGGGCGATGGCAATTCGCTGACGCTGGCCGCCGGACAACAGCACACCATTTTCGCCCACCAGAGTATCCAGCCCGTCCGGCAGGTGCTGAACAAACTCCGTCACGTGGGCCGCTTCAGCCGCAGCTTCAATCAGCTCCCGGGAACAACCGGCCATACCGCCGTAGGCAATGTTTTCCGCAATGGTACCGTTGAACAGGATCACCTGCTGATTCACCAATGCGATCTGACTGCGCAGATTAGCGAGTTTATAGTCGTTTATATTGTGGTCGTCGAGGAGGATCTCCCCCTGCTGCACATCATAAAAACGGGGTAACAGACCTGCCAACGTGGATTTACCGCTGCCCGATTTACCCACTAACGCGACCGTTTCCCCGGGCTTAATATCAAGGCATATATTATCAAGTACCGGTTTGGAATCGGCTTCATAACTGAAGCTCATGTTGTTAAACGTAAGCCGGCCCTGCACACGACCTTTTTCAAATAACCCACTATCCTTTTCCGGGGCGGTATCCACCACTTCAAACACGCTCTCCGATGCCGCGAGACCAGACTGAATTGTGCTGCTGATCTCCGTCAGCGAACGTACCGGCTTCGCCATCAATGCTGCTGCTGAGATAAAGGCGATAAACTGCCCGGTACTCATCTCGCTGATCAGATCCGGCTCCATCGCCAGATAGGTCATCAGGGCGATCACTCCCGCCACCATCATCTGCACAAACGGAGTGGCGACCGACTGTGTTACCACCATCTTCATCACCTGGCGCCGGTTCTGCTGGCTAACCTTGATAAAGCGTTCAGTCTCAATCTCAGTAGCACCAAAAGTACGGACAACCTGATAGCCCTTAATCGCTTCAGATGCCGATGAGGTAATATCACCGACGCTCTGCTGCACCCTTCTGCTTATAGCTCTCATGCGCCGGGCAGCGATGCCAACGATCACGCCAACAAACGGACCAACCACCAGAAAGAGTAGTGTTAGCTTCCAGTTCAGGTAAAGCATATAGCCAAACAAACCAATAACGGTTAACCCTTCACGGATAGCCACCTTCAGCGCATTAGTCGCAGCACCAGTGACCTGCTCGACGTTATAGGTCAGCTTTGCCAGCAACTCCCCACTTGAGTGCTTATGGTAGTATGCGCTAGGCAAGAGCATAAGGTGTTTGAACAGGTCTCCGCGCAGATCATGAACGACATATCGAGCCACATAGGAGAGTCCATAGTTGCCGAGAAAAGTACCGACACCGCGGACAAAGAAGATTCCTAATACCGCCAGAGCCAGCAAGCCCCGATTATCCAACTGACCTGAGCCGACAACATCAACGAATGCTTCCAGCCACTTCGCAGAAGCTGTCTGCGAAGCAGCATAAATCACAAAGCCCACAACGCTGAGTAGAAATGCTGACCAATATTTTTTGACATACCTGAGCAGGCGAAGGTATACCTGCAAACTATTACCAGTTTTCACTATCGAAAAATTCTCAGATTATTTTTGGCTACCATAACAACAAATCAACAGAGTGATACGCTAGTGTTGTGGGGCTACAAACATTACAATTCCACATTTTACAGCATTAGCATGCAAGATGGGCAACAAAGACTCTTTATGGCTGTATTATTTAGGAACAACCTGGTCTTGCAATTTGACGCAAAGTTAACATACCAGCTCAATCTAATTTCTATTGAGATTTCATATGCCTAAGCCCATTTCCATCGCGATTGTTACCCCCTCTTTTAATCAAGCGCCCTTTGTTGAAGAAACCATACGTTCGGTAGTAAACCAACAGTACCCTGAACTACAGTATGTAGTGATCGACGGAGGCAGCACTGACGGCTCCCAGGATATTATCGAGTCATATGCAGACCAGCTACATTTTTATACTTCAGAGCCTGACCGCGGTCACGCCCATGCCCTGAACAAAGGTTTTACTAAAACTGATTCTGAAATAATGGCCTGGATAAATTCAGATGATAAATATACGCCACAAGCACTCCATACCGTTGCCAGAATTTTTGAGCTATTCCCTGAAGTAGAATGGATTACAGGCTTTAATGGCTTGTGGAATAAAGAGGGCGTAATGACAACCGCCCAAAGGAATCCAAAAAACATCTATGATTACCTGACAGGAAAGTATCGCTGGATTCAACAAGAATCAACATTTTGGCGCAGAAGTCTATGGGAAAAGGCAGGTGGTTATATTGATGAGAGCCAGAAATTCATGGTTGACGGCGAGCTTTGGTGCCGTTTTTTTCAGCATGCTGAGCTCTATTCGATAGATGCTATCCTGGGTGGTTACCGAATTCACGATGAAAACAGAGCGATTCAGAATGCTGCTGAATGTCACCAGGAGATGCTATCCATCATTGACGTGATGAAAAGTGAACTCCCGGAGAACGTCATAACCACGGCTAGAAAATTAAAAATCCTCAAAAAGATAAGAAAAGTCCCTATTATTAAGAAGCTCGGTTTATCCAGAATGATCTCAACAAATCACTTAGACTCACATTTTCAAGAGATCGATTATAAAAATATCCACTACACTAATGGCCGGTGGCAGATTCGCACCCTGCCATTTAAATAGAGTACTGTCATGGCTATTATTAGAGTTTTCCGCTGCTGGGAAGAACCCGACATATTAAAACTACTGCCAGGCTACTCTCGTGAAAGCCCGTCCAACTCAGGGGTGTGGGGAGAACATACGTTCATCTGCGAGGAAGATGGAGAGTGTGACGTTGCAGTTGTATTTAATCGGGTTGGTAACCAGAACAGATATGTCACCTGCCCGCCTGAAAATATATGGCAAGTTATACAGGAGCCTTTTGTTTATCACATCCATGATTGGATGATTGACGACCAGGATCATTACAGTAAAGTTTTTACCCATTACATTCCATCGAACTCGTCTAAATATATCAGATCAAACCCTATGCTTTCCTGGTATATAGACAAAACATATGACGAGCTCATAGAGGTAAGTGCACCTGAAAAAAGCAAGGACATTTCCTGGATATCAAGTAATAAAAAAATATTCCCCGGTCACGGAGACCGCTTAAAATTTCTTGAGTTTATTCAATCGTCTGATTTAAATATCGACCTGTTTGGTTCTGGTATAAACTTCATTGAAAACAAATGGGACGGAATGATCGACTACCGATATTCATTAACAATAGAAAATACTCTCCATAAAGATTATTGGACTGAAAAATTAGCTGATAGCTACTTGTCATATTGTTTACCGATTTATTTTGGCTGCCCTAACATAACAGACTACTTTCCAGAAGAGTCGTTTATCAGAATAGATATTCGCAATCCAGAAGAAGCGTTAAAAACAATTAGAGATGCAATAGAAAACAATGAATGGGAAAAAAGACTTCCTGCGATAATTGAAGCCAGAGAGTTAGTTCTGCATAAGTACAACCTTTTCGCACAACTATCAGAACATATTTCACAGAGCAACTTGACTCTGAAAAAATCAGATGTAACCCTTCCCCCTTACAAAAGAACAAACTCAAGAAGACTAAAGAATAAACTTCTACAATTTCAGCATTTTACGGGCCTTAAGAGACTAGACAAGAAAATTTGTTAATGTAGATTCGTTAATAAGTATTAAAAGGAATTTTCATTTTTGGATGGCATAATTGAAATATCAAAAACTAACATTGAAATGCTTTTTACACCCTAAAAACTGGCTTATATGGTTCAGCATTGGTCTTTTAAGGGCCTGCTCTTCCCTGCCATATAGCTGGGGTTTATCTATAGGAAAGCAACTAGGCAGGCTTTTGCACAAAGTAATGCGCAAACGCAGACATATCACAGAAATAAATATCAGCCTCTGCTTTCCTGAACTATCTCCCGCAGAACAACAGCAACGGGTTATCGAGGTTTTTGAAAACAATGGTATTGGCCTGATTGAAACGGGTTGGGCATACTGGAAAGATACAGAGTTTTTCAGAAAAATAACTGAATTTCGTAACTTTGAGCTTTTAGACCTCCATCTAAAAAAGGGAAATGGTGTAATTCTATTGGGATGGCATTTTTCTTGTTTAGATCTGGCAGGGCTATTATTCTCATTACATGGAGCACCTTGCAGTACCTTATATAGAAAGCACGACATCCCTTTACTCGAGTGGTTTTTTACCCGTGGAAGAAAACGTTTTAGCTATCCTTTGGAACGATCTAAAACCCGGCAAATGTTAAGAGCCATGAGAAATAATCACTGTATCTGGTTTGCTCCAGACCAGGATTTAGGTCGTAAAGGTACTGTTTTTGCTCCTTTTTTTGATATCCCGGCGGCAACAACTATTGCTACAAGCAAAATGCATAAACTAAATAACTCGCCATTACTTAAATTAGACTGCTGGAGAAAAGCAGATAACTCTGGATATATACTCGAAATAAGTGAGGTTGAAGGATTCCCTTCAGGTTCAGAAGCAATAGATGCAGCCAAAATAAACAAAGCAATAGAGCAAGGCATTCAAAAAGCGCCAACACAATATATGTGGGTTCATAAGCGCTTCAAAACCAGACCTGATAAATCAGTAAAAATATACTGATAAATCGTAAAAAGAACAAAAAATAACGACTCTACATCACTTATCACTCTCTGGTGACGCAATAATTAAAAAAACCTTAACACAATCGACGATTTTTTTGCTTAGCTAGGAATTTATCCACACTATTTATACTGAAGATCAAAAGATCTTACTCCTATAAAAGTCATAGACAAACTCTATAGCCGAAATTCCGGCATAATACTTCAGGATATTTAACCTTCAGATAAAAATGCAATACTATCAGAATATTTTTTAAATAAGCAAAGGCTATCAAACAGCATTACTGCCAATCTCAGAAAATTTCTCGTTGTTTTTTCGAAGCGTCTCTGAGGGGGGAATCATCTAAGTTAAGTACTCGAATGACCCGATTCGGTGATACTCGTTTACGGAAGAAACTAATAGGGTCTGAATGTTACAAAAAAGCGAGAAATATACTTGGGTATTAAAAGTATATTTTTCTGCTTAATTCAGACATCCATTAGATAATGAGGTACATTCTTACTTCCATTCATCGAGGATCCAAGGCGACTGCCTCCACATATCATATGATGAGTAAGCGACATCATCAGGATCTGGCTTACCATGAAAGTAAACAATCTTAGCACCATCGGGGTACGATGAATGAGTTTTAGGAAGAAAGAATCCTCTTGACCTGAGCTTTTTCCCAATCACTCCAAACGTTTTTTTTACCCGGGAATCGCACTCTTTCTTAAAAGAAACGACCATCCCATCAGGCCAAAGCCTGGCATTATTAACAGATTCGGATATCCAGTCCTGATCGCCATGCATTCTATTTACAATTGTGTTTTTATCCATAATAAACTCGTCCCAGACATATGCCATAGAACCAAGCTCCAGTCGGAATACAGAGCTATTGTAGACATTCCCTTTTTTCTGATCTTTTATAATACAGAACTCACCTGGATGCATCGTCAGCATCTCATCTATATTATTAACCAGAACCACATCGAGATCCATAAAGAGTGTAACGCCCGTCAAGCCATAAAAGTTGTCTTTAAACAACTCCAGCTTATACCACCATCCAAAAACATCAGCATCATTTTCGATTGGCAAAACATTAATGTCAGGATAAAAGCCTTCAGAGTCGTCCGTCATACAGTAAAATTTAAATGGAAGCGTTACATGCTTTTTGACCATTCGATGCAATCGATTCACATATTCAGCCGGATATTTATTACCCCATTTCAGGCATACAATATTATAAATCTCGTCACATTCTTTCATAAGTATTCCAGATCTCTTTCACAACTGACAGTTCTTATACGTATATATTAGACTATCTGATCTCAATTCCGACTTGCTTAAACAGGTCAACAAAACGGTTTCCACCCGATCCCCCCAGATAAGAGATTACTCGAAGATCTGGTCTTAACCAGCGGGCAGCGAGCAAGGTCGATGATACATCACCAACGACAACAGTGTCTTTACTTAATAATGGCAGCATAGCTTCAAAAGGTATGGATCCAGGTAATAATGTAACCCCTTCTCGACACAAATTCAGACAGTCTTCAACGCTATCTCTGGGATGATATTTAACGGCTATCTTTCCCTTGTTTTCTGAAATCAGCTGCAGAATTCGTCTTTTATAATCAGGATCGTTGTGAATAATTGACTCATATGGAAGTGTGACTAAGCAGTCAAATTCACTGACAGAGGCAACATCAACATCCTTGTCTCTGAGAAGCATTTCACAAAACGATGAGATATCCGAAGACATAAAAGCGGAAGCATTAAGCTGATGAATAACTTTTTGACGCAACCTTTTATCAATAAACTCAGGAAATGCCACATGAATATCGTTTATCAACTTTGATGCACCGATAGTTTCAGGCTCTTGCCACCAAAACCCATAACTCATTTTCTTAATCAAGTTATCAGTAAAATGCCCCAAAGGATTAGCAGCCTTTCTTCCAAGATAGGTAAATGTCCCTTCATCCATGTAGTGACCACTAACATCTTTATTCATTCCTTTAGCAATATGCATAGCATATTGAAATTCCATCCGCCGATCATTGCCAGTAAATATATTTACAGGCTTTATATCTTTTATTAATACACTGATATCATTAAATAAATCCCTTCTTTTTCTGACTTTATTCAACAACCCTTTAAACTGCCCTTGAAAAGAGTATGACTGATCAAACGGACTCTCAGCCCACTCCTGCAACAATTCATATACCCCATTATCGCCCGCCGGCTGATTAATAAAAACCAGAACCGATTTTTCATCACTACGCTCTTTCGCAATAGATGCGGCAATAAACAAACTAAAAAGTTTGGAAACAAAATACACCGAGCAAGTCATATCCCATCCCACGCTGTCGACAGAATTATTCCATACTTAAAGATAATCAAAATCTTTTCCGGCCTTACCCTGCTTAAAATCAGCGTTAATTGAAGCAAAGAGCGAGTCAATTTTCCTTTGGGTATCAGCAAGAAACTCACTGATTTTCTCTAGTTCCGCTGTCGAAAAATCACAACTTTCCGGAAACCTGTCTGATTCGATATCTTCAATAGAAACAGAACGACCTTTATCTCCAAACACATCTTCAAGCAGATGTTCAATCTTAGGTGTATTGGAAGCGATCGCTATAAAGGGGATCCGGTGCTTCAGGCACATAGTTACAGTATGAAACCGGCCAGTTATCACCAACTCAAACTGCTGTAAAAAATCGATATAGGCCTGGGGTTGGGATGAGCGATGCCGGTCACGAAAAAACCAGTTCCAGGTATTCTTAAGAAACGTTCTCGGACTCTTCCAGAAGGGCTTATTACGAGGGTGAGCCAAGCTCATCGTTACGTAAGTAAAACCTTTTTTACGCGCATAACGTTTAAGCCTTTTTGCCATAGGTCGAAGTGTATTATCAGTCACACATACCTTTTTTGCAGGCGTCGCTTTCTCAGAGTGATCTGAGGCACCATAAAAAGTAAGATCCGGAACCCATTTGCCATGACAACCGTAGCGGTGAAGTTCAGCCAGACTTGCCTGATCCCTCACATAGACTGAACGGTAGTACTTTAATTGCTGGTATGCATCTGCTGTATTATTGAAAAGAGTCGCATTTATTAAATAACAATACTTTGAGATATTATCCGTTGCAAAGCGGGCCAACTCTACAAGAGCTTGAGCATACTTTTTCCGATGACTGTTGTTAATGGTGCCCTCTCCATTAACAATCACGACATCAACTTTTGCTAACCCCAGCAACTCCTCTTGATGCAGGCGCCAGTCTTTATGAACAGGCCAGGACCACTCAACGGAGAAACCGTTCTGAGCAAGTAACAGCTCTAAGTTGTCCATGACCAGGGAGCAGCCAAAATGACTGTGATTCCGCGTGTTATTAATTATGGCAACTTTTATCATTTTTACTCACTAACCAACGTCTCTCTGGGTACAATGAATATACCCACCCAATATTGCGTTACATTGTATCATCCAAGTTCTTCATGATGACAACAAAACAGAGCATCTGTTATTTTCAAAATTGTGTACATAGCCAGATTTACGGGTAGCCCAGATATAATATGAAACATCACCTCTTTTTGGTCTCAACACCATTCAATATGCTCACTGCAAGCATGGTCGCCTTCTCGCTACCGGCTACAGAGGCAAAAACAGTGTGGCTAATTGACCAGCCAGCCCTGCAGAGCGACTTTGTTACCGCTTTTCTAGAATGGCCGGCATCCCCGTTCAAAAACAGCGGTATTATCTCTCATAAGGCGAGCGGAAAAGGCAAAGGGGCGCAAAGAAAAGCGGTACTGAAAAAAATTGACGCATTACTCTCTGATATAAAACCACAAAAAATATATACCGCTAACGACCGCAGAATAGAGTTTCAGTATTCCATGGCTCATGCGGCTCCTCTTCCTACCGGGGTTTACCTTGATGACGGTACTTATACTTATCTGGGAAGAAAGACCCACTGGTTTAGTGACAAACTGCTCGATAACTTAATCAAAAAACTCGTCTATGGTTTTTGGTGGAAACAACCTGAAACGATCGGCGCCAGCGGCTGGATTCAGGAAGCATACATCGCCTTCCCTGAGTTTGCCTGTTCACCGCTGCTTAGAAAAACCATTCACCCACTGCCATTGAACCTAATTACCCCAGAATTCAGGCAGCTTTCAACCCTTTGTTTAAAAGATAATCTTGAATTACACCGGGTCGGCGCAGTCGAGGGATTAATCTTACTACCTCATGATTCAGTTCTGAAACACTCCACTCTATTGAGAATCAAAAATTGGTGTGCTGCTATGAATGGACCTATCGCATTCAAGCATCACCCAAGAACAACGAATAAAGCAGCTTTCTCAGAGGCCATACCTGAAAAATCATTTGAGTTACCCGGCGCGATACCGATGGAAGTTATGCTTCCTCTTTTGCCAGAAAACACTCATGTTATAGGTGATATTTCTACGGCATTACTGACCACAAAGTGGCTCAGACCGGAGCTGGATGTCACGGCTTTAGCTGAATGTTCCACAGGCTCCGATTGGATTCAACTGCTCTCTGCATTAAAGATAAAAACCGAGTTCTGACTTTAAGATGTGTTTTTGTAGCGTTTGCCAGACAATCTCCGGCGTAAGATTAGCAAAGACAGCGGGTTCCACTGCACGACCACTCGCGGGCTGAGCTTTCGCCTCTAAGCAGATCTGATCCTTACCATAACCGCCCACCAGCCCCGGGTCGGTAGAGCCAAACAGAATAACGTTGGGACGATCCAGTGCCGCA